>QCGG01000009.1 GCA_003280055.1 Prochlorococcus sp. AG-363-P19
GGGCATATTTCTCTTAAATTTAAGTCTCGATTTGTACTCTCTATCTTTTCAATAATTTCTGCACCAGAGTTAATAGTTTCAACTTGCCTTCAGACTGGTGAAGTAATCAGTAAAAGGCATTCTGTTCAGGGAACTATTTTGCAAGATAATGGGAGAGCTACACTTGTAGGCGTAGCACAAATAAAGCCTTCGGGGAATAGGATTCTGGACACTTTTTTAGGACTACCCGATGAGGCTCTTGCTATTCTAGAATGCGAATTTAGATAATAATCACCCCAATTTAAACAGCTTTTAAGAAATCCTCTTTCCTATTAAATTATCTACTTTGCCGGTTTTCTATAATTCGTAGAGAAAGCTATAAATTATCATATAGGTCTTTCCGTAGAATAAAAATTAATAATGTAATGTTTAAAGATAAAAGTCTAACTAAAAAAATTCTATATAAGATAATCTATTCGTGGTTAGATTTCCCTAGAACAATTATTCTTCTTTTGAAGTCTCTTGTGATTTTGGGGTGGGTGGGCGAACCCACTTTTTATTTGTAGGATTTTTTTTGGTTAGCTTTCTAAAACCCAGACCAAAAATAACCCCAAAAACAACAGTCCATAAGAGTGGTAAAAGTAATTCATTCTCCATTTACTTTCTCTCTGTTTGACGTGCAATAGTTTTTTTCGAACTTTTTAATTCAGAAGGAATTTCTAGTCCGTATGCTTCAAGCAGTTCTTTAAGAATCTCTTTTTTTTGATCATCTTTCCCTTTTGAGGTTTCAAATTGCCTTGCAATTAGTACTGTTATAATCCCGATCATTGTTATTGCAAGAAACCAAGGCGGTAATGGAGCAAACCACACTTCCATTTTGATTAAAGTTGTTTATTATGTTTTATCTTTTCATCAATTACCTTGAAATCCAGTGTTGGTTAATAAAATGACGGACTAGGAATGCTAAACCTTGCTGAATCAAAGTGATCATTCTTTTTAGGTCTCTAATTGCTGCCTTGATCAGCTTTGTACTCGTACTTGTTGGATGGACTGGTTTCGCTTTGCTGAATCCAGGTTCATTCGAGATTCAAATCAAAGATAATCTCAGGGAAATTTATTTTTATGAGAAATCTGCTTTGCTCAGCCTTAAAGAGCTTTCCTTATTCCTATTGCGTGATGCGAATGAGAGAATCGAGTCCAAAAAGCAATTAGAAGAGATTCAACCCCTCCCTGCAGAGGTTCAAGTTGAACAGGAAAGCAAGTTTCCCGAGCAGTTTCAAAATGAGGTTTTACTAGAAAGCGATTTAACACAATCTTCAGAGAAGGATGGGGAGGTTGTATTAGAGAGTGAGTCACCACAATCTTCAGAGAAGGATGGGGAGGTTGTATTAGAGAGTGAGTCACCACAATCTTCAGAGAAGGAGGGGGAAGTTGTATTAGAAAGTGAGTAAACCCCCTCCTCAGGGATTTCAACGCAGGTGCCTATAGATAATCAGTCCTATGAGATGTTGGATCAGATCTATCTTTTCGTGTTGATCCATTGCGGCCAAAGGCATGAGGACATGATCAGCAATGCTTTGTCTTTGGCCGAATGGGTTAGTGCGTGAATGATTTCACGCTTAGTCCAAAAAATCTTTTTAGCGACGGTTTACGACAAAAAATTTCTTACTTGCTTGGCGAATTTACCTCTAAATACGCCAAAATGAATATGGATAAGATACTAATTTACTTAAAAAAAATAGATCGCAAAACAATGAAGATACCCAGTTGTGATCAGGGTTTTGGAATTCAAATAGGTTAAATTAAATTGTCATCAATTAATCAGGACCGCGCTCAAAACCCTTTTACCGCAGTCTTTTGCCGATAGTGGATTGCTTTGCCTTCCAAGGGCAAAATGAGTGTAAGGTGCCTTACGTCTCGCCGTCTTGCACTCTTTAAATTATGCAGACCTATGGAAATCCAAACCTTACCTATGGGTGGTGGGTTGGTAATTCTGTGGTTACAAACCGAGCAGGCCGATTCATTGGCTCGCATGTTGGGCACACAGGAATTATTTGCTTCTTCACTGGTGCAAGTTGCCTTTGGGAGCTTGCCCGCTATGACTCTTCTGTGCCAATGGGGCATCAGAGCTCGATATACCTCTCCCATTTGGCTTCACTAGGCATTGGCTTTGACGATGCAGGAGTCTGGACAGGAGTAGGTGTTGCCACAATCGCACTCTTTCACCTGATCTTCTCAGCCGTTTACGGGGGTGCAGCACTCCTTCACTCTTTACTCTTTGACCCTGATTTAAAGAGTGGCCCTATTGGTCGGGTTGATCGGTTCAAGCTTGAATGGGATAACCCAGATAATCAAGTTTTTATCCTTGGCCACCATCTGATCTTCTTAGGTGTTGCTTGTATTTGGTTTGTTGAATGGGCAAGAGTTCATGGCATTTATGACCCAGCTATTGGATCTGTTCGACAAGTCTTCCCTGGTTATGGGGACTTCGGCAGAATATGGAGTCATCAGACCGATTTCCTTGCTATAGACAGTCTTGAAGAAGTTATGGAAGGTCATGCCTTCTTAGCCTTCTTAGAGATCACCGGTGGTGCTTTTCATATAGCAACAGGAGCTACACCTTTTGAGAAAAAACGACTTGGTGAATATGACAAATTCAAAGGTGCTGGTTTGCTTTCAGCTGAAGCAGTTTTGTCTTGGTCTTTAGCTGGTCTTGGATGGATGGGAATTATTGCAGCATTCTGGGCAGCGCAGAACACCACCGTATATCCCATTGATTGGTATGGTGAGCCGCTTCAACTCAAATTTGGCATCTCTCCTTATTGGGTTGACACTGGTGACATATCAGATTGCAACTACTTTCTCGGACACACAACTCGTGCTGCACTAGTTAATGTGCAGTATTACTTTGGCTTCTTCTGTATTCAAGGTCACCTTTGGCATGCATTGCGAGCCATGGGCTTTGATTTCAGACGAATAGCGGATGCACTAGGCGGACTTGCAACTCCAGCGTCTAACTAGAGTATTTTCTCCTTGGCTGATTGGCTTTGTCTTTCAGTCAACTAAAAAGCCTCGCCATTTAGGCGAGGCTTTTTAGTTGCTGCTTTTAGGATGAAAAATTTTCAGTACTACTGATAGTGGCCTTTTTTGAAGTTAGGTAACGCCAAATCTATATCTAGTGTTATGAAATTCTAATCAATCCTTGACGATGAGTACTCTTCTCTCATTGGCCGGGTGATGGGGATCAGTCGGTCTTGAACAGTAAAGGATCTTTTTAATTGAACTTCAATTGAAAGGTTCCTAAAAAAGCCGTTTTCAAACCAAACCATGAATTTAGGATTACTTTTCCTTGAGTCCCTTTCCTCGGGTGTAATTACTAGTGAGGAGCTTGATTGGATAACAAGCCATCAGCGAGACTTTACAAGAATCGAGGAGGCTACTGCTTTAAAGCTTGGCAGGCTATTGGATAGTGGCTTTATTCAGCTTGGTTGTCGAATTTGATTTACCTTTCTTATGCGCGATTTAGAATTTTTGACTTTATAGTTCGAAAATGGTTCTTTCTCTTTAAGTAAGCATGTTTGGTAAAGATGAGAAAAAAGCGCTTACCCGCCTTGCAGTCTTATCGGTCGGATGGCCTGTTGGCTTAGACCGTTTTTATGATGGGAAAATCAAGGAAGGGGTGCTTTCTATTCTTGGATGGGTGTCTGTTTTTTCATCGATAATGTTTCTTGCACCATGCCCCAGTCATTCACATGGAGCAGAAAGTGTCTCTAAGGTGGCCAGCACAGATCCTTTGATTATTTTGCCACTGTGTCTTGGAGCTTATGGAGCATTTTTGGTAATCAGAAAGGGATTTCGCCTTTTACGTCAATTTGAAACTGCTGAGGGTTAGGGGTTCGTGATGGCCGGAAACAGAGATTAGTCCTTTGGGATTTTTCTTTTGAGGGTATGTTTTATAGTTCCTAATGTCTAATATCAATAAGCTTGAAATTATTAAAGGAGCTAAAAGTGCAATTGAGGTGATTAGTCCTATTACTTGATTTCGACTAATTATTGGCTTAATGAATAGCTCTTCTCCACAATGGCCACATACCATCTCACCATTGGGAAGTTTCTGGTGTAGTTCGTATTTAGATGAACAAAAAGGACAATAGTAATTATTCATGATTACTTGTTTGTTTTTAACAGAAGTCTTTTAGCTCTTCCCATTTTCTTAAACCTGATTCGATATTCTCAATGCCATTATTTGAACCATTAGCTTTCATGGCTTTTATAAGAGAATTCGTTGCATCTATACCAAACTCAGCCGCTTTTTGTTGTGCTACACATCCTGACAGCTCATCACCAGATTTGAATGCTTTTTCTGCTTCCTCAAGATATTGACTAGCAAGATCTTTCTTTTCATTCCAAATCTGCATATATTTTGAAAAGTTTTTTTCTGAATCAGCTAGAGCAATGTGACTTTGCGAAATGATTATGATTAATAAAAGTATAATGGCCATGATTCTTTGCATTTTTAAGAAGTTCTAATGAATCAGGTTTCCTTCTATTCTATAGGAAAACTTACTAAGAATTGATAAAATCTGAAGTTTTTATTTTTTTGTCCTTATTTAGAAGAAAGTCACTGTGCTTTGTTATGTAGAACACTTTTCAAAACCAGAGACTTCTGCTCTAATCAAACTTGTATTTCTTAAATAGACAAATGCAGTTTTACGTTGTTTCTTGTGTGGTTCCGTCTGAAACTCAAGATGAGGGATATACCTCTTTCATTAAGTATATGGAGGATGGAGCAGAATTAGATAAGTTTGATGGATTTGAGCTCGTAGCAAGATTGCATATGCCCGAGTCAGGCGAGTTGTGCATTATTTGCAAGGCTATTGATGCAAAAGCTCTCTTCAAGCATTTTATGTTTTGGAGATCGGCATTTGGTTGTGAGTTTCAGTACAGGCCTGCACTTACTTGTGCAGAGATGGTTGAAATGCAGAAGGCCCATAATGCTTCTCTTGAAGCTCAAGGGATTTAATCTTCTTGGACCAGTCTTAGCCCTGCAGCAAATTTGTTAAAAGATGCCCCCTCTTCAATTAGCTAACAAGTTTTTGATCCTTTTAGGGGGGCATTGATTTGGTTGTGATTGTTTGTTTTAGGGTTGGTTAGTAGATACCAAAATCAGAAAACGCAAAGGATAATAAAAAATGATTTTTAAACGCACCTCTTCTTCGCTTTGGGTTACAGGGATTCCTTCTTTGATAGGCCTAGGCATTGCTTGGGTTGGAGTGACTCTTGTCAAGAATGAGAAGAGGCTGCTTCTTAGGCGTTTAGAGCTTCAGGCTGCCTTAGAAGAGAAACGAGGAAGGCTCAGGAGAGAATATCTTTTGGGCAAAAACTAGAAGAAAAATAAAACTTGCCATGCTTGCTAAGCAATTTTTTAGCTTACAAGCTTTCTCTTGGCTTGAAAGTTTGTAACGATCTCTCAAAAGCCTGGTAAACACATTGCCTACTCCGCTATTAATACGTCGTTTAACCTCCAAATAAATGATTGACTTAACCCAAATCGTTGCTTTCGCAACGCAACTCCCCCACCCTTCAGATATTGGGCTGATAAAGCCTCTTGGGGGTTTGTCGATTGTTCCAGCTGTCTTCGGTTTAATTGCACTGTTTCAAGTCGCTAATTTCTTTTGGTATGGACGTGAAGAGAATGAGCCTAAGCAAGGTTGGGGACTTGATTCAGATGCCTCTTTGTTCTCGTATAGATGGAAGCAATTTGCTGGGGTTCAACTATTGGCTATCGGCATCGCTTTTTCAGTTGTTATAGCTGGACCAGAAAAGATATTTTTCCCTCTAGGCTTGCACTAGTTAAATAAATGTTTTTAAAAGAAGACCTCTGAACGTTAAGTTCAGAGGTCTTCTTTTTTGCTTAAAAATAAAGAGAATATAATACTGAAACTCTTTTATATATTTAATTTGAGTCAATTTTGTGAAGCTGGTAATATCTCTCTTAAAAAGAGAAATTTTTATTAGCTTGATTCATATCCTTGGTTTTTATCTGATATATGTAAAAGAATTTCTAAATCCTTTTATGAAACATCATGAGGTTTCTCTCCTCTTCTTTATTACTAAGTGACAGTGACCCAATTAGGCTTAGTCTTTTAGTGAGGCTTTGGCTAATGCAAAAATCTATGGGGGGGATTCATCATTCCTGTTTCTGAAGCAGACACTTGGTTTCCAAAAAAAAGACCCCGGCAAAATGCCATGGGCCTGGGTGATGGGGAACCTATTTTCTAAGGGTATTTGGCGCGAAAAACAACCCCCACAAATAGTGCTATAGGCAACCTGTCCTTACACTACAAGTAGTGCTTACTACTCATGACGTTTCTCTTGACAGACATTATGCTGATCCCAACGGTCGGGTGATGGGGATCAGTCGGCTTGAAGCAAAGTCAATTTGATAATTCAAATTGACTTTGCTTCTCATTATTCCTGACTTCTTGGTTATGACTTTTGCCCGACTAAGCCGAGTAGAGGTATTGCATGGGAGAATCGCCTGGTCAGCTCTACTAGTACTTCTATTGATTAAATTCTTGAGAAGTCACCCCTGTTGAATGCCTTGTAAAGGATCTTGGGTGTCTTTATCCTTGATTTAACATTCTTCGTTTTAAATGAGAAGCTATTTGGTCAAGCGTCATAAGAAGTTTATTAATTGGTATCAAAGGAAATTAGGGATTAGTGATTACGGCTTGCTGTGGCTGTGTTTTTTTAAAGGAATACTCATTACTATAATCACTCAAAAAGTCTTAGGAATCTGATTGGTGAAATGCTCTAATGCCTCTCTGTATACCTTTTCCTGAATAAGGTGATAAATTTAGGTTGTGCCTAGGTCTTCATGGTGTGTTGGACCTTGCATAACAATAAGCTAGAGATTATTACCTGAATCAGGGTCATTCTTTTATGCTTGAGAAGTTTGAATCTTAATTTCTAAGTCTTTTGATGAACGGCTTTTTTTTCTTTCTAGGTACATTCTTTAGATGGCTGGTAAAACAACCTCGCCAATCTGCCCTGATTATTGCTTATTTTGCAACTCTACATGGGCTTGCTGTTTTGTTTGAATTTAATTCGTCAGGAGGATTGGGCCTTGTATTTACTGTGGGATGCCTAACTCCAATATTCATGCTAATTGGTCAGGGGTTGCCAACTGATTGCTTAAACCTTAAAGAACAAATTAAACGTGAAGAAGCCAATTCTGTAGAACGTTTAAAGGCTTTTTAATAGTAGAACTCCTTAAAGCAAAATGCTTGATTTCTAGCTTGACAATGATCCAAATTACATAGGTTCAAAACAGATATTTGTTTTGAAAAGCAACTAGAACATTATATAGTTAGTTATCAATTAAGGCGATTTCAAAACTCCTAGCTGTGTGCGCTTAGTTCTTCTAATAGCCATTTGGGTCTTTCCTTTTTCCCTTTCTTCCATGCAAGCCCTAAAAGGGCCTCTATGGCTTGTTGTTTTCTTGGAATATCGCAAACAAGCCTATTGCCGCTAGGCGGAGTTTGAGTTTTCATTGCAGCCCTCCTAGTGAAGTAAGCGGTTATTGAGCTATTTAGGCACTTGCTCTTCTCTTCAAAGCCACACTTGCCTCTTTGATTAGTTCGCGACTGCCGATGATGGCCAGGATAAACAAACTCCCTCCAAAGACAGCAGGGATTAGGGACTCCACTAGAGTTAAACCTTCTTGAGTGTTCATGGTTCTTCTCCTTTCTTTTGAAAACGCTAATGGGATCAAGAGTTGACTTGATTACCAGAGTGGATTGGGAAAGCCTTTTTGCTCTCCTCTACATTTCTAGACATGCAAACTGATTATGTCTATGAGGAAAACCACTTATGATTGCTTGGCTTTGTAGCTTTCTAAGTAAGGAGCTGCAGAAATTTCGACTAAGGATCGAAGGCCCTCACCCTGTTGTTTCATTGCTTCCATGCTGTGGTGGTATGAACTATCACGAAGTCTTTCGAGTGTGTCAACTTGTATTTTTGTGGGAGCAATAATCTCATCACAATGTATAGAGAGATGCTCAGAGTGAACATGAAATAAGGACCCTGAATTGCTAGATAGAGATTGAATAGTTTCACCTTCTTTGCTTATGAATAGTGGTTCTTTTGGCATTATCCTGCATCCTTTTGCAGATGGATTTTTACGCACTGAGTTACGCATTCAATATCTTCGAACCCGAGCCGATAGCATGTTGTTATGCAGTTGTAATACGAGTCAAAAGTGTCTTTTTGCTTCTTCTTTGGGAAAGCTTTGTGCAAACTCTGCATTGGCCTCTCCTAAATAGAAGCCATTTCTAGTACGAATTTTTGGATATGAAAAGGATTGGTTACGGGATATAAAGTGCCTAAGTGATATCACCTATGAAGAGAAAATGTCTTGTGCTTCATGTTTCAAGCCAAGAATACATTTGGTTTTGCTTGCCTAAAAGAGCTATTAAGTGCTGAGAAAATAGAACAAGTAATTTATAGCCTTTTGGCTTAACTTGCTTAATTTACAGGCACTAATTTATTCATGATAGATTGCTATATCAAAACCCAAGTTAGTTTTTTGTAAGAGCACTTCTTGCTTCATGATTCCTCTTCTGGTAATACTTGCCAAGATGAATAACGATTGAATAAAGAGAGTTGTTATAAGTATTAAAAAGAAGATTGTGTTATCTAAAGGAGTCTTTGAATCGGCTTTTTGGTCCATGGTGTTAAGGACTTTTGGAAAGTGCTTCTTTTGGCAACAGAATATTTATAATTATAAGGATATAAGAAATGCTTTCAAGATGCAGTGATTGTAATAATTATTCTGCATAGAATTTTTTAAATGAAAACCGCTTTTACTATGTTTTTTGCTTATATTAAGGCAGGCTTGTGGTGCTTAAATAAGGTTTGATTAGATTGTGGAAATGAATTCCTCTTTCTTCGAAATTTTGATACTGATCAAAACTTGCACAAGCTGGAGAAAGAATAATTGTTTTAATATTTTTTTTAAGTGAAATCTCAATAGCTACTCTTGTTGCCTTTGCAAGATCATCACAGCAGACAACTTCATGTTGAAATCTTGAAGAGATTATGAGTTCTTCTAGAAATCGAGCTCCTTCACCAAAAAGAACTATTCCAGATGACTTTTCTCTTAGCGCATTTAACCAATCTGTTGGATCCCCTTCTTTGGGCTTTCCACCTGCTAAGACTATCGAAGGAGAGTCAATAGCTATTAAGCCTGTTTTGGCAGCATCAAAGTTAGTCGCTTTACTGTCGTTATAAATATCGATGTTGTTTATTTTTCCAAGTTTTTCTAGCCGGTGTGGAAGGCCAGGAAATGTTCTTAGGCTTTTTTTTATTTGCTCACCTGATAGTCCAGCACTTAGAGCTGCAGCTGTAACCATTAACATATTTTGCATATTGTGTTCCCCAATTAGCTGACATTCAGATGATTGAAATAGATGATTCTTATCGTTAAAAACTATCCCTTTATTGTCTATCCATAAGTCTATGGGATGCTCCTTTGTCCCTGTTCTTTTTGCACTTACCCAAATTCCAGGTGGTAGATTGTCTCGATTACTACTTAAGTAAGCATCATCTCCATTAAATATTCGAATTTGAGATCTATTGATTAACCCACGCTTTAAACTTTGGTATTTTTCAAGGGTCCCATGCCTTTCTAGATGATCTGGGGTGAGGCTTGTCCATAGACCTATTGATGGCCCTATTTCAGTAGATGCTTCTATTTGATAACTACTCATTTCCATTATTAACCAATCCAGGGCACTTTTCCCGTCGCCTTTAAACATTCTCGCAACTTCAGAGGCTGCGAAGCCTACATTCCCTCCCATTGGTGCCTTCTTGCCATTAGTCTCAAGTACATGATTTAGTAAACATGTAACTGTTGTTTTCCCGTTTGTACCAGTTACTCCTATCCATGGAACATTGTTTAATCTTTCCCAGGCTAATGACATTTCACCTTTAACTAGATAGTTTAGCTCTCTAAGTCTAATAAGTGTTGGATCTTCCCAATTCACTCCAGGGCTAATAATTATCTCTTGAATATCCTCTTTTAATTGACTGATAACTTCTAGTGAAAGGTTTTTTCCTGTTTCCACTTTAATCCCTTCACTCTCTATTTTTTTTTGAATACTATGGATCTTTTCACTATTCTCTTTTTCAAGAATTACTATTTTCCTTCCTTCTTCATTAAGTAAGCGAGCAGCTCCAATACCTGCAACCCCTAGCCCTATTATTAATGTTACTGCCATTAATAATCTCTAATAATGTGGTCAAGGTAAGAGGTTTTTTCCTTCATATATAAAAATAGGTCTTTAATAAGACAACGAAGATACTTTTAATGTTAGTGCAGCTGGAAAAATTAACAACCCTTGAGAGCAGAGTTTATAAGTTAACTAGTAAGTAGACTTTATTCTATTGATATCAATATTTAATTGATTTATATCTTGGCTGCATTGTAATTAAGGTTGCTATATATATCTCTGTCCTCCCAAAGGAAATTGTAGTTGTCTGATCCTTTTGCTCCAAGGCGTGACAGGTCTCCTCCAGGACTGGCTTTCAGAAGAGCGAATTTTTTGCCATCTGGAAGAATAAATTTTCCCCTGAATATATTTTTAAGAAATGGAATTCCTTTTCTTGTTAAGGGTATCTTTGGGCAGATTAGATCTCCGTACAACAAGTTTAACCCTCGATTTGCCTTCGCAATTGCTTCCCCAAAAAGAACAGGACCTGTTGGGTGTAAAGGAGTCTCCCCATACCATTTTTCTTTGCAATTTCTAACAATATCATTAATAGCTTGCTCTAGAATTTGATTTTTAGGTTTTGACCAAATTATTCCATTTGCAACTGCATATGATGTTCTTGAATGTTTTAATTCATCTCTGAATACAAGCATATCTATATGCTCTTCAGCTTGAAAAAAGTGTTTGCAAATTATTGAGATATCAAAATACCATCCACCATATTCATGTAATAAGCAATACCTGCCTAGATCACATTTGAAAGCCAGTGGTTTTAAGCTGTCAAAGGCCCAAAGCACTTCTTTGGAGAATCTATTTGAAATGAAACCCCTAAGTTCATCATTAAATAATATTTTATGCTCATAATCTTTAAAACAATCTCGTATGCTTTTTGTAGCGGTTTCAAGAGCCTTGGGAAGTTGATTTGATGTCCTAGACAGATAAATTTGCCAAATGTAATTTGTCATATGGACTGCAAAGTTTTCAATGGGCGATACTGGAATCGAACCAGTGACTCCTACCGTGTCAAGGTAGTGCTCTACCTCTGAGCTAATCGCCCAAGAAATTCTCTTGGGTATGCTTGTTAGACATTAAAGAGTACTAGCGCAAATTAGCAGTCCACGAAGCAGATTTTAAGTACGGCGCATAACGATCCTCCAGCGTTGTCGCTTAGTGCATTCAACACTGATTATTTCTACTACACCACGAGAGTGATGCTGTATACGGTCTCCTGGGGCTAGGAGTTTGCTGGGTTGGGAAATTGTGTCCCAATTCAGTCTTATCCCTCCTTGTTTAATCTGCTTAACAACTTTTGCTCTTGAAATACCAAAACCTGCTGAAGCAATTGCATCGATTCTGCAGGAGGCTTCTACAGTCGACATCTCTTTCTCAATACGATCAGGTGGAAGATCTAATTCTGACAATGAAGCTGTTTCACAGTAAAAGCCGACGTCTCTTAACTTTCCGCTTAACCCATTGAGTCCTGTTTGGATCTCTTTACTGCAAAATGCATTTGCGCCCCTATCTTTTTTGATCCAAATATCACCAATATCCTCTAATGGGATCCCTAGTTCTTCTAGGGCTAGTCTGAAGTCATCTGAACTTGGTTTGTCAAAAAGGAAATTCCCTGCGATTCTCAAGCCACTTATTGGCAAGTTTTGTTTGAAATCTTTGAGTGGATTATTTAAATGTTCTATAAGTAATCTTTGGCGTTCGGCGCTTTTATAGCCTCCTTCGCTATGGCATTGAATGTCGGAGAGTCCTTTGAAGAGGCTTAGGGCTTCTTCTCGTAATTTTCCTGGAATGAATTTAGACCAAGTTGGCTGGAGATTTTGCAGAACTGTATCGGCAATATCAATTAGTTCTTCCATCCCTTCGGGGTTTTGACATTCCTTTAATAGCTGCATTTTAGGCAGCTTCACAACTCGTTAAACCTCATAATTTCAATTGGTTTTGAAGTTTGTAGGGCCTGCCAAGGTAACTCAACTCCTACTGGAGTTTCCAAAATTAGAAGCCAGTTGTTTTCTTCATGCCGTTTGCGAAGGATCTGTATATCTTCACTTCTGCCTGAGTCGTCACCAGCCGTTGCTACATAACTTCCAAGTAAACCGGATGCCATGCCTAAAAGACCCCCTATTAGTGGTTGTCCCCAAATTCCAAGGCCAATGTTTGAAAAAGTCTCTAGTCCAGAGGTTTGAGCAAACGTGATGCCAGTTAAAAACCCAAAAGGCATTAACCAAAGAGCCATAAGCCTTTGACGGTTTTGACGTGCGAATTTGGGATTCAGGAATGGGACATTTTCTATTTTCATGAGTTTTATTTTGCTTGTCACATTAGAAACCTCAATCAACATCTCTGCTTGAGATGTTGAGGGTGGAACAAGGTCGCAGCGCGATAAAGGAGTAGAAGCCTTCTGCAACTCAAGTTCGAGATCATTGGCTGATTCTCTGTTGTTTAGTACAACTGCGCAAATCGGCACGAAAAGCTTCCTCAATTAACTAAATTCTGAACCCTCTTAGCGTTTCTTCCATAAAAGAACCTATGGCTCTCTACAGTTCTTAGTGGCAGTGTGTCCTTCTTCATGGCAAAGGTTCTTGTTTCTGATCCAATTGATGCTGCGGGAATTGATATTCTCAGCCAAGTGGCTCAGGTAGATCAACAAACGGGGTTATCAGTTGATGCTTTAAAGGCAATCATTGGTTCTTACGATGCTTTGATGATTCGCTCTGGGACACAGGTAACTTCTGATGTAATTGAATCTGCTGGTCGTTTACGAATAATCGGTCGAGCGGGCGTAGGAGTTGACAATGTTGATGTGCCAGCTGCTACTCAGCGTGGTGTTTTGGTGGTGAACTCACCTGAGGGGAATACTATTGCTGCTGCTGAACATGCGATAGCTCTACTTCTCTCTTTATCAAGGCATGTGCCTCAGGCACATGCAAGAACAATGGCTGGCGCATGGGATAGAAAGAAATATGTAGGAAATGAGTTGTATAAAAAAGTTCTTGGTGTTGTTGGATTGGGCAAAATCGGTTCTCATGTTGCACGAGTTGCGAATGCAATGGGTATGGAAGTTATTGCTTATGACCCATTTATTTCTGCTGATAGAGCCCAGCAGATGCAAGTAAAGCTGATATCTCTAGAGGATCTTTTTGTACAAGCTGATTACATCAGTTTGCATTTACCTAGAACGCCTGATACTGAAAATTTAGTGAATGCAAATTTGCTGGGAACCATGAAACCAACAGCAAGACTTGTTAACTGTGCTCGAGGCGGAATTGTTGATGAGGATGCATTGGCCAATGCGATTGCCAATGGTGTAATTGCTGGCGCAGCATTAGATGTTTATGCAAAGGAGCCTTTGCCAGAAGATTCCTTACTCCGGTCAGTTCAGGAACGTTTAATTTTGACGCCTCATTTAGGTGCTTCTACAGCAGAGGCTCAGGAAAACGTTGCAATTGATGTTGCTGAGCAGATTCGTGACGTTTTACTTGGTCTTCCAGCTCGGAGTGCAGTCAATATTCCAGGGCTTAGTGCAGAAATTATGGAAAGGCTTAAGCCTCATTTGCAGTTAGCTGAAACTCTTGGATTGTTTGTGAGTCAACTTTCAGGTGGCCAAGTGCAGGAACTTGAGGTTCGTTTGCAAGGGGAGTTCACTCAACACCCTTCTCAACCTCTAGTTGTTGGAACTTTAAAAGGATTGCTTACGTCAGCTCTTGGAGAAAGAATTAATTATGTGAATGCTTCTTTAGAAGCCAAAAGTCGTGGTATTCATGTTCTGGAAGTTAAGGATGAGGCAAGTAGAGATTTTGCAGGGGGTTCATTACAGTTAAATGTAAGAGGGGAGCATGGTGGACATAGTGTTACGGGAGCAGTTTTTGCTGATGGGGAGCTCCGCATAACAACCATTGATGAATTCCCTGTAAATGTCATTCCAAGCAGACATATGCTTTTCACTAGGCATAGGGATATGCCTGGAATAATTGGCCAACTTGGTTCGCTGCTTGGAGAACATAATGTGAATATTGCTTCTATGCAGGTTGGAAGGAGGATTGTTAGAGGTGACGCAGTTATGGTGCTTAGTATTGACGACCCAATTCCTACCGATCTTTTAAAGGCTATACATTCAATTAATGGTATTCAACAGGCGTATCCCGTCACCTTATAACCACATGAGGAAGTTATCTCATTGAGGAATGAATGTTTGTCCTGGTGGCGTCTTTCGATTCGTTTCCCAATCGAACTTGAGGAATCTTTGTTATGGAAGCTCGAAGAATTTTCTATAAATAGAATTGCTTTTCAAGCTTCGCCTGATTCGCTTTCAGATCCAATATTGTTTGTTTGGCTGCCTGAAATTGATTGGGGCACCTCAGAAAGAGATGCCTTGACAAAGGCCTTAAATGATTTGTCTAAACCTTTTTTGCGGGATTTAGGTAATCCAATCTGGGATCGGATCGAAGATGAAGATTGGAGTCAGACATGGAAAGCCCATTGGAAGCCTGATCCTGTTGGGGAAAGTTTGTTAATTCTTCCTGCTTGGATGAAAGTACCTATTTCTTACTCTGAGCGGATTGTTTTACGTATAGATCCTGGTTGTGCATTTGGTACAGGTAGTCATCCAACTACACGCTTATGTCTAGAGGCTCTGGAAAGAACGTCTCTTTCAGGATCAAAAATAGCTGATCTAGGTTGTGGAAGTGGGATTTTGGGACTCGCTGCTCTTCTGCTCGGAGCGGAGAAAGTTTTTGCAGTTGATATTGATTTTTTGGCAGTACAAGCAACGATGAGAAATTTTCAAATGAATGGTTTTCAAGACGATTTAAAAGTTGCTCTTGGTTCTATTGAAATTCTTGAATCAGACTTGAAGGGTGGAAAAGTTGATTTTTTGTTGTGCAATATCCTTGCGCCAGTAATAGAGTCTTGTGCACCAAAATTTGACAATATCCTTAAGGAAGGTGGAATCGCTCTTTTAAGTGGCCTTTTAGTTGGGCAATCGGCTGATTTGAAGAAAACATTTAGAGGAATAGGGTGGGAGGTTTTATCTCAGCAGAGCCAAGGTTCTTGGGGACTTCTGGAGGTTCGAAAATGCTAACCCTGAAAGAGAAACAAGATAAGTTTTTCTTATACTACTGCCGATTCCCATTGGCCTTGAATGTTTAGCACGGTATATACCCCATTAATGGACCTTCGCCGATGTAAGAAGGGTGCATCCAGGTGTGATTTTTTTTACTCTGGTTTCACCACTGAGCTACTAATTTTTCCATGGCTTCTTACAAAGTCACCCTCCAAAACCAGAGCGAGGGTTTGAACAAGACCATTGAGGTCCCTGACGATCAGTACATTCTTGATGCTGCTGAAGAGCAGGGCATTGACCTTCCTTATTCATGTAGAGCAGGAGCTTGTTCTACATGCGCAGGTAAAATCACAGCAGGGACCGTTGACCAGTCTGATCAGAGCTTCCTTGATGATGATCAGCTTGAAGCAGGCTTTGTTTTGACCTGTGTCGCTTATCCAACCTCTGACTGCACAATCACCACTCATGCTGAGGAAGAGCTTTATTGAATTAGAGGTTATTCATTCGTAAAGCATTGCCTTGCGAATGGCTCCTATATCAGCCACCCTCATAGGGTGGCTTTTTCGTGACTAGCCACTATTTGTTTTTTCTTGATTCTGGGTTTGGCCTCAAAATCTTTTTCCAGTGAAGGTGTTCTTTTAGAACATGGCAGTATTCATGAGAGCCCTGGTGGCCAGTACAGCTTTCGTGTCGTAGGCCCTTGTTGCCGTTTGTTCGATAGAGAAGAGCTTCCATGGCCTTGTTCTCGATTGGCCTGGAAAAGTAAGGAACCTAGTTGGAAACGAATAGGGTGTCGTTTTGTCCCTGATATAGCAGCTCGACGCTGTCCTTCATATTCTGTTGAGCTTTTGCAGCCAGGTTCTAAACCTGTTTTAACACTGATGACATTGTTCTCTAGTCGCTTTACCCCAGGAATGCAGGAGTGGTGGTATAGCAGGCATCCTCGTTCAAAGCATGAATTAAATATTTCTCCAGAATCAACATCAAATTAACCATAAAAAAATTACATGGTGGGCAAGAGAGACCCACCATGTAACACAGAATTTTGAATTTGTTTTTTAGTTAGCCAACACCAGGGTTGAATTTGTTTTCCCCTTCAGAAGAAGGGACATAGCTCTCATTGATTGAGCTGCATTGCAGGCTGTCAAATGTCTTGCCACTTGCTCTTTGGCAGAGGGCTTTTTGTTGATCTAAGTCAAGCACTGCATCGCTGAAATCAGCTCCATCGATAACTGCTCCATTGAAAAAGCTTTTCAAAAGATCAGCACCAGTGAAGTTGGCCTCTGAGAGGTCAGCGTTATCGAATCGAGTTGCGTAAGCAATTACGTTTTGGAGGTTTGCTCCACTGAGATTGGCATTCTTCAGGTTGGATACGCTGAAAAATGAGCCGCTTAAATTAGCCTCGCTCAAATCCCTGCCAGAAAGGTCGTATTTCACATACTCCGTGTTCTGTAGGTTTTGACCACGAAGGCTTGTGTCTAATACGTCAACTGAAGAAGGGTCACTTGGATAGAGAGCTCCTACGGACATCGGACTGATGCTGAGGCCAACTAGGACTGGCACCAGTATTAGGAGTCTTGTAAGGGAGCGTTGAAAGAAAGAAATTAGAGATGCCATTGAGGACGCCAGAGACTGACCGAAAACCGCACGCACACATTCTTTCACGACGTGGTATGACCTCTCACTAGGAATCACGAACTGTTGCAGCTAGCTTTCACATCAATTTGCAAGAAATCCTTTGCCAGCAGTGTATTTGGGAAAATCGCTTGTGCTTCTTTTAAAAGTTCATTTGGAGTAATTGCATTTCCTGGGGCATAACGAGGGCTTAGATGAGTGAGAACAAGTTGATTTACAGCAGCTTCTGCTGCTGTTTGAGCGGCCATAGTGCTCGTTGAATGTTTGCGTTGAAAAGCCAGTGCTGCATCACAATGCGCATAGGTAGCTTCGTGAATCAACAAGTCAGCGCCTTTAGCTAGTTCTATGGCTTTTTCTGAAAAAATTGTGTCAGTGCAATAAACGATGCTTTTACCAGGCCGAGTGGGTCCGCACAGCTCACACCCCTTTATGATTCGACCATCGTCAAGAATAACTTCTTCCCCTCTTTTAAGTGATGCATATATAGGCCCTGGTGGAATACAGAGCTCTTTTGCTCGGTCTATATCAAAACGCCCAGGCTTGTCCTTCTCTTGAACTCTATAAGCATATGAAGGGATTCGGTGTGTAAGTGGGGTGCAAATGACTAAGAGCTCATCATCTTCAAAAAGGATTCGCTGCTTTTCTGCAGATTCCCGGACTTTATGAATTTGCAAGGGGTAGCTGATTCTGCTTGAGCTGTTTTCAAGCACTCCATGAAGGTAACTTTTTAGTTGATCAGGTCCATAAAGGTCCACACCGTTGCTATTCCCAGCGAGCCCAAGACTTGCAAGAAGACCTGGTAAACCAAAGATATGGTCCCCATGCATATGAGTTAGAAAGACTCTTCGAAGTTGTGACAGTCGAATGTCGCTTCTTAGAAATTGATGTTGCGTGCCTTCTCCGCAGTCAAAAAGCCACAACTCAGAACGCTGCGGAATTCGCAGAGCAACTGATGAGACATTCCGGTTCCTGGTGGGAACTCCAGAGCTTGTGCCGAGGAAGGTGACCAGCAAGGCCTTTCTGATTAGGTCTTCATGCTGACATGTAAGAAGTCAAATGACTGGTTTTCAATCACTTATATGGCCACACTGGGATTCTTCTTAAAGATATTTTTTGTGGCTCGGCATTGGCCGGTGTTGTGTTTTTTATTTCTTGGTCTGATCAGCCCAGGAACTTTGCCTATTCAGCAGGTTTTAGCTGGGAACCAGCCTGTAATGCGAGTTTTACTTGATCAAGCTAGTCGTTTTCGCTTGAGAGCAGATAGTGACCTTCCTTTGCTAATAGAAGGTTTGCCGTATGGGAAAAGAGAAGCCAGCTCTTTGCTATTACGAAGAAGGCCAGGCGGTGTCGAGGTAACCCTAAAGGGTAATGCTTCAAAGTCATTTGACTTGAATAGAAATTTCCTTCTCTCGATTAGCTCTAATGATCCAAGAGGGATCTGGTTAGGGAACCGTCGGTATAAGGGTGTTTTGAGAGTCTTTTTCAGGAATGGTTTGCTTACTGTGGTGAATCATTTAGGTATAGAGAATTATTTGGCAAGTGTTATTGGGAGCGAGATGCCCAAATCTTGGCCTTTATCTGCTTTGAAAGCACAAGCTGTTGCAGCAAGGACATATGCCTTGAAAAGGTTTTCTAGAAATGATTTTTTTGATGTAAGAGCAACAAAATTAAACCAGGTTTACCTAGGAGTTGAATCTGAGACACCAATGACTAATAGAGCAGCAGCAGAAACCCGATCATTGGTATTGGTTTATCAAGGAAAGCTTATAAATGCAGTTTTTCATAGTAGTTCTGGAGGTTTTACAGAATCGAGTGGCGATGTTTGGAAAAAACAATTGCCTTATTTAGTTGGAGTTAGAGACTATGACGATCTAAGTCCTTCCAGGAAATGGACTGTTTCGTTTAGTCCTAAAGAATTACGAAGAGCTTTCCCAAAAACTGGTGGATTGAGATCGATCACTATTCAAAGTAAAACTTCAGCGGGAAGAGTTAGAAAAGTTTTAATTGTTGGGCCTAGGGGTTCCATTTCTTTGACAGGAGAAGAGCTTCGACAGCGTCTCGGGCTTAAAAGTGCTCTTGTTAGTTTTGAATTGCTTGCTTCTGAACCTCAGCCTCATGACCTTCTTGATCCGAAGCGTCCTTTTAAAAAGGATCTCAATGAAGATCTTGATATGTCAGGGCTTTTGATTTCTCCACAAGAAGAACCTTCTTCTTCAAACAAAGGTGATTTCTCTTTTCAACGGGGTTTGCCTGTTAAGCCTCCTCCTTTGCTGCCACCACCACCACTACCACCAGTTCAGCCGATTTCAAGATTCAAAGAGTCCATAGACTTGCCTTTTTTATATGTTCGAGGATTAGGAGCTGGCCATGGAGTAGGAATGAGTCAATGGGGGGCTTATGGCTTAGCTAATCGTGGATTAGATTTCATTAGAATTCTCAATTACTATTATAAAGATGTGGAAGTAGTTCCATACAGACGTGTTAGATGATTTCTGGTAAAGAGTTTTCATTTTTAATTTTCAAACACAAACATTTTTGGCTTTACTTTGAATAATCCCAAATCACTAATTTTAAAAGAAGAACAGTGGCCTTGCACTTTTAATGTTGGTGAGGGCCGCCTAGAATTAATTAATGATTTTGTTGATCTTTTAGAGGATAGATTACGTTTAAGAATTTCGCCTGTTCTTCAAAAACCCTTAGGTCTTGCTAGTGGGGCTACGATGAAACCCATTTATAAAGAGTTGGTTAATAGGTTAAACAGATGGAATCATTTAGATCTATGTAAACTAAGGGAATCATGGTGCAGCTTTAATCTTGATGAATATGTTGGGTTACGTACAGATGAGCCTAATAGCTTTAATTTATACATGCAGATACATATGATTAGACCTTTGCATTTGGATCAAGATAAGGTTCATTTGCCTAATGGAATGGCGGAAGATTTACATTCAGAAGCTCGAAGGTATTCTGAAAGTTTGCTAGCTTTTGGAGGATTAGGCATACAGTTGTTGGGTTTAGGAATAAATGGTCACATTGGTTTTAATGAACCTCTCTCTGATAAAAAATGTTGTTGTCGATTGGTTTGTCTTTCTGAATCTACTAGAGAAAGAAACGCAATTGATTTTAATGGTGAAAAAAGTTCTGTTCCACTAAGGGCAATTACTTTAGGGATAGAAGAAATACTTGCTGCTCAAGAAATACATCTTGTAGTTATTGGTGAAAATAAAGCAAAAATTTTGCATAGACTTTTGCAATCTAGTCCAAATGATGATCTCCCAGCGAGTTGGTTAAAGCTTCATGAAAATGTACATCTTTGGGCTGATAAAGAAGCAATGAGATTGTCTAGAAGCTTATAAAAGCCAAATAAACATATGAACATTACTTTTCTTTGAATTATTTTGAATTAAAGACTATCTTTGGCTTAAGGATTGAATCTTCTTCTATAAGACCTATCCCAATAACCTCTCCTATTGAATCCAGTATTAGTGATGAAGGATTTTTTTGATTAGATATTGGGTTTCCCTTCGGAGCTTGTTGTAATTGAAAAACCTTGACAGGTATTGCACGTCCAAACATCCAGTCTTCGTTTTGCTTCTCAGTAAGTTTGATTCGTTTCATGTGATCAAATGCATTAATGATGGGTATCAAAAACTTATGAAAATCTTTTGAGAATTCGATTTGGCTTGGTAGTGATATTGATTGATTTAAATCAAACCCTAAGGCTTGCGTACGTTTAAGCTTTGCAAGTGAGCCATGGCATCCAATTTGCTCACCCAAATCTCTTGCCAGAGAACGAATATATGTACCTGCTGAACAATGTATAGATATTTCTAGAAGACCTTTCTCTTGGTTCCAATTTAGTAAATCTAATGTGTGGATGTTGATATTTCGAGACTTTAGTTCTATATATTCGCCAGACCTTGCTATCTCGTATGCACGCTTACCCTGTATTTGTATGCTTGAGAATTGCGGAGGGGTTTGTTGAATAGAGCCTCTAAACTTTTCTAGATATTGCTCTAAGCAATTATTGCTTAATATAGGCCATTCCTTCCTGTCAACTATCCTTCCTTCAAGGTCATCTGTTGTTGTTTTTATGCCAAGCTGAATTATTCCATGATAAGTTTTTTCCCCGGGTAGATAATTTAGGAGTCTAGTTGCTTTTCCAATAGCAATAGGGAGAACACCTGTTACTTCTGGATCGAGAGTTCCTCCATGGCCAACACGCTTGATGCCAATTATTTTTCTAATACGATTTACGCATTGGTGAGATGTTATTCCTGCTGGCTTATTAATATTTAAAAAACCTGTTAGATCTTTCAATTTACCTTCCATTCTTATTATTGGAGTTGATTTAACAGATGCATTGTTAGCCTTTACCTCTTAGGTTACTCATCAGCAGGATTTCAGGCATGAAAAATTTTTATATGGATGTTGAATCTGATTTAATTGAGTTCATGAATACTGGTTTGGATCTGAAATTACATTTGGCGAGTTTTCTGAAGACAACAATCAATGATATAGATAATCGTTTGCCACATGGCTCAGAGGATTTGGCGGCTTTGCATCCAAAAGCTTCTGAATTGAGCGACCCCACTAGCTTTTATGAGACTGATGTAGGCACAGCTCATCTATTGGACCTGGCTTCATGGCATTTAGGGAGTGCCGAATATATAGCTGAAACATTGAAACTTCTGAAGATGTTCTCAAAGGGGAATGTCTTGGATTTTGGTGGAGGAATTGGTACGCATGCATTGTTTGCAGCCAATTTGAAAGAGGTCGATCACGTATGGTTTGTAGACCTAAACCCCCAAAACCGTTCGTTTGTAGCGGATCGAGCCAAGGCATTATCCTTAGATGATCGAATTTCATTTCATAGAGATTTAGAAAGTATAGGAAATATTATTTTTGACTCTGTTATATGTTTAGATGTCCTTGAACACCTAGCAGACCCATCTGGTCAATTATTGGCTTTTCGAGAGCATATGAATCCTAGTGCAACTGCCCTATTGAACTGGTATTTCTTTAAGGGTTTTAATGGGGAATATCCATTCCATTTTGATGATGCGAATTTGGTAGAAAGATTTTTTAAAACCCTTCAGTCTAATTTTTTAGAAGTTTTTCATCCCTTATTGATTACATCCCGAATTTATAAACCACTGACATAAGTTTATTTTCTCAAAATAAATAATTTTAATTGATTTCGCAATATTATATTTGATTAATATGATTAATTTGTTGAAGAAATATTTATCCGTTTTCTGTTTTTAAGACCTCTTCGAATGCTTTCAAAATTGACGACCCCATCCGTAAGAGCGAATAGAGTGTCGTCTTTTCCTCTGCCTACATTAAGACCTGGCAAGACGGAAGTCCCCCGCTGGCGGATAAGGATTGAACCTGCACTTACTGATTCCCCTCCAAATGCCTTAACACCAAGACGTTTTGAATTGGAATCCCTTCCATTACGGGTAGAGCCAGTGCCTTTTTTATGAGCCATTTGATTTAGAAGCGGTGGTTTGATAGGTGTGTTTCTGGAGTGAAATGGACTAGTTGATAACTTTCCCGTCTAGTGAGATTGATTCAACCAGGACTCTAGTGAGCTCCTGCCGATGCCCATTTTTAGAGCGTGTTTTCTTTTTGGGACGCATTTTGTAAACAATTACCTTGGTACCTCGCTTATGGGATAAAACCTTAAGTTCGACGCTTGCACCTTTAACGTAAGGCTTCCCGACCGTAACTTTCTTCCCGGCTTTAAGGAGTAAAACATTGTCGATCGAAATTTTTTCATCCACTTTGGCTTGAATTCGATCGATATCGTAATAACGATTGGGCTGTAGCCAAAATTGTTGACCCGAAGATTCAACTATGGCGTAAGGAAGCTCTTTTTGCTCCTTTGTTTTAGTTGTTGGTTGGTCGGCCATGGATATGAGACGCGTTCAGGCTCGTTAAAAGTATTTCCCTTCGTTTTGAGGAAAACTGGATTTCAACGATTAAGCCTGAGTCGCAATCGGAATACAATCAGTTATCTTCAGGGTTGGGAGGGGTATTAGTCAAGATCTAAAAGCTTTTGCTTCTGTTATTAGCAGTTGGTTTCAAAATGAACCTAGTCTTTTCCTCAATCTCTGGCTCTATTTAGCTTGACCATAGGGAAAGCCTTCTGTCTTATTCATCAATCCTTTAATGTTTATCTTTTATGGCTGCTAGGAAAACATACATCCTCAAACTTTATGTGGCTGGGAATACTCCTAATTCCATGCGAGCTCTAAAAACCCTTCGCAATATTCTGGAGACGGAATTCAATGGTGTTTATGCTTTGAAAGTGATTGATGTGTTGAAGAACCCCCAATTAGCAGAGGAAGACAAGATATTAGCTACACCTACATTATCAAAGATTTTGCCACCTCCAGTCAGGAGAATTATTGGGGATCTATCTGACCGAGAGAGGGTTTTGATTGGTCTTGATTTGCTTTATGACGAGTTATCAGAAAGTGACATGTACTCTAGTCAGGTGATTTCGTCTGCAGATGAGGACATAGCTCCATCAGATTCTTAAGGCTCACGGTGGACCTGAGGTTGTTAATGGCTTTTTCACTAGGGTTGATTAGAACTAATTAGTCATGGACACTTCTAAGGAAAATAGATCTTTATCCAGCATGCAGGTGCAAAAGCTCCCTACTGGAATTGATGGGTTTGATGATGTTTGTCATGGAGGGTTGCCAGCAGGTAGGAGCACCCTGATCAGTGGCACTTCTGGAACTGGTAAAACAGTCTTCTCTCTACATTTTTTGCATAACGGCATTACACAATTTGATGAGCCAGGAATATTTGTGACTTTTGAAGAGTCTCCAATGGATATTCTTCGAAATGCAGCCAGTTTTGGATGGAATCTTCAAGAAATGGTTGACAAAGATAAGTTGTTTATTCTTGATGCGTCACCAGATCCGGAAGGGCAAGATGTGGCTGGAAGTTTTGATCTCTCTGGTTTGATTGAGAGAATTAGCTATGCCATTAGAAAGTACAAGGCTAAGCGTGTTGCGATTGATTCGATAACTGCCGTTTTCCAGCAATATGACGCCGTTTATGTTGTTCGTAGAGAGATCTTTCGCTTAATTGCTCGCCTTAAAGAGATAGGAGTGACTACTGTCATGACTACTGAACGTATAGAGGAATATGGCCCAATTGCACGTTATGGAGTGGAAGAATTTGTCTCTGATAACGTCGTAATTCTGAGAAATGTTTTAGAGGCTGAGAAGAGACGTCGAACTGTGGAAATCCTTAAGTTGCGAGGTACTACACATATGAAAGGTGAATTTCCTTTCACTATGGGAGCTCCCGGTATAAGTGTTTTCCCTCTTGGTGCTATGCGATTAACGCAGAGGTCTTCCAACGTGAGAATCAGTTCAGGTGTAAATGATCTCGATGAAATGTGTGGAGGTGGCTTTTTTCAGGATTCAATCATTCTTGCTACTGGAGCCACAGGTACAGGTAAAACCATGCTTGTTTCTAAGTTTATTGAAAATGCGTATAACCATAAGGAGCGAGCAATTCTCTTTGCTTATGAAGAATCACGTGCCCAACTGCTTAGGAATGCAACAAGTTGGGGAATTGACTTTGAGGAAATGGAGAGAGAGGGACTTCTAAAGATTATTTGTGCTTATCCAGAGTCAACTGGATTAGAAGATCATTTGCAGATAATTAAGACAGAAATTACTCAATTTAAGCCTTCTAGAATGGCGATTGATTCACTTTCGGCATTGGCTAGAGGAGTAAGTTTAAATGCATTTAGACAGTTTGTGATAGGGGTTACCGGTTATGCAAAACAGGAAGAAATTGCTGGTTTCTTTACAAATACAGCGGAAGAATTTATGGGTAGCCATTCGATAACAGATTCTCATATTTCAACTATTACTGATACAATACTATTACTTCAGTATGTTGAGATTAAAGGAGAGATGGCTAGGGCTGTAAATGTGTTCAAGATGCGTGGATCATGGCATGATAAGAGAATTAGAGAGTTTGTAATTACTAGCGAAGGCCCGGAAATCAAGGATTCTTTTTCAAACTTTGAGCAAATATTTAGTGGAGTTCCCCATAGGGTAATTGCAGAGGACAGACAGGACTTAAAGCTCTAGTTCTTCTAGAAGTCAATTAGTTTGTTAATCAAGTGTTTCGTCAAAGCTGAGTTTGCTCGCTCTCTCAGATTGAAGAAAGACTTCATCTGCATCAGCTTGTTCAAGTGGCAAGTCAAACCAAAATGTTGTTCCTATATTTGGCTCACTTGCTATTCTGATTTTTCCACCATGCTTCTCGACTATTCCTCGAGCTATAGATAGTCCTAATCCTGTTCCAACTTCAGTATGGACAGAGTCCTCTACTCTGAAGAATCGGTCAAAAATTCTTTCCTGAGCCTCTTTGCTGATGCCATGACCAGTATCTGAAACCTCTACTCTGAGTCTAGGGAGAGGCGAAATAAGTTCACAGAAAAGATTAGATTGTTGGTTGATTTGGGGGCCAGTAAAACATGTATCTGGCCAGGCATATGCTCGAAGAGTTAGTAAGCCACCAGCTCTATTGAATTTAAGTGCATTACCTACGAGATTATCAAGAACTTGTAAAAGAAGATCCCAGTTTCCTAGAACTTTAGGAATCTCTTCATTCACATCTAGTTTAAGACTAACTTTCTTTTCGTCTGCATTAAGCTTGTAGTTTCGAAGGGTTTGCTCCATAGCAGGTAGCAGATCTAGGGATTCAAACTGGACTGATCGTCCAGTTTCAAGTTTGGAAAGATCTAGAACGTCGTTGACCAACCTTGCTAATCTGTCTGCCTCAGAGTTTGCAACTCCCAAGAACTCTTTCTTTTCATCTTCGCTTAGTTGATCGCCAAGATCATGTAGTGTCTCTACATAACTTTTGATGTTAAATAGTGGTGTCCTTAGCTCATGAGAAACATTACTTATAAATCTACTTTGTGCAGCATTCAACTCTACTTCTCTTGTTAGATCTTGAACAGTAACTGCAATACCTTTAAGAGTTTCTTTGTTGGGCTCTCTAACAGATTGAAGTACTATTCTCAAAGTTCTTTTGGGTTCATCAAGACTGCAACGGATGTCATTGCTTTCGGCTGACTGTTTAAGCAATGACGTCAATGAATCATGTAATTCATTAGAGAGTATTTCAGGTAACTCATTGAGAAGCTCTTGACCTTCTAATTTCCTACCTTCCCATCTAAATAATCTTTTTGCAGTTGGATTTGCCAATACAATTCTTCCTTGTTCATCAAGTAACAAGGCTCCATCTGCCATAGTTGCTATAAGAGATTGTTGTTTTACTTGTGCAGAAGTCAATTCTTCAATATTAGCCTCGTTATAAGCTTCAAGTTGTAATGCCATGGTATTGAAGCTATCTAAGAGTTCTCCCAGTTCGCCACTTTTGGGTATTGAAATTCTTGCATCAAACTTTCCTGCAGCTATTTCTCGGACTCCCCTTAGAAGCTCCTTAACAGGGCGGGTGATTGTGAGTGTATTTATAACAGCGCCTAATATGACTAAGACCCAGATGGATATGAAAACAGCTACGGTTACTTCTCTTGTAAGAGCAGCATTCGCTAGTGTTTTTTCATTCGGATTTACTCCGAGAGCAAGGGTCCCTAGATACTTGCCTTCCCATAGCAAAGGCACAAAAACATCAGTGATTTGGCCTTGCGGGGTTAAATGTTGCCGAACCAAAGGATTTTGAGGATGTTTTTTCAGGGTTTCAGGCAAAGTTAGTCTTCGGGTAAGTTGTAATTCGCTATATCCATTCTCGGGAGCACCACTTACTGGAATGCCTAGGTAGATCAATCCATCCTCATCAGCAAAGAAGATGTAGCGGATGCTTTTGCTAGACCTCCAGAATTTTTCTGCAATAGATGCTAATTCTCGATTTTTGCCACTTGCAATTAGCTCAGAGACATTACCGGAAAGTAATAGACCAAGATCCCTCGCATAGCGAGTGTCATTTATTCCAGCATCTCTTTGAATTCCATTTAGGACAAAGAAAGTGATACCTGTCATCATCAGGCTCACAGCAAGTGTTGCTATCGCTAGTAATTTTGTTTGAAGACTGAATTCTTCCCACCAAACTCTGATCTTTTCTAAAAAGCTTTTTTGTTCAGGACCAGATTGCTGAGAATTTTTCAAATCAAAATTTGCTTGCAGTTTTTTTTTGCATATTATTGATTAATTCTTAAGTTCAAACTTAAGAATTTCTAACTTGATGGCCAATATCACGTCGATAGTTGATTCCTTCACAATGAATCTCATTAAACCCCTTGTAGACCAGATTAAAGGCTTCATCAAAATTTTCTGCATTGGCACAAATTGATAGCACCCTCCCCCCCGCTGTTAATAGTTTTCCTGTTTTATCGAGCTTGGTACCTGAATGGAAAATCTGAAGATTCTCGGATGCTTGGAGATCAATTTTGATTTCTTCATCGATTCGTGGTGATTTTGGGTAACCATGCGTAACAGCAACTACACAAGCGCTAAAAGTATTGATAGTTGAAAGTTCAGGAGCAAGGTTCAGGGATCCATGTGCACAGGCTTGGATGACTTTTGCAAGTTCAGGTCCCAAAAGAGGCATCAAAGCTTGGCATTCTGGGTCCCCAAAACGACAATTGAACTCAATAACTTGTGGTCCAGAGGATGTCATCATGAGCCCTGCATAGATAACACCTCGATAGTCAATTCCGCGCTCAATCAATGCATTGAGAGTGGGTTCAAGGATTGATTGTTTAATTTTTTCTAACTCTTCTGGGGTAATGAGAAGTGCTGGAGCATATGCACCCATCCCACCAGTGTTAGGACCTTTGTCTCCATCCTTAAGCCTTTTGTGATCTTGCGCAGGGGGCAAAACAATCATGCTCTTGCCATCACACAAAGCAAATACTGACACTTCAGGACCTTCTAATTTCTCTTCCAAAACCACTTGATCGGCAGCGGCAATGTGTCTTCCTTCAAATGTGTCGTATATAGCTTCAGCAGTGGCATTTATTGATTCAGCGACTGTTACTCCTTTGCCACTTGCAAGCCCATCTGTTTTTACCACTAGTGCTTTTTGTAATCCGTTGAGCACTTCTAACGCTTCTTTCTTTGTATTAGTTGTCCAGTGCTTTGCAGTAGGTATTCCTGCTTCATTCATTAGAGTCTTGGCCCAAGCCTTGCTTGACTCAAGTTTGGCGCCTTCTGCAGAAGGTCCAAATACAGCTACGCCGTTTTCACGCAGTTTGTCAGCCAAGCCAGCTGCTAAAGGAGCTTCTGGGCCAATTACGACGAGATTGATTTTTTTCTCTTTATACGCTTTGAGAAGCTCTTCAGCATTTTCCTCCTCAATATTGAGGTTATGGCAACAAGGATGTTGGCTAGTGCCTGTATTTCCAGGTGCAACCCAAACCTCTTTTATCCCTGGGCATTTGGAGAATGCCCAGGCAAGAGCATTTTCTCTTCCTCCACTTCCTACAATTAGGACGTTTTTTAGTGGTGGTAATTCTTTCTTACTAGTTTTGGAGCTTGACATGAAAAGAATAAGAGACGTGGGAGAGGTGTTTTAAGTGATTTAAGCCTGCCCAAAAGATTAAATCTTTTGGTTGAGCTTCCTTAATGGGTCATCTCAATTTTAAATAGAATCATTTTCTGACTTTCCCGTAAAGCATATTGTCAGGTGAATTGACTACCTAGATATATCTGCTTGAGTTGATTCGGGAAATTGGTCGCTGAATAGCAAGGCTAACTTCTAGGACCATATCTCCTTTTAATGGTTTCCCACATTCTCTGCCTTAATCCTCGAGAGGTTTAGCAGAGTCAAGCCCCATTTCAACGAATCGCTTAAGACTTCCAATCTCCATGGCGCCAAATCACGGTTCTCTTCTTTATGAAGGAAAAGCCAAGTGTGTGTTTAGGTCTGATCAGGATGAAAAGGTGTTCATCCAGTTTAAAAATTCCGCAACTGCATTTAACGCTATTAAACGGGCGGAGTTTGAGGACAAGGGTCGTTTGAATTGTCAGATTTCGTCGTGCCTTTTTGAGTTATTAGAGAAACAAGGTATCCCGACACATTATTTGGGGGTTGCTGATGATTGTTGGATGGTCGCTAAAAAAGTAGAAATAATACCTTTGGAAATTGTCTTGAGGAATATTGCCGCCGGATCTCTTTGTAAAGAGACTCCTATAGTTAAAGGGACAGAGCTTGAACCACCTCTACTGGATATTTATTATAAAGATGACCAACTTGGCGATCCTCTTTTGACTGATGTTCGCTTGGAAATGCTAAAATTGATTACCCCAGAACAAAGGTCCACATTAGAAAATCTTGCTAGAGACATTAATTTTAGTTTGAAATTATTTTTTAATCAGATTGATTTAATTTTGGTTGATTTTAAGCTTGAATTTGGCATTACCCATGATCGGAGAATAGTCCTCGCAGATGAAATTAGTCCAGATACATGCAGGTTTTGGGATAAGAGAACTTCTGATCCAGAGGCAAGGATTCTTGATAAAGATCGTTTCCGCCAGGACCTTGACCATGTGCTCGAAGCCTACGGGGAGGTCCTCAAACGGGTACAAGGGGCATGCGCTAAACCGCAGAAGTGCCTTTAATGTCTCCGGAGATTAACTGCTAAGCAGCCTGACATTTAACTTTGATGGCGAGCTACTACTCAAAACAATCATTGCAAACTTTGCGGCGAGGCTTATTTGGGCTGGCCTTGACTCTTCCTGTTTGTTTGCCTTTTGCTCACTCCAAGACTGCAGAAAGGGTTTTGAAGCCCCAAGCAATAGGTGGGGGAGAATCATCTCAATTCAATTTTCTTAGGCGGAAGCAACTATTATCTAATGAGCTGAAAATCTCTCAGCAAGCTGAACCAACACCTCAGAAGATGCAATCAGAGGACGGTAACGCTGACGAACCAACTGCATTGATTACAGAGGTAATTATTGAGGGGATAGGAGATCACCCAGACAGAGACCGTTTGCAGCTTGCTGCCTATGACGCTATGAGTGTGCGTCCAGGCGGAACTGTTACCAGGAAAGACTTACAGGTTGATTTGGAAGCAATCTATGCAACTGGTTGGTTTTCTGGTGTTCGTATTGAGCCTGCAAATGGACCATTAGGAGTTCAGTTGGTGGTTAAGGTTCAGCCAAACCCTATTCTTTCAAAAGTTGAATTGGATCTCGCCGATTCAAGACTTCCTTCAGAAGTTATTGATGAAGTTTTTTTGGCTGATTATGGACGGACTTTGAATTTGAATTCTCTTAGATCACGTATGAAAGAGTTGCAGGATTGGTATGTAGATGAAGGATATTCCTTGGCAAGGATTTCTGGCCCAAATCGTGTAACGGCTGAAGGGATTGTTCAGTTAAAAGTAGTAGAAGGCTCTGTTTCGGATATAGAGATTCAGTTTTTAAATAAGGAGGGAGATGCTGTTGATGAGAATGGTAATCAGATAAGAGGCAAAACAAAGCCTTGGGTGATTAAAAGAGAGATTTCTATTAAGCCAGGTGGAACTTTTAATAGAAATCAGCTTGAGTCCGATCTGAAGAGGCTATATGGGACATCTCTCTTTAGTGATGTGAAGGTGACTCTTAAACCTGTTTCTGGTGAGCCTGGAGCAGTAATTATTCTTCTAGGGATAATTGAGCAGTCGACAGGATCTTTGTCAGGTGGACTTGGGTATAGCGGTGCGCAGGGAGTGTTCGGTACTGTTGGTTTGCAAGAAAGTAATCTTTTTGGAAGATCTTGGAATATCTCTACAAACTTTACCTATGGACAATATGGAGGTTTGATTGATTTAACTTATGCAGATCCATGGATTAAGGGTGATGCATTTAGAACTTCAATGAGATCTTCAGTGTTTCTAAGTAGAGATGTTCCTCAGGCATTTAGGAGTAAGAAATATGGAAATATTCGAGGAGTCTCTGATTACTACAATGCTTCATCTGCTAGCGCTTATGAAGTAGGTACTGTCACGCATGGAAGGACAAAGTTTGATTCAGTCTCCGAGGCTAAAACCAATGATGGAAATGTTAGTTGGTATGAGTATGAGGGAAATGCTATTGCCTTGCAAAGGACAGGAGGAAGTCTTGTTTTCACTAGACCATTAAATAATGGAAACCCTTATAAGAAAGCAAAATGGACAGTAATTGCTGGTTTTAATGCACAAATAGTTGAGCCTATTTCTTTTTCTGGAGAATCCCATCCTTTTGGTGTGGGTACAAGGGATCGTAAAAACAATAGTGTCCCAAATGGTGATGTTATCTGTATAGCTTTTAATTGTGCTCGGGAGAACCAATTGTTAGGCGTGAGAACTGGTGCGACTTATAGCACTTTGAATGATTCAAGGAATCCAACTTCAGGCGATATTTTGAGTTTTGGGACTAATCAATTTATTTCTGTCGGTGAAAGTTCTCCTACATTTAATAGAGCGCGTGCAAGTTTTACTCGTTTTTATCCAGTTAACTGGTTAAAAATCCATAAAGGCTGCAGGCCTGACTCAGCAGATAAGGCTGATTGTAAGCAAACATTAGGTTTCCAAGTTAAGGCTGGATCAATTATTGGAGAATTACCTCCTTACGAGGCATTTTGTATGGGAGGAGGTAATTCAATTAGGGGTTGGCACAATTGTGACTTGGCTGTAGGGAGAAGTTTTGGGGAAGCCTCTGTTGAGTATCGTTTCCCAATCTGGAACATTGTTGCTGGAGAAATTTTTGTTGATGGTGGAACTTCTTTTGATTCGCAAGCTAAAGTTCCAGGGAAGCCAGGTAGGCTTTTGAACAAGCCAGGCGCAGGATACTCTTTAGGTACAGGAGTCATAGTTACAACACCTGTAGGACCTCTGAGGCTTGAGGTCGCTACTCAGGGACTATCTGGTGATTGGCGCTTTAATTTGGGAGTTGGCTGGAAGTTTTAGTGAGCATTTGGCCTGATGACTATCAAGATCCCTGGACACTTTCAGGAGAAGTTCAGAGAGAGGGTGTAGGCCTTCATACAGGCCATTACTGTTCATTAAAGCTTTTGCCTTCTTCCAAGCCAGGTTTTCATGTTTCATGGATTGAAGAGAAAGGAAGGTCTATTACTCTCTCGACTGATCAGTTACGCGAGAGCGCTCTTTGCACAACGCTTGATTTTGGTAATCGTAAGTTGGCCACCGTTGAGCACCTTTTGTCCGCTTTAGCTGGATGTGGTCTTAGCCATGTTGAGATTGAAGTATCTGGAGACGAAGTACCTATTTTGGATGGTTCTGCATTGGGTTGGGTTGAGGCTATTGAGGAGGTAGGTATTAAGCCAGCTTTGACGCCAAGAAATCCACCATTTCCGCTAGATGCTCCGGTGGTATGTCATAGCGGGCAAAGTGTTATAACAGCAATTCCCGCTAATCAGTTTTGTTTGGTTGCTGCTATTGAGTTTCCTCAAAAAGCAATAGGTAGGCAACTTTTCTCGATCGAGTTGACTCCTGAAGCATTTGTAAAAGAGATTGCTCCTGCAAGGACATTTGGCTTTCTAAATCAGGTAGAAAAACTTCGAGAGAAAGGTTTGATTAAAGGTGCTTCTTTGGAGAATGCGCTGGTTTGTGATGGCGAAAAGTGGCTAAATCCTCCATTGAGATTTTCAGATGAGCCTGTAAGGCATAAGCTCTTGGACTTGATCGGTGATTTGTCTCTTGTTGGCTTTCCGAAAGCACAAGTCATTGTCTATAAAGGATCACATGCACTTCACACTGATCTCGCCACCTGTCTTTCTCAATTGCTCTGATTTCACTTGACTGACCCTTCTACCCATAAAACAGTTTTGAATAGCGAACAAATCATGGGGCTTTTGCCTCATAGATACCCTTTTGCCTTGGTTGACAGAGTAATTGAACATGAGTCTGGCAAGAGGGCTGTAGCTATTAAAAATGTGACTATCAACGAGCCACAGTTCCAAGGCCATTTTCCAGAAAGGCCTTTGATGCCTGGTGTGTTAATTGTCGAAGCAATGGCTCAAGTTGGAGGTTTAATTGTTACTCAGATGCCAGATCTTCCCAAGGGACTTTTTGTTTTTGCAGGGATTGATGGCGTGAGGTTTAGACGTCCAGTTGTTCCAGGGGACCAACTTAAAATCAGTTGTGAATTACTTAGCCTTAAGCGGAAACGATTTGGCAAAGTTCTTGCTGAAGCAACTGTTGAGGATCAGCTTGTTTGTTCAGGGACACTAATGTTCTCATTGGTCGATTGAGGATATGGATAAGCTTCGAAATTCTCTATCAATTACAGCTGAGAACCCTATTCAGATTCATCCAACTGCTGTTGTAGACCCACGAGCGGAATTAGATAATGGAGTAATCATTGGCCCAGGGGCTGTGGTTGGGCCTGATGTAGTTATTGGAGAAAATAGTTGGATCGGACCAAATGTTGTGCTTGATGGAAGGTTGACTCTTGGTTCTCATAATCGAATCTTTCCTGGAGCTTGTTTGGGCTTAGAACCTCAAGATTTAAAATACCGTGGCGCGCCAACAGAAGTGTTGATTGGTGATAACAATACAATTAGAGAGTGTGTGACAATTAATAGAGCTACTGACGAAGGAGAACAAACAAAAATTGGTAACAGGAACTTATTAATGGCTTATTGTCATTTGGGACATAATTGTGAGTTAGGTAATGGCATTGTTATGTCAAATAGTATTCAAGTTGCAGGACATGTTGTTATTGAAGACAGAGCTGTGATTGGAGGTTGCCTCGGCATTCACCAGTTTGTTCATATTGGCAGTCTTGCGATGGTCGGTGGGATGACAAGAGTTGATAGAGATGTACCGCCTTTTTGTCTTGTCGAAGGCCACCCTGGGAGAGTAAGAGGTCTCAATAGAGTTGGCTTAAAAAGAAGTGGTCTTGATCAGGAGGAGTTGCGTCAGCTACAGGAAGTATGGACCTTGCTGTTTAAGTCGGACCATGTCATTTCGGAAGGTTTATCACTTGCACGTAAGCAACCTTTGATGACTTCATCAACACATCTGTGCGAATTCATTGAGGCCTCAATTCAAAAAGGGAGGCGTGGTCCGATGCCAATTATTTCTTCTGTTCGTTGATGGTTCGTATCTTGATAAGTACTGGTGAGGTCTCAGGAGATCTTCAGGGAAGTTTTTTAGTGAAAGCGCTCTTTGAGGAGGCTCAGGAAAGAAACCTCCAACTCGAAGTCTTTGCTCTTGGTGGTCCCAGGATGAAAGCAGAAGGAGCTGAATTGATCGCAGACACTTCTCAAATGGGAGCAATAGGCCTTTGGGAAGCAATACCATTTATTTTCCCTACGTTGAAAGTGCAGGCAAGAGTAGATGCATTAATTGAGAAGACACCTCCAGATGCAGTTGTTTTAATCGATTATATGGGCCCAAATATTCGATTGGGTAACAAATTGCAGAGTGATTTACCACAGGTTCCTATTACTTATTACATCGCACCTCAAGAATGGGCTTGGCGCGTTGGTGATGGTGGAACAACTGACTTGATTAGTTTTTCCGACAGAATTCTTGCGATTTTTCCAGAAGAAGCAGAATTTTATTCTAAAAGAGGTGGCGAAGTGACTTGGATTGGTCACCCCATGCTTGATACAACTATTTCTTTGCCTGAGCGAGATTTTGCCAGAAAACAGCTTGGTTTACAAAAAGGAGAGCGTTTGTTGTTGCTTTTGCCTGCATCAAGAACTCAAGAGTTGCGTTATTTGATGCCTCCTCTGGCAAAAGCCGCATCTATCTTGCAGCGTGATGACCCTTCAATAAATGTTTTGGTTCCTGCAGGACAAACAGCTTTTGAAATTCCATTGCAGCGATGTCTTGAAGAAGCAGGTGTGAAAGGTCGAGTTATTAAGGCCGAGGAGTTAGATCGTTTGAGGCCATTTCTTTTTGCTGCTGCCGAACTTGCTTTAGGAAAGTCTGGAACGGTGAATATGGAACTAGCCTTACATGGTGTACCCCAAGTAGTTGGTTATAAAGTCAGTCGTATCACAGCATTTATTGCTAAATACATCCTTAGATTTAAGGTTGCTCATATATCACCAGTAAATCTTCTGCTAAAAGAGCGTTTAGTTCCTGAGTTGGTTCAAGAAAACTTTAAGCCTCATGCAATAGTTAGACATGCTAAGAAATTGATTGAGGAGCCTAGTTCACGATCATTAATGATCGATGGCTATCAGCGCTTAAGAAGAAAATTGGGTGATCATGGGGTTACAAAAAGAGCTGCAAAGGTGATTCTTGACTCAATTCAAACGCCATGAGAAGTTATTTGACTAATTTTCTTCGTTGCTTTCTTCTAATTTGTTTTTTGCTGAGTTCTCCTTTGGTGACTGTCGCCGCTGAAAAGGAAGCAGTTTTTGCTGGAGGATGTTTTTGGTGCCTTGAGCATGATCTGGAAACTCTTCCTGGCGTGATTGGCGCAGAGAGTGGTTATACAGGAGGTAAATCTTTGAACCCTACTTATCGAGCGCATCAAGGTCACCAGGAGGCCGTACGAGTGAAATTTGACCCAGAGAAAATTAGTTACCAAGATTTATTGAGAAGTTATTGGCGAAACATCGATCCATTTAATGATCAAGGTCAATTTTGCGATCTAGGTGATTCATATCGACCTTTGATTTTTCTGAGCGATGACATTCAAGCTGATGAAGTTGAAAAGAGTTTTAAATCTGCTGCTCACGAATTAAATGTTTCAATCGATACTATAAAAGTTCAGGTTCAAAACTTAGAAAGATTTTGGCTAGCTGAGGATTATCATCAGAATTATGCTATTAGAAATAATCTTAAGTACTCTTTTTATAGGCTTAACTGTGGAAGAGATCGAAGACTAGATAAAATTTGGGGAGTGGCTGCCAGGAGCTCTCAGCCCTGGCAATAACAAGTTTTCAAATATAAGGAAAATCTAAAATTGGTATAACAGTAATACAAAAAAGGTTGTAAAAATGCGGGTTTCCACCCATCCCAAAACATAAAAAAATCGCTTACCATTCCTTCGTGATTTGTGGAGGGAGATGTATGTATCTGCTGACTATTAAGGATGGTTTAGTGACCAGGCATATAGGTCCTTATGCTTCGCCAAAGAAAGCCTCAGATGACTTGGAGCGAGTTTTGGTGTCATGTTCAGACAGAGCTCATTGGCAGATCCATGCCCTTGAAAGTCCCAAAAGGCTTTCATTCGCTGAACGCATTGAAGCTAGAGATCTGTCTGTTGAGGCAGCTGTTTCCTGAGAGGAATAAATTTAGGTCTTTGCTGTGTTCAATTATTGTGATTCTGAGTCCTTGTGCTTTGAAAGAAAGGATGGATCTGTACATGCTCAATTTCCTGAATTAATTAATTAATTAATTTGAGAATTAATTAAAGTCCAATTGACTAGTGTCCTCACTCCGTACCCTGTCGCTCCGGAAGGGTTTATTCCCTTGTCCTTTTCAGACCATACCGTTCCTGCAATGTCTATATGGGCCCAGTGGACAGAAGAATCAATAAATTCTTTGAGGAAAAGTGCTGCGGTAATTGAGCCACCTGCTCGCGGACCAGTATTTTTCAGGTCAGCCAGCATAGACTTTAATCCATCTTTATATGACTCAGGTAATGGCATCCTCCATAGCCCTTCGCCTGATTCGGCGGCGGCGGTCATAAGTTCTTCCACGAGTGGATCATTTGGAGACCATAGGCCTGCAATTTCCTCTCCGAGTGCAATTACGCAGGCGCCAGTAAGAGTAGCAAGATCAACTATGGAATCTGGTTTTAGTTTGGATGCATAAACAAGAGCATCCGCAAGGGTAAGGCGCCCTTCTGCATCGGTATTATTGATTTCTATTGTTGTTCCATTAGACGCCATGACAATGTCTCCTGGATGAACAGCCGAACCGTTGATCATGTTTTCGCAAGCCGCAATGATGAAATGGACTTCAATTTCAGAAGGCTTAATTTCCGAGATTGCTCTTGCTGCTCCAAGGACAGCAGCACTTCCACCCATGTCAAATTTCATTAGCTCTATTTGAGACGCACCAACTTTTAAGTTGTATCCTCCTGAATCAAAGGTGAGACCTTTGCCAACAAGCGCCAATTTTCGCTTAATTTTGCCCTCTCCTTTATAAGTTAGGTGAATAAATTTGGGCTGCAAATCAGAGCCTTTAGCAACAGCTAGATAAGCTCCCATTCCAGCTTTTTCGCAATCGTTTTGATCCAGTACTTTCAGATCCAGATTAAAGTCTGTGGCAATTTGTCTAGCATTCTCGGCTAGGACTTCTGGGGTTAACTCATTGGGAGGGGAACTAACTAATTTTCTTGCAAGTTCAACGCCAGCACATGTTGCATTCGCTGTGCTTAGAACTTGCTTAGGAATATTTTCTATTCCAATAAATTCTAATTCGCTAGGAAAAACATGATCATCAGGATTGCTTCTAAAACGTTGATCTTTAAAGATAGATAGACGAATTGCCTCTGCTACCGCTTGAACTGCTTTTTCCTTATCAAAATCTTCCCAAGGGAAAACCACTCCTATTTTGCCTTCTGATCCTGAACTGGCTCTAATGGCTATTGAAGCTGCTTTGCGTAAGCTTTCAATTTTTAGTTGATTTGATTGGCCTAGGCCAATAACACAAAGTAACTGTTCAGGGAGCCCCTTTAAAAGGTTGAAAGTTGCTATTTGCCCTGATTTGCCAGTGAATTTTTTCTGAAAAAGATTCTTAGTTATTGAGTTTCCGTAGCGCTCTTCCAAAAGCTTGAGTGCTGACTCACTTTTGTCTTCAATGATCCCAATGAAAAGGACATCACCGTTCCAGCTTTTTAACTTCTGAGGATTACTTGAAAACTTCATGGGAAATTAATTTGACAATTAGAATGTGGCTTGGAGTTTTACCTGAATTCAGCTGTGAAGGGCGTTGACCATCGCCCTCGAGTTTCTTTATTGAAAGGAGGGCTCCACTTTTGTATTAACAACTGTTCAATGGCCCTTCTGCTTTTTGTGGAACTTGGGACATCAGTCCAGAAACGAATACTAAGGTTAAATTCAATTTTAGCTTGAGAAAGAGCCTCTGCATATGCTGAAAGATAAGTTTTGCAATCATGATCGCCTTTCCATCTTTTATTGGCCACAATTGTCTCTCCTATATAAAGTAAAATAGGTGAACTTAATCTCTTTGGGGAATCCATTACTAGGTATATAGCCGCCCCATCGTGGTGCGTCTTTGGTGATCTCCAGAAGCTAATTGGTAAAGGCCTTAGATCTAGAGGGTTTAGTTTCTGTGCAGCATCTATGAAATTGACTTCTTTGGACGGAGAAGCTTCAAAAAGGAGTGATTGTTGAGCTGAATTCTCCTGTTCACCTTTGAAAAGTGGTTTTTGATGGTTTTCTAGATCTTCCTGCCATTGTTTGAGTGTTCTGTTTGATAGAGGTAATTGTTTGCCTGCTTTTCCGTCTGTGGTAACCCATCTTGTGGGAAAGAGCTCTTTTTGATCATGAGACCTTTTTATTGGTTTAAAAGCATTCATTAGAAATTCATTTTAGGAGTGCCTGGCAAAAGCAAAATGTCTTTCATGGTCTAGTCCTTGTCTTCATCCATTGCAGTAGTTCAATTTTGATGAATTAGTTGGCTTTTGGAGTGTTCTCAGAAGCTATGTAATTTAAGGCTAAAGAAATGATGATTACGTTGATCCGTACTGTTGTTGTTCGCTTGAGTTTTGCAGAATTAATTTAAGTAGTGATTTCAGCCATCAATGGCTTTCTTTGAATCTGAGATTGTGCAGGAGGAAGCCAAGAGGCTTTTTGGCGATTATCAGGAGCTAATGAAACTTGGCTCAGACTATGGCAAGTTTGATCGAGAAGGTAAAAAGGTGTTTATTGAGACCATGGAAGGTCTCATGGAGAGATATAGGGTATTCATGAAGCGTTTTGAGTTGTCAGAAGATTTTCAAGCCCAAGTGACAGTAGAGCAACTCCGCACTCAATTAGGTCAATTCGGAGTCACTCCTGAACAGATGTTTGAGCAGATGAATAACACCTTGGAAAGAATGAAGAGTCAATTGGAGAGCGAGTCATAGTGAAGAAAGAATCCTTTCCCTCGTAGATTCATTTAGAAACCTTTTCCTTTTCGCATGCCTGAGGAGCAAACTCCATTCCCATCCTGGTTAACAAGAGGCATGGCAGATCTATTTCCATGCGGGGATGTTGACAATTCAGATCAGAATCTTGCTGCTCGATTAGATGCGGGTTTAAAGCTTAAAAAGCCTTTGCGCATAAAACTAGGTATTGATCCAACTTCTAGTTCTATACATTTGGGACATAGCATTCTTTTTCGTAAATTGAGGGCTTTTCAGGATGCTGGTCATACGGCTGTTTTGATTATTGGGGATTTCACAGCGCAAATTGGAGATCCAACTGGTAAGAGCATTACTCGTGTTCAATTGACTTCTGAAGAGGTTGAGCAGAATTCTGAGACTTATCTCAACCAGTTGGGATTGGGAAAGCCGCCCGGGAAGGCAGTTTTGGATTTTGAAACCCCAGGACTTCTGGAAATACATAGGAATAGTGAATGGTTTAAAGGATTAGACCTTTCAACCGTCATTGAGTTATTAGGTAAATCAACGGTTGGTCAAATGCTCGCCAAGGAAGATTTTGCCAAACGTTATAGTTCTGGTACTGCAATTTCATTGCATGAGTTTCTTTATCCTTTGCTTCAAGGATATGATTCAGTGATGATTAGGGCTGATGTGGAATTGGGAGGAACGGACCAGAAATTCAATGTTGCAATGGGACGAGATCTGCAAAGGCATTTCAAACAAAAACCCCAGTTTGGCTTTTTGTTGCCAATTCTTGCTGGTCTAGATGGGTCACAAAAGATGAGTAAAAGTTTGGGAAACACTGTTGGGATTGATGAGGATCCAATCTCGATGTATTCCAAGTTAGAGAAAGTACCTGACAACATTGTCAGGAGTTATGTAACGCTGCTTACTGATTTAGAACTTGACAAATTGCCTGAAAACCCACGTGAGTTACAACGAGCAATGGCACTTGCTGTAACTGAAACACGTCACGGTAGTGAAGCGGCTAAATCCGCTCAGATTAGTTCTGCTGCATTGGTTTCTGGCAGGCTTAATATTCAAGCAGATGTGCCAGAAGTGTCTATTTCAGAGATTACTTTCCCTATAAAAGCATTTTATCTTCTAAGTTCTTTGAGAATATGTGTAAGTAGTAGTGATGCACGACGCAAGATAGAAGGTGGAGCAGTACGAATTGATGGAGAGAAAATAACTAATCCAAATCTTGAATTTTCTAAAAGAACTGTCCTTTTAGGTAAGGTTCTTCAATTAGGTAAAAAAACTTTTCGTCGATTTATAAATTAATCGAAATATCTTTTCTTTACCCTGTTCTCTCTTTTGAATAATCAACCTGCAGAAAAAATAATTCTTGCTCTTGATGGCATGGATAAAGATCAGGCGGTTTCTTTCTGCTCGAAGATTCCTGAATTGTGCTGGGTAAAGGTAGGGCTTGAATTGTTCTTAAGCGGGGGACCAGTTCTTGTAAATGAATTAAGAGATCGAGGTTTGCGGGTATTTCTTGACTTGAAGTTTCATGATATTCCAGCAACTATGTCAAATGCATGTAGGCGAGCTGCTTCTACTGGTGCAGAACTAATTACAGTTCATGCTTGTGCAGGAATCAAGGCTCTTCAAGATTCGAAGCTAGCAGCAGATCAGGGTGCGTCTAGCGCAGGATTTGCATTTCCTAGGCTTCTTGCAGTGACAGTTTTGACGAGTTGGGATGCTTGTCGACTGCAATCAGAATTAGACATTTCAGAGTCTATTGAGTTGCGTGTTCATAGGTTGGCTCAATTAGCTGTCAAGGCTGGTTTAGGTGGTTGTGTGTGCTCTCCGTTAGAAGTACGTGGCCTACGTAAACAGTATTCATTGCCCTTTGAGTTGGTAACCCCTGGAATTCGACCTGTTGGAACCAAGGCTGATGATCAATCAAGGGTGAGAAGTCCATCAAAAGCTATGCAAGATGGTGCTTCCCTTTTAGTAATTGGTCGACCAATTACTCTTTCAAACGATCCCCGTAATGTTTTCCTGAAATGTTGCGAGGAGATTGATCTTAATCATTAGGACTTTCCAATACGAGGTTCTGTGCCATTGAGTAATCTTTTAAAGTTACTTCTATGTCGCCATAAAACAATTGACATAGATACTAAACAGACTGCCATATATGCTTGGTTGAATTCAGTAAAATGAAGATTAACTAGCATTAGGATAGGAAGGCTTATAGCAGCAACTATGCTTGATAAAGAAACAATCTTTGTTGTTAAAAAGACACTTAGAAAAATAATAAAACTAGCTATGCCAACTGGCCATGCTATTCCTAGAAGCATCCCTAGGCCCGTTGCAACAGCTTTGCCTCCTTTCCAGTTCAACCATATTGGCCAAATGTGGCCAACCAAGGCAGATAATCCAGATGCGACTTCCCAGCCATTCCCTTCTAATAGCAGTTTTGCCAAAAGAACAGCAAGAGTCCCTTTCCCAACGTCGATTAAAAAAACAACGATAGCTGGGCCCTTACCTATTTGACGGAGAACATTTGTTGCACCTGTGGAGCCTGAACCAAGTTCACGAAGATCCACATTAGAGATCAATTTCCCTGCTAAATAACCACTGGGAATTGAGCCAAGTATGTAACCCAGTAGGAGGATTGGTAGTGAAGTGATAATGGTATTAAAAGTCATCTTAAGAACTCTTCTTCATCATAAATTTCTTCTGGACTTGCTGCGAATGCAAGCCAAATAGGAAATTGCAACAAAGGGATATCAACTACTTGTTCAGCGGCATCAATAAGTATGAATGGAACCTCGCCCCTATCCTCAAGTCTATCAGCTCTTTCAACTAAGGCATCTCCGCGCTCAAAAAGGACTATCCCGCTACTTGGACCAAAATCCTCTCTTCCAAGGCCAAGCGCATCTTGAAGTCCTCTTCTCCATTCACCAAGTCTTTCTGGCTGACCTGCAAGAACAAGTGTTTGGAATCGATCGCCATATAACTCACCCAGTATGGAGATAATCGCGGCGCCTATAAGAGTATTTTTTGCTCGATTGCCTCTACTTGGTTGTGCTCCCCTGCCCCCCTGACTAAAGAACCAATCAATCAGCAATTCATTGTCTTTTTTAGTCAAGCTTCTCCTAAGTTTCCAAGGCTCTGCGTAGAAATCAGGTTGGCCTAGAAATTGATCCAGGCATTGTCTTATTAGGACTTCATCTGGTCTGAATGTCTCTGAAATTGGCATATTGTTGATAGCTTCACTTTCCTCCTCTTCAGCTTTTGGGACGTTTTGATCAAGGGGAGAAGGTTGAACTAAGACAGGTTGAGCTACTAGCTCAAGTTGTTCAGCAGATTGAGATAGGTCTTGAAGAGCCCCAATTAAGTATTCTTGAAAACCTTTTACTCTTCTTGCAATCGCATCGGATTGACCTGAAAAGGATGATTTAATTTCCTGCTCAAGATTAGTTTTCTTTTTTGATAATTCTTCGATATCTTCAATCAAGGCTTGTCGCTTGAATTGCAGTTCCTTTAATGCTGTTTCTAAAAGCTTATCTAACTCAGTTTTGCTTCTAGTTTGCTTAATTTTTTCCTCAGTATTTTGGGTGCTCTCTATATTGGACAGCTGATTATTAACCTCTATAGGGTTTCCCGGATCTTGATTTGGTTGTTGAGGGACTGGGAGATCTGTTTCTGACATTAACCTGTTAGGTAGAGGGTTTTTGTCTGACTAAGAGACTGACTTGTCAGGTGTTTTAGGTTTTTCTAGATCTTTTAGTCTGAGACGTAATTGATTTTCTAGTGCATTTTTATCGAAGATTATGGGCAACAAATGAGGGCTTGCTACTTCTCGGAAGTAGAAGATGCCCGGTAAAGATGGAATTAAAAGACGCCAAGCAAGCCAATTTTTGTATGGAAACCTTCTTAATTCACGACCCACTTGCCAAACAACCATTGCTTCTGAGGCAAATTCCAGCCGGAGTGTATATGTCTGAATAAGAAGGAAAACCCCAAAGATCCCTATTAATATTGCAAAGAATGGGTTTATTGGAAGTGCTCCTAATAGGCCACCTAGACCGATTATGAGTAGAGGAAGTCTAGGGTTTGGGGCGAGAGTCACACTGTTCTCGTTTTGAGCAGCCTTGTTTGGTGTTGGTTTCATTAGCCGAATAGAATTTGAGTAAGGACAACATCCATCAACGCAACTGTTACTAGCGTCATTACAACTGCTCCAGTTGTGCTTGCGCCTACTTCTTTGGGCCCCCCTCTTGTAGTGAGTCCCCATCCACAAGCAAGAATTGCGATTTGAAGTCCAAATACTATTGCTTTTATAAGCATGAATGGCAAGTCGTCAGGGCTAAGCCATGTCCTTACAGAATTCCAGAAGACATCTGGAGGGATTTGATAGAGATGAGTACTGCTTATTTGGCCACTCCATAGCGCAACACTGAAAAACAAAAGACATTGCACTGGTGCCATTATTAACATCGCGAGAAGTCTTGGTACTACTAGATATTCCACTGGGTCAGTACGAAGCATTGTTATTGCATCTATTTGTTCAGTCACTTTCATTGTTCCAAGTTGAGCTGCGTATGCAGTTGCCACCTTTCCAGTTAGGAGTGTTGCAGTAAGTAATGGTGCGATTTCACGAGCCATTCCGATTGCAAGTATTCCCCCTACTGTTCCTGCGGCCCCTTGTCTGCTTAATTCAGCAGCAACTTGAATATTGAATACAGCCCCAGCTGCTACACCAGTTATCAAAACTATTAGAAAACTCCCTGGACCTGCTTCCATTAGTTGGTCAGAGAGGTCGATCGAGTTGATATGTCCTTTTAAGGTTGCAGTGATTGCCTGTCCTCCAATAAGGAGGCTGCTTCCAAGACGTCGCAGCCAGCGAGGTGTTCTCATGAATTCATTGCTTCCAAGTGGGCTCCTTTGTCAGGCCAGCCTCGCATCATGAAAAGACCAGACGATACAAGTAGAGCAGGAATTAAGCCCATGCAAAGTCGAATTGTGATTATTGCGGTGCTTGGTTGTTGTAAGCAAAGTTGGACCTCTTTGCATTGAATTAATGATTGATATCCGGAAAAAGAAAGTAGAAGACCAAGAAGTTGCACACTTAAACCAATGCCTATTTTTTGTATTAATACCATCCAGGCTGTATACAAGCCTGCAGGATGATCTGGATCCGCATCAATGGCATCGGGGAGTAGAGACCATGGAATGAGGTATGCGGTTGATGCACCAAACCCAACAATCATAATTATTATGATTAAACAAATCATTTTCAATAACTCAATTCTACTGCTAATTCCTGGAGAAATTGGTGGTAGTAGCATTGCTAATAAACAGGCGCTGATCCACAACCCCCCACCTAAATAAAGCACTTTAATTCGTCCAATTCGGTTTGAAGATAAGCTCCAAACCTGTAGACCTATCAGAGCACTTATTTGGAATGGTATGGGTATCCATTTGGAGAGATCTTTTGGTACATGCATAACTTGCTCTAGATAGATTAATGAGACGGTTTGCATGAGCTGAAGACCACACCAAAGCAAAAGATAAAGACCAATAACCTTTAAGAATCTATTGTTCCTAAGGATTCGTTTGAATTGGACTTTTAAAGACTCCGATTGTCGAATAGGTTGCCTAGCTTTTTTTGCGAAAGGTGCTAGACCCCAACATGACAACAATGTTGCTAAGGCCGCAATACTTCCTGTGATTTTGCCCATAGCAAGAAAACCGCTTTCTCCTTTAGAAAGAAGTCCCGCTGCCACAACCAATCCTAAAAAGCCGGCTAAAATTGATCCTGTGAATCTTGCTGCATTGAGTCTCGTTCTAATAGCAGTGGTCTCAGTTAATTCAGTGGAGAGTGCTGAATAGGGAAGATTTACAGCTGTGTATGCCGTCATCAGAAGGATTGCTATCAATACGTAATAGACGGTTTTTTGGGAAATCCCACCTGGAGGTACCCACCAAATTGCTCCTAGTGCTATTCCTAAGGGAATAGCTGCTCCAAACATCCAAGGCAGCCTTGGCCCCCATCTTGTATTTGTGTGATCACTTAACCATCCAATTAATGGGTCGTTTATTGCATCCCAGATTTTTATAACCATTAGCAGCGATCCTGCTATAAAAGCAGGTAGACCAGCTGTCCCTGTGAAGAAGGGGAATAAATAAAAGCCAAGTTGAGTTGCGGCAAGACCTGTCCCTGCATCTCCTAGTCCATAGGAAATCATCAATCGGCCACGGTCCTCTTTTCTTTTCGCTATCTTCTGTTCCAATCTCGTGCTGTTAGGAGGCGAAAAGCCATAATGAACGGGTAAGAATGAGCATCTAAGCCAACCATTTGATTAGATTGTTCTCTCAACCCACTGCGGGCGTAGTTTAGTGGTAAAACCTCAGCCTTCCAAGCTGATGATGCGGGTTCGATTCCCGCCGCCCGCTTTTTCACTTATAAATAGTTAAAGAACTTTTCATCAAGAGTCATCACAAGGCTGTGATTATTAACCTTGATAGATTTTTCATTCCATGCAATAGCTTGTTCTGGAGCATCATTCGGGCTTGGATTTGCTGTATTTATTGCAAGATACCAATTTTTGCAAGGCCTAGGCAGCTGAAAATCAAGATTTTGATTGCACGCATTTAATCCCATCCACATGACAGCCTCGTTTTTATTAGTACCGAGATGAACACTAAAGCTAAGGCTGTGGGACCAACTGCTCCAATCAGGATTATTGAGTTCAATGCCATGCCATTGTAAAGATAAGCTTTGGCCATCTATTTCATTAGCGAAATCTTTGGCTGTTCTAGGTAAAGGGGGACTAAATAAAGTTGGAAGTTTTTTTCGAATATGTATTACTCTCTCTACAAATTTATATAAAAGGCTGTCGCAATCTTCCGGGCTCCAAATCATCCACCCTAATGGACTTTCTTGGCACCATGTGTTGTTATTTCCGCCTTGACTTCGACTTACTTCGTCACCCATAGAAAGCATTGGCACGCCGGGACTCAACAAAAGAGTGGAAAGTAGGTTTTTCTTTTGACGGTCTCTAAGGTTGTTTATTGAAATATCCGTAGTAGGCCCTTCGATTCCATGATTCCAACTATTGTTGTGATTTTCACCATCACGATTATTCTCTCCATTCCCAAGATTATGTTTGTGATTAAAGCTGACTAAATCATTAAGAGTAAAACCATCATGTGACGTAATGAAGTTAATAGAACGGCCTATGCAATCGACCTCATTATTGAATATATCAAGGCTTCCATTGAGTCTTTCCCTGAGTTTCCAGACAGTGTTATTGTCGCCTTTCCAAAAGGCTCTCACATCATCACGAAAGCACCCATTCCATATGCTCATTTTTTTGGAAGGGAAGTCACCCATTTTGTAGAGGCCACCACAGTCCCAAGGTTCAGTTAAAAGTTTTACATCGCTTAAAGTGGGATCTGCTTCGATAGATTTAAAGAGAGGAGGATCTTGAAGAGGTTCTAAGTTATCACCCCTGCTAAGTGCTATTCCAAGGTCAAATCTAAATCCATCAACACCAAGCTCAGTGGCCCAACACCGCATAGATTCAAGAATTAAGTGCTGAACGATAGGTCTATTTGCAGCTATGCTGTTTCCACATCCGCTTACATCCATATAATTGCCGTCTTCAGTTAAATAGTAATAAACATTCTCCGAGAATCCTTTCCAGCTAATCGTTGGTCCTGCATGGTTCCCTTCACTAGTATGGTTATAAACAACATCAATAATCACTTCAATGCCTACATCGTGAAAGGAAGCAACCATTTCCCTAAACTGCTTTCTCGCTTCTAGCGGATTGGTTCCAACTACATACTCATGATGAGGAGTGAACCAATTGATAGGGCTGTAACCCCAGTGATTCTTTTTCCCTTTTGGTGCATCAGATGAGTCAAAAGCATGTACTGGTAATAACTCTACTGAAGTAACTCCAAGTTTTTTAAGGTACGGAATTTTTTCAATTAAACCTAAAAATTTTCCAGCATAAGAAGGATTAACTTCAGAGGAGGATCTACGTGTGAAGGCACCAACATGTAGCTCATAAATAATACTTTTCGTAAGGGTATTTCTTGGCCGTGGATGTTTCTTAAAGTCGAACTCATCTCTTTCGCATACGACTCCTTTTAAGCAACAGGCTGAATTTTCTGAATTGCCGGCAGCGGATTTTCTGCTGTATGTTTGCCAGCCTGTTATAGCTCTAGCGCAGGGATCCAGTAATAACTTATTGTTATTACTGGACGGGTCTTCAAAGGCCTTTGACCCTTTTATTAAATAGCTGTAGCAGCAGCCTGCCCCTACCCCTTCGACTTCTATATGCCAGTAATCACCTGATCGATGTGAAGTCGGCAGTTTGATTATTTGGCTTGGTTTGGGATCTAAATTGCTATTAAAGATAAGCAAGTTCACCTCAGTAGCCAATGGAGCAGCTACTGAGAAATTCACGCCTCTGTTTGTGATTGTGCTTCCAAGAGGCCATGGAGAGCCGAGATTAGTCTTGATCAAGGGCCTCGATCTAATGTTGGAGGAAGCAATGACTACAAATTAGTAGCAAAAGTAGGTTTATCAATCATATGAGTGGGACCTCTGAAAGACCGCAAAAGCATTTTCAATCAGCTTTAGGAGATGACCTATGTCCTTTTTGCGGAGATAGTTCTTCCAAAGGGGCAGTTTCTTGGTGGCTGAGGGCAACTCCAGATCCTTTATTGATTGATTGCCCTGAAGTGAACTCTTCGAATATTGCAATTTTAAAAAAACTTGCAATCAACACTAAGCCAAGGATCCTTTTGACTAGTAGGGAGGGACATGGCCGTTTGACGAAGCTTCAATCTGCTCTTGGTTGGCCTGTACTAATCCAAGAGCAGGAAGCTTATTTATTGCCTGGTGTCTCAAACCTTGAAACTTTTTCTAATGAATACATCACTTCTTCGGGCATAAGACTTTTATGGACGCCAGGACCTACTCCTGGAAGTTGTGTTGTCCATGCTCAAGACCCTTGGAATGTGCTGTTCTGCGGACGATTGCTTATGCCTGTGGAGGTTGATCGATTGTCACCCTTGCAAAAAAAGACAACTTTTCATTGGCGTCGTCAGCGAGAAAGTTTGAAAAAATTACGTAATTGGATTCCTTCAGATCGGTTGCCATTACTAGCTCTTGGCTCTGGCTTGGGTGCTGTTACGGCTAGGCAGCTTTTCAAATGGGAAAGCTGGAAGGAGCCTTATTTCGGATAGGGCTATGTTCAGTTAAGCGTAAAAAGCATTGCGCCACAGGCTCTTTGGGTTGCCGTGAAGGTCTGGGCTTAATACCATTAGCGCGCTTAGGAATTCTTTTTAGATGAAACCTCTTCTGGTTTCATCTAACTATTCCCCGCTCCATTCCCATTCCCAATGAACAAAGCTGATTTGGTCAACCTAGTTGCAGCCCGTACAGAGCTCACTAAGACTGATGTTTCACTGGTTGTTGATGCCGCCATTGACACCATCATTGATTCCGTAGTTGAGGGCAAGAAAGTTTCCATCCTTGGATTCGGTTCCTTTGAACCTCGTGATCGTTCTGCCAGACAAGGTCTCAACCCTAAAACTGGCGAGAAGATCAAGATCCCTGCTAAGCGGGTTCCTGCTTTTACAGCTGGGAAGATGTTTAAGGATCGTGTTCAGGGCTAGTTCAAGCAACAATTTCTATTCCAACGACAAAAAAGCGGTCTTTCAAAGACCGCTTTTTTGTATTGTTGGGGCTCATCTTTATTGGAATTATTACTCAATTGAATTTGCCAGAACATCTGTCTAGGCAATTTGATAAAGGTTATCGACTGCGAAAACAGGGATATAGAGGGAGGTTCGCTCCGACGCCTTCGGGCCTGATGCATTTAGGAAATATTCGTACTGCTTTAGTCTCTTGGCTCAAAGCTCGTATTGAGTCAGGCACATGGCTTCTGCGAGTAGATGATTTGGATTCCAATAGGATTCGATCAGGTGCTATTGAAAGTTTTAAGTCAGATCTGCTATGGCTTGGTCTTCAATGGGATGGACCTATCGTCTTTCAGAGCCAGAGGAGAGGTTTGTATAACTCTGTATTGTCGTCCTTGAGGCGCGATGGAAGGCTTTATCCCTGCAGATGTAGCAGGAAGCTTTTGAGCCGCCTCCCTCAAGAACTAGTCCCGCAGGCCATATATCCAGGTACTTGCAGAAATAGCAAGTTGTCATGGGGCATTGAAGATGGGAAATTGCCTAGTTGGCGTTTACTCGTAAATAAAGAATATGCAGATTTATCTGGTGATGTTGTTGTTAGGCGATCAGATGGGTTCATTGGATACCATCTCGCAACTGTTATTGATGAAATTACTCTGGGTATTAGTGAAGTTATTAGAGGCGATGACCTTAGAACTGCGATACCCTCTCAGTTGGCCATTTTTGATTCAATTGATATCAGTCAACCAGTTTCATACAGACATGCTCCACTTATGCTTGACAACAATGGCTGCAAGCTATCAAAACGCTCAGGGCATTTAGGCCTTGAAAGGCTCAAACAAGAAGGCCTAAGTCCATTCAAGGCAGTGGGTCTTTTAAGTGAAAGCCTTAATCTTGTGCCTAAAGGTGCGGAGCTAAGTGTTTCCGAACTTTTAAGTGAGCTAAGAAGAAGGCCCGACACTCTTGACAACATTTTGAACAAAAACGGCTCAAGAAAAAAAGTCTAGAGACCTTGATCAGAGGGCTTTTGTCCTATTTGGTTGCATAGAACAAAAATGCCGCAGCGCCACCAATGATGGTCATGGGCACACCCACAATCAGATGAGCACCGGTGAAACCAACACCTCTCTGACGCATGACGTAATAAGCGACTCCTGCTGCTCCAGCAGCTAGAGGAATTGCAGTGTGGAGAAGGGCTGCGACTGCGTGGTAGTCGAAATTCATCAGACAGTAGTTTTTCTTGCGAGATACAGTATCCCAGTAAACCCCTTAGATCGGGGTGTTTGGTAGCTATTTGAATGAACTTGTTTAATGAGCTTAAACAAGTTCATTCTTTGACCATCCCTCTTAGAGCTGGCTTAGCGGTAGCCAGGCCTGGAATAGAGTCAAAATTTTCTTAAATTCCAATTCGAGTTTGGCAGACTTTTTTGCTGATCATTGTCCTTTAATCATGGATCAAATTGCTTATAAGGGCCTTATGACAAAAAACACTTTTGTTCTATTCCTTCTCTTGAGCAGTGGCTTTTTCCATCCCAGTCTTTTTGCATTTGAAGATAGGAGTCTTCTTTCAGAGATCAATCAGCTTGCAAAAGCTTGCTTTCGCTCCAATAACCGTTTGCCCTGCCAAAGAGCGCTTGCTGTTGCGGAGTCTCTTCAATCCAAAGCAGAGTTGAGGAAAAATTACGCTTGTCAGACAATGGCCCTGGGTTTGTCGGCTGACTTGATAATGAGTCAGTTAAAAGCCAGTAGGGGAAAACAGGCTGATCAGTTGCTCAAAGAAGTTAATCAGCTTTGTATTGGGATTTGAAAAGATTTAAGGCGCACTCGTTACTCTCTCCATTGCTCACCTCTTGGCTCTGGGGCCTTTAAATAGCTTGAAAAATTGAAATACTCATTTCTGTATCAGAGCGCTATCAAGACTGTTCTAAGTGTGACTAGGTAAGGCTTTCTTCGTTAAGGAGTGCTATGAGAAGAGAAAAGAAATCTGAAACCGATGACAGAAACCAAACCAAATAAGGGAGATGGGTTTGAGCTTAATAGTAATCGAGGGGATTCAGTTGACCCCAATGATAAAGATGGTTCAAACGTCCTTCCTTCTGGGTCAAAGTTGAAAGGGATTAATAGTATTAAATCAGAACAAAATGCTTCTACTTCGAAAAGCAAGAAGAAGAGAGATTCAAAAGCAAAGAAGGAACAGTTTGTTGATATAGATGAGTATTCTCTTGGAGGTATAAAGTATAAGCTGCCAGGTAAAAAACAAAGGGTTCTAGTTGGATCAATAGTCCTTGGTCTTAATCTCTTATTACTTATAGCTGTAATATTGTATTTTAAAGTCCCTGCTTTTCAGGATTTCATTTATCATGTTGGCCGCGATGTATGATGTCGAAGCAATTTAAATTGTCTGATAGTTAATCAATGTGAACTATGTGTATAGTCTGTTCTTTGGATTTAAACGTGTTTTGAAAATTAAACTATCTTCTATAGAAGACCTTTCGGAAAGATTTTCATCTTGTCTTGATGAACTATTCGAGAAGAATATGACCCCTCCCCCTATTGCCATTACTGCTATAGCCGCCAATGTCCAAGGGTTAAAATTATCGAAGCTCTGATCATTAATGCTCTTGCTAATTCTTCTTTCATTTGAAGAATCCATGTTCTCTGATCTTTTAGTTATCCTATTCAGTTCAGCTTCGGCTTCTAGTCTCTCTACCTCGATTTTCAGTCGAGTTTCTATTTCATTTGGTTCTGCACTATCTGAATCATGCTCATTATGGAGTCCTTTATTTGGATGAGCTGCTTCGAGCTTAATTTCTTTTATGCCCACACTTTCGTTACTGAGGTTTAAAGTTTTTTTTGCCTTTAGGTTTTCTGGAATATTAGTGGTTTCTTGTAAAGGCTCAATTCTACTTTCCATAGCGAAAACTTGTGGCTTGTCAATTACCGTTTGAGTAGAGACTGTTATGTAGGATCGCTTTTTTGTAAGGTTGTTTAGGAAATAAAGTAAACCAATTATAATTGCCACATGAGCAAAACCACCAACCAGGACAGAAGTTTCTGAGTAGGCCATGTTCCCTGAATGATCCCTTCGGCTATAAGGTAAACAATTAAAAAATTAAAACCACCTTGTGAAGGTAAAAAGCAACATCAAGGGAATAGTTTGATGCCTTTCCCCTCGGCTGATAATAGGAATGACTGTCTTTAACCTTCTATAACTCTTTGATAAACTTACAGAAGTTAGTTGCGTAGGTATATAAAATATGAAATTTATTTTAATTAGTTAGTGATAATCAAATTGGATTATCTTGTTGGGAGCGCTTAGTGGAAGTATGCCATCTCAAATTTCTTGGAACTCTGGGACTTGTATAGAGCTGTCAATAGCCTTTTTTGCTTATTGCGCTTGCTTATTAAGAAGGTAAAAAAGGTTAGTCGCAAGCTCCAATGAACCGCGCACAATTGGTTGCTCCAGCCGTACCAACATGGACTACTGAAGTCAAAATCAAAGAGAAGGAGTGGGGGATAGAGAGATGCTATACAACTAAAGATGGACAAGAGCATTGCGTGCCTGCATCTTTTGACTCTTGGCTGTTTGATCGCTAACGGATTTTTTGATTAACAACCCAGTTTGTTCATTGGGCATGGACTATGTTGAACGCCCCCTGTTGGATTCGAACCAACGACCTGCTGCTTAGAAGGCAGATGCTCTATCCAGCTGAGCTAAGGGAGCTTCATTACATTCTGACAGCCTTTGGATCCTCATAGGCCTAATGTTTTCCTATGCGTTTTTGAAGTAATGGCTCCGCCAAGACTTAGCGACGTTCAAAAGTCGCAAATGGTTGAGAGATATAGGGCAGGGGAAGCATCTGCAACCCTTGCTGATCACTACGGTTGCAGTGTAAATACAGTTACGAGAACTTTAAAAACTCTTTTACCAGCAGATGACTATGCATCTTTAAAAGCTTCACGTTCCCGTGGGGCTCAGACTAAGGTGATCAGGTTTGAAGAGAAGACTAAAAGAAATAAAAAGGATAATTCCATTACTTCTCAAGACAGAAAAAGTCTTGAAGCTCTCGAATTGAATGAAGATTCCTCTTCTCAGCTCGCTCTTGACGATGCCGGAGATTTTGATGATGCATCTGAAAATGATGGATCTGAAGAAGAGGTTGATTCAAATATTGATGACCCTATAGACCTATCAGTTTTTCGGGAAGTGGTTCCTTTGATGAACCAGGATGTTTTTGGTGATCATAGGGAGATTCAATGTAAGCCACTTGAACCAGGTGTTCTACCAGAATGTGTATACATTCTGGTAGAGAAGACAGTCGAGCTTGAAGCTAGACCTTTAAGTGATTTCCCTGAGCTTGGCTCATTTTCAGAGCCAGATATGGCGAGAAAGGCCTTGTATCTATTTTCTAACCCTCGGTCTGCTAAACGGCAATGTGGAAGGAATCAGAGGGTTATAAAGATTCCTAACACAGATGTTTTTCAAATTTCAGCTCCATATTTACTTGCCAGAGGTATTACAAGGTTGATTGTTGAGGGCTCATTAGTTGCACTGGATTCTTAGAAAATTAGTAATACTTAAGTGTTTTTATTGCGATTACTAGGAATTGATATAGCGGCTGCACTTCCTCCACTTAGAAAGCCTAGGACGATTGCAGTCCCTACAAGAAAACCATTGGGCAGTTGGGTGGTTTTTTCAAATCCCAAGTCAAGACTTTCTTTTTTGCTTACATTCTGTGCGCCAAGGCAAAGTAAGAGAAGCAAAAGGAAGCCATAGGAGAATGTTGTAATTAGGAGCTTAACTCTGAATAGCATTTTGTTTTAGAGCCTGAAAAGAACCTTAAGATTAATCTTACTCTTTGTCGAGAATCTTCTCCTTTTTGTGTACAAGAGAATAGATCATTCGCTTTGGATGGCCAGTCTCTTCGGCTAGCTTTTTTACGGCTTTGCTTGCAGAAAAGCCTTGTTTAATTAGTTTATCTAATTCAAACTCTAAGTATTCATTATCAATGCATAAATCTAATTTTTCTTTGTTTCCTTTTAGCACAAGGGTAAATTCACCTTGAGGCTTATGTTTAAGGAAATGTGTTAAGACCATTCCAAGATTGCTCCCTATTTGCTCTTCGTGAACTTTGGTGAGCTCTTTGGAAACTTGAGTTGCACGGTCTTCTCCGCAAACCTCAATAAGTTCTTCTAAAAGTTGAATCAGTCGATGGGGGGCCTCGTAAATCACAGTTGTTCGTTTTTCCGCTGCAATCAATTTCAGCCTTGTTTTTCTTTGCTTCCCTTTTTTGGGGAGAAACCCTTCAAAACAAAATTGACTTGAAGGAAGGCCACTGCTTGCGAGAGCAGTTGTTGCGGCACATGGTCCTGGAATGCAAATTACTTCTAAATGCTTTTCTCTAGCAGCTGCAACCAGCTCTTCTCCAGGATCACTAATACAGGGGATTCCAGCATCACTAATTATTGCAATGCTCTGACCCTCGCAAAGGAAATTTATGAGTTTTGGAATCCTGCTGCGGATGTTGTGTTTGTGCAAACTTATCCGTTTCCCTTTTGCGTTAAGACTTTTGAGTAGTTTCCCGCTATGTCTTGTGTCTTCGCAAGCAATTATAGAAGCCTTTTCTAAAAGGACTTTTGCTCGGGGAGAAAGATCTCCTAGATTCCCAATAGGAGTTCCAACGACATAAAGAACACCTGGTGCAGGTTCAGGTTTTTGACTCAAAATGTTTCTGAGATGTCACATCTACTATGGCTACTAATCAAGTTTTACCCACCGGTGTGACATTGGATTGTCTTTTGGACAAGTTAAGACCACTTTGTTGGGGTGCAGCAGATATTCTTCTTGCATATGCCCGTAGAGAACAGCCGCCATACGGGTTCCCTTCAGTTTTGGAGGTTCAGGAAGGGGGAGATGGTCCGGTTTCAGCAGCAGACCTTGCAGTGAATGAATGGCTTTTAGATGGGTTGAAATCAGCTTTTCCAAAGGAAAATTGGACTCTTATTAGCGAAGAGACTGCAAAAAATCAGTTAGTTATTGAGCAGCCTTCACATGACGATTGGTTTTGGATTTTAGATCCTTTGGATGGGACTAAAGATTTTTTAGAGGGGTCAGTGAATTATGCGGTGCATTTAGCACTGGTAAATTGCCAATGCCCAGTTTTTGGGATTGTTCTAATACCTGAGCTGGAGGAGCTTTGGTTTGGGGCCTTAGGGGTTGGAGCTTGGCGTGAAAATAGGATTAGCTTAAAAAGCCCACCAGTTTTTAGTAAGCGACGTTCCTTGAATGAGTTGCTTCTAGTGACTAGCAAAAGCCATCGAGATAAAAGACTTGAAATGGTCTTGGAAGGTCTCCCATTCCTCCCTGGAAAGAGAGTTGGAAGTGTGGGGTGCAAGATCGCTACTCTTTTGAGAGGAGAGGCTGATATGTATATTTCTCTGTCGGGAGATACTGCTCCTAAAGATTGGGATATGGCCGCTCCGGCTGCAGTTTTGAATGCAGCTGGAGGCTGTTTTACAGATGTGAATGGAAGTAATCTGACCTATCACAAAGAGAATTGGCTCCAACCAGGATGCTTGATTGCTAGCCATGGCTTTAACCACTCAAAAATATGTGAGGTTCTAACAGAACAGATTACAAAAGTAGATAGTAGGTAAGAATTTTATTCTTGCTTTAGGTTAGTGGTGCAACTGGAGTAGGGGTTGGTTCAGGGTGCATTGACTCCCCATTTTGTGGAACACCTCTTAGCGTGAGATTTATTCGGCCACGGTTGTCGATTTCTCTAACACGCACTGTCACTTCGTCGCCAACTTTGACAACATCCTCTACTTTTTCTACTCGAGCTTCTGAGAGCTGAGATATGTGAATCATTCCTTCTTTGCCAGGAAGAATTTCTACAAAGGCTCCTATAGGAATAATTCTGGTAATGGAACCTGTAAAGATTTCTCCTTCATTGACTTTACGAGTTAGGCCTTCAATGATTTTTCTTGCCCCTTCAGCAGCGGCTCCATCATGAGAGGCAATAGTGACTATTCCCCCATCCTCGATATCTATTTTTGTGTTAGTTCGTTCTGTAATACCCTTAATTGTTCTTCCGCCTGGCCCAATAACTGTTCCTATCAGTTCTGGATCAATCCTAAAACTTAGTAGTCTTGGAGCATGAGGGGATAGTGTTTCGCGGGGCTGATCTATTGCTTCTTTCATCTTTTCAAGAATGTGAATTCTTGCAGGTCGGGCTTGATTGACAGCCTCAGAGATAGTCGAGACCGATAATCCAGTAATTTTCATATCCATTTGCAAAGCGGTAATGCCTTTTTCTGTTCCGGCAACTTTGAAATCCATATCCCCTAAAAAGTCTTCGATGCCTTGAATGTCTGTAAGGATTCGGATTTCTTCATCTTCTTTTATAAGTCCCATGGCTGCTCCTCCAACCGGCGCTTTTAATGGGACTCCAGCATCCATTAGTGCGAGTGTACTGCCGCAAACAGATCCCATTGAAGTCGACCCATTAGAACTAAGAACTTCGCTTACTACTCTCAGTACGTAAGGGAAGGTGTCTTTGGCGGGAAGGACAGGAATGATCGCCCGTTCAGCTAAAGCGCCATGTCCTATCTCTCTTCGACCAGGAGAACGCATAGGACGTGTTTCCCCTACAGAATAAGGAGGGAAATTGTAATGATGGAGATAGGTCTTCTCTGTATTTGGATTTAGGTCATCCATTTCTTGGGCATCACTAGGAGTGCCTAGGGTGGCGGTTGAAAGAACCTGAGTAAGACCGCGGTTGAATAACCCTGATCCATGGACACGCTTGGGAAGGATCCCTACAGCAGCATCAATCTTCCTTACTTCATCTAACTTTCGTCCATCCACTCTTACCCCTTCTTTAAGGATTTGTTCCCTCATGAGTTTTTTAGTGAGGGCTTTGAAAGTATTAGGTAGCAGCTTGTTGTTTCCTGACACAGCTTTGCGTACATTGTTGTCCTCTTTTAAGGAGTCAATTGTTTCTGAAACCTCAGTTTTTATTTCTTCTAATTTTCTGTCTCTGTCAGCTTTGGTTTGGTCAAATTTTTTAAGAACCTCTTTAATTGCCTTACTGCAGTTTTTGTCTAGATATGTTGGTAAGGCTTTGTCCTCGGTTGGAATTTCTGGCTTAACTTGCTCAATCTCCAAGTCTTTAAGAATTGATTCTTGAGCTTTGATAAGTTCGCAAACGGCTTCGTATCCAAAGTCAATTGCTTCGATGATGTCTTGCTCTGTTAGCTGGTTTGCACCAGCCTCAACCATGACAACCCCATCTGGAGTCCCAGCTATGACAAGATCAAGATCTCCGCGTTCGATTTCTCTAAAGCTTGGATTGAGTACGAAATCATCACCAAGTAAACCAACTCTTACTGCTGCCATTGGTCCCTGAAAAGGGATCCCAGCAAGGAGTGTTGCTAGTGATGCTCCTGTGACAGCAAGCACATCAGAAGGAACTCTTTCATCGAGTGACAGGCAAGTTGCCACAACTTGAATGTCGTCTCTCATCCAACTAGGGAAAAGAGGCCTCATTGGTCTATCAATCAGACGAGCAATAAGAGTGGCCCTTTCTGGAGGACGACTCTCTCTTCTCATGAAACTGCCAGGAATTCTTCCGGCTGCATAAAGCCTTTCTTCGTAATCACATATCAGTGGGAGAAAATCGATACCTTCTCTTCCTGTTGATTGGGTGGAGGTAACAAGGACTGCGGTATCTCCGCATTCCACTAGTACTGATCCACCAGCTTGTGGAGCGAATCGCCCTGTTGTCAGTCTTATTTCACGACCATCAAAGGAGATTGACTGTGTCTGACCTTGCACGTGCTCTTATGTCTTTATTGTCTTGGAATATTCTTACATTTTATTAGCCCTTTATTAGGGAATCTTTGATTTACTGTTTATTGGTGTGTTTACTTTGTGACATAAAAAAAGGGTTCCTGGCTGTCCTGGAACCCAAAGTTTGCTTTGAAACTGATATCTGTTAACGGATTGAAAAAAGTTTGAATTCTTTAAGGACACCATTCACCAACTAGATTTAACCACCCCAGGAAGCTCCCCATTGTGGGCTCGAGCTCTTAGCTGATTTCTGCAAAGGCCGAAATCACGGTAAACCCCTCTGGGTTTCCCAGTTGCCCAACATCTATTACGGATTCGATTTGGTGCGCTGTTTCTTGGCAAGGCCTGGATTTTGCGATGGATTTCAAGTCTTTCCATCGGATCCTTGGCTGCGTTAAAGGAAGCTAACAAAGCAGTTCTTTTGGCTGCGTAGCGATTTACAAGTTTTTTGCGCTTTACGTCTCGCGCGATCATTGACTTTTTAGCCATGCAGCGGTGTAAGTCCTAAGTAATAAGAAGTTATTCTAACCTTATGACGACCTAAGCCCTTTTCCAGGGAATCTATAAGAGGGAATGCGGGGGATATTTTTTTGATTGCATGCAGTGCATGCTTTTAAGTAAGGGAATCGTCTCCACCGGCATGACCCTTTGCCCTAGTTAGAGAAAAGTGCTTGTACAACCGATAACTGTGCCGTATCACGAATGATAAGAATTACACTTAAGCCGACCATAAAGACGAAACCAGATTGGATTATTGCCATCTGGAGCTGTTTTGGCAGAGGTTTCCCTCTTATGCCTTCATAAATAAGAAGTGCAAGTTGACCACCATCGAGAAGTGGTAAGGGGAGGGAATTAAGTACTGCAAGGTTTATGGAAATCAATGCTGTGAAAAGTATGAGTCCTGTGTAGCCTTGCTCAGAAAGCTGTGCACCGATTTCAACAATTTTCACTGGCCCACTTAGTTGTTGTGCAGTAGCACCGAATTCTGTGATTAGGCTTTTGTAACCAGTTATAGTCTTGGATAAAAGATCGTAAAATTGGCTGTCAACTTGTTGAAGGATTGCAGGCAGATTGCTTGTAGGAATTAATTTATCAGAGATAGTTTGTTGTAATTGAGCACCAATCCTTCCTTTTCCTTGGCTATTTGAAGGGATGATTTTTTGTTTAACAGTTTCCTGGCCACGAATACTTTCTAAAGAAAGTGTTTCTTCCGCAGATTTTTTGACTTTCTCAACAAGCAATTGAACAGCTTCCTGACCTTGCCCTAGTTCGATCCCATTAATGCGGATAATACGATCACCAACTCTAAGATCAGCTTGCTCAGCCCTTTGGTCATTTTCAACTGCTACAACTATTACACCAGGGGCTGGTTGGCTTGGGAGTCCAAAGATTGCTGCTTGGCCAAATAAGACAACCCAAGCAAGGATTAGATTAGCGATTACTCCTGCAGAAATAACAATCGCACGTTGGAAGATTGGACGGTTTTTAAGTAAATTTGGGTCGTCGGAAGGAATGATGCTTTCTTCTTGGTCGTCTGGGAATGATACGAATCCTCCAAGAGGTAGTGATCTGATTGCATAAGTAACCCCTTTGATCTCGCGTTTGAGGATGGCAGGCCCAAAACCTATTGAGAATCCACTAACACGAATTCCTTGCCAAGTCGCAGCAAAGAAATGACCCGCTTCATGAATGAGGATTAGAAATCCAAGAACTATTAGAGCAGTCAGTACGTTCATTTAATGGCTATTGGTCAGTTGATTCTGGCTTTAGAAGGTCTGCTCCAAAGTAGGGCACTAGTGCTTTTGGAAGGTGGACAGTCCCATCGGATTGCTGACCATTTTCCAGGATTGCTGCCATTGTTCTCCCTATAGCTAGGCCACTTGCATTAAGGGTATGAACAAGTTTGTTTATTTTTCCCTGTTTGGTTCTAATGGAAGAACGCCTTGCCTGAAAGTCTTTACATGTACTGCAACTTGATATTTCCCTAAAAGTTTTTGCTCCTGGCAGCCAGACTTCCAGGTCAAACGTTCTTGAAGCAGAAAATCCAATATCTCCAGTGCATAGATCTATTACTCGATATGGTAGTTCAAGTGCTTTCAAAACATCTTCAGCATCAGAAGTTATCTGTTCATGAGCTTCTTCTGATTGGTCCGGATTAACAAACCAATAGAGCTCAACTTTGTTGAATTGATGAAGCCTTATTAAACCTCGTGTGTCTTTCCCATAACTGCCTGCTTCTCTTCTAAAGCAAGGGCTATATGCAACATATTTGATAGGAAGTCTTTGGGAAGGAAGAATTTCGTCTCGGTGCATTGAAGTTATAGGAACCTCTGCGGTTGGTGTAAGCCAAAGATCATCCTCTTCGCATCGAAAACTTTCTTCTGCAAATTTTGGTAGTTGGCCAGAACCAGTGAGGCTTGCAGTATTAACAAGTACAGGAGGAAGTATCTCTAGGTAACCTTTTGCTGAATGTAAATCGAGCATGAAATTAATTAATGCCCGCTCAAGCTTTGCACCGTGATTCATAAGAGTTATAAAGCGACTTTGTGCAATTCTTGCTGATCTTTCGGTTTCAAAAAGACCAAGTTTTTCTCCAATTTCCCAATGGTTTTTTAGACCTTCTTCAATTCTTGGATTTCCCCAGGTTCGAATTTGCTTGTTGTCTTTCTCACTTCTGCCATTCGGGCATTTTTGATCGGGAAGATTGGGAAGATTAAGTAGTCTCTCTCGTAATTTTATTGCGACCCCTTTTTCTTCAGACTCTAAGGCTGTCACCTTTTGCTTTATAAGGTTGCCATCTTCTTTTAGCTTTAAAACTTCATTTGATTTTGGGCTGCTTCCTTTTTGTATGAGTTGCCCGACTTTTTTACCTATCAAATTTCCCTCTGCTTGTAGCGTGCTTCTCTTCCCCTCTAGATCTCTTTGCTGTTTGGCGATTAATTGAATCTCAGAAAGATCAACCTGCATGCCCCTACGTGCTAGCTCTTGAGAGATAAGTTTGGGGTCTTCACGTACCAGACGCTGGTCAAGCACAATTACTAATTGGATTATCGATTGTAGCCTAGGACTTTAGGTTGACTATTAGCAGGGTTATAGGAGATCGATATTCGAAAAGTCAGTGAACTCGTAATTTCATGTTGACATGTAGTTGGTGTTGTTAACATTTGGAATTTTTATCCAATTAATTTTTTTTAATTGGAATTCATAGTTTGACTTAATTTCAATGATGCAGGACGTGCCCTTCCACTTGCTGCCCATGATTTAAGAGATTCGACTTGTTCCCTTGCAGTCTTTGATAGTGGTACTAGCTGAGTTGCAGCAAGAATTAGATCTGTTTCTTGAAGTTCTCTTCTTTCTGCAAATGCCAAGTGCATTCCTTCAATTACTGTTTGCTCAAGTTCTGCTCCTGAGAAACCTTCTGTTCTATCTACAACCGCATTGAGAGGGATTCTTAGGTTGGGTCTTCGTTGTTGAACATGAAGGTTAAGGATGCTGTACCTTTCTTCGATTATGGGGAGGTCAAGCATGAAGATTTCATCAAACCTACCTTTCCTTAAAAGCTCTCCAGGAAGTCTTTCGACTCCATTAGCAGTAGCAACAACAAAAACTGCGGAGGTTTTTTCCGCCATCCAAGTTAAAACATTTGCGAGAACTCTTTGGCTTGTACCACCATCGCTTCTTGCATCTCCTCCAAAACCTTTATCTATTTCATCAATCCATAAGACACAAGGCGCCATTGCTTCCGCTCTTAGAATTGTTTCACGAGTCCTAGCCTCACTAGCTCCGACCAAGCCAGCAAAGAGTCTTCCGACATCTAGCCTTAGGAGTGGCATTGACCAGCTATGGGCTATTGCTTTTGCAGTAAGTGATTTACCAGTTCCTTGAGGCCCAACCAATAGAACACCTCTAGGTAAAGGCAATCCGAAGTTGCGGGCTTCATCTGAGAACGCCTGGTGGCGTTGATCTAACCATCCTTTTAAGGCATCCAGGCCACCAATATCAGAGGGCGTAGCATTTGTGACACAATATTCAAGAACTTCACTACGGGCAACGGCTTGCCGTTTCTCTTCCAAGACCTCTGTGAGGTCTTCTCTACTTAATTTGCCGCGTTGAGCAAGAGCTCTTGCGGCAACTTGCCTTACACGGGCCTCGCTTAGACCGCTGCAAGCATGGGTAAGTTCTTCAAGTACATCCTTATCTAAGTCGCTATTACTTGCTAGCGCGATGTTGCTTAATAGATTTCTGATCTCTATTTCTTGCGGGAGTGGAAGATCAAGGATTGTCAGTGCATCATCAAGATCATTTGGTGGGGTCCATTGCCCTGAAGAAAGAACAATTGTATGGGGATGATGACGAAGTTCCCTTGAAAGATTCCTTAGCATCCTTGCTATTCCTGCATCTTCACAGAAGCGATGAAAATCTTTTACCAGCAGAATTGTTGGGCTAGTTGCTTGTATTTTTTGAAGCCATTCAAGGACTGCTATGGGTTGCCTAGCCCCAAGGCCTTCAGAATTTGGAATCCCTTTCAGCCCTTGTATGAAGTCCCAAGTGGCGAGGCGTCTTGGTTGAAGTCTTTTTGCAGCCTTCTCGAGTAAGACTTCAACTCTTTCTTCCTCTGTACTTCTTATCCATAGCAAGGGTGTCCTTGCTCTTATGAGTAGGTCTAAGTGATCATCCCAGCTCTTCATGTTTTTTGTATTTTTTTCAGTAGAGACCAGCGTGGATCCAAGGTGGTTGTTTGATGATCTGTTTCATTGTTCATATTGGATGTTTTTTTTGAAGAGTCCCTGAAGAAACCAGGACAAGCTTGGCTGCAGATATTGACTGTTGGCATTTGGAGGCTCAGTTGTTCAAATGCCCATCGTTGAGGATCAAAACTGTCGTTAGGATGAATACTTTCTAACCAATCTTCTGTTTCATCAAAGACTTTTTGTGAAGTTACTGGATCACTTCCCTTGGTGTTCTTACTTATTAAAATTAACTCTTCTTCGACTGCTTTTAGATTTTTGGTAAAGTTCTTTAAGCACCGATGGCAAGTTAGGTCAACTTTTGTTTTTATATTGGCCGTGATTATTAAATAATTATCTTTTTTCTCAGCCTGAAGCCACCCTTTGATTGGTGTTATTGATTTAATTTGATCAATGTAACAATTAAAAGTCCATACCTTAGGTGAAGAAAGGCTTGTCAATTCCTTGATGCTTATAGGTTTCAGGTCTAATGTCATTTACCACTTTTTGGTTCAAAAGGTAGGCGATCAGAACCTTCAGTTAGGCTCGGTGAAATTCCAGTTTGCTCAGCGTTTTGTGTCGCCAGTTGTTTATCAAGAATGATTTGTAGATTTTCAGGTAGAGCTTCACGGCTAAGAAGGAATGTTTGAAGAGCCTGGAAAACATTGGCAATAACCATATAAAGGAGAACTCCAGCAGGCAATGGAAAGAAAAGAAACATTCCAGTAATCATTACCGGAGTGATTTTGTTTGCTGTTGATTGCTGAGGGTTGGCGGGCATCCCTCTACCAGAGAGAACTTGAGAAATTACCAATGTGAGGCCGAATGCACCAACAAGAGTTGCAATGTCCCAATTAATTGAACCGTCTACATAAAAACCAACTTGTCCAAGTGCCTTGATAAAGAGGAAACCACTTTTTGCTGCTAAGCCTGGGACTTTTGCTTCAACTGTTGCATCTCCTGGTGAGATTCCAGTAACAGTGCCATCCGATGAGACTTTTACAAGACCTTCCCCCTTGGTGACTTTCCAAGAAGGGGTGTAATTATTTCCTCCTTCATAGCGAGAAATAAGGCTTTTAAAATTATCCCCATCTGTAGTTTCAAGCTTAATTTGAGTGGTTTCACCTGTGCCTAATTTGGTCCCGCCAGGAAGTGAGGCAATAATTGGGAAGTGATCGTGTTCCGTAATGAATATTGAGTGCCTTGGACTAGTGAAAGGCTTTGGTTCGATGGCTGCTATTTGTTCAGATGGAAGAACCTTGAAATTTACTGCGTAAGGGACATCTGCAAAGGGTGACCCTCTAAGAGTTGCAAATAGAGCAAATAAAATTGGCATTTGAACTAAGAGTGGAAGGCATCCTGCTAAGGGGCTTCCGAACTCCTTCATTAAATTCCCTAATTCCTCTTGTTGTTTTTGAGGGTTGTTTGCATATTTGGATTTAATTTCAGCTTGGCGCTTTTGCATTACTGGCTGAGCAATCTTCATGCGACGAGCACTACGAATAGATCCTGCGCTTAAAGGAAACAGAGCTAGCCGAATCACAATTGTGAGTGCAACAATTGCAAGCCCATAGCTTTGGAACAAGCCATAGAAGAAATCCAGTATCGGGATTAGCAAGTTGTCTGAGATGAACCCGATCACGATGTTTCTCTTAGGTGAAATGGAAAAGTGAGGCCAGTTTGCATCAGCAATACCCCTGATGACCAGTTTTCAGGGTCAGGCTGCAAAGCCTTTCACGTTCTGAAGTGTATTTTGGCCCTTTTTGGTGCTGATTTGTTGAAGAATGTACTTCTCTGTATTTCTAAAGTTAGGGACAGAACGAATTTCTAGACGAGATCCATCTTCTAGAACAAGTACCATGTCGCCCCATGAACCAAAACCTCTTGGTACAGCACGTAATTCTTTGATTTGGCTATAAACCACTTGTGTTTTATCTCTTCCTAACCAACCACCTGTAACTGAAACCCTCTTGTTAGTTATTTTAAAACGAAGCCATAATGCTCTTACTAAGGCACCTACTGAAAATGGGAGACCAATTAAGGTAAGCCCTGCAAGAAGATTGAGGATCAAGTCTCCTTTTGCAGGACCTCCTTCGTAAAAAATTTCTTCGTTAATACTAATCATTAGAATAAGCCTGCATTTGAAAAAAGCCTGTCACACTCTTCGAGCAATATTTTATCTTCTTTTTTTGATGAATTTGGTTTAAGACTTAGCAGTGCCCAGTTACATGAATTTGTTGTTGTTTTATTTAGCCTGACTCTTAGGTGATTATGAAAGAGCCGACGCATTCGATTTCGGATTACAGCTCTTTTACTTACCTTGGTGCTAATAGCAACTGCACATTGACAATAGGAAGTTGCTACTTTTCTGTGATTAGGTTTCAAAAGTTTTGTTTTTGCTTTTGCAACCTTTAAAACCATAGAAGGCCCATGAAATTTTTTCCCTGATTTATTTAGGTAGTAAAAACATCGATAACCCTTTAAGCGCATTGATAAAGGCAAGACCATCTTTAAGATATCTGAGGTTAGAGAGGTAGAGATGTCTTCTCAACTTGCTAGTTAATCGAGAATTTACACGGCAAGTCTGCTTCTTCCCCTTTTTCGACGACTGCGAATTACCCTTCTGCCTGTATGGGTGCGCATCCGTACCCTGAATCCTGAGACACGTTTCCGCTTTCTGCTGGTGCCACCAAGTGTTCTTTTTGTCATAACAATCTCTGCTCAATAAAGCTTTTAATTAGGTTGCTAATTTATCAGTTCATTGGATATCGATATTCCAACTACCCAAATAGCCCGCCATAGGGACGTCCCCTGGAGCTTGCGCAAGCGCATTAAATTGAAACATCCCAGCACTGCTAGGGTTAAAGATTTTCATTACTATAGCGAAATGTCCTTCAGCAGGAATGGGCTGGCTGGGAAAAATATCAATTTCAGAGCTGTCTTTCGCGACTTCAAAAACTGCAGGAATTCGTTCGATGCATTTTGTTTTAGAAAGCATTCCACCGAGCTGGATCTTGCATAAACTAAGCTTTTTTGGTTTTATTTTTGCATCAAAATAGTCGGGAATAGTTATACTTAGTTTCAGTATTGCAGCATTTCTGTCCTTTTCTCTGATGGTTAAATAATAAGTGGCTCTATCTCGTTTCTCTGATGAGCTTTGCCAGTAATAGAGCTTCTTATAATTTCCAGAGCTGTCCCAACGAAACTCCATTAATGACCCTGCTTTTAGGGACGATGCATTAAGGGTTTCTATAGCCATGCCAGTAGCAATGAGTCCTGCTCCTATGCCTGTAACAGCAGCTAGTTTGCGAGAGTTGATGTTGATTTTTTTCAGATTTTTAAGCATTGGATTTAAGGTGGCTTTTAGGTTCATCGAAGTAATTCTTTAGGAATTCTCCTCAGAAGTTTGTTTTTAAAGAGAACTTGTGGGACGGAGGCAAATCTGTCAGGGCATATCTGACCTGTCAGGGCGCAAAATTGTTGCTTCGCCTAGGTAGGGGTGTTGAGGAACCTGTTCATTTTGTAACCATGCATAGGCCAAGATTCTGATGCATCGCTTTAGATCGCCAGGCACAGCCATTTGTTGGCAGTCAAGCAGAGCCACTTCATCCCAGCCACCTTGCCGTCTTAATACAGCTGCAGGGAAGCAGGCATTTAGATCTGCGGTTACTGAGAAGGTTATGGAAATAATTAACTCAGGCGATAACTGATTTCGTTCTGCGAGTTGATTAATGAGCTCTTTTACAGAAGTTTCGATGGCCTGGATTGAGTTGGATTCGCACGTTATCGCTCCTCTTAAACCACGTAAGGTCATCTTTCCCATACTGCTTGCCATATTCATGGCTTGAAAAGCCAAAGAACTTCTCCGCAATTAGATAGTTCCATGCTTAGTAAGTCAAAGAGTTTTGAGAACAAGTTGCTTCCAGGGATAAGGCCAGAAAGTCTTTTTTTCTGACCACCTATGGTCACTGTTCGTGTTTTTTCTTCGTCAAGGTCCGCGAGCCGTGCTGCAAGCCTTCTGGCATCTTCCTCATCCCCAGTTTCATCTATGAGGCCTAGTTCTTTGGCCTGTGCCCCACTGAAGACTCGACCATCGGCAAATTTTTTGACTTCAGTTGGAGTTAGGCCTCGGCCTTCGGCTACAGCATTTACAAATTGTTCATAGCTGCTGTCGATAAGCTCTTGAAGTAAATTTCTTTCTTCGTCTGAGAGAGCTCTGTCAGGAGAAAGAATATCTTTGTAAACGCCGCTTTTGACAGTCTCAAATCGGATTCCAATCCTCTCTAACAATTTAGAAAGGTTGTTTCCACGCAGAATGACTCCTATGGAACCAGTTATGGTTCCTGCATTTGCAACGATTTTTTCTGCAGCGACTCCAACATAAACTCCTCCTGATGCAGAAATGTTGCCAAAACTTGCAACAACATGACAGCCCTTCTTTTTCAACCTGACGAGAGCCGAATGAATTTCTTGGCTATCTCCGACAGTCCCTCCTGGACTATCGATTCGAAGCAACAAGGCGGGGAACTCTCTTTCTTCGACCTGTTTGATTGCTTTGAGAAACCATTTGCGAGTTTGGCTGGTTATTGGTCCATCAATGCTGATGCGCGCCATCTTTCTGCGAGATTTGCGGCGCAATGGCCAGAACATTTTGATTATGCGAATTTCATCGGATCTTAAAAAGGACTGAGCATGTTGCATTTATGTTTTTGATTCGGCATTGGTTATTAATGGTTCTTCCCTTCGCTCTTTGGGGAACAGCCATGGCGGCAATGACACCACTTGTTGAGACTGGCGGCCCTTTATTAGTAGCCTTTTTGCGCCTTTTGCCTGCTGGCTTAATAATTCTTGTGGTCTTGCCATTCCTTGGCAGAAGTTGGGTTGTTGCACCATCAGATTGGGGATGGTTTTTGTTGTTTACAGTTGTTGATGCAAGCCTTTTTCAGGCATTTTTGGCGAAAGGCTTATCAGAAACAGGAGCGGGCTTGGGTTCCGTGTTGATTGATTCACAACCACTTTTAGTGGCCCTGTTAGCTAGAAGTATTTTTGGAGAGGCAATTAACCCAATTGGCTGGTTTGGATTAGTCCTGGGCTTGGTAGGGATTTTATTTTTGGGGGTCCCGCCCTCATTTCTAAGACAATGGTGGCTTTTAGGCGAGGAGACACCGTTTACTTCATTTGGGGCTCATGGCGAAGGGTGGATGCTCGCAGCAGCTATTGCTATGGCTTGTGGCACTGTCCTTATTCGCTTTGCCTGTAAAGAGAGTGACCCTGTTGCAGTAACTGGTTGGCATATGGTTTTTGGGAGTTTCCCCTTAATTTTCTTGCATACAATTGATGGAAAGAGTCCAGTCATTCCTGATTGGACTCTCTTCGATTGGGGGCTTATGACATATGCCAGTCTTTTTGGGAGCGCAGTTGCATATGGTTTGTTTTTCTGGTTTGCCAACAAAGAAGAGTTGACAAGTTTTAGTACTCTTGCTTTTTTGACTCCTGTCTTTGCCTTGGCATCAGGAGAGCTTTGGTTAGGTGAAAGGCTTGAATCTGTTCAATGGTTAGGTGTTGGCTTTGTTTTGATATCTGTTTTGTTGGTTAGTCAACGGCGGCGTTTTTGGGAACCCAATTGGGAAAGTCAAACTAATGTTCGTGGAGATAACGACTCATGAATGATCTGCCATTGCATCTTGTTTTAGTAAGTACTCCTTTGGGCTGCCTTGGAAGTGGTAGAGGAGGTGGGGTTGAACTTACAATTAGCTCACTTACTAAAGGCCTTCTAGGCCTCGGGCACAGAATTACTTTGGTTGCCCCTAAAGGGTCAGTTTTGCCTCCAGGTTGTTTAGGAGTAACTGTCAGAGAAGTTGAAGGCATTGACCAGCCAAGTTGGCAACGTCGCAAATTTGAAGGACCTGCATTGATACCGCCTGGGGGTGTTTTGCCTAGACTTTGGTCTGAAGCGCTTCAGCTAGGGAATAGTGCCGATGCGGTAATTAACTTTGGCTATGACTGGTTACCAATATGGCTTACTGAGAAGGTATCCCCTCGTTTGTTCCATTTGGTCAGCATGGGTGGAGTTTCAGAAATCATGCGGGATTTAATAGGGGAAATGGCAAGATCTTTTCCTTCAAGGTTTGCCTTCCACACACATCGTCAAGCAGCTGATTTTCGGTTAATTGACAAGCCAGTTGTAGTTGGCAATGGGTTTGATTTAAAAAATTATGAATTCAAGTTTGCCTCTAAAGGCCCATTGGGCTGGGTTGGACGAGTTTCTCCAGAGAAAGGACTTGAAGATGCTGCTGCTGTTGCAGCAGCCTTAAATGATCAATTATTGGTCTGGGGAGTTATTGACGACCCAGATTATGCAAGACGTGTTGAAGAAACAGTTCCAGCTGGCACGATTGATTGGAGAGGTTTTTTCCCTACCTCGGATTTACAGAGTCAGCTGGGCGGTTGTAGAGCTTTGATAAATACCCCTAAATGGAATGAAGCTTATGGGAATGTAATTGTTGAAGCTATGGCTTGTGGTGTACCAGTTGTGGCTTATGACAGAGGAGGGCCAGGGGAGTTGATTACTTCAGGACTGACAGGTTGGTTGGTTCCACCAGATGATGTTGAAGCCTTGATCAAGGCAACTACTCGGATAGATCAGATAGATAGGGAGGCTTGTAGAAAATGGGTTGAACAAAATGCTTCATTAAATGTTTTCGCAAGGCTTGTTCAAGATTGGATTCGATCAGGGATCGTAACCGAAGAAACAAAAAGTGCTTCTTTAGAATTCACCTCATAACTTTTTGATAGTGCAGATCAATATCTCCCCGAAGAAAAGAACTAGAGGAATATGGCTAATTCTTGCTGCTGGTATTGCTTTGTTTCTTTGGCAGCTTGGATCAACCGGATTGGTTGATGAGACTCCGCCTCTTTTTGCCTCTGCAGCGCGCCGGATGGCGGCAACGGGAGATTGGCTTACTCCAAGGGTTAATGGTTTGCCCCGCTATGACAAGCCTCCCTTGGTTTATTGGCTTATGGCCTTCCTGTATGGGCTGCCAGGGCACAACATTTGGGACCCTTTAGGAACTTGGGCGGCAAGAATCCCTTCTGCGCTCTCGACCATTGCCTTGATGTGTGTTTTGGGTGATACGGTCATGCGCTTCCCTCAGCCTGGAGATCTATATCCAAGGAAGACTGCTCTTGCGGTTGCGATGGCCTTTGGCCTTTCTCCATTGGTCCTTTTGTGGGGCAGGACAGCAGTTAGTGATCCGCTCTTATGCTCGACACTCGGTTTGAGTCTTCTTTTCCATTGGAGACGTTATGCCTTGAATAATGGACAGCCTTGGTGGTTGGCTTGGACTTTTTTGGGGTTAGCAGTTTTAACAAAAGGTCCTGTGGCAATCATTTTGACAGGATTGGTGTTATTCCTTTTTGCTTTTTTGCAACGAGATTTGAAAAGACTTTGGCAAAGATTGCTTCCTCTTAAAGGGCTAATAGTTGCGTTGATAATTGCACTTCCCTGGTATTTGATAGAGTTAATTGTTGAGAGAGAACCTTTCTGGAATAGTTTCTTTGGATATCATAACCTCCAGAGATTTACGTCAGTAGTTAATAGTCATTCGCAGCCTTGGTGGTTTTTTTTTCCTGTGATGCTTCTTGCATCATTGCCTTTTACTCCTTTCTTGTTTGTTGGCTTATGGCAGACTCTTGCCGGGGTACATTTTGGCAGCAGTAAACTTCAGTTAGAACCATCAAATTCGCTCAAATATTTTGCGGTATCATGGTTGTTATCTGTCTTGTTATTCTTTACATTTGCTGCAACTAAGTTGCCTAGTTATTGGTTGCCGGCAACGCCCGCATCAGCATTATTGATTGGCCTGTCCTTTACTTCATCTTTTGGAAAGGGTAAAGGGGGTAAATTTGCATGGTTGCTTACGTCTTTAATACTGTTGTTACTGTCTTTAGCTTTATGGCTTTCTTCCTTGTGGATCCCATTCATTCAGGACCCAGAGATGCCAGGATTAGGGGTAGAACTTATTAAAAGCAAGCTTCTTTTTAGAGGCGCTTTTATTTTCTCGATTTCCTTCTTTGTAGGTGTTCTCTGTATTTTTAATTATAAATACAAGTGGCTTATTTCTATTCAAGGTTTAGTGTTCTTTTTTTGCATTACAACTTTTCTTCCTTTATGGTCCTTAGGAGATAAATTGCGGCATCTACCTGTTCGACAAGCTGCATTAGTTCTTCTTAATAATCAAAAACCTCAAGAACCAATTGCTATGGTGGGTATTATGAAGCCTTCATTGCATTTTTACACTAATAGAGTCGTTATTTATGAAGGCCGATCTGAGCAGGCGCTTGTCAATTTAGATGATCGGTTGCGAAATGAACGCAGGGTTCATTATCTTCTTGAGCCTCAATTAATAAATGATGTGTTTTCATCTGTTCTGTTGGTGATTGATAAAGGAACATCAGAGATGAATTATTGGAAAGATTTGAAGCCCGAGATCCTTGCAGATATAGGTATTTATAGATTATGGCGAATTGATTTGGAACGTTTAAGACTTCGAGCTAGTCATTTAAGGTCTAAAGGAACTATCCCGGATTGGATGAACCCTAGGCCAGAAAGATACTGATCCTTTTCTAAGGATATTTCTTCGACAGATCAAGATTTTGATATAAATAGTGCGAAGCTTTATCTAGTAAGGTCTTTTCTTTTACAGAAAGAGCACTTTCCCCAAATTTTTAATTCTCCAGTTGAAGCCGGATTGCCGCAAGAAGTACATTTGCTAATACCGTGAATGTCAACTCTGCTTGGGTGGCGAGCCCAGATATTTAATTCTGTTTCGGGCTTTTGGTATGACGGGGAATGGTGTTGTTGGATTTTTAATTTTTTTATTTTGTGCCCAGCGGCTTTTAGAGATGCAAGCAGTTGAAGACGGTTGTATAGGAGGGCCTGACGCCATTGAGGGTGACTTGCCCCAATAGTTAGAACTCCATATCTGAGGCTAATTGGAAAACAATTTCGAGCCAATTCAGCCCCTGCAATCTTTGGCCAGTCATTTAATAGTCCTGCCAAGCTACCTTTTTTTTGCCATGATTTTTGAACCCCTTCCAAACAAGATGCCAGTGCTGAAGGCGTTTGTTGGTTTATTGGGGCTTGGTTAGGGTTGTTTGGTGTTTGATTAGGGTCCCAATTCATTTTTTCAATCTAGGTGGAGGATCTCTGAAGTGCCGCTAATCTCCGTAAGGCTTTATTTAGTGCCTCAATGGGTTTCTTTGACAGGTTTAGTCGCTTAATTCGCGCCAATCTCAATGACTTGGTTAGCAAGGCAGAGGATCCAGTAAAGATCCTTGATCAATCTGTATCAGACATGCAGTCTGATTTGGTCAAGCTTAGGCAGGCAGTAGCGATGGCTATTTCAAGTCAAAAAAGATTGCTTAGCCAGGCTGAACAGGCCGAAGGTCAAGTTCAAATTTGGTATGAAAGAGCTCAGCTTGCTCTTAAAAAGGACCAGGAGGATTTGGCAAAAGAAGCCTTGACGCGTCGAAAGACTTTTCAAGAAACGGCTGGTTCTTTAAATGCCCAACTCAAAGCACAGGAAGGACAAGTTGAGTTGCTTAAAAGAAGTCTTATTGCTTTAGAAGGAAAGATTGCAGAAGCAAAAACAAAGAAAGATATGTTGAAAGCCAGAGCACAAGCAGCCCAGGCACAACAACAACTTCAAAGTGCTGTTGGGACATTAGGGACTAGTTCTGCAATGGAAGCGTTTGAAAGAATGGAAGATAAGGTTCAAGCACTTGAGTCAACTAGTCAAGCAGCAGCAGAGTTGGCAGGGGCTGATTTGGAGAGCCAATTCGCTGCACTTGAGGGAGGAGATGATATTGATGATGAGCTCAGTGATCTTCGCCGAAAATTAAAAGATGGTGCTGAAGCTGTAGCTTTGCCTGCTGCTGATTCAAAAGTTTTGGATGCGAAGCCCGAAATTTCTGTAGAGAGAGTTGAGCAAGTAAAAGTTACTGAGGTCGATACTGAACTCGAAGAGTTAAAAAAATCACTTGAAGATTAGATTTCATGGCTGTGTTTTAGATGAAGACCTCTAGGCGTCTTTCCAAACTTGGAAAAGGAGTTTTTGCCAGGAACGATCAACGTAAAAACTTTTATCGTATTTCTGTGGCCAATGAAGGGGGAGCCCCTTTGATTGATTTGTCACTTGGGTCAACGGATCTATTGCCACCTAAAGTTGTAGTAGATGAGATTTCTAGAAACTTAGAGAAACCCGAGAGTTCATCATATTGCTTGCATGCAGCGACAAGCCCTTTTAGAGAAGCTGTTTCAGCTTGGGCTTTGCAACGTTTTGCTGTTGATGTAGACCCTGAAAAGGAGGTTCTACTTTTGTTAGGTGCTCAAGATGGCACATCACACTTGCCTCTCGCAACCATGAATCCTGGCGATGTGGGATTGATCATGGATCCCTCCTACCCGTCTCATAGAGGAGGTCTTTTGCTTGCAGATGCGACAATTCAATCTTTAAATCTTAAGCCAGAAAGTAATTGGAAGCCTGATTTTGGTTCTTTAACACCAAGCAATCTCCAGCGTTTGCGAATGATGGTTTTAGGTTTCCCGCATAATCCAACGGCTTGTGTAGGGAAACAAAGTTGGCTGGATAAAGCTATGGCGCTTGGTATTAGAGAGGGTTTCATAGTGGCTCATGACAACCCTTATGTTGACCTTGCATTAGAAGGAGAGGCTCCTAGTTTGCTGCGTTCTGACGGATGGCGTCATTCGGGGATTGAGTTTTTTTCGTTTTCTAAGGCTTGGTGTATGGGGGGGTTTCGTGTCGCTTTTGCTATAGGCTCAGAGCACTTGATCACAGCTCTTAGAGATCTAAAGAGCATTGTTGATTTCAATCATTCTTTAGCGATCCAGCGTGGAGCAATTGTCGCTTTAACCCAAGCTTATGATTTCCCTAAGGAGATCCTTCAGGTTTATAGGGAAAGAAGAGATAGAACAATTTTGGAACTTGAAAAACTCGGATGGGGTTTGACTCTTCCTTCTATGGCGCTTTATTTATGGCTTCCTGTTCCTTCTTGGGCTAAAGAAGTAGGACTCAGTGATGAAAAATTTGCTGCGCAACTTTTGAAGAAAACAGGGGTCGCACTCACTCCAGGTTCTGGATTTGGGGAAGCAGGAGAAGGTTGGCTTCGCTTAGCACTTGTTCGCCCGGTTGATGAATTGGTGGGAGCTGTAGATCGCATCAAATCTTGGTGGTGTTGTGAAAGCTGAATGTATAGCTACTGCGGCATCTGTAGGCCATTTGCTGAAGACGACTTCTCCAAGCCCCTTTGTATGGGATTTGCGTTGGAAACCAGTATGCTCGAGCACGGAGTTATTGCTAACTAAATGGCTACGAGAAAAGCCATATTCGGTAAGTTCTCAATTCCCACGTGCTGTCTTTGCGTCACAACAACGTTTTGGTAAAGGCCAAAATGATAGAGGATGGACAGCTTCTCCTGGGGGTGTCTGGATTAGCGCGGCTTTCCCATGGCCTTCTGAGCAGCAATCTGCTGGCATTTTGGGGTTGGCTGTGGCTCTTACATTATCTGAAAGAATTGAGAGATATGGTTTGCCGGTAAAAATCAAGTGGCCGAATGATTTGGTTGTAGGGGAGAAGAAGCTTGCAGGCCTATTGCCAGGTTTAATACATCGTGGAGGGAAGGTTAGATTTGCTCGTTTAGGCCTGGGACTGAATGTCTCTAACAAGGTGCCTTTGGAAGGAGTGGCTATTCGTGACCTCCTTAGTCAAGGTAAGAGTCGATTAAAGCCCTGGACGTTAGAGGTGCTTTTAGCTTTGGAAAGGGCAATTGTTATTTCTAATCAAACTGATTGGTTGTGTGATCAAATTGAAAAAAGGCTTTGGGCAAAAGAGGTGTTTGATATGTCTACAGGCAAAAAATGGTTCATCAAGGGCGTCTCAAGTCAGGGAGGTTTGAAAGTATTTGATTCTTCGGGAGAGTCAGTCTTAAATCGTTGGAACTGACAAATTCAAAGGTACTCAGTTTTAGCTGTTTTTTATTTTTCCATCTTTGAAGCGAACGATTTTTTTTGCTCTAGCAGCAACTTCATTTTCATGAGTTACTAGCACCAACGTAATGCCTTGTGAATGAAGCTCTTCGAAAATATTTAATACATCTTCAGTGGTTCTTGAATCCAATGCTCCTGTTGGCTCATCGGCAAGAAGTAAGGATGGTTGGTTGATAATAGCCCTTGCTATCGCTACTCGTTGTTGCTGACCTCCTGAAAGTTGGTTTGGTCGATTATCCATCCTTTCCGAGAGTCCGACTTTTACAAGGGCTTCCTGTGCTCGTTCTTCTCTTTGGAGGAGGGGGATGCCTGCATAAGTCATAGGCAACATGACGTTTTCCAGAGCTGTCAATTCAGATAGAAGGTGGAACTGTTGGAAAACAAAGCCAAGTTTTTGATTTCGTATATTTGCAAGAGAGTCATCATCAAGATCCTCGATGGAAATCCCATTAAGTTTGTAATTTCCTGCTGTAGGACGATCTAGGCAGCCCAAAATATTCATAGCAGTGCTTTTACCTGATCCACTCGCACCCATTACTGCAAGAAAGTCACCATCCTCAATAGTTAGATTTAAGCAATCGAGAGCTTTTACTTTGCTATTCCCATGGCCATAGATCTTGCTGACCTCTACTAATGATGCAACAGGAGCGTTTTTCTGTGTGTGTTTAACCAAGGAATTGTTGATTTGCGATAGCAATTGAGTCTTGTAAAAGGGGAGTGCCCGCGACTGCATTATTCGCCCACCTGAATAGTGGGTTTGAGAAAACTCCGCCAACAGCAGTAACCAGTACACAGCTAACCAAAGCAAATCTTAGTGCAGGAATCCCAAGCGTTTGCCATTGGATATCTGGGTATGATTTGACTATCTCAGAGGCTTCTTGTGGTTCTTTAACAACCATCATTTTGATTACTGATATGTAGTAATAGATAGAGATTACTGAGGTAACTAGACCAACAACAACAAGAAGGTATTGATGACTTGCCCAGCCTGCAAAGAAAAGATAAATCTTTCCAAAGAAACCTAGCATTGGTGGGATTCCTCCAAGAGATAGCAAACAAAGACTTAAGCCAAGTGTGATTAGTGGATCTTTCTGATAAAGGCCTGCATAGTCTGCAATTCTGTCACTACCAGTTCTTATAGAGAAGAGAATTATGCACGCAAATGCACCAAGGTTCATGAATAAATAAGCAGCCATATACAAAACCATTGCTGCAAAACCATCTTCAGTTCCGCAGACCAGACCTATCATCACAAACCCAGCTTGCCCTATAGAGCTGTAAGCAAGCATTCTTTTCATTGATGTTTGAGCAAGAGCTACGACATTGCCCAGAGCCATGCTTAGGACAGCTAGGACCGTGAATAAAAGCTTCCATTGCTCATCAAATGCACTGAAACAGCCAATTAGCAGCCTAAGAGCCAGTGCAAAACCCGCTGCTTTAGAGCCAACTGAGAGGAAGGCAACGACTGGAGTCGGGGAACCTTCATATACATCCGGTGTCCATTGATGAAAAGGAACTGCCGCAATCTTGAAAGCAACTGTGGCAAGTACAAAAACCAATGCCAATGCTGCTAGAGGTGTTGGGCTGGTGATCAGGGCCAGACCAATACCTTTGATATTCGTGGTTCCACTGATTCCATAAAGTAACGATGCGCCATAAAGGAAAACTGCTGCGGCGGCGGAACCAACAAGCAAATATTTCAGAGCAGCTTCCGAACTGCGAGCATCCCTTTTCATGTACCCAGCGAGTAAATAACTCGCAACAGAGAGTGTTTCTAGAGAGATGAAAACGCTTATTAGATCTGTCGAGCCACATAGGAGCATTGCTCCTAATGTTGCAGCTAGCAGGATGGCTGCATATTCGCCTACAGGACTACCACTTTGCTCTGCATAGCGCCAACTTATTAGAAGGGAGATTAGCGTTGATAGTGCAACTATCCCTCTAAAGGATATTGCGAGCTTGTCTGCAAGAAAGGATCCTAAAAAAGATGGCTCAAGAGGAGCATTCCATTGCTGGACAAGAAGCAAAAGTGCAATTGTCAGGCTTACATAACAAATCGGGGGTGCCCATCGCGCTGCGGATTTCTCCCCAGCAAGGTCCACAATTAATGTTCCTAGAAGAGCTACTAGAACAACCCCTTCAGGCGCCACTGCGCCAGCATTGAGGCCAAGATTCAGCAGATCTGCAGGTGCTGAAATGGTTGAACTAGAAAGAAGTAATGCACCCATTTCGGGCATGTCGAGGGCAGTATTGGATAATTAACTTCAACTTTAGCGGTGCAAGAAAATCAAACCTTTCGTAAAGGCTTTCTTTACGGAGTTTGACTTCTGGTGCGATAAAGATTGAGAAGGTTTCTTTTTTTTAGTGTGGTGCATACCCTCGTCATTGTTGAGAGTCCTACTAAGGCAAAGACTATTAGAGCTTTTTTGCCCAAGAACTTTGTTGTTGAGGCCTCAATGGGACACGTTCGAGACCTCCCCAATAATGCAAGTGAGATTCCTGCGGCTCAGAAAAGTCAGAAGTGGGCAAAAATAGGAGTTGATACAACCGCTGATTTTCAGCCTCTCTATGTAGTTCCAAAAGACAAGAAGAAGATTGTTAAAGAGTTGAAAACGGCTTTAAAGGACGCAGACCGATTGCTACTGGCTACTGACGAAGATAGAGAAGGTGAAAGCATCAGCTGGCATTTAATGAAGCTCCTTGATCCAAAAGTTCCTGTAAGGCGAATGGTTTTTCATGAAATCACGAAGGAAGCCATTGCAAGTGCTCTTGATCAGACTCGAGACCTTGATATGGAGTTGGTTCATGCCCAGGAGACCAGAAGAATCCTCGATCGTTTAGTTGGTTATACGCTTTCGCCTCTGTTATGGAAGAAAGTTGCATGGGGGCTATCAGCAGGTCGGGTTCAGTCAGTTGCCGTAAGGCTAGTTGTCCAGCGCGAAAGAGCCAGAAGGGCTTTTAGAAGTGGAAGTTATTGGGATCTGAAAGTCAAGCTTGGGTATGAGAGCAATCCCTTTGAGGCAAAGATGACTCACTTGGGTGGGAAAAAGATTGCCACGGGTAATGATTTTGATCAGGCGACAGGTGCTTTAAAAAAAGGTATCTCTGCTCGTTTGCTTAGTGAAGGCGAGGCTCAAAGTCTTGTTGAAGAGTTAAAGGAAGCAGTTTGGTCAGTGGCTGCTGTGGAGGAAAAACCCAACGTTCGAAAGCCAGTTCCTCCTTTTACTACAAGTACTTTGCAACAAGATGCGAATCGAAAGCTTCGTCTCTCTGCAAGAGAGACCATGCGATGTGCTCAGGGGCTTTATGAACGTGGGTTTATCACCTATATGCGTACTGATTCTGTGAATCTTTCTGATCAAGCTATAAATGCTGCTAGAAGTTGTGTTCAGTCTTTGTACGGAAAAGAGTTTCTAAGTGAAGCAGTAAGGCAATTTAGTACTAAGGCTCGAAATGCTCAGGAGGCTCATGAGGCGATTCGGCCGGCTGGAGAGGCTTTCCGTGCTCCGAATGAAACAGGGCTGCAAGGTCGAGATTTATCACTTTATGAGTTGATTTGGAAGCGAACAGTTGCGTGCCAAATGGCTGAAGCTCGTTTGACAATGCTGGCTGTTGACATTCAAGTTAATGAGGCAAGTTTTCGAGCCACAGGAAAGAGAATTGATTTTCCTGGTTTCTTTAGGGCTTATGTTGAAGGTAGTGATGATCCTGAGGCAGCTTTAGAGGGCCAAGAAGTTCTTATTCCTGATTTATCAGTAGGAGATGCCCCAAAGCCTCTTGGTCTTGAAGCTGTAGGCCATCAGACCCAGCCTCCAGCGAGGTACAGTGAAGCTTCATTGGTGAAGATTCTTGAAAAGGAGGGGATAGGAAGACCTTCTACTTATGCAAGCATTATTGGCACTATTGTTGATAGAGGATATGCAAATTTACAGAATAATTCTTTAATACCAAGTTTCACAGCATTTGCTGTCACTGCTCTTTTAGAAGAGCATTTTCCTGATTTAGTTGATACTAGCTTTACAGCAAAGATGGAATCAACTCTTGATGAGATTAGTACTGGGAAGGTAGATTGGCTTCCTTATTTGGAGAATTTTTATAAAGGTGATAAAGGGTTGGAAAGTCAGGTCAATCAGAGAGAAGGAGATATTGATTCAGCTGTTTCCCGCACAATTAATTTAGAAGGACTTCCTTGTGTTGTTCGTATTGGGAGATATGGGGCTTATTTGGAGTCAAAACGTACGAAAGACGATGGCGAAGAAGAATTGATTAAGGCAAATATTCCACAAGAGACTCCCCCTGCGGATTTAGATGCTGACAAAGTTGAATTAATTATCAAGCAAAAGGCTGATGGCCCCGAATCTTTAGGTGAAGATCCGGAAACAGGTGAACAAGTATTTTTGCTGTTTGGTCAATATGGACCATATGTCCAAAGAGGTCAGGTTAGTAATGACAATCCAAAGCCAAAGAAATCTTCATTGCCTAAGGGACTTGCACCGGAAAACTTAACTCTTGAGGAAGCAGTCGGTTTATTGCGTCTTCCACGTTTGCTAGGAGAACATCCAGATGGAGGGAAAGTTCAGGCAGGACAGGGAAGATTTGGACCTTATGTTGTTTGGAATAAAGGGAAAGGCGAAAAACCTGATTACAGATCTTTAAAAGCAAATGATGATGTTTTAGCTGTGGGATTTGATCGAGCGATGGAGCTTTTGGCTATGCCAAAGCGAGGTAGAGGTGGAAGAACAGCTTTAAAAGACCTTGGAACTCCTGAAGGTGAGATAGAAAATATTCAGGTTTATGACGGCCCATATGGTCTTTATGTAAAACAGGGAAAAGTTAATGCTTCTTTGCCAGAAGGGAAAAAGGCTGATGAAATTACTCTTTCAGAGGCTATTGAGTTATT
>QCGG01000010.1 GCA_003280055.1 Prochlorococcus sp. AG-363-P19
CTTCTATCAGAAGAGATTATTTGAAGCCCCTTCCCAACTCTCAAGTCCTAAGAGAAGAGTCTTGTTAGGGCTTCCAAACAAGCAGTGGCAAGAGCGTTCTAATTGCTGTTGAAGTGGACTTGTGATTCAAAAATTCTTATGAACAAAATCACCTCATTAAGTATTGCTATTGCAGCAAACCTTGCTTTGTTTGTATGGGCTGCGCTTACTAACCCCCTCTAAACTCTGGCATATAATTTGCCAAAACACTTAAAAGCTTATAAGCCTTGGCAAACACAAAGCAATAAAACCTAGGCTGCATGTCTTTGATAGTGCTTATAGCGTCTCGATTTTTGATTGTGACTGGAAGGAACTAATCGAAGTGTTGGTTTCCTTTTTGGCTTCAAGGGGCAAAGTACTTTAAAAACTGAGGTTCGATTTACTTTCCTGTGACGAGGCTTATAGCCCAATGTGATAGAACGGACTGTCTTCCATCTAGACCTTTCTGTCTGCGAAGTTTTGAACTTCCAAAACAAATGGAAGCAAAGTGAGAGTAACCCAGTGATCAATCCAGCCACAAGATAACCAATGCCTCACTTACATGTTCCAGGGCCGTCAAGCCCACCAGTCCCAAGCTCAATTTGGAGTATCAATTAAACATGCAAAAGTACCAATGTCCAGATTGCATCTATGCCTACGACCCTCGCGTAGGTGATCCCTCCCAAGGGGTACCTGCTGGAACAAAGTTTGAAGATCTTCCTAAAAATTGGAAATGCCCTGCATGCAGGGCTGGACGAAGAAGATTTAAACCAATCTAAATAATTTATAGACCTTTCTCTATAAGGTTTTATTTTAATGAGGACCCGAACTTACCACTATGGCAAGACACAAGTATTAAAACAAAGAAAATTTTGAAGAGAGATAATTAGTTTTGAACTTATTTTCGATTCACAGAAGAAAGTTCTTCCAAAAGATATGAGCGATCTGGAATGAATCAATATCTACTGTAATCAACAAAATCACTCTACTTAAATCTAGAATTCGCAGATAATCATCGACCTAGACTCGTATGGAAGCGGAAAAACAAAGTTCTACACAATCTTTGAATGTTCTAGGCGAGCCTCTCCAGGTCTGCAGTTGCCAGCCCATGACTGGATGGTATAGAGATGGGTTTTGCAATACTGACGAATCAGATATTGGACAACATACGGTTTGCTGTGTGATGACTACCTCATTTCTCACCTATAGCAAAGCTCAAGGGAATGATCTCAGTACACCAATGCCTGAGTATGGCTTCCCTGGCTTGAAGCAGGGAGTTAAATGGTGTTTATGTGCTTCAAGATGGAAACAAGCTTATGACGATGGAATAGCGCCACCGGTTCATCTAAGTGCAACCCATATCAGGACCTTAGAAGTAATAGGAATAGAACCTCTTTTGGAACACGCACACAAAGAAAATTAATTCTGTCCGTTGCAAAGTCGAACAGCAGACACATTTATTCCTTGATGGGATTTGTTTTGCCTCAGAAGTTTATTAGAGACTTCTCCAATACAAGCGACTTCAGCTGCCGCTTTGATTGCCACTGGAATCTGCGTAAGAGCAAGAATAATCAAGGCTGCCCCTGTCCCAGGTGCGTGGATATTTAATTTGAGACGCTTTGGCCAAAAATTTTTATACATACTTTGTTCTGTCATTATTGAGAGCTAAGAAGCAATTAACTCATCGTTCTCTTGAGTAACTATTTCAGATATCAATTGAGAAGCTATTAAATCTAAAGAACGTTCCTTTCTATTACAGCACAAGGGATCATCTTCTATAAAACAATCATCAATGAAATCATCTAACGCTGAATCATTTTGTACCATTTGAATAAGAAGTGATATTTGCACATCTCAGCGTATATATAGAATTTGTCAACTTTTTCTGAATAATGTGCAAGAAGCTATTACTGATAAATGAACCCAAAACAAGCTTGCAATAACTCTTCTAGCCGCTTAAGGCTAATGAAGAGCAGAAATCTTTCTATACCCTGAAAGAAACAATCAACTGTTCCATGATCTCATTGCTTTATCACCATCTAAAAACATGAAGGCATTCAATGAGATCCAATAAACAATCCGCTTCTTGTGCATACGCTGACTAACCCAAGAAAATTGTGGCGCAAAATCTTGATAATGGCCAAAGTTTTAATGAACTCTCAACCGGGAAGGCAAATGAGCCGCCATGGTTACACCATTAGCTATCGCGACAGTGATAGAAATAGGTATGAATTTTGTGCCTATGCAAATAACTCTTATGAAGCAAGACAAATTGCAATAGAAACCATCAAGTTTGTAAATGAACACCCGAATTCTATTGACCACATCCTTAGATCTAATTAGCAGACTGTCAAAGCATTCTATTCTTCAGCCTTAAAGATCATTAAACAGTGGGAATTACCTGCTGAAACTGATCAAAGCCTAAAAAAACAATAAAGAAACTATGTACTAATGGCTTAGCAGTTTTAGGTTCGTGGCTATGCATGACCCCAAAAGAGAAGAGTTTCAAAGCCTGGTTGTCTGGCCTGAAACAGACTATTCATGGACGAAAGATCAGCTAGAGGATTACGAGCAATCTTGGGCTAGGGAGCATGATCAACAAAATCAAGAGTAGAAGAGAAGCACCAATCCCTGCTCAGTCTGATGAAATTCCCGTTCTTCTCTGCTTAGGTCTATAGAGACTTCAACTCCCTCTTTCACTGCTTCTTCAAAAGGTGGTTTTACAATCGAAGTGCTGCTTTTACACAAAGCGGCTATTCCGAAAGGGGTTGCTAGCCATAGAAAACTTTTGGTTTGAGCTATTGGAGGCTGCTCAAGATAATTCTCTATAAGACGGACTACTTCTTCCAATTTTGATAGGTCATTTTTTGAATATATTGTTTATAAGCAAAAAGTTGTACAAATGCTTTTTTTGACGAGTTTTTGATAAATAATGAGATTACTCTGATCAAAAGATTGTGAGCGTAAAGCTATCAAAAGTAGCGCTGAGCAAAGGTAATTAAATCAAAGCTTCCCGACAATCAAGTCTTTTAAATTTAAGACCATCGTCTCTATTGAATTGCAGTGTCCATATTCCATGGCAGATGCTATTAAGCCTGGACAAAAACAAAGCAGTATCTGCAGACCTAATCCAATCCGCTTTGCAAGCGGGAAGGGTGCCCTGCAATTCTTCCATGGGTATTTGAAGAAATAACAGGCTAGTATCGCCAGCTGCTCGTCTTAAGGGAGCTTTTTCACTTTTTTGGAAAATACGTATTAAAAGTTGATTAGCCAGATTCTCGCCTTGAAAACCTGGATCTGAGTCTTCCTGAATCACTTCTTTAAGAGATTTACCACATAAAGGCATTGCCCGTATGCCCTCCTGCTCTATTAATGCTAGTGCTATCAGGTATGGATATAAAAGCATAGAAGTAATTTTTTTTATTCAACTAATAAATAATAAATCATTTAAAACAAAAATCACCAAGTCGAAGCATTTGTGGTTTCTAAAAGAGTTCAGTTAAGACTTCTATAATTGAATATTGTGAGCAGACTTAAGAAGTAAATTTCTCAAAGATCAAGGAACTTGCAAAAGTTAGCTTATTTAATCCCTTCTGCAATGATATAATTAAACTATAGTAATAAAAACCCTTGGCCCTTTATTAGCAACTCTTCTAATAAATTCATTACTAAAAACCTAGATTCTTTTTTTGATTTAACCATTATGTCTCATTAAGATAGTCGATAGAAAAAATTTATAAAAAATGGCTATGGGTTGAAATTATTTAGTTAGGCGCAGTGATTTATACCGGTAGAAATCGAACCAGGGCTAGGCCTACAATGGCTGCAAAGACAGCTGAGACGGCTATCGCAACTAGTCCCGGAACCATTCCACCACCTTCTTCAGAGCTCATAATTGGAATTTAATCATTCAATCAATCTAGAGGATTTTTAACGAAATCGCGTTGGGAATATATTTCTGTCGAATTCAGCCTCGTAAGAAAGGAAAAGCTAATAACTCAAGTTTCTAGAATGATTAAAGGAAAGGCGAAAAACCAAGATAATGCCAATTTTTTGATTGGTCCTTTTTGAGGCCCCTCAAGAAGCAAGCAGATAATAATTGAATAACCCTATTATAAATTTGGCTAGCCATACTCATATATTAGTAGCAAATACAAGCTTATGATGGCATTTACTTTACCAAAACCTAAGAAGAGAAATCTGTTTCGTCTTATACTTATAAGTATTGGACTATTTAGCTGCTATCTCTATTCAACTCCTTATCTCTCTCTACTAAGATTTAAAATTTTACTTGATAGAAATGATCTAAATAAAGCAAACGAATTTATAGATTACCCTTCCGTCAGAAGCAGTCTAAAAGAACAAATAGACAAAAGGTTATCAACAAAGCTTAGCAGAGATATCAGTAATCAAATGATCGGAACGCCTCTAGGTGAACTGACTATGATAATTATAAACCCAATAGTAAATAAACTTGTCTCAGCAACAATTGATACAACAGTATCACCAAAAGGGCTGAAAATATTATTAGAGCAGGGAAGATTGGTAAAAAAAACCGAGTCGAGCAAATATCCTGCAACTGATATCCCAAAAAAGGATAATAAAAAAGATATTAAATTGTATTATCGAAATATAAATGAGTTTGTTTTAGAAAATAAATATTCAAAATTCAAAGAACCAATTACTGTCTTTTGGAAACGAGATGGAATTACTGGTTGGAAGTTAACGAGAATAAAACTTCCATATGGAATAATTGATTCATTAAATTAAAAAATAGAAGTATTTATCTATACTTTTAAAGCAAATTAGTTAAATATTTCTTGCCAGTTATTTATTATTAGCCAGTTAAAACAAATTTAGTAATATTGAAATATTGTTTGCAGCAATGTGAATTAATTAGTTGCTATAACAGAAAAGAATGGGTCGCCATTGCTTCCTATTAATTTGAGAAAATCGTTTCCATAAGTCTTCTCTGCAACACATTCTGGCTTGGTCCAACCCTGAGATATTAAAACAGAACTAATATAGTTTAGATGATCAGAGTCTGATCCATCAGCCCATATTCTAGGTGTCTTCGTCCAAAATGCCCTGTTAGAAAAAGAGACTATTAATTTACCATTTGGGCGGATTACCCGTTTAAGCTCCATGGCAATCTCTTCCGGCTGCTGTAAATATTGCCAAGCAGCAACTATCAAGCAATAATCGACAGAGTCGTCCTCTAAAGGTAATTTCTGATTCCGGTTTAAATCCTGTATCCAGAAACTGTCTAGACGTTTATTTGACTCAAGCTCGCTTCTATTAAGACCATGACCTATAACTCTCTTCAATACAAGGGATTCTGGAAGATGACTAACCCAACTACTCATCAAGTCTAGAACGATTGAATTACTGCTTAGATTTGCTAAATAAAGCTTCTTCAGGCGAAGTCGGAAGCCAGCATCTAAATGGTGTACATACTTCGGTTGCGCATAGAACAAAGAGTCATCGCTATTATCCTGCTTGCTTCTCTGATATTCAGTGAGTAGTTTTTGAATCATAAAAAAGAGTGGGTATCCAAAGTAATTTGAAGTTTAGATCAATAAATTTACAGGCACGGAAAATTATTTTTTTCCAATTGAAGTCCTATAATGATTAAATCATTTTTAAAAATACCTAATTCTTTTGATCAATTCAAATAACTAATCTTAAAGAGGTCAATTATACTCACCAGGGACATCATTCTTATGAACAGTGACTTGTCCAACCTTTTTACCAGAAAACCTCAGCAGCTCATCCCCTGAAAACTCGTATCCTAATTTGATGGCAATTTGGGCAACGTCATCTGCTGTAGAAGAAGCCAAGACCTGATCTTTTAGAATAGGGTCATCTTGCATCAACCTTAGGAACGTCTTTAGGTCATTGAGAGACATGAGATTATCCTATAAGACAACTAAAGAATGATTATTATAGTATCTACTTTTTAGAACCAAAGGTCTTATTTGATAAAATCATACTGCAAAATGAAGTAAAGCTATAATTAGCATAGCATTATTAAAGTGAACTTTTACTTTAATCACCTGATATATCTAGCAGAAAGTGAATCTTTATAAATAATCAACAATCACCTCTCCTATATAGTCAATCATCTCTTCTGTAATGACCGGGGAGCAACCTATAAAGAAAACGTCGTCAAGCACTTTAGATGCATTGGGGAATTCCGAGGGATCACCCAAGCCTGAATAAGCAGGATGCTTTAAAACATTACCAGCAAAATAGTTTCTAGTTTGAATACCACTTTGCTCTAAGTGTTTAACAAGGTTAACTTTATTTTTAGTCTCACTATTATTTTGATAAACAATTGGTACACCAAACCAGGATGTTTCAGCTCCTTTTAACTCATCTACAACCCTTAGACCTTCTATTTGTGAAAAAACTTTAGTTAATCGTTCTTTATTTGATCTTCTCTTGAGATGTATTTCTTCAAACTTCTCTAGTTGAACTAAGCCTATTGCACCAAGCATATCAATTGGTTTTAGATTATACCCTTGAACTGAAAATACATATTTATGATCGATATCTCTATCATAGTCTTTTAACCAACGACTAAATCTCTTTCCACAGACCCCATTAGGAAGATAATTCTGAGGACCTACGCAATAACATGCTCTTCCCCACCAAGCAAAACTTCTAGCTAGGCTGACTATCTCCTCATTATTTGAAGAAACCATTCCGCCTTCAATGGTAGTTATATGATGTGCTGGATAAAATGAACAAGAGGCAGCGATTGCATTTTTTGTTAAATATTCACCTTGCCATTTACTCCCAAGGCTATCGCAATTGTCCGCTATATAATGAATGTTTTTGCTTTTTAGAAGATCCATTAAAAGATCTAGGTTGTAGGGATTGCCTAACACCGGTGAAGAGAATACTGCTTTAGTTAAAGGTGTAATTTTTTTTTCTATTTGCTCCAAATCCCAATTCAAGTCTGAAAAATCAATGTCTACAAAAACTGGTTTTAGAGAGTTCTGAATAATTGGATTAACCGTTGTAGGAAAGCCACAAGCACAAACTATTATTTCATCGCCATCCTTCCACTTAAAATACTCTTTAAGGGCAGCTATCATTACCAGGTTGGCTGAAGATCCCGAATTAACCATTAGGGATTTTTCAAATCCAAATTTTTTTGAGAATTCAATCTCAAACTGCCTTACATTTTCCCCTGCAGACAGCCAGTTTCCGTTCAAAAGAGAAGTAATTGCTGCCGCAATCTCATTATTATCCCAATAAGGGCCTGAATAATAGATAGGTCGACCCTTTTGCCAATTATTATTAGCAAGATAAGGAAAGATATCACTCCTCTCGGACTGCAGAGACTGAATTAATTGTTCAACCCTTTCATTAATGGACATAGAGCTCAATAATAGTTTCTTATGTGAGTTGCCAACGAGGATCTGGTCGTATGAGGCTAATACCCCATGATTTCAGCTAGGATAATAAATCAGGACATGGCACATCAAAGCCTTTACGATTATAGACGCAAGCCAGAAGGGGATAAAAGAGTATCCTAGAATCTTTATTCTGAAGAGTTTAATGCTTTTTTTGTTTCTTTGAAAGCATAAGGAGTTTAGGATGATTTTTAGAATAGTAATTTATAGCAGTCTATAGTACATAGTTACATAAACATGTTATGCAAATGCCTTTCTTATAATCGGTTCTAAAAGAAAGAATGTTATATATTTTTTGAGCTGATCTTATCGACAATTATTTTTTTCAGTTCAGCTGCCTTTCTAATAATTAAGAACTTATACAAATATTGCTTGAGCTTATATATATACAAATCAATCCTAGATGCATATCTTGGTTTATATATACCTCTCATGAGATCATAAGAGTGCTCATATAATTTTACATGCTTATCAATTTCAGTAATTTCATACCCTAATTTATATATATTATTCACAAAAGCGACTTCACCTAATCTAATAATATTAAGGCGATCCTGTTCATCATAGGATCTAGAAAAGCCTAAAGATCCCTTTGCCTTATGAACTTCTTTCAAAACACTGGATGACGTTAAGCCTGCACCACTATGAGCATGAAGAGAATCCTCAGGAGAATATGATGCGAAAACATTACTCAAGCCAACATACGCAACAAAACCACAATTACTTGAACGATTAAATGTTTCTAAGCCCTGCAACGCATAATCATCTCCAGTAATAATTATGTCATCCTCAGTAAATATAAAGTAGTCATATTCATCTTGAAATAAAGAAAAAGCATGATCATAAGCACCATAAGATAAACCAATATTTTCTCTATGCAAAATCCTAATTTTTCCATGATTAGTTCTCGTACCATTTAAGTTGTCTAGAAACTGGTCTCCTTTTTTCCAGCCAATTTGATTGTTTACAAATATGATATCAAGATTGCATCCAGGATTTGCTTTAGATTCGACCTCAAGTGTAAAGTTGATAAGATCAATTATTTCAGCGCCAGTTGTAAAATTTTGGGAATGGCTAAAATGTCCCAAAGGATTACCGGCAAGAGTTGTATCGAGTCTTACTGACCTAGGTGCAAATGTCGTAGCTATTACTTTTGCAATCCTCATGGGAACAAAAATTGTGCCATGATAATAATATAACCATTCCTCAGAGAGATTTGCGCATAATTGTATTAATTATGAGAATTGCCTAGATTAGACTAAGCTTAATGTAAGGAATTCCGTTAAATTAAAAAGAACATTTTTTTGGCCAATTAATTATGAATGGAAGTTTTTCAACTATTGATATAAATAAAAACCAAAATAAAGTTCTATGGAGCTGAAGGAATTTATCTCTTTTTTATGGCTAAACAGAATCTCTAACATTTGATAAAAACTCCTCAAAACTTGGCAGTGGCAAGAAGAAGCTCTTAAGAGTTTCACTAAAATTGGTAATGCTTTCTCCAAGCTGATTCAAGCCAACCATCTCGTCAAATCCAGATTTATTAGGCACTGAAACCGTATCAAAAAAATTTTCTATGTATTCAGAAACAAAAAGTTTTGGGGTGCGATTAGACATAACAAATCAAGAGCTTGATATTAATTAAAAGTATTTCTCAAGGAAAGCAAGCCATTCCGAAAAATTTGTTTGCATCTGCTGATAAACCATTAGTCTTATAAGCTTTTCGAAGCCTTTCATCATGTTCAATTTGAACGGTTAGCTCAATCTCGAGAATATTCAATAAAAAAGTATTATAAAACGAAATCAAACTTCTATCGCCTGCACAAAAACCCTACATAGCGATGGGAGTGAGTCTCTACTCCATTCTTGGAGTGTCTTCTGCATTGGACAATTACCTGTCTGCCCAACAATTAAGGTCATTTCATTGCCAGTCAACTCATGACGCCCCTTCAGGATTCTACTTATTAGCTCAATATCACCCTTATACTTACTGGCTATTTCAGATAATTCATTTAAGGCATCTTGAAATGAAAGCCCCTTCAATGAGGCATGCTTTTGAAATTCATATCTAGCAGCTTTTGTATACGACCTTGCGCCATCATCAGTGAAGCGTGTTTCTCCGAAATTCAAAATCGAAGGATATGACTCTATTAAAAAGTCATCCCCTAAAAACTTATCAGTTCCTGCCTTTTGGGAATTTCCCTCCAAATCGGATTGTTTTTCTCCTTCTGGCAAGTCTGATAATGCATTAAGTAAAACAGTATTCGCAAATTCCTCTACTGAAATTCCTAACTGCTCTGACTGAGCAATCAAAAGCTCCTTTAACTCTTCGGAAATAGTCACAGTGAGTCGGGAATTTTCCACAACAGTAAAAGTGACGTTTGCTACAAAATAACGTATTTGACAAGCAAGGCATCACCAAATAGCTCGATGATGTCCATTCGATTACATTGCAATTTGCTGAATATGCACTGCTAATAGAAATATAGGCTCTATTTACGGTAGCCACGCGCTAGCAGGCAAAGATTTAAGGTGTCGCGATTTTGATGAATTTAAAGAGAAGTTAGCCATCCCACATGTAAGGTCACACTGCGTCAATGCAGGATTTCTCAATCGATCAAGAATTCTTGTCTTGTCAACTGATGAAAGCTCACCATTTGAATCCCATTTCAGGGTCGTTTTTCTTTGTGCAAGATGCGAGTCTGGTTTTAATGCTCTAAAGCCTTCGCGACATTCAAGTTTATTTAAATAGTTCTTGGCACTATGCAAATCAGAAGAATAAATACAACGGGTTTGGGAACAAGAGAGAAAGACTCTTCCTGAATCACCACGCAAACAAACTATTGACCCCCCTTCGGGACTTACATAAAGAGGAATGGTGTGGTTCATGACACAACCTCCCCTTTCAAATGAATTTGAACACAATGAGTAATACACTCCAGACCTTCTTCACCAATAGAACATGAAGTAATACATTCAAAATAATCTTCTATTGGGTCAAGGTATTCAGTAGTCTGAAAAGAAGTTTTCAAATTGGCCAGCATAACTCCTCATATAAAAGGACATCCTTTTTAACATCTAAAGACACAATCTTATCGGTAGATGTTAATAATCTTAAAAGACGCTGCTGGTAAGACTTAGCACTAAAAGTGTTTTATCAAATAGGAGTTTAGACTGTATTTGGTTATGTTTATAGATTACGATTAAAGCAGATAGTCTTACAAAAGCTTCTTGCAGGCCATTTGATCAAGATCATGAACTTTATTTATTAACTATATGGAAACAATCAAATCTGGAACATCGATGGAGCATGCTACAAATCAAGCACTCTTGTTCGCGATAACGAAGATTTAGAAGAAGGTTGATGAGCTGGTTTCAACTGCAGCCTATGCCAGAGAACTTAAGGGTGGACATTTCCAAAAAGAAGTTGTTGAGATTTTGTAGCAACCGATACATAATTGCAATCCGTCTTAATGCTCATAGCACTTAGAGACCAATATTTACTAATCAATGCTGCCAAAGTCATGCAAAAGCTCTTTCTATGAAGTTGTTACGACACCAAGGCAAAAAAAAGAGCCGATTTCTTCTACGAACCAATAGAGTTAAGTGATCAAATCATTTAAGCGAGAATCACTTTGGTAACTGACAAAGAGCTCCTCAAAGAAGTCACCCAAGAACTTTGGGAATCTGTCAAAAAACTACGCCCGGGGCTTCCAAAGGAAGCACGTGTGCAGCTAGTTCTAAAAGCACTTATCACTATTGGAGACTTATCAAATCCAATTGAGGCTGCCATGGTAGTAGGAACCTGCCTAGAAAAGGAAGAGGATGGCGAGGACTCCTCTGACGATTCAGTTGAAAACAAAACACAAAACCGCGACAAATCTCAAATTGAGGAGACGCCTGACGGGAGAAGAATTGTTCGAAGACGATCAGCTGCTAGTTGACTTGTTATTTTCTTCAAAAATAAGGCCAAAAACCATCTTTCAAAAAGACAAGATGGTGTCCCAACATTTTAAAAAGTTTGTTTTAACAACTAAAGAAATACAAACCATTGTTGTTGGGCTTAGATAGAGAGACATTTCTCATAGCTTATGTCCTTAAGGGTGATTTAATAACATCTGAGAGCGAAAACTTTTAGGAGTGCTTGGGGTTTCCATTTGAGGTTGCTCTAAACAAAAAAAAGCTTATAGCAAGGGTAATGAAAACAGGTAATAGGAAGCCTAGAAGCTGAAGAGCGACATATAAGGCAATAGAAATGAATAAAATCTTCTTAATGAGAAACCTATTCTCATCAGTCAATTTCTCCCAAAAGTCAACTATGGATTGCAACATTGTTGTCAGTGCATATTAATAGTATTTAAAATATAGGTCTAGATTTAGTTTCGTCAAATAGAGAGTCATCCAGGCCGTTTTGCAAATGCATCAAAAAACAATCTCATTTCTATCGACTTTAGGCAAAACAGAATATAAAATGATTAATTGATCAACATCACTCTTTGCCGATTGAAGCCTGCCAAGATAGTTATAAATCAGTAAATTCAACATAAATAGAAATAAGCAACGTTTTTTATTCTATTTCTAAAATCTAAGTTGCATAAAACATTAAAGATTAATTCGTACTCACAAAAAAACTAATATTAAAATAAATAAATCTCAGATGGTTCCTGAAGAATAAGGTGACTACATACTTAATTCGTAAAAAATCAATCTAGAAAGATTCAGAAGTAGGCAATCATTTCAAGCCAAGGTTCAAAGTAACCTTAATACTATCGTCCGCTTACTACTTTTTAGTTACTTTATCTAATGCTTTTTTTAGCTTTTTTCTAATATCATTAGGGATTTTCGTTGGGCAAAACTCCATGGCACCAGACAGAACCTGTAACTCAGATCCATCAAAAAGCTCTTTATTGCTAAGTTTTTCTGGTCCTACGGAGCTTAATCTGCTGCCATGACGGCCCGTAAGTACTTGCGTGTAAGTAGCTGAAGCTATTCCAACCGCCTTAGAAAATTCCAACCCTGCTTGGAGAGCATTACAGGCATATGAAGTCGTAATTCCTTTATACAGGAAAAGGTCGCTATCTGAAGCAGGTATAGCATTTTGACCAGACTCTGAGCCTCGAGACACAGGAAATTGGTCCTTTTTGGAATTAGAAGGGCTGCAACTAATAACCAATATTGAAATCAGCAATGTAGATATTGCTAGCGGTTGGTTTGGCAGCCTGGGTGAGGTTCGCAAGGTAATGGGTGATAATGTTGCAAAGAAGAGCATTCACTGATTTGCCCTCGGTCATAATAATCTCATAATTCACCCAGTCGTTGCATGATAAATATCCAAAGTAAGAAATAACAAGAAGAGTTTAAGATTCTATAATTAAATAAAGAGAGGTGAAAACTAATTAGAGAGTAGCTTATCCCTGAATTATTAAAACATTAGTTGAACCATCTTTAGATAAAGAGCACGAAGCGAAAAGCAAATACTGGGTAACAAAGTAAAACATGGACCTTGTGAACAATGCTTCAGATGGTTTTAATATTGATTTATATGTATCTTGGCTGGCTCCAGAAAGAAAAATGACAATTATCCGAATCCATCATTGTTTCCTCCTCGCCTATTCGCTGAAAGTCATTTGAACAATGAACTGCGCTCTAAGTTCAAATTTACTTTAAATACAATTTCATATAGTCTTCATTTGTTTTTATCGAAAAAATTCAATCCTTAGCCTAAACATACTATTTATCAAACATGAAGATTTCAAATTAATTTGTTTTTGCTCTAGAGTGTTCGTTAAACTACCTGAAGAATGCAAAATCATTAGTCAGTAAATGTTATCAACTCAACTTAAAGAGCTTATTGGGACATATCCTGATTTCCCCAAGCAGGGAATAGTCTTCAGAGACTTACTGCCAGTTTTCGCTCATCCTAAGCTGTATTCTGAGCTTATAAATGCCATGGCATCTCATCAAATGTTTGAAGAGGCAGATGCAATAGTGGCAATAGATGCAAGAGGTTTTCTTTTGGCATCTTCTCTTGCCTTGAAAACACTTAAACCAATGGTTGTAGCTAGAAAACCCGGCAAGCTGCCTGGAACACTTCTTAGCGAATCTTACGATCTTGAATATGGGAATAATTCCTTATCAATTCAAAAGGATGCAATAAAAAAGTATGAAAAGCTAGTTATAGTAGACGATTTATTAGCTACTGGTGGGACAGTTAAATGTGTGTCAAATATTCTGGAATCTGCGGGTAAAACAATTACTGGCCTCTCTGTAGTTATTGAACTAAGTCAGTTGAATGGAAAAGCAAAACTAAATTTCCCTATATCTCATCAATTGACTTACTAATGAAAAATTTAAAATTTGAACGCTCGAAGAAAAAATCTTCCTGAACATCATGAAAATCAATGGTAAAGCATGGCGGACAATTTGGCTCGAGCAGAATGGTGCTTATGTAGGTGTAATTGATCAAAGGAAGCTCCCACACAAACTAGCCAAGCACTATATCTATAATCATCATGATGCTGCCGAAGCTATTCAAAAAATGATTGTACGTGGTGCTCCTTTGATTGGAGTTACTGCTGCATATGGTCTCATGCTTGCTTTGCAAAAAGATCCATCCGATCAATCTTTAGAGAGTGCTTTCTCAGAATTAATTGCTACTAGGCCCACGGCAATTAATCTTCAATGGTCTTTAAAAAGAGTAAGTAAACTCGTAAAGTCCCTGCCACTAGCTAAAAGAGCAAAAGCTGCACAAAAAGAAGCTGATGCAATTGCAGAAGAAGATGTCTTAATGTGCGAAGCTATCGGGGATCATGGGTTAGAAGTCCTAAAGAAGTTATCAAAAGATAAGCCATTGGAAATGAGAAATAAGCCATTAAATATCCTTACACACTGTAATGCTGGTTGGCTTGCAACAGTTGATTGGGGAACCGCCCTAGCCCCTATATACAAGGCTCATAGAGCTGGCCTAAAGATTCATGTTTGGGTAGATGAAACGAGACCTCGTAATCAAGGCTCCAGCCTTACAGCTTATGAGCTTGGCTGTGAAGGAGTTCCTTATACAGTGATTGTAGACAATGCAGGAGGGCACTTAATGCAGAAGGGTCTTGTAGATGTAATCATAGTGGGTTCCGATCGCACAACTAGTAGAGGTGATGTGTGCAACAAAATTGGCACCTACCTAAAAGCACTAGCTGCCAAAGACAATTCGGTCCCCTTTTATGTTGCTTTACCGTCCTCCACAATCGATTGGTTAATTATTGATGGTCTTAATGAGATTCCCATTGAAAATCGCTCATCCTCTGAAGTGCTTCGAATTGAAGGTAAGTTGGATAATGGTGAAGTAAGAGAAATACAATTATGTCCGGATAGCAGCAATGGCTTTAACCCCGCATTTGATGTTACACCTAACAGATTGATAAGCGGGCTTATCACTGAAAAGGGCATAAGTCCTGCCAGCAAATTAGGATTAAGTCAACTTTACAAAAATGAATAAAAGTTCAAGAGAAGAAGAAGAACTAAGAGAAGAAATTGTTTTAGTTGCTAGGCAGATGAATTCCATTGGTCTTAATCAAGGAACCTCTGGTAATTTATCTAGACGCATAAATGACGGGCTTTTAATTACACCTAGTTCTTTATCATATGAAGAAATGCAATCAGAGGATATTGTAGCAATAGATCTATTTGGAAATCCGTTGGCAAAGAATCAGTATAAACCGTCTTCTGAATGGAGAATACATGCAGATATTTTTGCAAATAGACCAGAGATAAAAGCAGTTCTACATTGTCACTCAATTCATGCCACTGCATTATCTTGTCATCAAAAATCTATCCCTAGTTTTCACTATATGACTGCAATTGCTGGGGGAAACGATATAAGATGTGCACGTTATGCAACCTTTGGGACAAAAGAACTTTCCAAATTAGTACTATTAGCGCTTAAAGATCGCCTGGCTTGCTTACTTGCGCATCATGGACAAATAGCTGTAGGCGAGAATCTAAAAGGAGCAATAAAAATAGCTGTAGAAGTTGAGACTCTCGCACATATATATTTGCAAGCCTGCCAATTAGGTGAACCTCCTCTATTAAGCCCAAAAGTAATGGAGGCTGTACACAATCAATTTAACAAAATGAATTATCATCGAATCAAAAAACCTAACTAATAAAAATTACTATAAAATCATTTACCTACTTGAAGATCCATCAAGCATCTAATACCAACCAATTCATACAAAAAAATGAGAAGCCCAAAAAATGCCTAGACTCTCTAGGGTTGATCTTTATCTAGCTTAGGTGGACTCGGCTTACCTATGTTCTCAGTTTAGAACTATAAGACCCCTTCAACCTAAGACTTAGGTTACAAGAAAGTCATTATAGATTATGCTCAAATAAGCTATAACGAAGAGAGTTGCTTTTCAGCAAGCCATATGAATAAATCTCTATCGAAAGCAATTGCTCTTTTGCTTGGCTGGCTTCTTGCATTAATGTTCTTAGGTAATCCAGCTCATGCAGAGAAAACTTTAGTGAAAAGTCCAAATAAGGAAAAGGAGAAAATAGATAATAAAAATGCAACGCCTGAAGTCAGTCTTGAAAATCTTTTAGGGCCAGAAGATAATTTCCCATTTCTACCAGACAACCACCGTGATAGTGGAACAGGAAAGTTTGCCAATTTTTAATAAAAACTTTCCTCAACTTTTCCCTAAAAGCAATTATAGAAAGAATTTTAGAATATTCACCCTGTAATGGGTAAAGAGACAAGGTTATCTAAAAATAGATAAATATCAAGACATTATCTAAGCATCACTAGAGTCCAGCTCCTCTGGAATTTGCAACCAACCACAGTTCCATTCCTTACCTTCAACCAGTTCGGACCAAGGGACTCTGATTAGAAAATTTTTGTTTAAAAGTGAAGAGACTTCAATCCATCTTCTGTTTCCTTTTCCACCAAATTGTTTGACTTGAAAGTGGCGATATCCTCCTCTTTTTCTTGCAGAGGTCCAAGCATGATTAGGCGGCCATCTCATAGAATCAAAGCTTCTAGAATCGTCAACTAAAAATTCTAAAGTTGTTCTAATTTAATGTATTCTAGCAAAGTCTAGGCTCTACTTTCAGGTCCAAATATTAATTGTTTCCATAAGAAAATGGCTTTGACTTTGACCTTCTTTTCCTTTCTCGGCTTTCTATAACATTAAGACAAAAGAAAATCAGATCATAAACTCCAAATAAGATAAAAAAGTATTACTCGGAGTTCTTCTCTTCGCTATTTACCATAAATCGAATGTCAAAACCTACAACAATTCCAATAGAAATCAATAATAAGCCTAAACAGACCCCTAAAGGTGGTAGTTGCCAACCCATCATTACGCATGCATATGTTTTAAGAGGTTACTAGACAGGGTGGAGGTCAAAGAAGGGCAAGAACACACGATAATAAGAGGCTTTTTTGCAAGCAGTTGAACGCATCATTCCTCTCCGGATAGCTTCACCAGGCAAACCCTGCTTTTTGACCCAGCATATTTGGAAAAGTTCACTCTCTGGAAAAGCCAATGAATTAAGGAAGGTCAAATGATTTCCTTTAAACACAATTGACCTACAGTATTAGATATGGATCAACAAAATTTACCTGTCAACGAACAGCTTAAGGTACTGGTTGCCTCACTCGATGGTGATGAAGAAAACAATCTCGCTTTATCCCAGTGCAAGGATGCTGAGGAAATGTTGGATATTCTTCTGAAAATCTCATCGCAATCGGGACTAGGGCTTTCTCGAAATGATTTAAAAGAAAACCCTCCAACGCGTGATTGGATTTGGTGGAAAAATAAGGAAGCCTTGGTAAATCTTGGTGATAACAATCTACGGCATCAACAAGATAGCGCGGTCAAGACTCGCTGGGACTCCTGGACTATTAACTTCTTTAAGTTCTTACGAATTTGGCGATAACTGAAATAATCAGTACCTTATGAAAAAATATAGAAATCAGTTTTCTAAATTTAGAGGCCTAGAAAAGAAAGCAAGCCAATGAATCCATCCAAGATCTTATTGAGCATTCATGAATAAGTGTAATTGCTGTAAAGAATTTCATGCAATATCCTATCTAAATTAATCACCCAAAAGGACAAAAACCTTGTCAGAATCACAACTGGGAATCAAATGATCTCAGACCTTTATAAGCGATATTCAGCTTTAAAAATCCTCTCATTAAAAATCCCATGCCTAAAATCCCGAACCTGGGTGATGGGGGAATTTATTTTTCGGCAATCGAAGATAGTAATACAACCCCCACAAATAGTGGCATTAACCGCTTAAAGCAGAGCTAACGCTATAAGTAGTGCGTATCTACCGATGACGAAATGCTTGACAAGCTCTATTGTCGGAACGGCCGGGTGATGGGGATCAATCGGTCTTTAATTAGCACATAATTATCGGCCTTCAACCTGATCTCTTTATCAGCTTGTCTGAAACAGGCTACACATAAGAGGCTTCTGGTTCCCTTAAAAGTGCCTAAAAATTAAAAAGCCCGCTAAAAGCGGGCTTTTGGAGATAATGAGCAAGTGTTTCCTTGTTTCCACTGCTCGGAGAATCTCAACTCCTCACGTAATAATTATCCAACGTCAAGCAGCTTTTTCAAGGAGAGGGGTCCTCAAAAACAACTGGCATAGTGAAAAATTGAACCAGAAGAAGCAGAAAAAGGTTGCCGCGTATGTAGTTCTGCTCTTGACCGAGGTCTCAAGAGATCTCAAACTGAACTAAAAATGAGATCATTCCAATCTTTTTAGTCTTAAAAATCCATTTATTTCATTGCGTATTCCAGGCAATCTTGAAAAACCGATGAAATGACTATTAAAAATAGCTAAAAAGAGAAAAGAACTCAGCAAAAGGAATGCGAACAAAGATGTCCCCTCGAAGGGCCTTTCTTACTGCAACAGTAATGTCAATAGTACCAACTCTTTTATTCACTTTTGGCTCTGCTCAATTTTCCCCTTTTGGGGTCTTGATTTCATCAGCTCTCATCAATTGGCCGATAATTCGGTGGCTTGATGATCTTCAGTGGTATAGAGAATGGAAGAGAACAGAATCTAACTAACAACTATGCTGATAGCCACTTAAATTCCAAGTTACTTCATGTCCAAAGATTTAAACTTAGATAAATCATGTCGGATTTAATCCCAATTAATTGAACTTCCCCAATATCTATACAAAATTATTCCTATCTGAAAACGACAGGAAAAGTTTTTCTTACAAGTCAAAGATCTTGCAAGCAGATTTTGTAGGATGGAGCTCACACTGTTCCTCCCAGAAATCTGCATGACCTTTATAGGGCAATTCATAAGTAAAGTCATGGATATAGTCAATATCTCTGAAAGCTTGCTTGAGAATGGTGAAAGGAGTTTGGAGTTTCATTACCCTCCTCTTCGGATACTTTCTTTTTAACACATCTAAGAAAATGTCGGTACAGTGTTCTTACTAAAGTATTTAGACTTAGGTATTTTTACTATTCTTTTTGTTATCAACTTCAACCCCAAAGAGATTCCTTAATATTTTTCTCTATTCATCCAGCTTATCCAATTAGCTGAGATCTCCTTGGGGCAAGCGGCTTCGCAGTCAAGATTATTACTACAGCTTCCAAAGCCTTCTAATATCATTTGTTCTTTCATCTGTTTAACCCTTGTTAACCTTAAATATTGCCCTTGGGGCAACTGCCCTAAATGTGCAAGCTTTGCAGCAACAAATAAACTTGCAGAAGCATTTCTACAACTTGCAACACAAGCTCCACAGCCTATACAAGTTGCCGTCTCAAATGCAGAGAAAGATCTCTCTTGACTAACCTTAATTTCATTTGCTTCTGGAGCCTTCTCATAATAATTAGAGCAAAAGCCGCCAGAACCAATCACTCTATCAAAGGAAGAGCGATCTACAACAAGATCCTGAACTATAGGAAAAGCTTTGGCTCTCCATGGCTCAAGTTTAAGTGTTGTATTGTCTCTAAATTGTCTTAAGTAAAGTTGGCAAATTGTGGTTCCATCTTTTGGGCCATGAGGTTGACCATTCACAAGGAAACCACAGCTTCCACAGATACCTTCACGACAATCATGATCAAAATTTATTGGCCTGCAACCATTAATGATCAAGTCGTCATTTAACTTGTCAAGAGCCTCTAATAAAGACAATTTAGTTGATACATCTGACATTGAGTATTTCTCAAATGTCCCTTGGGAAGATGGAGACTCCTGACGCCAAATATGCAGATTAAGTGAAATTCTCTCAATCATTTGTAACTACGTTTATTGGGCTTGCAATCCTTGAATGAAAGTTTCTCTAAATGCTTAATTGACTTGGAATTGCTTACGTATTCCCAAGCAGCTATATGCGAAAATCTTTCATCATCTCTCATTGCCTCCCCTTCTATTGTTTGATATTCCTCTCGAAAATGAGCGCCACAGGACTCCTCTCTAGAAAGAGCATCAGTAAGCATCAATTGGGCAAGTTCAAAGAAATCTGCCACTCGTAAGCCCTTCTCCAGCTCTGGATTTGGACAGCTCACTTCTGGCGAAATTCGAACGTCCTGATGGAATTCATATTGCAAGGCCTTTATTTGTCGCAAACCTTCCTCCAAACCACTTTGGTTTCGACTGATTCCACATTTATCAATCATTATCTCTCCGAGCTTGCGATGAAAAACATCAACAGGGGTCTTACCTTGGACCTTAATCAAATCATCTATGCGCCTTCTTGCACATAAAACCGCGTCATTACATGCTTCATCTATTTCCAGTTGAGATGCAGAGAATGTCTTAGCTGCCAACCAAGCATTAATGGAAGAAGGAGCAATGCAATAGCCATCAGTCAAGCACTGTAATAGAGCATTTGCTCCAAGGCGATTAGCGCCATGAACAGTGCAATTTGCTTCACCAAGAACAAACAAACCAGGTAATGTGCTCATCAAATTGTAATCAACCCATAATCCACCCATGGAATAATGAGGTGCAGGGTAAATCCTCATAGGCATTGATAATGGATCTTCTCCAACAATGCGTTGGTACATCTCAGTTAAGTTGCCGTATTTAGCTTTAATCTCTTCAATCCCTTTCATACGGATCGCATCACGCAAATCTAAATAAACAGAACGTCCTTCATTCCCTACTCCCAACCCTGCATCGCAGAACGCTTTAATTCTTCGAGAAGCAACATCCCTTGGGACCAAATTCCCATAGCGTGGGTACAATCGTTCCAAAAAGTAATCCCGCTGGGATTCAGGAATTTGCGATGGGTTGCGTTCATCACCTAATTGCCTAGGCAGCCATATTCTTCCATCATTTCGCAAACTCTCACTCATTAAAGTCAACTTGCTCTGATATACATCTCCTGCAGGAATACAAGTAGGGTGTATTTGAGTAAAGGATGGATTAGCAAAAAAGGCTCCTTGTCTATGCGCTCTCCAAATTGCACTGGCATTAGATTTAATTGAATTTGTCGAAAGAAAATAAACATTGCTATAGCCTCCAGTTGCCAGAAGTACAGCATGAGCTCTGTAAACCTCAAGCTTTCCATTCAACAGGTTCCTACTAACCACTCCTCTAATCAGGCCCTGGACTTTCACCAATTCAAGTACATCTCTACGAGGCAAAAGCTCAACTGTTTTATTCGCTACTTGCCGCATAAGTGCCTGGTAAGCCCCATAAAGAAGTTGTTGGCCAGTTTGTCCACGTGCATAAAATGTCCTGCTAATAAGTGCTCCTCCAAAGCGCCGCGTCGCCAAGGTTCCGTCGTACTCTCGAGCGAAGGGAACACCTTGGGCTACGCATTGGTCAATGATTGAGCTACTAATCTCCGCAAGACGGAGGCAACTTGCTTCTCTTGCCCTGAAATCACCTCCACGCACAGTGTCTTTAAATAATTGATTAATTCCTTCCCGATCATCCCTTTTCATTGATTTTGCAGCATTAATTCCTCCTTGTGCTGCGACAGAATGAGCACGTCGAGGGCTATCGTGAAAAGTAATAAGCCTTACTTGAAAGCCTTGCTCGGCAAGAGTTGCAGCAACAGAAGATCCAGCAAGGCCACCTCCTACAACAATGATTTTCCATTCCTGTCGCATTTGACACGTCAGAGAAGGAAGAGTTTTTTGCTGTCTTTCCCATGCGCCTTCAAATGTACCTGTAGGTAGACATGGATCAAGAAGATGTCTCATCTAATTAATCAAAAAGGATGACCTCGTAAGAGCAATTGTCGCCAAAGCAAATCCAGCACTAATCAACAAAGACAATCCTCGGCCAAGGACTCTTATTAAAAATGCATTCTCATCAGTAATAATCCCAAGGCTTCGTTGAGAAGATTCAATGCCATGAAGAAGATGGAAAAACAAAGTTAACGAGCCAATGACATAAATTATCGAATTTTTTGAAGAAGACAGAACAAGGCGAATTGTATAAAGCTCTTCTCCATCAGGCGGACGAGGAAAACGTAGTTGGCCAAGGTGAATCCAAAGGAAGTACAAGAGGATGATCCCACCAATTAGCTGGCTTCGTGCAGCCAAAACCGCTAAAAAATCTTTACGACGGCTCACCAAATCTGAGGTGTTGCCAGTCTGAGAATTTTGAAAGACCTTCTGAAGTGTTAAAAAGATGTGAACCAAAACAGTGGCAGTCAAAAAAAGTTCTAGCACATTTACCCATAACGCAGTGTGCAACTCTGAGGCATAAAGCTCAAATGTAAGAGGTGCTATTACAGCTAAGACTATGCCAGTCAAGTGGATTACTAAAAAAAAGACTAAAAGCAACCCTGAGCCAGCAAGAAATATCCTGGTCAAACTCTTTGCTAAAACATCATTTAATAAAGACTCTAAACAACAGAGTCTTTATTACTAGTGACCAAGTTCATTATCGTCAAACATTGCCAGAGCTTCGCTTGTCATGACTGAGAAGGAGTTGACATGGCCACTGTTAATGATTAATGAGAACTCTCATTGAAAGGTGCTAGCAGACCGAGCTGGAGCCAAAAAGAAACTAAGACCTCTTAAGCTTTGATATGACCGAAGAAACTCAAGCAAGCTGGCTAAACAGAGGTGGGAAATGGGGAGCCATAGTAGTTGGTGCTGCATGGATCACCCTAAACATTATTGTGCCCTTAGCCTTATTACGTATACCGGTCGTTCAGAAATATCTGTTGGCATTTAAAGAAAAGCTACCTTTTGACATTCCCGGAATTGGCTAAGTGCCTGAGCTCTTTGAACATCTCAGACGACAATGATTCTTGAATAACTTCTCACCTAAAGTATTTCTTACCACACTCATTTGCTGAAGGGATATCTTCTTTGCCTTCATCTATTGTCAGCCTCAAAGCACAATCACACCAGTTTTCTATAGACGCTTCAGGAACACCTAACACAGTGGGGCTCCTTTTTGCACCAAGAATGCATTCTTTCAGTTGGTCTTGTGGGTAGGCGTTAACGGATGAAATAAAAAGAAAAAAAAACAGGCAAAAAGCAATCAGATATTTCATTTATGCACTCTATCTTGATAGGAGTCTAAATAGGCTAAGGGTGCTCGGCGTAATCAAGACTCTTTTCGATAGCTCTAAGGCTTATGAATAGATTCATATCCTGTGACAAGGCTCAACTAATACAAGAAGTCATCAGAGAAGTAAAAAATGGGCTTCTCTACCCCTAGCCGACCCTCTATGAACAGGAGACAAGCTTCTCTATTTTTCTTAAGCAAGGACTTCTTCTCAAAAAGTCAGATACGTAGAGGAAGCCTTTTCCGTGATCCCAACAAAATTTTGATTAATTAGACACGATCTACGAAGATTGGCCTAAATACATCAATCTCAAGCTATTTGAAGCTTCGGTAATCACTAGCTGACCCCTCTGAGTAGTAGTCAATCGTTGACCGAAGAGCTATTCGTTTGCTAGATGTTATATAGATAGTAATTAACGGTCTAATGTCTTCATTAACTATCAAGGTGAGCGCTAAGGCAGATGCCATGATCGCTCAACTTCAAAAAGAGATCTTCAACAGAAGACGTAAAAAAGTTTCAGCTCAAGGTGTGGTTGAAACCCTTGTCGAAAGTGGTGCGAAATCGCAATCTGACAAGCGCTATGCCGCATCCTGGAAAAACCTTATCAAGGATATTGAAAAGGCTGCAAAACAATCCGAGGTTCACGGTAACAAACCTGCGAATCTTTCTGCTGAAGAGTGGGCATTAATCATTGCTCATCGTTCTCGAAAAGGTAGTCCAGCCGCTTCGAAGGCAGCTCCTAAAAAAAGAGCCCAGTCAACAAAAGTAACTACTAAAAAAGCTACTGCTAAAAAAGTAGCTAAAAAATCAATCGCCAAAAAACCTGTAGCCAAAGCGGCTCCCTCTCAACCCGCTGCTCCTCGTAGAGCCAGAAGGGCAAGAAGAGCTCCTGCTGCTGCTGCCTCTGCTAAGTAAAACAAAACCTTTTAGTCAGACCGTAAAGCGGCAAGAGAGGTGCAATGCCTCTCCCTGACATTGAATAAATTGCATGTCAGATGGCTAACAAAGATCCGTCAAAAGAAGAGAAATTGGGTTTTCGGACTCTATTGGCTTATCTGTATATGGCTTCTGTTGTGCTAGCGATTTTGTTTTGGGTCATAGCTAAATTTCAAAACGGCTGATATTCGCGCCTACCAATACCAAAGAGCCTCCTCGCATAAATAAAATTGCTCTAGAAAGAGTTGATTGATTGATTGGGTTAAATTAAAGTCTTGCTTATAGTAATTAACCCCAATGTCCTTCTCAAAGAAGGCTTTGCTACTGGCTTCCATCGTAACTGTTAGTACAGGTGTTAGCGCCTGTGGATCCGCCGATTCCACATCGAACATCAAACTCAGCGGTGCTGGTGCAACCTTCCCATCAAAAATCTATACGCGCTGGTTCTCGGACCTAGCAAAATCCGGAGGAGCCAAGGTCAATTATCAAGCAGTAGGTTCTGGCGCTGGTCGCAAAGCATTCATTGATCAAACAGTCGACTTTGGTGCATCGGATGATCCGATGAAAGCGAAAGATATCGCCAAAGTCACACGCGGCTTAGTTCAGATTCCTGTGGTTGGAGGCACGATAGCCTTTGGCTACAACAACGCAGATTGTCGACTACAACTCACCCAAAAGCAGGCTGTTCGAGTGGCAATGGGCAAGATCAAAAACTGGAATCAACTTGGATGCCCTAGTCAAAAACTTCTTTGGGTGCATCGGTCAGATGGGTCTGGTACAACCAAGGCCTTTACTAGTTCAATGGCAGCTTTCTCGAATGAGTGGACATTAGGCACTGGTAAATCCGTGAAATGGCCCGCTGGTGTTGGAGGGAAAGGAAATGCAGGGGTCGCTGGTGTGATCAGACAAACACCTGGTGCCATTGGCTACGTCAACCAGTCATATATCAAAGGGAATGTACGTGCAGCAGCTCTACAAAATTTGTCTGGCCAATTTATAAAGCCAGGTCCCGAATCAGGTGGTATTGCCTTAAACGGCATAAATCTTGATCAGAATCTTGCTGGTACAAATCCAAACCCCTCCGCAAAAAATGCCTATCCAATCTCTACTTTGACTTGGATTCTGGCTTATGAAAATGGGAATGGCTCAAAAGTACAAGCGATTAAAGATTCCTTGAACTACCTGCTGAGCGAGGAAGCTCAAAACAAAGCACCTTCTCTAGGCTTTGTTCCTCTAAAAGGAGAAATCCTAAACAAGGCGCGTTCCGCTGTGGGCAGAATTCGTGAATAATCTTTTGAGTCAACGCCTGATATTGCATTCAAATCTCAAAAAGTGATCAGGTGAGGCCGTCCGATGTTTGTAGCCTTATTAGTTTTCAGGCCAAGTCAAAGGTATTAATCGACAAGTATCGAAGAGAGTCCATCAACAATTGCAAGTCGTGAGCCATTCAAGGGTCAATAGAAACAAATTTTTCTTGTCTTATCTTCAAATCCCCTCCCTGCAAGCATCATTCAGCCGCGCTTCTCAAGGCCTCATCAGGGTCTTTAACTTAGCAGGTCATATCTACATAAAAACAACTCCATAAATATGTCCCAACACACCAAAACCAGTTGATGTAGCTTTCTATCGGAAAGAAACACTAAACCCTTAACTAAAGCAGAGATTATTTTGTGATGTCGGCACCTCCAACAGGGACAAGGAAATTCACTATTGCAGGTATCAAGAACAGTACTGTGATCAATCTAACCGCATGAAGAGCGGCAACAGCTGCCCCAACTCCGAACTCCGCTCCAACAAGACTCATCCCAATAGTCCCTCCAGGTGCTGCCCCTAATAAGGCCACCGTTTTTTCTACTCCTAGGAATCTGCTAATTAACAATCCAACCAGAACCCCTGTAATCAAAAGGGTAAAAGTTATTACTAATGCGGGCTTCCAAAGCAATTGCAACTCCTCCAGGGTGTCCCTATTTATTCCAGTGCCTATCACTGTGCCTATGCCTATTCCAAGTAGTGTTTTGGTGCCCAAAGGCCAGTTCGCCACCTCAAGTTGACCACTAACACTGAGTAATCCAGCCCCTAGGATTGCCCCTAACAATGGTCCTGCAGGTATGCCAGTTAGGAGCATTAGGCATCCCAAGGCTGCACCTGCAATGATGTAGAGCAGCAAAGTCACTAAAGAAGGCATTTGAATCGATTTAGTTATATATGCAAGTTACTCGCATTTGGCGTTGATTTTTCAAGGCATAAACTAGAAAAGCCAATAATCAATCTTCATTTATCACTGCATGCATAGTAAAGCCGCTAAACGATTTTCTTAAATCAACTTACGAAAGTTGCAAAAGGCCTAGTATTTACTTTAGCTTGACGAAGCTATGAGCATTCCATATTAATGACTGAGATTCCAAAAAACACAAATTTTGATTGGGGTAAGATTTTAATTGGAGTTGCTCTATTTATATCTTCATTATGCCTTTGCTTTATTGCTTTTAATTTGTATCCAGTAGCGAAATGGGCAAACAATCAAAACATATGTGTTGAGCAAGAGATTACAAAATCAAAGGCACCTATTTCGTGGGGCGTCAGAAAATGCAATGGGCGCTCAAAAGTTTATCAAGTAAAATAGGTTTCCAAATCAAAACGACGTATTTTTTTAGCATGGGAGAAAATACAGCTATCATTTATAATGCTTGTAATTCAGACACAGTATTTATATACTCATCACCATGATTGACTTACGTTGCACAAATTGCCTGGCAATTCTACATGTTAATTTCTCTGGTCTTGAAGAGCAAGTATGCTGTCCTTACTGCAAGCAGACTTATTTAAAGAAAAATAATTTTATCGATCTAATCCAATCAAAAGATATTGGAACGATCGAAATGCAAGCATTAGATACATGGGGAAATGATTTACACAAGGAAGGGAAAAAGCCATTACTTTCTCATGTCGAGACAATGCATGAAAGAATGCCAGAAATGCTAACAAAAATGGAGGGTATTATTCTTGATTTAGGTTGCGGCTGTGGGTATGACACAAACTACATCTCTAGACTCCCAAATACAAAATTAGTCATAGGTATGGATATAGGAAAAAATTGTGAAGAAATAGCCCAAAGGGTGAAAAATGAAGCCAATATTATGATCGTCAGAGGAAACTGCCTAAATCTCCCATTTAAAGATAATCAATTTAATTATATCTACTCCTATGGAGTAATTCATCACACAAACAACCCACTAAAAGCCCTAAATGAAAGTAAAAGGGTCTTAAAAAAAGGTGGGGCATTATATTTCTATGTTTACACTACACATTCAAAAAATTTTTTTAAAAGAGTTGGGATAACCTTAGAAGCAATAATCATGAGGGCAATCTCTCCTTTTAATAAACAATCAAAAAATATAGTTTGCATTTTATTAGCATTATTTTCATGGTCTATCTTCTCATTACCAGCTATCTTTCTACGTCAAATCGGGCAGAAAAGTCTTGCAAGAAAAATACCTATGAATTTTGGGAAGACCCCTCTTTCAATCTTGCCGGATATTAAAGACAGGTTGTTGGCTCCTGTGAATCACAGGTACTCTACTAGAAGCCTCAAAGAATTAATTAGAAAAGCAGGATTAATAGAAAATTGTATAGTTGAAGACTATACAGGGATTTATTGTTGTGCAGAAAAAATATCTTAATCAGGTAAATTTACCATTCTATGATTTGTTTAATGAATTGAATTTCAACCCATACATCTACAAAGGATATCACTATTTTAGCAAGCTCTAATACCAATGGATTTAAGAATTAATTCTCACTTAATTATCCCATCCAAGGAACTCAAATAGCGTTTTTCCAGGTCATCCGGTCCTGGTGGCCAAAGGGCTAATAAAACTGAAAGCAGAGTCGAAGTAATCTTCAATATCAAATCATCCTCTGTAATGAGCTTTTCAATCAAGCAAAGAATACTTGAGCGTCTTGAACAGCAATGTATCAATAGGTTTCTGCATATCGTCTCAGAACAAGAGCGTAATCAATATCAAAATCGCGAAGTAGCATTAAGCCGTCTGCAATACCTTTTAAGGAAAGGCTTGCAGCCAGACTCAGATTCAAGAAAGGCAACCAGGCCAACTTATGCTTCACAAAAACGTAAAATTTCTACTAAGAGACATCGAGCTATTCTTAAGCAAAAGCGTCGGCGTAATTTTTGGTTAGACGATTAGGTTTCAACAGCAACTTTAAAATAGAGATTGAAAAATCTAAGAAATTAATACTAATTTTGATCAATAGAATTACTAATAAAGATTATCTCCTGAAGTCTCTCTCAACTCTAGATTCTCAGGTTTCTTCTCCAATATTTCAATGATTTCTTCCCATTGATCATAGAAATCATTCTCGCCACTAAGCAAGAAAAGTTTCTGTAAAAACTAAAAATAAATTACTCCTCTTTGCCTTCGTCTGGAAATCCCTTAATGTTGCAAAGTTGATCTAAAGATGGGCGCCGAGTCCATGAAAGTCGCCGTTTTGCCCAAAAGATATAAAAGCTATTGACAAAAAAACTTACTGCAGGCCATCTAGTCGGGGCATAAACCCAACCAAGTCCAACTAATCGATATGCCTCTTGAAAAACTCGAATATCCCTGATAACCTCGCCAGAAGAAGTTATTGCATGAATTCTCCCCATAGCCTCCCGGTAACTAATCCCTTTAAAAAGCTTTGGGTCGTAGCCCGGATCGTCAATGTCTACAAATTCAATGCAATTCGAACTATCTCTTTTGCGAAGAAAAGAAATCTCACGCAGGCAAAATGGGCATCCACCATCAAAAAGTAAAATTAGCTTTTTGCTAGCAACCATAAAAAAAGTTAGTTTTCATGAAAGAGGTACTCTCTAACCCTTAACTATAGAAGTTCTCACCAGTAGGATCCTAACTGATTGGTGGGTTATTAAAAACCTGACTAAATGAAATAAGAAATTAAGTACCTCTTAGATCTAAAAGAATTCGTTATTTATCTTTCTGCTTTTCAAGAAGCAGATTTTAAACATAATCATTAGGTTAACTACAGTATTCAAATCTATGCTAAAAAAGCTTTTAATTGCTATGGCATGTTCCCTCATACTCTTCACAGACGGGATTGCTATGGCAGCTAAATCACCTGTCGATGTTCAAGAAGTTTTTACAAGTGCAAAAACAATTGAAGGTGATACTTTCTCATACCCAAAAGGGATCGCTGAAATGCGCCTTTACAGAATTCAAGTTGAAGTAAACGGAGAAATACCACTTCACTCGCATCCCGCTCCGTTAACTGGTCACATGGAGGCTGGTCAGTTGACTCTGAAAAAAGACAGTGGAAAGAGTCAGACTTTTCGCGAAGGGGATTCTTTTGTCTTAGCGTCTAAAACCCCGCCCCATACAATGGGTAACACGGGCAATAAAACAGCCGCAATGTGGGTCAGTGTGGCTTCAGCTGAGGGCGTACCAACATTGATTCCTGCTAAATAAGTAGCTGTTGATGACTACATAAACAGTAAAAGTAGTTCTTATCTAATGAGCTTGACTTTGCTAGAAAAGCAATAGGGTAGATTCTTTTAACTACAACCTAAGAAAAAATAGTCGTTAAATCGTTATGGGGATAAGCAACTAACCTATTAGATAAAGAACTATAATCTAGTTGTATATGAAGAGAACTCACAGGGGAACGATTCGCACATGTAAACTACCTACTAAAGGATCATTGACCATGCAGATCATTTAAATAAAGGTTTTTTAGCAAATCAACAGCAAGGCTAATGAAACATTATAGCGAAACTATTCAATGGCAGTTAGCCAAGGCTGCCTCAAGCCGTTGGAAAGTAGATACAGATGCAAATTCACATCAGCATTTATATTGGCAAGTACTGCCGATCGTAACCCTTAGAAGATTAGAAAGTCTATCCCTCGAGAAATTACACAAACTTATAGAGATTTTTCATACAAAAGATGGGTCCAAGAAAATTAATATAATTTTCTCAAGGATAACGAACGAGACAAACGAGATTAATGACTCAATGAGAAGACTAAATAGTCAACATGTCAACCTTAATATCTCTTACAAGCATTCTCTCTTTCACAAATCAAGCGCCTCACATACTTTTATTATCAATCTAAAAGAATGGGGCTCTGAAAAACTTGACAATAACTGGAAACGTAACCTTGCAAAAAGCAGAAAATATGAAAGTGAATATAGATTTAGAGAAATAGATTTTCATACCTACATAGATCAGATTTACAGACTTCTAATCGCATCTTCAAAATATAAGGATTATATTTTCCCATATTCAAAAGAGCTACTTAGTATTTTTTCTAAAGTCACAGGGGCTGGGATCCAAACAATTGCCGCATTTAATTCAAGCAATGAAATCAGCTCATTTCGCAGTTATTGTGTTATTAATAATACTGCGGTTGATTTCCTTGCTGCGACAGAATATCAAGATCTTAAGACATCTATTTCCTACAATATTTGCTACAAATTAATCACACAAGCCTCTCAATCTGGATTATTTTCTTATGACTTGGGAGGTGTGGATCCACTATTTAACAAAGGTGTTTATACATACAAAAAAGGACTTGGTGGTGTAGAATTTTCTCTAGGTAAACCATTTATCATTTTATCCTCTCCTAGATATCTGCCCAAGCCTATTGGTGATCATATTGCTAATTTATGTGCATTCTTAATACGCTAGAGAATAAAGATTTGAAATCAAATGGAACTATTTTCCTTCTTAAAAACAGCAATAAGATCATTGCCAAATCCAGAAAAATCTAATTTAGAATGCATTTTCATTAATAGCCTAGCTTGCATAAGATTCATCAAAGAAAACTTATAAGACTGTGAGAGGAGACCTATACCATCTGCAAAGCCGTACATTGAAGGGTAAGAGAAAGTTAGAAATGAGATCATATTTAATGAAGATTTCCGAGCATATTTTTTCAGAGTGATTTTACTAAAATGGTATAAGTGAACTGGTACCTCAATGCAGCTTTTCTCTACTCTATAGATAATTCCGTCATTATTTGGAACACAAACAATGGCTATTCCCCGCTCTGATAAATGTTTACTAATAAATTCAAAGTACAAGCTTGGAGTATGGGTATGTTCTAAGGACCAATTTAATCTAATAATGTCAAACTTTAAATTACCAGGAATTTCATCAATCGAAGTGAAGGTATTGTTGCAAAAAGCTCCCAAGATTTCCCGAGCAAATTTAGATATCTCAACTCCAAATACTTGATTCTTTCGTGAGAGTTCCTTCAAACAACTCTTTGTCCCCCAGAAATGTGCATTCAGGCCAGAGCCACATCCAATGTCAAGTATTTTAATAGGCATACTTGAATTCGATTCCTTATCGAGATAATCCAAAAGTGGGTCATCAATCTTAGGCTTAAGAAACCCAATTAATATTTGATTGATCTTACTTGGAAGGAAGATAGATGGAAAATCTAATAAGCGTGACTGAACTATGCTTCCAATAAATGATTTCAATGATGACTTGAATTTAGATTGTCTAAGATGAAAACTATAGTCTTTAGGGTAGCAACTTTTTATTGATTCACTAGTAGGCCGTGGATTTGTAAAATACAATCCACATTCTTTACACTTAACTATTGTAAAGGCATAAGAAGTTGTTTGATGTATTAAATCATTTTGAGTCGCAACAGGAAAATAGTCACTTGAACCACACAAATCACAATTAACAGTCTCAAAGGTAAATTTCATAAAAAAACAAATTTTCTTATTGTAAAAGAATACAAGGTTTAAAGAAGAAGTGTTTTAGATAAGAAACAATTGCAGCATTCCTTAGTAATGAATAAGGCATAACAAAAAGACCTCCTATTGATTGTCAGAGTGATTCTTGCAATCTCTAAAAGTGGGTCAATAGAATTATAAAGCTTAGGGATGGCTTTATGATGGATGGCCTCCTAACTAGTCATCTTTAATACTTTTCATATAGTCAAGGTAGCAAACATATTTTAAGAGGTCAGTAAAGTAATTGGTTTATTTTCTCTAATTTCAAATAATGCTCATACAAAACCTATTGAAGGCATTCATCAGGTTCAAAAATATATTACTAGAAAAATATTCCCTCCCAATTGATTGGCATCGATGTCAGTCCTATTCTATATGAGTAAAATAAAGTTTACTCATATAGATCTTTCGGAAGAATCAACTACCCCTCTCACTAAATGACTTAGCTTTAAGAACGATGACCTCAAACAAAAAAGCCCAAAAAAACAAGATCGGATTTGTTGGACTTGGCGCAATCGGATTGCCAATCGCAACTAACTTAATTAAAGCTGGCTTCCAGCTCAGAGTTCATACAAGAAGTCGGCAAGCAGAAAGCAGTAAGTATTTAAAAGGTTCTCAGCCTTGTGAAAGTCCCGCTGAAACAGCAGATAGATGTGATGTATTTATGCTTTGCGTAAGTAATGAGATAGCCGTCGAAAATATTTTATTTGGATACAAAGGTGCTGCAGAAAGCCTTAAAAAAGGGTCAATTGTAATTGACCTGTCAACAATTAGTCCCTATAAGGCCCAAGCATTTGCCGCCAAGCTAGCGAAAAAGAATATTACATATATTGATGCTCCTGTAACTGGCGGCACAGAAGGGGCTATGAACGGAAGTCTGACTATATTTCTAGGTTGTGACAACGTTTTTTTAACCAAAATAGATTCGATTTTATATACTATTGCATGCAAAGTCTATCCTTTCGGGGAGGTGGGCAAAGGTCAAGAAGTCAAAGCTATTAATCAAATACTTGTTGCAGGAAGTTATGCGGCAGTAGCCGAAGCAATTGCATTGGGACAAGAATTACACTTGCCAATGGATCTAGTTGTTGAGGCTCTTAGCCAAGGTGCTGCAAGCTCATGGGCACTTGCCAATCGATCACAAGCGATGCTGAAAGACAATTATCCTTTGGGGTTCAAACTAGAATTGCACCACAAAGATCTAAATATTGCATTGAAAATAGCTGAAGATTCTGGATTAGTGCTTCCAATAACAAAAAAAGTGAGAGATTTAGAAGAAGAGCTCATAAAAGAAGGTTATAATGAAGACGACATATCTGTACTCAGGAAATCAATTAAGAAGACTAAGTAGCATGAAAGAGCAAGACAAAATTATAGGAGAGCTGGCTTTAAAAGCTATTAAAATGTCAGCGAATAGACCTAATGAGGTAGAACGTTCTTGCTGGGTCGTTGTTCACGAATACCTACATGGAGTAATGCCAGTTGAATATGACATTCGAGAAATTGATGAAGCTCTATACCTAAATATTTTAAAATGCGTTAAAAAGAACATATCATAATCATTACATCCATAAAGATTTAAACAGGCATGAACATTTTCAGTCTTATACTAAGTTTTTTTATAGCCATTACCCCTTCTTCAAATTTTAATTGTGATGGTGAAGTCCTCCAAGCAACTATTAGAAATAATTTAAACGGTGATTTCTCACTTGTGACCGATCTAGAAAAAGTGGATCAAGGAGCCTTTGTGGTTCTTGATTGGAAAGATATAAGTTTGATGCTTCCCATTTCATTTCAAAAAGGCGAGATAAGTTTTACAGATAAAAAATGGCTATGGAGCTACCAAGACAATAAAAATGGCCTCCATCCAGAAAGCCCCAGGCTGTCTCAGCGACTCCCAAATGGGAAAATTGTTGAACATGAATGCAAATTGATTATTAACGAAGAAGCAAAAGTCATCACGGAATCCCTGTATTGATTCTGAACTGCTTAGCCTCCTATCCATGAGGACAAAAAATCTGGTATTGGCAGCTTAGAAGTAATTGTGGCCAACAAGGCCATATCAAATTGGTGCACTGCAGGTACAGTCCTATCTAAAAGCAAAATCACCAAGTATGGGATGTTCATAGCAATCTGCCAGCGCCATTTATAAGTAATTACTCCCCAAGCCTTTTTCGCATAAGCTTTTTGACGGTCAGTTAGGCTTTCCCATTTTGCGTCAGCAAAATTTTTGATACCTTCTCGGATCTCAACATTTGGTATGCCGCCTTGAGATTGCATTGCTAAAAGAAAAACGGCCATTAGTTATAGCTCATAGGCGTTTTTACCCACAAGCCTCCTGGGTACAGTTTTTATTCTGTTATGGCAATAAGTCATTTGCTCCAAGAAGGACAAAAAAATCAAACCTAGCTAGAAAGTGAAAAGCAACATAATCTATTCAGTGATTGGGGATCCCTATACAATTCTTGTTTTACTTGGGCTCATCTTCTTGAGCTTACAACTATGTATTATGTTTTCAATAATCAAAAACAGAAGAGGAGAGCGATTTATTCTGAATCGAACTCAATTGTATGCGATTCAACTGCGTATAGAAAAGCTATTCAGTTGGGTCCACACAAGAAAAGATTAAGTTGAGGAAAATCAAAATGATTGACTAAATCAATAATTAAGCCCACACAGGCATATCTTTCTTTCTATTAGGGGGAATTGCTTTGCCCATCATGCCTAGACAAAAGGAGAGAAGAACAGGCAAGTCAGTGATAAATGAAAGTAATCATTCAAGACATTGATATGCCCTGCATCAAGCAATATATAACAGAAAAGCAATTTAACTGAGTGCCAACATTCTCAGGGAATCATATGTTTCTATTAAGTCCGCTGCCTAATTCTAAATAAAAAATCATAAATTAATAGACAATTGACTTGTTATCACTAAATCCAAAAAGCAACTCAACCTAGACATAAGCAGGTTATTACCCGGTCATGGCTACGCCCATCAATTTGGTTCAGGACAATGTAAGATGGCTGTCGGAAAAACACTAGATTATTCATTAAAGCAATAAACAATCAAAAAACATTTCGAGGACTAGGGTTTAATCTTTTATCCAAAGAGCGAGTCCACCACCTCGCCCTCTAGCTGAAAGCCATTTGCCATGTTTATCAATTGATATTAATGCAAAAAAAGGCATGTCTTTTTCCTCTGGTTGTTCCAACTTACGAGAAAATAAAACCCTTTTCCCTATAGAAAATTCTATAGAGTTAAAAAAGAAAGGTAATAATGGTTGATTTCCTTTTAGAGTGCCAGTCCCCAGAAATCTAATAGATAAGAATCCAAATGTAATTGAATTGACTATAGAGAAATGATTAGATATATCCCTCTTGATCTCTAAGCTGGCCAAAAAGGATCTAAGCAATGAACTGGAAATTAAATCTTCCCTATCTGTTCCCTGCTTCCATACGGAAAAGAATCTCCAAATAGCGACTAAAGAATCAGATGTAATTCCACTGCCATCTTTTCGTGCAAGATTTTCAAGCTCTATTAAATTTTCATAATTAGGAAGGGACTTAGAGATTTGACTTGAATATCCAGTTTCTTTGAATTGACCCAAGAGAAAATCTTTGGTTTTACTCCATTTTAATAACAACAAAAAAAAGGGGATCCCTAAAAGGATCAAAGTAGCATCTAAAAATAGGAACTTGGTTAAAGTCATGCTTTGCAAAATTTTTTACAAAATACCTAGCAAAGTATTACCTAAATTAACTGCAAGAGGCTATGAATTCCATAATACCCTAATCATTAAGAGACTTATAGCCTTTAAAAACTTCCAGCCGACCATAGAATATCAATATTTTCAATGCCTAATAATTCCCTCTGACAGCCCATTAGGTCTCAGATCTCAATATGGGACCTCGCAATATCTCTTCAAATGGAAAATCCATCAAGATTAATTCGAGATGAGTTTGTCATTTAGTTTAAGACTATCAAGAAGATGTACAGCAAAATAAAGAATCAGAAGCTATAAAAGAGTTTCCATATATGATAGCTGAAAATAAACTGGCTTTTTTCTTTTTGATTGACTTATGTGCGGAAGATATGAACTAAAAACAGAATTTGAGAAACTACCTAAGATTTTAAAGCGAGATCTTCCAAAATATTTTGAGAAGAGCTATGCTCCACAAGCACTAATCAGACCTACTGACCCTGTACTTGTACTGAAAAACGAGGGCAAAACATCTACTTGCTTGATGCTTTGGGGATTCGTTTCTGAATGGGCTAAAAATCCCTTAGATCCTTTAATATCAAGACCCTTTAATGCAAGAGCAGAAACAGTCGAAGAGAAAAAGATTTTCCAAGGAAGTTGGAGGCATAGAAGATGTGCATTACCGGCTAGTGGTTTTTATGAAAAAGGTCATCGAATAAGTAGGAAAGACGGTCAAACCTTTTGGATTGCAGGGATTTGGAATAAATGGATGAACCATGAAGGGAGTGAACTAGAAACTTGCTGTGTATTAACAACAAAGCCAAACTCGTTAATAAAGCCTCTTCATAACAGAATGCCAGTGATCATTCCTAATGGGTTAGAAGAGGAGTGGGTTGCCCCAGTAAAAGATAAGTATGAATTGAGAGAGCTCAAAACACTACTTGATGGATGGAGTCCTCACGAATGGGTAGCTGAGCCAACTAAAAGGCCTCCTACTTCTCAAATGAGTTTATTTTGAATAGCCTGGCGCAAGAAGTCTGCTGAAGACGAGACATTTCCGAAAAGTTCCTTAACCAATTGCTTTAACACTTGACTTGCAGTTAGGGAGCACTAAATCACTAGAAAAAAAGAAGCATTTACTACCAACTAAAAACTCTATTCGCGATCAAGAATTAATGGCCAAATCGAATCTTACAAGCCTTTTAACGGCATATTCACTAAGGACGTCAACTTAGTAGTGATTTTCTAAATAGGAAGACTATATACATAGCATTTTCACATATGACTAGCTATTAATGAGCAAATATCGCATCTTTAGAGACAAGAAGCAAAGCTATCCTTGAAGACCTTCAAAGCATTTTTCCTTCCGTTCGCCTCAGCAAGTCTTTTAGGCGTATTAACAGGAGTCAGCAAAGCGGAACATGTAAACTATACTCTTTTAAATGGGGATTCAATATCTGGAAAATTAATAGAAAAAGATAGTAGCAATGATTTAAAGGTAATTGACCATAAGTATCTTGGTCGAATCAAGGTTAAATCTTCTTCTATTTTCTATCCAAAAACAAAGAAATGGTCTGGAAACCTAGAGGTTGGTCTTGATGGATCTAGCACAACATCGAGCAATTCATTGGGTTACCTTTTAGAGGCCAATACAAAGTATAGAGATCTTGTAAAAGAGATAAGTCTAGGGACTAGATATGACTTTAAAAAGACGTCGGAATCAGGAAAAGAAAGTATCACTGAGGTCAATAAAGCCTTAACTAGAGTGAGATATGATCTATCTATAGGCGATGCATGGACCTCTTACTTCTCAACTAATTATGAATATAATGGAATCAATAAAATAGGAGTCAATGATATAAAATCCTCTGCTGGCCTTTCCTACAAGGTACTAGATTCTGCAAAAGCAATTCTTCGGCTATCAACCGGTCCATCACTACAATGGATTGATGGTGGTAGCGATTGTCACAAGGAGTCAAGTTGTGGGAAAACCCAACCAGGAGCCTTCTTCGGAACAGACTTTAAATGGTCTATAAATAGTAAATTAAAGTTATTACTGGAAAACACTTATAATACTCAGTTGACTGGCAATTCACTTATTAGCAATAGATTCATATCCTCAATAAGGTTCTTTCCCTCTCAAAAATCAAATCTATATACATCTTTAAGTTATGAGAATATCTACGATCAAATAAAAGAGCCAAGTCAAGAGCATATTTATCGATTAAAAGTTGGGACAAAGTTCTAATCAAGGAGCTTTACGGCTACAGATGTGTGAATGAAGCCTTTGTAGAAAGTAATACTGTTATGTAGAAAATAGATTGTCTAAAAATCTCAGATTATTAAAAAAGATATAATTGAACTATTAAAGGCCTAAAATCAAGATTACCAGGGCAGTATTTCTCCATTCGAATGCCAGAAAGTGCCTGAATTATTGAGCGTCAATTGGTCAATTCTTGAAAGCAAACCATTAACAGATTGTTCTGGGGAAATCCCATTTTTAGTAAATCCTGTCATACGAGTATTGACCAGGCCAGGATGCAAAATAGCCACGGCTATACCTCGTATCTTTAGGTCAATTGACAAAGACTTACCTGCCATACAAAGAGCCACTTTAGACATCCGATATCCATACGATCCTCCCGATGTATTGTCTTCAATTGATCCCATACGGCTTGTCATGAGAACTACTTTTGAACCTTTAACCATGTGAGAAAGAAATGCATGGGTAAAGCAAAGAGGACTTAAAGCATTCACCGTAAACTGACGAGTGACACTAGCAGGATCAAGATCTGATAAAGAATTGAATTCAGCTATACCTGCATTTTGAATCAATACATCTATCGACTTTCCTGCTAAATCCTTTTTAAGTTTTAAAACCGAAGCTCCTGACGTGACATCAATCCCTGATTGAACTCTTACTCCAAGTTCATCCAACTCTGGAGAACTAGACCGACATGTTGCAATCACCTCATCTCCTCTTTCTTTTAGCTGTCGGCAATACTCCAAACCTATGCCACGGTTTGAACCTGTTATCAAGTAACTAGTCAAATGAAAAGCTTAGAAATTTTAATAATCATAGTTGAATATTGGAACGATCTGGAATAGCATAAAGCCACTCCTTAATCAAAATTTAAAATCAAAAAATTAGCATGTAGAAGGGTCTGACTCTGATTAATTAATTTCAAAATCTTATATATCTCAAATAAAGACTATTGCTACTCCTAAGATTGTAGTTGCAGTGAACATTAAGGTTTTCCAATTAAGTTCTTCTCCCTCTGCTCTCGCAAAAAGCAATGCCAGCGCTGGTGATGTACTTAAAAGTGTCCACCCTAATCCAATAGGTAGAATTTTAAAGACATTTTGCTGCAATAATATGCCCATGTTGGTTCCGAAAAAAGTTGCATATAGAATTCTGGTCTTATTTCTGAAGGGTAATTTTAATATTAGATTGCTCAGGTTTTTTCTCACAAAAGGAGCTAAAGCAATAATGGCACCAATTAATCTAATTTCGGTAGTTTGAAAAGGATTCAAGTCAGAAGTTGTAAGTACAAGTCTAGATAAAGTTGCCGCAAAAACAGCACATATCACAGACAGGAGCGCAAAGACAAAGCCTTTCCTCTCAGGAAAATTAGATTTTCCAACTTTATCCGTTTGTGTTTCCTGAAAAGCTACACCTATCAAAGAAAGACTAACCAAACAAACACCTAGCCATACTTTCAATGGCAGTAGCTCTTGCAAGAAAAGTGATCCTACAAGCGTGGCCATAATTGGAGACAAGGACTCTATTGTAAGAGTAAGTCTTGTCCCTAGTATCTTTAAAGATAGTATGTAGAACGAATCACCAATAGCAATTCCAATGACCCCACTTAACAAAAGAATCACTACTTCTTTTAAGTTAGTCTGAAAGTTAAGTGTTAATAAAACTGGTGAAAATAATATAAATGCTATTAGATTCTTTAAAATATTTATTTGAAAAACAGACAAGTATTTAGTTTGCTTTCGCCACAAAAAACATGCATATGTCCAAAAGCTAGCGGCTCCCAAGGCAGAAAAGATACCAAGCAACGCCAAAACGAAAGGACAGAAAAACCTACTCTAATTCTTAAGCAACCTCATCAGTAGCAGGGATGGTAGATCTTAGGCAAATATTCATGACCAGAATTATTTTTATACTTTTCTTCTTTTACTTCTCTGCTAAACCTTTTTGCTTTCATCTAAGCATCCTCGAGGACTTTCAACGCTTTTTCAAGGAGCATAAGTAAATGTCGTGGGTTTAGCAAAGTAAGGTTATATCAAATCCATCTGAGATATTTTACTGAGAAATACAATAAAATTTGTCTATCGCAATTTTCATAACCTAACAACTTACACTGAAGATTTCGAGCTAAAACCATGTGATTTACTTTAATTATATTTACAATTGAATTCTATTTTTTTGGATTTTTAATATTACTTTTTTAACTCGAAAATTACTAATAAATTATTCGCAGGCATGTGTACAATCTTACGCTTATTAAATCGATTTTTTGTTCCAATTTCGCTAACCGCATCTAAATCACGGACCCCCCACAAGGAATTTCGAGCCCTCAATGTCTGATCAAATCGGAAATTGCTTTCACTAATATGCTCCCCATCAATTTTAAAGGGTCCATAGAGAATTAATACTTGGTTTTTTTTTAAAAGGTTTCCAGCTTCTTTGAAAAGAGCGTTTGTACATTTCCACGGAGATATATGGATCATATTGATACAAACAATGGCTTTTAGAGAAGATCGCAATTCAAGAGACAAAGGCCAAGGCGTCTTCTCAACATCTAGATCTATAGGCTCTGGCATCTTGTTTGATAAGCCCTGGTGGCCAATCCATGCACTAATACTTTTCCTATAAGAGGGATTTGGATCACTAGTTTGCCAGTAAAGGTTAGGGAACCTTGTTTGAAATATCACTCCATGCTCGCCACTCCCACTTGCTATTTCTAGAACGATTCCACTTTGCGGGAGAACCTCCGAGAGGACATCGGCTATCGCGTCTCGATTACGTTCAGTTGCCGGAAAGAAGATTCTCTCGTCCACATTCTCAAGTATAATTAGTAATGATTTAGCAGAATTTCTAGCCCTCTTTTAATCAAGCTGGTTACAAGTAACAATTACACCCTTTTTCAAATCGTTTCTGCCAAGGGGGCATATATTCACAAAGTGCAGTACATATGGAATCAATTTCTGCTGAATATTACAAGTCAAAGCAGTATGACAATGTTTATCGAAGCAATAAGAAAAATTCTGGCAATTCACTCAAACGCAAGCTGAACATGATCTTTTTAGGGTGGCATGTTCGAGATAATCCCAAGTTTCTGGTTCTTGATTGAAACGCTTTTTCTGCAACGTTTTTGTCGCTTGATTCTTACGCTTTGTCCAGTTTCGATAGGCGAGTCAACAGAAAGGCCCCAGTCCTCAGCCCGAAAAACAGCATATTGGAAAACGGAGGGGCTATGAGTCTTCTCTAATCATCTGCACTAATTGCGAATAGTTCACGTGTCAAGCTTTCCGGTCAGGCCAATAACCAGGCATTCCAACAAATTACCGTTTAAGCGCTGTGCCTAATAATTTCTTTGCCATCAAAACCCTTAAAAGTCATAAAAAAAACTGCTTGCGCAAAACTCTGAATAGCAAGTTCCTTTGCTTTTACTTAAGCAACCTAGCCAGGTAAACAGCTCACTCTCGTTAAAGGGTACTCGAGTTTTTAGTGATTGTTCCCATTGCTCATCAAAAAACCCTAGGGCTATAGTTGTAGAAACTCCTTTCAACTAGCTGAAAGCTAGAAAAGAGATTCTGCAATGACAACAATGGGGTTCCCACACTGTCCTTTATGCGTTTGCTTGGCTGTTTTATCCATTCTGCTAGTTATTAGCCGTGGGGTCTTAAGTCAATTCCTTTTCAAAACCGCACTCAAGCCAAAATCTATCTTCTAAAATAAGGTCAAAAGGGTTATAAACAAATTCTATGGGGAAACAAATACCCCTTATGCATAAGAAAATATATCAATCGGTTATTTGAGAACAATTAAATCTAATAATTAAGTTGAAGATTGAAGAAATAAAAACCAAATTGGCACAGTAATCAAAGCAAGCAATGTACTCAGAGTGACTAGGTAAGCAGCAACTTTCTGTTCCTGCCCCCTTGCTTCGGCTAATAACAAGACTGAAATAGCAGTAGGTGTAGCAGCTTGCAACACAAGGGCATTGCACATCAAGCTTGATAAGCCAAAAGCCTTAGACAGAAGAAGCATTAGGGCTGGAAGTATCATTAATTTTAAAATCAAGCTTGGTTGAACCAATGCACACATCTTTCTATTAACTGAAGTATGGGCATGATCAAAAGACGTCAATCTCATTCCAACAATCATGAGAGCTAAAACAATGACAATCCTGGATGGGATCCAGATAGCCGATGTGACTTGATCTCTCCAAGGAGTCATATGAATGAGCATTGCTCCAACTAATCCTTTGCATGCAGGACTACTCTTCAAAACACTGAGAAGCTTTTCCCAAACAGATTTCTCCCTCAATGAAGTTGAGGGATTTTTCATAAGCATCGGACCTAGACTCCACACAAGCAAAGTGGTTCCAAGGTCATAACCAATACTGAAACTAAGTGCCTGGCTTGGCAAAAAAGCCAATGAAACAGGGATGCCAAAATAGCCAGAATTTCCAAAAACACTACCTAAAAGGAGACTTCGACGACCAATATGTCTTCTAAGGTTTGGGGAGATCCTAATTACTGCGATAAGCAGTCCAATGGCAAGGAAGGCCATCGCTACAGCCTGAAAAAGAAGCCAATCCAGCCCACTCTTCAAAAGAATACCCATCAAACTTAGTGGCACGCCGTAATTAATAAGTGGTTGAGCTATTTGAGATGAAAAACCAGGTTTATAGCGTCCAATCAAATAGCCGGCACCAAGCAAGGGCAACAATTCTCTTAAAAATCTCAAAATTAACATTCAATAAACTCAATGTAAAAACTTTTAGGTCCTGCTCTGAGGATGGATTACTTGTCCATCAAATTTTTCAAGAGGCTGCTAAACGGGAAAGATAAGCCTCTCTTTTGCCTGCATTTATCCAACCTGTGGCAATGGTTTTAGTCCCTTGATTATTCACTCGCCCACGATGGATATGAGATGGACCTGCGGGAAAAATAAGAAGCTTTCCTCGTTCTGCAGATTCATGCTGTTCCTGCCAATAGAACTCTGTCCCAGCCGAGTCAATATCATTACAAAAAAGAATCCAAGCAAGAACTCTATGAACAGGTTCTGTTTCCTCATCGCTAATAGTCCAATCACAATGCCAACATTTGAAACCTTCGCCAGGAGCATACCTTTGGATATTAAAAATCGGCATTACAAACAGAGATTGCTCAGGCAAACACGCTTTAAATAAAGGTCGATCTTGAAGATATTGATCAAGAGCTGCTGTCACGCCTCGAAGAATTACATCTGAAAGCGCAAATGCTTCTGGATCTGAACGATCAATTGCAACCAGACTGATATCAGTAGAAACCTTTGCTGGCTCACTCTTTGCAAAAGATGAATCCGACCCGAACACGACTCCACTGCGGTGAAGGTCATGGCGTCGATCGAAAAATGACATGACCCCATCTGCAACCGATTCGAAACCAGCATTACGGTAAGACGCTATCAAATCCACTGGAAAGTTGAGACTGAAACTTGAATCTAAACCTTCCTCTATTTCTTGCTACTCAACATAGGAGCTGTCTTAAGTCTTCTAATGTCTCCATCATCCCATATCCAAAAAACAGGCTCAGCTGCTTTTGCTTGACGTAGATCAGTTCTATTACGCAAGCTAACGGGAATAAATTCTGTACTTGGATCGAAATCACGATCTCGTACAGCTTGATTCAATACCATACTTCCTTCTGAACCTGTGGTGGAACGGTGATAAGTTCCTTTGGGAATCTGAAGAGCACCCATTTTTTGATTGAGATAAATCACATGGTGAGGCTCATCCCATTCAGGGTTAAGCAAGGTAAAAGTACGACTTCCTTCTAAAACCAAATTATGGTCAATTTGTTGATAATGAATGTAATACTGCTCAAATTCGTTGTCATCAGGAGGAGAGATTGCTGCTCCATGATGAATTACCACATCAGATCCATTTGAAGCATTTACTCCTGCATCAAAGAACGTGACTTGAGGAGTTTCTCGAAAGACATTCGTGGGAACAAAATTCAAAGATGTCTTTTTTTTCGTTTTTGATTGATTCCAATTGACTTTGATTTGAATTGAGTCAGTTAAACTCCTCAAAACAGGACACTCGTCAGTGGCCTCTCGAAGGAATTTTAATTGATTAGCATCTAAATCTGTTGGCATCTCGATTTGAAGGAATAAAACTTCAATCTGACGAGGGCCTTTAGTTGTCATCTTCTTGTCAATTTCAATTTTTACCTCATCTAATTTCCAACCTTTCTCTTTAGCTGCTATACCCATCACTGTAAGAAAACAAGTGCCTAGCGATGTAGCCAATAAATCAGTAGGGGCAAAATTTTCTCCTTTGCCTGCATGGTCAACTGGTGCATCAGTTCTAATTGTTTCCCCAGAATGCACATGCTTAGCTTCTGTATGCAAATCTCCTAAGTAACGGCAAAGAATCTTGTCTACACTTCGTAGAGTTTACAAGTAGATTTAGCAGGATTTAGTTTGCATTCCTGTTCCCAATAGTCACCTAGCTTTTCGTCAACCACTTGATCGGCTAAATCATTTATACGGTCAAGATCTCTGATTGGATTTGCACTTATAGTAAAAGGTGATCTTAGTTTCATAAACCTCCTGTTCGGCTAATTCATTTCTAGCACATTCTTATCAATTAAATATAGGGTTATCACTCAAGTATTTAGACTTACCGGTTATCACTAATCTATGTATTGTTAACCGAAATAGGTGATATTTACCGAATCAATCCCTTCGGTTTACTGCATCACTTCATCTAGAGATTCAGGCCAAAGTAAGGGTGTTCCCGCACAGAACATCATGTACAACTCTGTATTCGACACAATCTTTTCTGACTCTTTCTTCTCACCTATGAGGACAGTCTATGTTGTCTCTGATAGCCAGTTAGAGGAGATCAAGCGTAAACAACGACAAGAGGAGCTCGAGAATTTAGAAGCTTCCCGCAATAGACTGGAAAGCAACTATCAAGCTCGCATCAAAATCATTGATGAGCGAGAGCATGAGCTTAAAGAAGAGCTAAAGGCTCTGGCTCCTGCAATAAAAGAAAAAGGTAAATGTGCTGTCAAGACTTAACCCTTTCATATGACCAGCTGATGGTTATCACAAAGAACCTATATCGGGGCCAATAAAGGCCCCATTTTTTCTTGATTCCTTCTTATAAGCACCCTTGGCAATTATCGACGAAAGATAGACGAAATCAAAGGCCGCTTAATTTCGAGAGGTGTCTCACCATATCCAATCCATATAAAACCAATAATCTCTTCTTCATCAGGATCAATCCCAACAAGTTTATAGGTGTTCGTATGTTTAGTAAGTTTTCCGGTAGACCATTTGCTCCCTACACCCTCTCCAACTAACGAAAGAGATAGGTTTTGGATGGCACATGCACAAGCAGCATAGTCTTCCAACTTCCTTGTCGGTTCAGCATTGAGCACCTGGCTCACAATCAGTAAATGAGAGGGATTCAAGATCTTTTCCAAGATTTTCTTCTTCGCATTTTCATCCGGTGAGCGGTTCCCAAACTTAAGCTCTAGAGCTAACTCCACAAGCAATTTTCGTTTATCCGTTTTGAAAGTAGTAAAGCGCCACGGGAAAGTATGAAGATGGCAAGGAGCGAAATTTGCCGCCTCAATTGCCTGTTCAATAATCTTTTCTGGGACAAGCTTGGTATTAAAAGAATGAATTGTCCTACGCTTTTTTATTGCTTGTTGTAATTCCATAGAAGTTCCTGCTATCTAATCAAACTAGATAATAAAATTGACAGGGTTAAAATCATTAATTCTTAAAAGAGTCTTGTGTATACAGATCCATCTTTTAAGAAAGAAAAAGCATCCCAGAATCACAACACTCATTCCGAGAGATTATCCAATGAGGTTTGATGACTAAGCCTGTACTGCATCCACTCCCAACTACTGGTGCAATAACTGGAACACTTGAGGCACTAGCCTTTTTCCGCGATCCTCTCTTCGCCAAGAAACGGTTTAATCGTCTTGGAAATATTTTTGAGACATCAATGCTTGGGCAGCCAATAGTATTTATTCAGGGGAGTCAAGCAATTACTGATCTGTTATCTCAACCAGAGGCGATCGAAGGGTGGTGGCCCGAGAGTGTCAAGCAACTTTTAGGTAGCTATTCACTAGCAAACCGCAACGGAGGCGCTCATAAAGCACGGAGAAAAGTCATAGCGCAATTATTCTCGTCTTCAGCACTTCAAAGCTACAGCCCTAGCATCATCAAATTGATTGAGGACCTCGGAGTAGAACTCAGAACAGCAAAAAGACCTATCTCCTTAGTCAAAAAAATGCGGCGTTTCGCATTTTCCGTTATTGCCACCACAGTGCTTGGGCTTGAAGGCAATGATCGCGATGAATTGTTTGCTGATTTTGAGATATGGACAAAAGCGCTCTTCTCAATCCCTATCGCTCTCCCATGGAGTCCATTCGCAAAAGCACTAAAGGCAAGAGAACGTTTGCTCGATAAATTCCAAGAAGTGCTTGCCCAAACTAGCCAAAACAAAGGTGGTTTGGCTTTACTGACAGGGGGTCTCGATGAAGAAGGCATTCCTCTCTCCAATGCAGATCTAGGAGAGCAACTACTTTTACTTTTATTTGCTGGATATGAAACCACAGCTTCTGCTCTGAGTTGCCTCATGCAGCAATTGCTTCTCAATCCAGAATTGGAAGCATGGCTTCATGAAGAGATCAATAACCTGGCTTGGCCTCCATCAGCTGAAACCGCAACAACCTCCTATGACCGTAGCAATGCTCCAAAGCTCGATGCCCTTATTAATGAGGTAATGCGAATCAACCCACCAGTAGGTGGTTTTTTTCGTCGCACTAAGCGCTCTTTAGTCCTAGAAAACATTGTTGTACCAGCGAATCGCGTGGTACAAGTTGCTTTAAATGCATCTAATCTCCATGGGATTGGAGACCTTGAAGTGTTTCGTCCTCAACGCCACCTAGAGGAGAAATCCTCTTTAAATCTCCTACCTTTTGGTGGAGGGGAGCGTGTATGCCTAGGTAAAGCGCTAGCTGAACTTGAAATCCGGTTAATGGTAGTTGGATTATTTCGTAATCTTCGCCTTTCAATTGTCCCCAATCAAGACTTCACTATGCAACCGCTTCCTAGTCCCTCTCCTCGTGACGGATTACTTGTCAATATAAAGACCTAATCTTCATTAAATACTCAAAATGTTAAAGTAGCAAAATCTCAATTAAGATTCATTAAAAAATAAACAGTTACAAACTACTCTTAAAAGGCTATTCTTCAAATGAATAATATTCATTTGAATCTTAAAAGCTCTCTATGTCAACGCGCATGATGCAGTTTTTGTAAATGACAAGAATCAACTTAATAAAGCCCAGTGAATTATCTGATCAACACCTGATTGCAGAATATAGAGAAATTTTCATGGTTGGTTCAGCTCTCCAGCGCTCCTTGAATTCCAAAAACTGGAAGGAAACAAAGGAAAACCTACCTACAGAGTTCACCTTAAATAAGGGTCATGTCAAGTTCTTTTACAATAAGGGGAAATACCTTCATCAAAGATATTTAGATTTAATCGAGGAAATGCTTAAACGAGGTATGCATCCAAATCTAGAGCGGCGTTTTAAAAAAGAGCAATGGCCTGATAAATTATATAATGACTGGAAGCCTACAGCGAAGGATATTCAACTGATAAGGAAAAGAATCCAAGAAAAAATCAATCTAAAGCCAACATTTTATCGATGGACAAAAAGTCAATCTAAGGTAACTGCTAATGCTAGAGAAATCAAATAGTCAAAGTTCAGGAAACTTCTGAAGTTAATCATCTAATAGTAAATACCTGTATTTTAAGGCTTGTCAAAAATCAAAGAATATTAAGCCAGTCTAATATTATTTTGAACAATGAAGCCCGCATGGCAGTTTCTCAGGAATTTAATGAAAGCTTTTATGAAAAGGGAGTTATCTACAAAATTGTATTTTAAAGGGACATAAAGGAGATCATTCTGTATTGTTAGAAGAAGAGGTCCAATGTAGATCTTGCCAATGATCCAAAACAAAGCTGAAATTACTGTTCGTCAAAAGCTATTGCTTCAAGAACTCAAAAACTGTGATGATGAATTGAGTGGTCAAGACTTGCATAGACAGTTACACGAAAGTAAACACTCCATGGGATTAGCTACTGTTTATAGAAACTTACAATTGCTTGTAAAGAAAGGAATGGTCCGCTCTAGACATCTTCCAACAGGTGAAGTTCTTTATTCCCCTGTTGAAAGAGATATACACCATCTAACTTGTGTTAATTGTGGTGAAACGACACTTTTAGAAAAATGTCCTGTAAATACAATGCATATCCCACCAGAAACTTCTAAAAGATTTGAGCTACTCTTTCATACTCTTGAATTCTTTGGCCTCTGCGAAGATTGCCTGAAAAAGGACAACAAGGAATACAAGTATTAATCATCCAAGGTTAGTTAATCAAATAGACTCAGGAACTATTCAATTCCATTAGATTTTAAAAAAATCTTTTCAAGTCTTTTTTTTATCTCTGCACTCTTATGATTATCTAATAAAATACTTTTCTTTCTCCTATTGAAAATAGTCATGCTGATCCACCAAGCCTGAAGAGCAAGAAAAATCACTCCAACAATTCCAAGAGCAATATAACCCCCATTTAAGCTATCTAACATGAGCAATAAAGCTTTCCTCTCTCAATAAATATATTTCGACTATATTCATCTTCTGTATTGGCTTCTTCTTTTAGTTTTTTAGATACTCGTTTAATTTTAAGCCAGCGAACTTCAATCACTTCTCTATCTAAATCAGACGGATTAAATTTACCTGTTTTTATATTGATCGACAAATTAGTAGAGTAACTAAGGTCTATAGTCACAATAGCACCATTCGAGTCTGGTCTTTAGCCTAGCGCAACTACTTTTCCGAAAAGCAACCACTAAGGAAGCAATAGAGCTCACATTTTAAGTATTCATACAAGCCATATTCGCTCTCGAAAATCCTTTGACGAAACCTGATAAGAATCGTCCATTCTGCAGCCTCTAATGCTGTCCTCATAAAATTCACATTGATACTTGGTCTTTTAAATAGACGAGCCGCTTAAAATCAAAAAGAAGTTCAGAGGCAGAGGCAGAGAGATTTCTTTTAATTAAGTAATTAATTCTACTTGAAGTAGAAAAAATGCAAGAAAGTCCTCATCTAATAGTAGCAACCGATGCTAAATCTTAAGGCCAGTAAAAGAATCTGATCTACATATGAATTTAAATATCATCCCAACTGGAAATAAAACTCTATTATAGGGAATATTTTGAATCGACATGAAAAAAATTCTGCCAATGCTATTCGCCCTTTCAATGGCTTCAGCACCTGTGCTTGCATGGGGAAGTGGTGATTGTCCTTACTCCAAGAAGGGTACGAATCAGGAAGCTTCTAATGAAGAAATCGAACCATCTGAGTCTGCTAAAAAGAACTAAGCAGATTGGCACACAAAAAGTTACGGGAAAATGAATTACCAGATGTTGCTTGAATGTCATGCGGCAGGGACTGCTATTACAAAGAAAGAAGCTGAATTATTAGAGTTTGAGCTAGATTCCCAACTCGCAAGCATTAAAGTTTCAAGAACCCAAGGCTGCGTTAAAGCTGCACCAGATCACATTTGCGAATCCGCCTCAGTGTGCAAAGGCAGTGTCTGGATTACTTGCTTTGCGGCTGTCCTTGATCAAGTAAATCCAGTCTCGATAGGGGAAAAAGCCAGAGGAGCAAAAGTCCTCGATGAGCTGGTCAATAATAATTATCAAGAAGTTTGACAATTGATTAGTTAAAAGTCAAATGAAGTTGACCGCCATGAAACTCAAGGCAATATTCTAAAAGTGGTCTGACTTTCGTTGAACTTAATGATATCTAGCTATAAAATTTCAAGAAATGATTGGCAGTATCTCTTTACCTTTTTAGTTTGCTTAACCAGTTTTCTAGCAACAGATATCTTTGGAAGAATTAAAAAAATAAGATTTACATATTGGTCTGGCGACTTATTCATTCAGCCATACAGAATCATTACAACACACTTCATTCATGGTGATGTGAAGCATTTACTATGCAACTACTTTTGGAATTTTTAATGCAAAATATTTGCTAAAAGGCATAAGACTAAAGGGACACTACCTCTTCCTTTTACTTGTAGGTTTATTAATAGCACTACAGCCTCTAATTTTTTGTTTTTTGATATTCTAGTTTAAAATATTCAAGGTCATTACCTGTTAGATTTAGTGGTGTCCTTTACGGTGTCAATCCATTTATGCTTCTCGCTTCAATTTATGGGAAACAACACTTTCTGTCTCTATATATTGATCTAAGTAGCAACAAAAAAATAAAACAAACAATTACATCGATACTTGGTATTATTTGGTCTCTACTTCCTCGCATCAGTCTACTTGGACATGTAGCAGGATAACTTTTATTCCTCCTTTAATCGAAAGCAAGAAGAATAGATCGCTTCTCGAATTTACTCGAGAAAGTCTACAGAAGTCACTACAGGTATTTGATTCTCTGAATGCCAAAGAAAAACTTTCCTCAGTGATGAAAAAGAAAAATAAAGCCTAGAGTGACTTTATTTTGCTGATCTGTTTAGATCAATTTGGACAATTTCCCAACTAAAGAGATTAGAGATTAACCAAAAGTATTAAGACTTTGGAGGGATGTTTGCCTTTTTTGAATCATGATAGGTAATCAGTTGACTAAATGAAACGTTACCTATGAATCTCTACCTTGTAGTACTAGGAGGAAAAATCCCAGGAGGGCATGTAGAAATGCATGATGTTAGATGGGTTGTCGGTGAAACAATTCAATCAACGGTCCCACAGCTACAAGCTCAATGGCTAGGACATAGTCGAGGTTTACACATAGATAGTTATAAGTTAATTAAATTTGTAGATGGACATCGAATCAAGATGGTAGTTAACGATCAAGCAAATAATAAGGAGATTAACAAACTATGGTTTATCAATCTTGGGGGATATAAGCCAGGTGAAATGCTTGAACAGCATCACTTAGAGCTTGTAGTAGCCCCCTCTGTCCAAACGGCTAAACAGAAAGCACGCAACAAATGGTCTGAAAGAATTGACCAAATTCACAAAGATGATCACGCTGAGATTGTTTATTTACAGGGATATAACGTCGAATTGGAACGGGATAATCAGGATCGGGACGATGGCATGAGCCCTGACTGGAGTGGATACTGGGTCATTAGTTGATCAATATTAAGGTATTCCAATCTTTGGGTTAGTTTTTCATCATGAAAATAAGCTTGAAGAATATCTATAGAAGAAGCACTAATTAGCAGCTAGAAAGTCCTTAGATTTAACCACCAAAACCTTGAAAAGGTTTAAATCATTCAAGCTAGTCCTTGTTCTGTTAAGCCTTCCCCTACCACTCATTGCTCAAGTCAACTGGACTGCACCAGAGAGTATTGATTCAAAAAAAACAAAAGTTTCAACTGCTAGTGGTCGTGCTGTCGTGGTAACCGCTAATCAATTAGCAAGTGATGCCGCTCTTGCAACCTTGGAGGGAGGCGGTAGCGCCATGGATGCGGTAATAACAGCTCAGACCGTACTGGCTGTTGTTGAACCACAAAGTTCTGGATTGGGAGGTGGGGCTTTTCTTTTGTATTGGGACCAGGCGAAACAATCCTTACATGCACTTGATGGGCGTGAGACTGCTTCGGCTCAGGTCAAGGAAGATATGTGGACGACTTCAGCCAAGAAAACTTTTCCTTGGCTGGAAGCAACTAAAAGTCTGTCTTCGATAGGGGTCCCAGGAACAACGGCTTTACTTTGGGAAGGTCACCGACAGTTTGGACGCTTAGCATGGAAGGATAATTTTAAAATAAGTATTCATCTTGCTGAGGCGGGCTTCATTCCGAGTCCCCGTTTTCTGAGATCAATCTCTTTAGCAAAGAGGCTAGGAATCAACCATAGTCAAGCTTTTAAATCTCTCTATCTCCCTAATGGCTCTCTCCCTAAGAAAAGAGTGCCATTTCAGAACCCAAAATTAGCATTAACGTTAAGGAATCTGGCCAAGGGTGGTATTGATGAGTTCTACCGTGGCGAAATAGCTAAGAACCTTATTGCTGACCTTCAACTACAGAAAGATAGCAATAGTGAAGTACGGACAATCACTCTTGAGGATTTGGCGAATTATAAAGTCAAAAAACGTCAACCCATCTGTCGAGAATATAGATCTTGGCGAGTATGTTCTTTCCCTCCTCCCAGTGGTGGTGGGGTTGCTGTTTTACAAGCTCTTGGCACATATGAGCATCTATCAAAGAAGAATTTGTCAGAGAAGACGATAGGTCATTGGCATTTTTTAGCAGAATCTTTAAGGTTTGCAGATGCTGATCGTTCGCACTGGATAGGCGATCCAATTGACTGGCCAATTCCTCTCAAAGGTTTACTAGAAGATGTCTATATTGTGGAAAGAGCAAACAGCATCCAAAACAGTAAAACAACATTAAGGCCTTTCCCAGGTAACCCAAAAGGTAGTGAATTCTTGCATTTCGCTAGTCAGCCACGCACGGCAGGTAAAGGCACGACTCACCTGGTAATAGTTGATTTGGATGGAAACATCGCAAGCTACACAAGTTCAGTTGAAACCGTTTTTGGGAGTAGACATTTATCCGGAGGCATGGTTTTAAACAATCAGCTAACGGACTTTTCATTTCTATCAGAGATCTCAGGGAAACCCATTGCCAATCGAATCAAACCAAACAAGCGTCCTATGAGCTCTATGTCCCCTGTAATAGTTTTTCGTGACAATCGTCCTGTGTTAGCAGTTGGTTCACCAGGTGGCTGGCTTATTCCTCATTACATAACGAATACACTAATTAGGTCACTAGATTTAAAGTTTTCGCCAAGAGAAGCAGTTAGTCAAAAATTAATTTCAGTAAGACCTAACTACACTGTGCTTGAAAAAAATGCCAATTGGTCAACTCCTCATCTAAACATCCATGAAGGACTAAAAAGACTTGGCCATCACATTAAATATAGTGCTTTCAGCAGTGGAATAGCCATAATAAAATGGCACAAGGGAAAATGGCACGGCGCCGCTGATCCAAGAAGAGAGGGGAAAGCAGTAAGCTTGCCATAGAGAATATTTACGATCCTATCTTGCGCATAAAGGCTATATACGACGAACAAACTCAAAACAATTCAAGGGAAGAAAAAAGAATCAGCTAGTGAATTTCCCCTTAAACAAATCGTAAAGTCAGGCTGAATAGTTTCTCTTATTTATTTTGACCTTTATTAAATCCATAATATTTGGCCAAGCATCTATTAATTCCTTCAGAGCTTTCCTATTCGGTGTATACCAAATGCAGGAAAAAGCACTAATCAGATACAAAACAAACCACCAGCGATTTGTAGAGTAAACAGACGCAAATGAGAAAAGAAAGCTGCCTAAAAAGAGAAGGAATAAGGATCGATTGAAAATTTCAAGCGGAGATCTTCTTAATCTCATAAAGGGTTTCCTCTCAGAGCTTCTTCTTTTATCTTCCTCTTGAACTTCATCCCTGATTCTGGCCTCTTCCTTATTTAGAGCATCATCAGCCTGGAACAGCTGAGAAAGTTGATCCTCAGTAAAATCTTTGAATGGTTCAGAACCCAGTTTATTGGAAGTCATAAAATTTGAATTTAGTTAACATTGCTCTGACTCTCATTCTATCAACAGAACCGCTACTAAAGAGATCATGAAAGATCCTAAACCATTAAAAGAGTATCAGAGAGTCCTGAAGGTAAGCGTATTTAGAACTAAAGTGTGGCGAATCAGATCCCAAAGTTATTAACTATAAAAGATTTTAAAGGATAGAGGACAACCAAATCAACAATAAAAGCAACTGTTAAAATGAAGGCTATGCTTATGCATTTAGAAGATTAACAATCAGAATAATGACGATTAGAAAAATAGTCTCCTTAAATTCCGCCCAGTCTCTATTATTTTTTCGCGACAATTGATTCCATAATGACTTTTTAGAATAATCCTGACATCTCACTTTTAAGTTGCAGGGCCCATTTTGATAGTCGATCATCTGTTAAATCAGATTCACTGTCCTCATCCAGGGGCAAGCCACAGAATAAGTCATTTACAATACTTTTTGATTCATCAAATGTGTAGTCATCTTTGCTTGTATACCCCACTAAAGTAGCACCTGACTTCTTAAAAAACGAATGAAGCTCTTCCATTGCATCACAGAAGTTTTCTGTATATGTAGACGAGTCACCTAAGCCAAAAATAGCTACCTTTTTACCTGCAAGATTCATTTCTCCGATTTCTTGAAGCATTCCATCCCATGCAGTTCCAGATCTTTCAAAATCAGCACCTGTATTCCATGTTGGTGTACCACAAATAATTCCATCTAAATCTTTAAATTCATTTAAATCAGAGAGATCAGCAAGATCCTTTGGGGAATTAGCATTGCCGATAAGACCATGAAGTCTTTCAGCTATGTCCTCGGTTTTGCCAGTAGTTGTGGCGTAAAAAATTCCAACGGGCATTGGTTTTTAAATATGCTCATTACTTTCTAATAGAAGTTACCCTTGCTTGAGATATGTTAGAACACTATTTGCAGTCATATTTGATACTTGTATGTGATAATTTGTGTCACCATCTCTTTAGACCGGCAGGGGGAGGTGCAAGTCCTTTCTTCGCCATACTTCTTGCGCGCATTATGCTGACAATTAATGGTATGCCTATGGAAAAGTGGGCCAAAGTAATCAAGCATAAATCAACTTTATATTGGCTCATTGAATAGTTTTTTGGAAGTTACGCTGTAAATATACTAAATAAAAAGTAGATTTTGTTTTAGCTATAGAGTTTGAAAACTATGTGTAAAATAAGTTACATATTTATGCTGCATATAATCCGATTACAAGCTTCAGAGCCACGTAAATTCAAGAAAATACACTTCTATGTGACTGATGATCATAGAAGTATTTTCATAAAGAACATGCGCAATACGCGATATTAAGAGAACACTTTTTAGCGCAAATTAGTTAATAGGTTGATCAAGTCCTATATATGTGTCTACCTCGTGCAGACCTACGGAAATCCAAACGTCACCTATGACTGGTACGCGGGAAATTCAGGAGTCACTAACCGCTCAGGAAAATTCATCGCGGCTCATGCAGCTCATGCAGGCCTGATGATGTTCTGGGCAGGAGCATTTACCCTTTTTGAATTGGCTCGTTATGACCCCTCGTTACCTATGGGTAATCAGGGATTGATTTGTTTGCCTCATTTAGCAACCCTTGGCATCGGTGGTGTTGAAGGAGGTGTAATCACTGACTTATATGAATGCACAGTGATCGGTGTATTGCATCTGATTTTTTCTGGGGTATTAGGAGCAGGCGGACTTCTCCACTCCCTAAAGTTTGAGGGAAATCTTGCTGATGCCACTGGTCGACCAAAGAAATTTGACTTCAAATGGGATGATCCCGACAGGCTCACCTTTATCCTTGGCCATCATTTGATTTTCCTAGGTCTTGGAGCTATTCAATTTGTTGAATTTGCCAAATACCATGGGATTTGGGATAGCGCGGCTGGTGCAATTCGAACAATTGATCCAAACCTAAGCTTTGCAATGGTTTGGAATCACCAAGCCGACTTCCTATCAATAAACAGCTTGGAAGACGTGATGGGTGGGCATGCAGTTATTGCATTCATTGAAATTGCTGGAGGTGCATTCCATATTGCAACAAAACAATTTGGAGAATACACAGCATTCAAAGGAAAAGGTTTGCTCTCTGCAGAATCAGTCCTTTCCTATTCCCTTGCAGGTGCAGGTTACATGGCATTAATTGCAGCTTTTTGGTGCTCAACAAACACAACTGTTTATCCCACAGAGTTCTACGGCGAAGTTTTAAAGCTGAATTTTGACTTCTTCCCTTATTTCACTGATACAGCTGCAAATCTTTCTGGGGAGGCACACACTGCACGAGCGTGGCTTGCAAACGCTCATTTTTTCCTTGGATTCTTCTTTATCCAGGGTCATTTATGGCATGCATTAAGAGGAATGGGCTTTGATTTCAGAAGAATAAATAAAGCTTTCGACAATTTTGATACAGTAAAAATCACTGCAGGGGATTAATTGTTAATTTTCAAAATCAAGTTCCATGAAAGCAACTATCAACCCCGCAAAATGCGGGGTTTTTTATGGGATATGAGAACAAAGCAAAAAGTTCTACATAAAAAATCCTCTGAAGCATGAGAATCAGAGGATAAAAGAATCAAGAAAAAATTAAATCAATTATCATGCTATGAAGCTCTTTTTTATAAACTGGCATTACTCTCAGAATTCAAATTCTTCTTGGTTTGAGTATTATTATCGATATAAGGTGAAGAGTTTGTACCCTGTCCATCGTTATCACGTTTGCCACCTATGGCAAAAATTGCAAATCCGGCTAAGCCAAGAATCCCAAAGATAGGAGCAGAAAGACTAGTGATAGCTGCAGGAGCACCTGATGATAAAGACGAAAGAAGCATTACCAAATAGAGTTTTTAAACGATGGTTATCATGATTCAAAAAACATGAATATTGAACAATGAAGGAGTCAAATGAAACTCACATGTTTTATTTAATACATTAACTTGTATTTTTCTTTTCTTAGTCAAAGAAAAATATGAATAATCCAAAGAGGAAAAATGATTCCTCATAATTTTTCACTTAGGAATCATCCTAAAGCCTGAGCCACATGGGCTAGGTTGTGCTCCATCTGGTGTACTAATGACAAACCCCCCACCACTCAAATCACCGTAATAATCAAGACTTAAGCCTTCCAACAAACTCATTTGGTCTGCAGAAGCAAATAAGGTAATCCCATCAGTCCTTGCAAGAGGGCTACCAGCTTCTTTCCCACACCTCAAACGAATATACAACCAGCCTTCGTCAAAACCATCTGGCAACAAATCAATATGCATTTGACCTGGAGTCCCTCCGAATGCAGATTGCCTAATTAATTCTGCGGCAGCAGATTGCGAAATCGTGAAATTACTAGCCATCTAGCAGTTTTACTTTTGATGCTGAGTTTAGATTAATCGGCTCTCCAAAAGCCAACTATCCATCTTGTTCAGCTTATATACCCAACAAAACTTTTCCACTCGAAATAAATTCACTTCGAAACCTTTTCAATCTATCCATTTTTACTGAGGCCCATAGCTGTATAGGAAAATAATTACATACTTATGAAGTCCTAAAAGCTTTCACATCCATTGGTAGAAAAGAAGCCGCAAAAGCATGTAAACTTTTTTTGGTTATTAATTCATACGCTAATTAGCAACAATCGGTCCAGAGACGGGATCAGTAACCCCTAATTCTGGTGACAATTCTTCCATGAAATCTCTTACCTGATCAAGATGTGAGATCATTTTGGGTCTTGCCGCCGCTATAGCCTCTTCGCTTTCCCAAAGTCCTACAAAGCAATAATCATTATCACCCGTTTTTGCAACGTATTTGGTTATAAGGCCTTCACTATTGAACTCGGCCAACTTCTCAAAATATTTATCCACTAATTCTGGCTTAAGCCTATAGCGAACTACATTCATGAAACCTGGTGAAGACATTTCAAAAAAATAACTCCCCAAATTAGATCATATTTTTTCAATTCAGACTGCAATTCTCAACATCTACTGACAAATCATCTTAAGCAAAAAAGTAAGCGTTTACTCAAGAGATCAACTCATCGAAAAAATGTCCTGATTAACCAGGTATCCATTGAGTAATTGTTGTTTGATCATAGATATGACCACTGGACTCTATCATTATTTTCGCCTGTGGATCTCTCCACATTCCCATAGCGACTCCTTCTTCTGCTTGAAAAACAACTATTGCTCTCGAGTCATCTTCCTTGTTTAAGCCTCGATAAAGCGAAGTAATACCTCCGGCTTTTAACATTGCTTTGTTTTCCGTACTGTCATAGACCGCAGCCCACTCCTCAAAACTTTTGCTAATTTTGAAATCAAAAACGGTCGTCTCAATAGCCATTTTAAAATAGAAATTTCTATCAATTAGATCATATTTATCATCTTAAAGGTTTGATTATGCACAAATCCCAATATAGCAATGAAAGTATTTCAGGAAGTAAAACTCAAGCTTCTCTTGGGAAACTTGAGCCTCTTGTAGCTAAAAAAAACGATTGGCCAGAGATAGGCTGTTAGAAATTGACGCTTTCATTGATCATCAAGACTTTTGATGGTTGCCAGAAATCTCTCCAGATTTACATTGAAAAAGTCAATGAATAATGAGCGAACAATCTTCTGGCTCATGATCTAAAGTATGGTCATAATATGCTAAAAGGGATTAGATAAATAAACCCCAAGACATTACATGAAACTTATCCATTCTCTTCTCATATCGATCTTACTATTGTCCTTGAGTCTTTTCCCAATACCCCTTTTTGCAAAAGACCTTAATCCACCCCTTTTCATTGATGAATTAAGCACTACTTTCTCAGATAAATTTTGTTTAGCAATTTCAAATGGTATCCAGCCAAAAGATGCTGGCGAGAGCACAGCAAAAGAAATGATTCGAGGATTGATTTTCTCTCCTAATCTCAAAGAAATTATTGCTTTCCCAAAAGAAAACTTAGTATCTTCTCTGTCAACAAAAATATTTGACACCTGTGGGGAAGAAATCAACATTTCGGAAAATGATCTTTACGATTATCTACTGAAATTTGCTAATAGAGACCGTCAAGAATCTTCGCCTAAACCTTTTAAACCATTTGATCTGGGCTGAAGAAATAATTATCTTTGCGAACCTATAGATAGGGTTAATATTATCCCAAAATTAATACGATCAAAAGTATCTTCGAGACAGAATGGAGCTAGCTACGTTCTTTTTCAATTTAATGAGTGGCCATCTAATTTTTTCTAACGGTTGAGAGCCATTGATGAGCACTATTCCTTTTGGGTCGACACTTTACAAGGTAAGAGTCTGATTTTGAAGTCAGCTAAGAGCCTTGCTTGAGCAGCCCAAAACCACTCCTAAAAGTGACGATTAGGTCCTATGCAACCTGCCTCGAAGGCGTTCGAATCGCCAATAACAAAAACCTTCGCTGAATTTTCAGAACTGGCTGATTATTCGTTCATGGATTCGCTTCAAGTCGACCCTGAGGCGAAAGACAATGGTAACGATCACTACCCTCGCCAGGTGTTCTCAGGTCATTACGTACCCGTAACCCCCACCGCTATCCCAACGCCTAAATACATCGCACACAGCCAAACCCTCTTTGACGAACTTCATCTGAGCCATGATCTCGTCCTCGACGAGCAATTCCGCCGTCTGTTTTCAGGCGATATCTCCGTGGCAAGAGGACCCATGCGTCCGTTTGGCTGGGCGACAGGTTATGCCTTGTCGATCTACGGCACTGAGTACATACAGCAGTGCCCGTTTGGAACCGGCAACGGATACGGCGATGGCCGAGCGATTTCCGTGTTCGAAGGCCTATTTAGCGGCAGACGCTGGGAGATGCAACTCAAGGGTGGAGGCCCAACGCCATATTGCCGTGGAGCCGATGGACGTGCGGTACTACGTTCTAGCGTGCGCGAGTTTCTTGTCCAGGAATACATGCATTCCCTGGGAGTTCCTACTTCACGTTCTCTGACACTGTATGTATCAGGGTCCGAAACAGTTCGCAGACCTTGGTACTCCGAGAATTCCAGATCCATCGATCCCGATATCCTGGTTGACAACCCTACGGCAATCACAACACGTGTTGCGCCTTCCTTTCTTCGTGTCGGCCAAGTTGAGTTATTTGCTCGGCGTGCACGTAGCAACGCGCATAAAAGCGCTCTGAGGGAACTACAGATGATCGTGAAACACTTGACCGAGCGTAACTATCAGGGCTCGATTAACCCTAGTCTTGGATTCACGGATCAAGTAGTTGAACTGGCTCATTTGTTTCGCGGACGGCTCACATCGTTGATAGCCAACTGGATTCGCGTTGGGTACTGCCAAGGCAATTTCAACAGTGACAACTGCGCGGCGGGAGGCTTCACCCTTGACTACGGCCCTTTCGGATTCTGCGAGCTATTCGATCCCAGATTTCAACCATGGACAGGAGGAGGCGACCATTTCTCATTCTTCAACCAACCGGTTGCTGCTGAAGCCAATTATCGGATGTTCTGCGCAGCAATGCGCCCTCTGCTGACTGACGACAGGACAGCACTGAAAAGGCTGGATGAGATGCAAGACGAATTCGCCGAAGCCATGAATCAGGAAATTGAAGCAATGTGGGCAAAGAAACTCGGCCTCAAAAGCTATGACGCAAACCTTGTGAACGAACTTCTACAGCTGATGCATCTCTCCAAGGCGGATTACACAATGTTGTTCCGAAAGCTCTCTCACATTCCAGATCAACTGACTGCTCTCAAACAGAGCTTCTACATGCACAGCTCAGAACAAATTGACGCGCAGTGGGTTAGTTGGCTGCAACGGTGGCAAGATCGAATCAAGAGGAACGGTGACCTCCAAATGACATCCGAAGAAATGAAACGAGTAAACCCCAAGTACACCTGGCGAGAGTGGCTAATCACACCCGCCTATAAAAAGGCCGAGCAAGGTGATTACAGTCTCATTCAAGAATTGCAGGAATTGTTTAGCAATCCCTACGACGAACAATCAATAGGAATGGGGAAGAAATACGACCTTCTAAAACCCAAACATTTCTTCAACGCCGGAGGAATTTCCCACTACAGCTGCTCCTCCTAAAAGAGCAAGTCTAGTGAATCAATTTATACCAACTTGAAAACCAATATGAATTCAGAGATTATTTGCTTTTTCTTGCTTGGAATCGCAACACTGCATCTAAATGTTGGACTTTCTTCTCAAGGATTTCCACTCTTTTGGTTGATTCTTCCATTGGTCATAAAATTAGAGACGACCGCTATTAAAAGTCAATTACTTGAAAACCTCTAAAAAGAGTGTGAGCTTTAAATAATCAATTGGCAATCTTATTCGCATCACCCTGTACTTAAAGCAGAATCGAGAAGACAGGAGTCGAGAAATATCCAATCTGGGTATGCGTCCCAGTACATGGCTTTGGAGATATGTTGATAGGAAAACTTGTTTAATTCTGGAAGAAGATGAAAGCATTACAGTAGAAAGAGGTGAACCTATCAAGTATGGAGCACGCGATCTAGTTGTCTTTTCAAAAATACATTCTTGTAAATGGGAAGTACATAAGGAAATAAAAAACCCTATCTTTTTCGTACCTAAAAAATCTAAGAGACGCTCCTAGACAAGATGGAAAACAAGGCCAAATAAAAAAGAGCCGTGATAGAATCACAGGCTCTTTAATTAAAAGGTCTAAAAATAAAATCTATATAAACCTATTAATTATGAAACCTTTCAAGGCTGGAGAAATTGAGTAATCAATTGATTTAATTACCATTGGCTCCTGACCGATCGGTAGATACGACAATGGATCACCTCCAAAATGAAACTAATTAAAAAATAACCACAAAATCATTCCAAGTGCGAGGTATTAACAAAATCTTCGGAAAACATAATTGACAGACTTAATTTGCACAATCTACGGAGACTGCATAAAGAGAGTTTGTCGCAACATAGTTTGCAAAATACTCAGGATCAATACCTACACTGGTAGCATGGGAAATGAGTTCAGTATGATTACTAGGCTTTTTACATCCTGTAGAACTAGCTAATGTCATAATCTGAGATTTGGTTGGAGTCTCGGGATTGTTGGAGACATAAGCCCATCCACGTGACTTCCTGTCCCTTGAGATCAATACTTGCGCGTTCCAAGAAGGATCATAAATACTTTGAACTTTATCAGGATACTTTCTCTCCTCAAAGTTTGCTCTAATAGTCGGATGTATATTTAAGGAAAAGTTCCAATATTTATCATATACAATTGTCTGTTTATTTTTAAGGGCATCGATTATGTCTGAAGTGAGGGGGTCAAATCTTTGTGCCATCTCTGGAAGCCAATAATAAAAAGAGTGGTAAAGGTTTAAAAAGAGAAAAGTTGATAAAATTAGCAAATAAAAAGAAGAGGCTCTTTTAACTATTAAAAGGCTCCCAAAACTCAGATTGTTTTTGTTTCGAGGTACCACTAATTTCATCCCAAGAGTTGAGATAAATTTATCAAGGCCGTAAGCAGAAGCTATAACAATCGGAAGGTACAAGATCAACGAATGCCTTGTTGGAGAGATTGCTAGCTTGCCAAACAAATAAAGCAGGAAATGATTTGCAAGCAATAATTGTACATAAATCACTTTGAGTTGAGAGGTCTCATTTATTCGGCTCTGGAAATTTATAAGCGTATCAATCAATCCATAAATAATAGTGAGCAATATGAATGCAGTAAACAGACTACTAACAATTAGAGGAGAGCTTGGAGACAAAAACATTGTATTTAAAGTCTTAAATAAGGCAAAAATTGCCCCATTAAATGAAGAAATGATAGTTTTAGATGTAAACATATACTCATTGTTTGGCCCTCCTTGATACCCTGTTCCAGAACCTATATGAATAGATGACATGAAAATCAAATAGACAAGAGCTATAGATATCCCCAGAATTATCAATGAAAGGTAGAAACCAATTGATCGAAACGGATTGGTTTTCTTCATCCTATATGCCAATATTTGAGTCAGCAAAAAGGATGGGAGGTAAGGTAGAAAAATTATTCCATTAATGACGAACAGTGAATAGGATGCAATCTGTGTGTTTATTGATTTTTGATATTTAGCATTTCCCAATAAACTAATAAGTACTCCCATTCCAAGGATAGCTGCCATATAACTATGGCCTTGGATCGATAAAATCACTGGGTGAAAGGAAATCAGACTTAGTGCTAAAATAGAGACATAAAATAACTTGATTAAATCCTTACTAAATATTTTAGAAAGGCGTAAGGCTATGGCAAAGAAGCCAATGTATTCGGCCAAAGAGAGAGCCCTAGCGAGCACTAAATTAAGCTTATAGTTGCCACTATCAAACGCAATAAATCCAGAAAAGAAATAATGGAGAGGGGCTAGTGTAGTTCCATTAACGCTACTATATACTGATGAGAAGTGTCTTATTATGGGCGAGAATATAAAAGCAAGTTTTTGGGGCAAAGAATTGATTAGTATACCTATTTTCGAAGGCAATCTGGCTATAAACTCTTCATTACTTAAGCCCCTTACGCCAAGTGTCCGATAATATCCCCAAAGGTCATCATAATGGGGGAAGTGATTGCTTACAAAAACTAGTCTCAGGAATATTCCAGCAATCAATAACAAAAACAACTGAAAATAAATTGTTTTCTTAAAGATTGACCCTTCCATCACCCTTCATAGTTACTATGCGATAGTATCATAATTTATTACAAGTATCAATATTAAATTAGGCTAATTAATAATTCTTAAGGCCTAAAAATGGCTTTAAATATTTACATTTTAAGCGCTTTCATCTATAGAATTACAGATTAATACTTTACCTCCCATTCCATATGAAAATATTTCTCTGAATGAATATCCAGTATTTTCAATGAAGGTTGAAAATGCTCCTGCTACGCCTTTAGATTTCGAACCTTTATAAGAGTAATAATCATCCAGTATCAGAATAGTTCCTATTCCTATTAGGCTCTGGCAAAAAGTTAAAGCATGTGCGGCGCTAGACATTGTATCTGTGTCAATAAATATTATTCGCGCATTTTTAATGCCATATTCCCGAGGGAGGACTTGCAAGGTTTCCTCCAAGAATCCTTCAACAAGTTTAAAATCTATCCCCTTAGACACCCTAGATATTCTTCTTGAGACATGGTCATAAGAAGTCGTAAACTGCTCATCCACATAAAAAGGGTGAATGTCATTGCTGTCTAACTCACCAAAACCTGCAAATGAGTCAAATCCAAAAAATCTTGTTTTCTTCTCGAGGCCCTTAGGAATATACTTGTAGAGATCTCTGTAGCATCTAATAGCATGAGTAAATGAAGAGCCTTCAAAAACTCCAAATTCTATATAATCTCCTTCAATATCCTCTATTAGTGAAAGATAGAATGCCTTCTTAATGGCATAATACTTTTCCAAGTTATGAATTACGACTGGATTTATATAGGAGATTAGATTTGACGCCCATGTCTGAAGAAACTCCAACTTGGATATTCCTCCCCATCTTATAGGAGTTTTATTTCGATCATTAAAGACCCAGTATTTAAAGAAGATGAAGTTAGATAATGCTGTTGGAATAGCTACCAAAAGCCAACTAATCACAGAAGAAAGGCCGGCAGTGTTGATAAGAACAATAACCCCTTTTTGCATTAACCATGCTCCAAAGAGATATACAGAGAAAGCCTTGATTAATTTGGTTATTGTAAATGAATGTCTATTACCAAGTACCCATGTTCTTCCATAATGGAATGAAGTTATCATGCCAGCAAAATAGCCTATTAAAACAGCAGGTCTAATCGCAAAATGAAAAAAATCCAAGCAAGTAATATAAACCAAAAAATTAATCAAGTTTGAGCATATACCAATAAACGAAAATCTAGAAAACTGAGCGAGATTTATTGCTATCCTGCTCTTATTTTGCTTGCTAATATTCACTGCCTTAAGAGAATTTTCATTTTATACACTCAACTATAACTATCTCTGGCCTCGATAGATAGAAAATTGTTATTTTTGAAACCTATTTGGAAATAATGAAAATCCAAGAAATATTTCTTTAAAAGCTTCAGTTCCACTAGGATAATTAAGGTTGGGAGCTCCGTTTCCGAGAAAAGCTTCACTAAAGGTATCAATAATCTATGGATGGTGGATTTGAGAAAGAAGCCTAAAAACAATGATGCCTATAGCAGGCCTCTCCTTAGTAGCTCAAACACCAAACAATCTCAAACCCTTAATTTTGCCCAGTCCAGATGAGCATTAACTGCTCATCTGGACTGGGCAAAAAACTGGTGTTTAAATTAATCTACTAAATTCATAAGGATTTTGAATTCTTAAGAGTGAGAGCGGTAGAGATAAAGAGAATTAAAATGAAAATATCTACTTCCTCGAAGTATTCAAGTATTAGAAAATCAAATCGAATCTGGCAACCCACCATCACCTAATGATTTATCACCGCCAAAAGGTCCAATACTAAAAGGTAATTTAATCCGCCAACCCCCAGTCCTCGAAAGTCGCCGATCAGCTTCTTTTATTTGTTTGGCACTCCTCAGTTCTCCCATTGCCAAATTAGTAATTATTGGTAGTTCTTGCATTAATTTACCAACAGGTTTTTTATTGATGAAATTAAAACTCTGTATTGTCTTCTTACCTTGCTGGTCATAGCCAACAACTGTGAAATAGAAGTCGGCAGATCTGCCTGCCCCAGAGCCTCCCATTCCTCCTGCTATACCGCCGCCAAGTAAGCCAACCGGACAAAGAATAATTGTCCAGCAAGTTGCAACTGCTCCTGCGACTGCTCCACCAACTGCTCCACCTGTAGCCCCCACTGCAGAAGCAACTTTATTATGCTCTTCTCCTCCACCTGTATACCATTGAGCAATCCTATGGACGGGCATAAAACCATTCGGGCCAGTGAAACCTTTTGCGTCAAGTATGATTTTACATTTTTGCCCACTACATAGAGCGTCGTATGTGCCAGCCAGTGCATAGCCATTGGAAAATGTCATTGCGAGTGCAGTAGCAAGACCTAATGGGACGGACCTTCTTGAATTAAAGAGCACAATTAATCAACTTGTTCTTAGCACTTTACTTTTTAAGGACCTAAACAATAAGAATCGCGCATAAATTTTCTAGTAAAGCAAAATCAACTAGACAGCGCTTTCTCCCTTGTTGAAGTATTTTTGACACGAACAAATCCGTGAAGACCTCTTGATATGACTGAAGTTATTAGGGAGATAAAGGGACAAACAATCTAAACATCTCAATCCAGCAAAGCCATGAAAAGGGATCACTAAAGTCTCTTCACACTTTGTTAACACAGCACAAGTTCTACAAATTGATTGAGGTTTCTGAAATCAAATACTTGCGAAAACAATAACAAATATGGTTAACAGCAATGGTTTAACAGGAAATACTGCATTCCGATTAAGCCCTTTAAACATTAAGCTTTACTAGAAAGTTTTTATATAATGGAGATCTAGAGTGTAAATTAGTTAATCAAATCTACAATTAACTGAAAGGCACTTCATATTATATCGTTAGCAAACAATTGTTTAATCTTTAAGCGAAAATAGCCGTTCTCCCACGATAAACCATGACTTGACGCTGCAAATGCAATCGCACTGCCGTGGCTAGGGCCATGCGCTCTGTATCTCTTCCTTTTCGAATTAAATCTGGAATCTCATCACGGTGACTTACATGCGCAATAGTTTGTGCAATAATTGGTCCATTGTCTAATTCTGCAGTCACATAGTGAGCAGTTGCCCCTATCAACTTTACTCCCCTCTCCCATGCTTTATGATATGGATGAGAGCCCTTAAAAGCTGGTAAGAATGAATGATGGATATTGATAGTTGGAGGAGTCTGTTGGACAAATTGATCAGACAATATCTGCATATATTTTGCCAGAATTAGTAATTCTATTTTTTCGTCATGGATTAATTTAAGTATCTCATCCTCAGCAACACTTTTACTAACATTATTAGTCGGAACAAACTTAAATTTTACTCCAAACTCTTTACAGATAGGTGTAATGTCTCGATGATTTGAAATAACAATTGGTACCTCCATTAAAAGTTCGGAACTACGAATACGCCAAAGCAGGTCCAATATGCAGTGACTTTGTTTACCAACAAAAATGGCAGCTCGCGGAGCTTCGTCTGAGAAATCAACGTTGGCTTCACCTTTTAATTGACAAGCAAATTCCTGAAGCTTAAAAGAAATAGCTTGACGGTTCAAAGCAAATCCATCTAATTCCCATTCGATTCTGCTAAGAAAAAGACCAGCTTCAGAATCTGTGTGATGGTCTGCATGGAGAATATTGCCGTTATGGTTTGCTACCCAACCAGCGAGCTCGCTTACTAAACCTGGTCTGTCAGGACAAATTAATCGAAGAATACAAGAAGTCTTTTTCATCAGGCAACTCCCAAATAAATATAAAGTCCCTTTGAAGATAGTGACATCTAATTGAAGTAAGTGCAATTGGATATCTTTTCCCTTGGGCTAAGAAAATTACTGGCTAGAAAAAACAATAATGTATTCAATGCTTCATAACTCAATTCACAATTTTCTAAAGCCTAAGCCCTCTAACAATCAACTGTAAAAAAAAGTAATTACTGGGCAATGAACAGAAGAATATAAATAGTAGGAATCAAATCATGTTCAATTAATAGGTTCAAAAGGCTTTTTGGAAAAATGAGAATGTTGCGAATGGAATGAGTTAAGCCAATCACATATAAAGAGAACCAAAGAGATTGCAATCTATTGCACATTATGAATGGTATAAAGATGCTAATGTTCTAGACTTAAGGTGTTAAGAAGATCTATCGAATAAATTTTTACTTTGCCAAGCAAGGTCTTCAAGATAGAGGGTACTATGATGCAAAGAACTTAAAATCGTAACTCGAACAGGTTTTGGCTGAGGAGAAGCCAATCCTAAATTAACATTAGAGGCTTAAAGGATTTAAAAAATAGTATCTAAAAACCGAAAAAACAAGTGTTTTTACTCAAATAAGTAAGTGTTGAAAGCAATTCGTAAATAATCAAGTATATAAAATACTGCTATCAATTTTCCAGCAAATTGGAAGTTAAAGAAAAAAGAACTAATTGAAACTGAAGAGATTCATGCTAAGATCTGTAGAGTTAGCAAACATTGAATTATCAATGGGAAAATCAGCAGAAAAGTCATATACCGTAGATGGCAAAGTAGCACATTACTCTAAAGAAGAAGATGTAAACAAAAAGCTTGCAGATATCTTAGGAGAGAAATTTACAAACTATAGAAAACTATGGGATTCAGCAAATAGGTTTGAAACTGTTACCGAGTTTCCTTTATTTCTACATTTTGATATGCATCAAAGATGTAACTATAGATGCCCTCAATGCATTATTGCCTATCCAGAAGAACTAAAGAAATATGCCAAAGGAGAAGAAATGGACTTCGAAACATATAAAATGGCCATTAATGAAGGAGCCTCTTATTCATGCCCATCCCTTTCCGTTCAGGGTGACAATGAACCACTATTAAACCCAAATCTTGAAAACTATATCTCTTATGCTCATAATAAAGGTTTTATTGACATCATGTTCAATACTAATGGTTCGTTACTATTTAAGGAGCGGGCCAAGCGTTTACTTGACTCAGGGCTAACAAGGTTAAGATTTAGCTTGGATGCATATAAACCTGAAACTTATAAAGAGATAAGAGTAGGAGGCAATTATGACAAGGTTTTAGAGAATATTGACTACTTTTTAGATTTAAAGAGAGCCGGGGGCTATAAACTTCCATTAGTAGGTGTAAATTTTGTTTTACAAAAGAAAAACTACAAAGAAGTAAATGACTTTATAAAGTTTTGGACATCCAAAGTGGATATGGTCTCTATTCAAAACTTTTTACCACCATTACCAGACAAGGACTTCTCTGATTTTTATCCACCTAAAGAATCGTATCCTTCATCGAATATCTCTCATAGTGACGGGTTCAAATGCGTTCAGCCTTTTCAAAGGTTAGTGATAAAAAATCGAGACATAACCCCTTGTGGCGTAATGTACTCTCAACTTTTGTCTCTAGGTAAATTTCCCGAAACAAGTCTATTTGATGCATGGAATTCACCCAAAATGAAAACACTTCAACAAATTCATTCACAAGGACATTACTCTAAAAATTCTGTTTGTCAAAAGTGTGTTGCCTCTATGTTCTAGTTGTAATGGATAAATTAATTTCTAGACATTGCAACTACTGCTATTGAGATTATGCCTGGTGTCTCAGAAATAAAATCTAAATACCTCCAAAAGACTTGGCAAGAATTAAAAGTCGCACTGAAAAAACAGATTGAACTTTCATCTACATCGTCAGATTTTAATCAGAAGTACAGAATTACAAAAAGGGATTTTGAGCTCTTCAATAAATACGCAAAGGAATTGACCTGGCTTAGTAATCAAGAAACGAATTCTATTATAGAACATGGGAAAACTATAGATGAAAAAATAGTTTTTCTCTTCCACAGATTCAAGTTTACTTACTTACCTAAGATAAGAATTGCACCAACTGTTCCTGCTTATGTATTAGTCGAACCTACATCAGTATGTAATATGCGCTGCCCAATGTGTTTCCAGACAGATAAAACATTTACCACAAATGAATTCATGGGGAAAATGAATTATAACTTCTACACCTCAATCGTTGATGAATGCTTTGCTAATGGAATAGGAGCCTTTACATTAGCATCAAGGGGTGAACCTACACTTCATCCTCAATTGATAGAGATGTTGGACTACGCACGAGGAAAATTTCTAGAACTAAAATTAAATACCAATGCTTCTCGTTTGTCAGCTAAGCTTTCGAAGTCTATTTTAAGTTCAGTTAATCATGTGGTGTTTAGTATAGATTCTCATCTAAAGAAAGAATATGAATCTATTAGAATTGGAGGGGATTATAATATTGTCCTAAAAAATGTTCAAGAATTCTGGAAGATTAGAAATTCTCCAGAGTTTAGGGATAGAAAAATAAGGGTTTCAATTTCAGGAGTCAAGGTTCTGAGTTCTCAAAACCCTAAAGCATTTAAAAGTTTCTGGGAAAGGTATTGTGATGACGCCTATTTAAATCCTGCTGAGGAAAGGTGGAATACTTATTTAAATACTAGCCACCCGGATTTAAAACAGAGCTGTATCTACCCTTGGGAAAGATTGTATATATGGCATGATGGAGTAGTCAACACCTGCGATGTTGACTATAAAAGCAAACTCTCTCCTGGCAATATTAAAGATATAGGTGGAATAATGAAAGCATGGAAAAATCTAGAATGGTTAAGAAAGAAACATTTGGCAACAGAAAGATCTATGGTTACACCATGCGATCGTTGTGGAGTTTCTCATCCAACTTATTCATGAAAATTGCTTTTAGAGGTTATGGTAATCATGCTAAAAAGGTCGAAAATATAATAAAAAGATCCCACCCTAATCTGGAAGCATATACAATCAGTAGAGATTTTCTTCCTAGTGAAATAAAGCCTGAAACAAAAGGAATATTTATTTGCTCTGTCAACTCTAGTCATATTAGTTATATAGAAAAAGCGATGCAGTTTATTCCAAAGATTCCTATCTATTGCGAAAAGCCTATTTTAAATTCATCAAAAAACTATAACCAAATCAATAGAATAATTAATTCATCAAGAATATTTCCAGGTTTTAATCTTAGAAGGTCATTAATCCCATCATTAATTGGCTCAGGGGAACATCAAAAAAAACTTGGGAAAGTAAAGTCTTTCCATGTAAATCACTCATACCCCTTTGCCCTCAAGCCTTCATATCTAAATTCATGGAAAGCAGATAGAGAACTTTCACCATTAGGAATCTTTGAAAATCTATCGATTCATTATATTGATCTAGCAATTTATCTTTTTGGGAGGCCAGTGCGTAGCTATTTTGAATTTGCAGAAAGTTTAAATAGTGTACCTCGAAGTTCTCATTCCTTAATGAGACATGAATCTGGTGTAATATCTACAATTCATAATTCATATACTAGTCCATTAAGTTCATACATGAGCATTTGCTTTGAGAATGGAAAGCTTGAAATAAATAATTCTTCTACTAGCATATATTCACCAAATTTATTGATCGATCCTAAAACAAATCTTTGTTTAAAATCCCCCCGGATTTACAAAAAGAAAATCACATTTGATCAAATCTTTGAAAAATCACTTTCTAAATCTATTGCTTTATATTTATCTAAGTGCATAGAACAAACCTCTTTAAAAATTGATGACTGTCCAAAAACTACATCTTTAACAATGGAAATGCTATATCAAGCATCGCAACAGATTGAGAACGAAGAAAATCATCGTCAGAGAATCAACTGAAAGAACTTTTACTATTCCAAGCAGTTTGGCAAACTGCTTATCGATTCTTAACGAAATTGGAGACCTCACTATTTTCCAAGGAATGGGATCTCCCTTGCAGCATTCACAAACAATCGATATATATAAGACTGTATCTAACCTCTAGTAATGTTGAATTTAATTTCGGGATCTTTCTCTCTGTTCCTTATTGGTCTAACTGGATGGACGGTGACAACTTACTTCGTCAAGAAAGATTCCCAGAATTTGATCAAGGAAGAAGTCAAGAGCTTGTTTGACATTTGCAAGATGTTTGCCCTATCTCTAAACAGGCTAATAAGAATTTTGACCAAATCTGCCTTCTCTTCTGATTCCAGTACGGAGCCTCTTTCTGATTCAACTGAATTAAATGAACTGGCATCACGATTTGGTCAAACAATTGAAGCGCCTGCATTTGAATTGACATTGAATGAAAATGAAGACACTGCACTTTCTTCATTCAGTCCCGAAGTGATTGAGGTGATCACTGAAGAAGAAGAAAAAGTTGCTTAATTAAGGAATAGCACTCCTAGGTCGATCGCTTTAATTAACAGCTGTATTTAATTGCACAGAAAGTGCTTCTTTTATTCGCGCCAGCTGATAAATCCGTCTTGTTCTCTGACGATGAAGCTCTCACACGTTTCACAAGCAACTACTCGCAGCATCTAAAACTCATCTATTGGCCTCCCACGGTTCAGAGAAAAATGCTTTACATTTCGAAATAAGAGCTTATTTCTTCTTCACAATTGAAATCCTCTGATAAGACAGGCCTTGTTCAGAACAGTTCAAACCCTCCTGAGAATCTTGAATTAAACGACTCGAAGCCCATCATTGCAGTCACTATGGCAACGAGTCGGCAAGGTTATTCAGTTGTTAAGCACTTATCAAAAAGCGGTATTTTTCATATTCGTGCACTTACTCGCTTCCCATCAAGTCAAAAATCAGAGAAATTATCGAGATTAGATAATGTCCAAATAGTAAAAGCTGACCTCCTAGAGCCAGAGACTTTAGAAAGGTGCTTTTCAGGGGTTTATGGGATTTTTGGCAACACCACTCCCACAAAAGGTTGGGTTTTAGGGCGTGGCAGCATGGTTCGTGACTATGAAATCAAGCAAGGGCGGAATTTAATAGATATAGCAAAGAAATTCGCAGATCTAGGAACTTTAAAACACTTTATTTTTAGTTCTATTTGTAAACCTAAAGATCCTCTAAAAAGTCACCCAGCACCAGGACATTTTACGAGCAAATGGAGTATCGAAGAGTACATCTTAAAGCAAGGGCTCAAAGAACTCTCAACAATTCTTCGACCTGTAAGTTACTACGAAAATTTCAATAGTGATCTGCCTGGCATTAAGATTTCTGAGAGAATCTTCCCTGGGGTTGTACACAAGAACAAGATTTGGCAAACAATAGCCGTTGATGATATAGGTCTATGGGCAAATGCAATATTCAAAAATCCCCAAAAGTTTCAGGGAGAGGCCCTTAATATCGCTGGAGAAGAAATGACTGGAGAAGAAATGGCAACTCTTTGGCAACAACTAAAAGGACAAGATTCTCCAACAGTAAGCTATGTAATGATTCCACGCAGAGTGGTCAATTTAATTGAGCACGACATTGGATTAATGGCAAACTGGATTGAAAGAACTGGATATGGAGCAGATCTGAAACAGCTAAAAAGCCTCGCAGATGAACTTCAGATAACCATGACCCCACTTGTAAATTGGCTTAAGCACAAGGATTCTCAAAGTAGAGTTTCAACACATCCCTATATATTTGATTTGCCAAGAAAATTCGAAGCCTTAAGCTCTTAATTTCAAAGCAGCCTCGCAATAAGAAAGAAAAGAACTAACGCAGAATTCGATCAAAATAGACCAAATAGCCTCTTGAAACATTTTTCGAATCTTGCAGTTGAGAATATATTTATTTGACTTAAACCAACTAATGTCTAGTTAAAAGTGCATTTGAGTAGGAGAAAGATTGGATAGCTGATGACATAAGTATCCCTTCGCCTTATTTTTGAAAGAAACCAATGCCTGATAAACCTTCAAAATGGATAAGCTCACTGCGCGAAGAAATTCGACAGGAATGTGGAGAGGGATGGATGGTCCGGGGAATAGGAAAGGGTCTTGTACAAAAAGTTTTGCTGACAGTTCGTTTTGACAACAACAACCGAACCAGCATTATTCTTGGGCCAAAGGCAAAGAGCGATCCAGATTTTGTTCCGTGGGTCGGCACAAGTTCCGGATGGATATTGCAAATCTCCAAGGACATCTCGCTCATAATGAAATCTGAAGGTAAGGGTTTGGCTGAGGCCTATGAACTAGTCAAAACAAGGAAAGAATTTGAATTAAATAGTGCTTTCGACTGGGAACAATTAGCTAGAAAATTTAAATCCCATAAAACGAGTCATAGTAAACAAGGAACGCGAGTTTGGAACCGAAACTACCGAACACCTATTGCCCGCACATTGCTGATTATCACTGGCGAACCTTCTATATCAACTGGTTACACAGTTTTAAAAACCCTTGTTAAACGTCATGGAGGAGAACCTGGCTCAGCAAGCCGGCGATTCCGGATCCTATATGCATCGGAATTCCTACGCTTTGCCTTTAAAAATGGAGCAAATAGAAGTTGGCTGCCCCCAGAAGACTTAAGTGTATTTATTGGGAAGAAGATAACTACCAATCAAATAAAAAAGAATCAAAATGAGACTAACTCACCAAAAGAAAGCAAGTTGGGTTGATATTTATTACTAATACTAACCAAAATTAGTAATACAGTTCAGATTAATCTAGAGGCATAATTCAATCTTCATAAATGGCATAAAGGCAATAAAATCAATACCTTTAGAAACTATCTTGATTTAACCTAAAAAACTCGAAGACTTGAATAGTCACACTCTGTAATAAAGTCTGTTATAGTTCTTAACAGCTCGCTACTTAGCGGTTTTCTACCTTTCTTTTCCCATGAAAAAGTCTCCACAGCTAGATGCTATAGCTAATCCTTTCCTTGCTGAACGGATCAACGGATGGGCTGCCATGCTGGGCTTCTTTGCTGCAACAGGTGCTTACCTAACCACAGGCCAAATCATTCCTGGTGTTGTTTAAAAGGAGCAAACCATGTCATCTTCTCCTTTGATTATTACTGAGGACGATGGTCGCAAAAACATGTTTGCGAGAGAACCTCGTCTTCAGCCACAAGAAAACTACATCAACTACTCAGTTGATGCTGAGAAAACAAATGGTCGTTGGGCAATGATTGGTTTTATTGCTTGTATCGGTGCTTACACAACCAGAGGTCAAATTCTCCCAGGTATTTTCTAATGAAAACATTCTCAAATGAACTTCCAAATTATTGGAGGAAAGCAGAACTTACTAATAGCCGCATGGCAATGATTGGATTTTTTATTCTAATTCACAATTATGCCTTATTTGGCTGGATTATTCCAGGCATTTTCTAAGCAAATCAAAACAACAATTCAAAAAGCAATGAATGAATCTGCTGAAATTTTAAACGGAAGGTGGGCTATGATCGGCATCTTTACTGCTCTAGGAAGCTACACATTCACTGGGTAAATTATTCCTGGTATTTTTTAGCTTTATGGAATCAAATCCTTTCAGAGCTTTCAAGCAATTTGTAAAAAGAGCCTACAAAGAATCAATCATATATTGTTATTAGATATTTTTAAAATTCAAGGTAAGAATGCTGGTAACCTCAGCAGTAGAAATTCACAAGGCAGTTTCTTGAAAACGATTTCCATTTCTATATATCAACTTCAGGGAAAGGGTTGTCAGGTTGAAGATCAAAGTAATTATGTTGGCTATCAAAACTGGGAGAGCATTTGTCTGGATTGCATAGATAATCCAGAAAAAGAGGCCACTGATAAACATTACTAGCATCACTAATGACACATCATCAGCCTTCTTAGTTCTCCAAGTTTTTAAAACTTGAGGCAAAAAAGCCACTGTCGTCAGAAGAGCAGCGATGAATCCGTAAACATCCTGACTAATCACTAATTTTCAGCGGTGATAGACGGTAAGCCAAATCATCAACTCTCTTTTTATTAACTCCCATGTCTCCTATTCCAACTCTGGATTCAGACCTAACCTGAATGAAACCTTTTTCAGGGAATGCTTTTAATAAGAGATCATCGGTATACCTTCTTGATTTAGTTTTAGCTTCAGCGTGGATGAAAGAATCAGTCTGTTCAACAATTTTAGTTCTAGGCGTATTCGCAACTGCCTCTACAGCTTCTTTAAACGAAGCCTCGATATCACTAAACTCCCAAGCGACACGAACGCAATGAGTGACTACAACGCACTTAGGAAGCTCTTCAGATTCCGAATAGGCTAAGACAGAACTGCTATTGAAAAACAAAAGCAGAAAAACAATAGAAACGAAGAGAATTCTTTTACAAAGTTGCACCTGAAAGAAAAGTGAAACGATTTATTTGAATATTCTGCCAACACACGAGCAGAAATCATTAAACATTTGTTAGAGAAGGTATTAATGAAATCAACTACTGGCTAATGAATGCTTAAAAACTATTGATATGACTGGATCAGAAAGAATCCCTCAATCCTTTTCAGATCTTTTCAAACTTTTAAAACGCCATTAATTGAGCATCATGCAGACGCTTAGCCTTCTCCTTTCTTGAAGCAGAATTAGCATTTAAAACTGACTGATCGTGATACTTACTTCCATGAGAAGTTGCAATTAACTGAGCTTTGTGAATGCGAGCGGCTCTTTTTATATGCGAGCGAATTAATGGGAGAGTGTTCATGACGTTCCTCCGAAATAACAGCCCCGTTCCCTGCTGCCAAAACATGCATCCCAACCAAGGGACGAACGTGTTGAAACGGTAGCAACAGATACCAAATTTTGGCTCTAGTAAAAAATTCCTAATTAAAAATCATGCAATTAATTGGATATTGAATCAACAAAGAGAATCCGAGCTCGAGGTTCTCCTGGGGTCTTTTCAAATCGCCCATTTTCGCCAAAATCTCTTGATATAACAAAACCAATTCCTTGCGAAAGGAAAGAGCCATTTAAGTCATCAAGCTGAATGTACAGGACTGAAAAGAAATCCATTCACAGACGCAACCCCAGAAAACCCCATTGCAAAACAGGAGCCTAGCCATTGGCGAATAAACATCGAAGATCTATTGCTATCAATAGGTCTTGAAAATCTTCCTCAAAATATTAAAAAAACAGTTGCTCTTAGTATCTCTAATAAGAGCAACTGTTTGACAAAGGAATCAACCGCTCCTAAGCCAATCTCTCCTAAATCAGAACATGAAGGTAGTCTTCACAAGTGCACCAAAGTTGCTAAAGGTGGAATCTTTAGAGCCTGCATCACTTAAATCTGAACGTTGATCAGTCTGGTCGCCGAAGGGACGACTTAAGTAAAAGATTGCCGGAGTAACTGTAATGTTGTCGGAAACCTGTATTTTGTACCACCATTCCATTGCATAATTTCCATCCTCAGCATCATCGTCGGTAGTTGATGTGTCGTAATCAATGTCAGTCACAAAATTAGGTTGACCAAAAGCAAACCCAAGGATGTTGCCGTCTAAAAAAGCATCCTCCCACTCCATGCCGACAGCCCAAGACTGAGTCGTAGCACTGTCATAGGTAGCGTTCGAATCATCCTCATCATCAACTTTATTAATTCCCCAACCAGCGCTCAGGGTGGGTATTAAGCCTGTCTCAGAAGGAGACCACCAAGTGCTAATGCTATAGGAATTAGTTGGCCCCATATCATGCACAGCATTGGCTAATGAAGTTCCTGTAGACCCTCCAAGGATATTCTGATGGTCTGTTGAGGCATAGTTGTAGGCAATTGCTGTACCCCAATTCTCCTTGCTATAAGCCAGTTGAAAAGCAACACTATTTGCAGCTGCTTCATTCATAATGCCTCCACCAGTAGCGGTATTACTACTTGAAGCATTAGTAGAGACATAGTTTGCGCTTACGTCGATGTCGCCTTGATTCCAAGAGACACCAGCACCACCACCTAAAGGACGTCCATATGTACCAGGCGCACCTGCATACGTAAATACATCAAGAATAGTCTCAGAACCATAAAGAGAGGGATTGACCGCAAGCATGTCTTCTGAACCAACCAGAGGTCCAAAAGTCACCGTGAGGTCATCACCATATGGGAATGAATACCAAAGCTTGTCAACCTTGAGTTGATCACTACTGCCAAAACCCGTTTCTAAAGTAGAAAGTTCTGTATATCCAGATCCTCCAAACCCATTACTGCCAAAATTGCCTGCTCTCAAGACAGTATTCAAAAAATCTTCCCCAGTAAAGCTGGTGGCAAGCTCTAATTGCAGGTCATAGCTGAACACAGTTCCACCATCAGTATCTCCAGCATTCGCATGCCTGGGATTACTTGTGTCACTACTAGCAAATGCCTCATCACCAGAGAAGCCGTTAGCTCCAACAACGAATGTTGCAGCACCACTCATTTTGGTTGTAGTGGAGAACTGACCTGCGGCCATGTCACCAATACGAGCCTCGATGCCATCAACCTTGCCCTTGAGAACAGCAAGTTCTGGACCGAACTCTGAAAGAAGGCGCTTAACGTCATCACTAACTTCAGTGACGCGATCAAGACATGCATTTAATAATGCAGCTGCCTCATAACGAGTGATTGAACGGTTACCACCGAATGTTCCACCGGGGTATCCGGCTACACAGCCATAACGCTCGGTCAAGCTGGAAAGAGCCTGATAAGCCCAGTCGGTTGGGTAAACGTCAGAGAATTGGGAGACGCTGGTGACCTGCTCGCCGGCTGCCGAATATTCGGACACACCGTCAATGTTTAGGTCTGCGGCTTGTGCAGCCATTGGTGCCATTAGGCCCAATGCAGCAGGAGCCACCAGCAATTGCTGGAAGAGTTTCATTTAGTTCCTCACACGGAAAGAAAGGCGTGCAGCGAGAACGATAACCGTTATCATTGTTTACGTGAGTCTTTTTTCTTGATTTCATGAAAAAAATCCTTTTTCCATTTCTTGCGACAGCAATTGTTTTCATCCCCGTTTCTCTAAGTGGATGCGAATCCAAAGTTAAAGACGTTACTGGCAATGAAATGCACCATGACCATGACCATGACCATGACCATGACCATGACCATTAAAGGAAGTTCTTAAAAGCTGGTGGTTTTCGAAGTGATTTCTAAATCTTGGAATAGACCCTTATTAAAGTCGCAGCAAAGAAACTTGAGCACTCTTTAATAAAAGAGCTATTTTGTCTTTTCAAGAAGTTCCATTTCTAGGCTGATTTCAACAAAATCTCTAATAAATTTCAGACTGATTTCCCATAATCTTTTTCTTTCTTCTTTGTTTAAAGCTGATGAGGCTATCTCGCAAAGTTGAGGGTAACCTCTAAAATTAAATCGAGGACCATATTGTTCACCTCCTTTGGCGGTTGGATCAATTGCCGCGAGGAGCTGAGGAAGAGATCCCATTTGAGAGCTTTGAAACATAGGATCCATTAATTTGTAAGCTATAGCCTCTTGCCAAGAGCCGTTCGACTTTACTGAGTTTCGCTGTAGATTTGTTCGGGCCAAACCTGGATGAGCTGAAAGAGATACGACAGGAAGCTTTGAACAATTTAATCGTTGATTCAATTCCAAAGCAAACATTACATTTGCCAATTTGCTTTGAGAATAAGAAGCCCAACGGTCATATTTTTTTTCTCCTTGAAGATCATCCCAATTAATTTTTCCCATATATTGAGCCCCTGAGGAAACAGTTACAACACGTGCCCCAGAATGATTAGAAAGCAACGGTAGTAACTTAAGAGTTAAGGCCATATGGCTTAAATGATTCACTGCAAATTGAAGCTCAAAGCCTTGTTTGCTAAATGTCTGAGGAGGTGCCATCACTCCCGCATTATTAATTAAAAGATCAAGTTTCTTATATTTATTAATCATAAGATCTATAGCCGTATTTACTTTACTCAAATCAGCAAGGTCTATTTCTAAGACGTCAATATTTCCACAGTTCGTTCGACCCAAAAGTTTCTGACGAGCCTTTTCTGCTTTTTCTACAGACCGGCAACCTAGAACTACAGTCGCACCCTTTTCAAGTAAAGCTTGAGCCGTATCAAAACCCAAACCACTGTTTGCACCAGTAATAAAAGCTATCCGTCCTTCCTGACTAGGCATTGCCTGAGTAGACCAAATCATCAGATTGCCTCAAAAAGTTTTAATATTAAAGAAATATATTCATATTTTCTAGATCTAATCAAGAGCAAACTCTTAAAAATAGAGTCAACGTAGAAGCGATTAGAATCTGAAATCAAGGATTTACCCAAACTAGAAAAGTAACAAGAAAAAGATGCGT
>QCGG01000011.1 GCA_003280055.1 Prochlorococcus sp. AG-363-P19
TGCTGAAGTCAAGTTGCATTCCATAGATGTATAGGAGGCTTTTCGGATCACAGATCACATCGAAAGAATTTCCATCGGGGGCTGTGTATTCATATTTTTCATCATCTTTGTGGATTTCACTACGCGGTACAAAATCCATGGTGTAGCTCATCCCACTACAGCCTCCTGAGCGAACACCTACTCTTAAGACTTGATTTTGACCTTGCTCAGAACAGAGTTTTGCTAATTGATGCATCGCTGTTTCTGTAACAAGAATGCCTTTGCCATCATTAGCTGTGTGGCTAACAGCCTTGGTTTCTGGGCTGCTCATGGATTGTAATGACGCTTTTTTGATTTTATGAGAGTTAAGCTATTTCTTTTTCTGCATTTTTGCCCGTCATCTTCATAGAGTCAGGAGGTAGTTTTTTTAGAAGAGGGTGCGGGTAGCAATTATTGGCGCAGGGCTTGCTGGATTGACAGCAGCTGTAGATCTACTTGATGCAGGGCATCAAGTAGATCTTTATGAGGCGAGACCATTCTTTGGAGGCAAAGTTGGCAGCTGGGAGGATCCAGAGGGAAACCACATTGAAATGGGGCTCCATGTGTTCTTTTTTAATTATTCAAATCTTTTTGCATTGATGCGAAAAGTAGGGGCAATTGAAAATCTGCTTCCAAAGGACCATATACATTTATTTGTGAATAAAGGAGGTGATCTTCGCTCGCTGGACTTTCGCTTTGGCCTTGGAGCACCTTTTAATGGGTTGAAAGCATTTTTCACTACATCGCAACTAAACTCTGTTGATAAATTAAGGAATGCACTAGCGCTTGGGACAAGTCCGATTGTGCAAGGTTTAGTGGATTATGAAGGGGCGATGAGATCAATAAGAGAACTCGATTCAATTAGTTTTCAAGATTGGTTTTTTAATCATGGTGGCAGCGCTCAGAGTATTCAACGCATGTGGAATCCGATTGCTTATGCTCTTGGCTTTATTAATTGTGAACAAATATCAGCAAGATGTATGTTGACGATCTTTTTGATGTTTGCGACACGTACTCAAGCATCAAAATTGAATCTTTTGAAAGGTTCTCCCCATCGTTGGCTTACAGGACCAATTCTTGATTACATCACCTCTAAAGGTGGAAAGCTACATTTGCGTCATCGTGTAAAAGAAGTGCTTTATCAAAATGATCAAAACCCTTTCATAACAGCATTAAACTTGGGAACTCCTGATGGGGATATACAGGTTCAAGCCGATCAGTATCTTGCCGCATGCGATGTCCCAGGAATTCAGAAGCTTTTACCAAAAGATTGGAAGAAGTTTCCTCAATTTGAAGTAATAGATAAGCTCGAAGCTGTTCCTGTAGCAACAGTTCAGTTACGTTATAACGGCTGGGTTACAGAGATTTGTGATATTGCCGCTAGAGATAACCTTAAATGTCCTTCAGGTTTAGATAATTTGTTATATACAGCTGATGCTGACTTCAGTTGTTTTGCAGATTTAGCAGTTGCTAGTCCTGAGGATTATCGAATTGATGGTCTTGGTTCATTGCTTCAGTGTGTTCTAACGCCTGGTGACCCTTGGATACCAAAATCAATTGAGGAAATTGTTGCTCATACTGATGCTCAGGTGAGATCACTTTTCCCTTCGGCTCGGCCTTTAAAATTGGTTTGGAGCAATGTTGTCAAATTGGCTCAATCCCTATATAAAGAGTCTCCTGGTATGGAACCTTTTAGACCAAACCAAAAAACCCCTGTTGAAAATTTCTTTTTAGCAGGGAGTTATACACGTCAGGACTATATTGATTCAATGGAGGGCGCCACAATGAGTGGACATCTTGCTGCAGCGGCTATTCTTAAAGAAAAAGAGGATTATTTCCTTAGCTCAAAGGTCTTTTAAGAATGGGACGCTGGCTTGAACATACAGTCACTAGCAACATTAATGCTCCAGTAGAAAGAGTTTGGGGCGTATGGAGTGATTTAGAGGCAATGCCGCTTTGGATGACTTGGATTGAATCGGTACGCACAGTAGAAGAGGAGACGAACACTCTCCCAGATTTGACTGAGTGGACTTTGGCTGCAAATGGTTTTCGATTTAAGTGGAAAGCACGTATTAGCGAAAGAATTGACGCCCAAAAGTTGAAGTGGGAATCTGTTGGTGGCTTGCCAACGAAGGGAGCGGTTAGGTTTTATAGCGAAGACTTAAATCATACGGTGGTTAAACTGACAGTAAGTTATGAGTTGCCGAAAGTTTTGGCACCATTAATGGAAGCAAATATTTTAGGAGGCATGGTAAATAAAGAATTGCAAGCCAATTTAGACAGATTTAGTGATCTTGTGGAGAGTGGCTACCAACCTTCGACATAGTTAGGCCCTAATAATTAACTTTTTAATTTAAGAAATTATAAATCTAGATCAATACATGCAGATACAAGTCCTTCTACACTGTGTGGATTTGCTTCTTTGTCTACCCGGCCAAAATATTTTTTACAGCTTAAACTTGTTTGTGGCCCAATAGATACAATTTTTACATTATTTAGTTTCTCAAGCCATTGCGAACCAAAAGCTCTTGATAGTAGTTTGGCTGAATTTTGTGAAGTCTTTCCACTGCTAAAAAGGATTGCATCTAATTCGTTGTTTTTGACTTTCATTTTAGTTGCTGATGGCAGACTCTCTGGACAGGATGATTCATACGCAGCCACCTCTGTCACTTTTGCTCCTGCAGATTTGAATGCATTTGACAGAAAAGTTCTTCCACCAGTTTCAACTCTGGGCAACAGAATATTTAAACCAAATCCTGAAATAGGAAAATTTTCTACTAAACTATCTGCTACAAAATCAGATGGAATGAAATCTACTTTTGCTCCTAACTTGTCTAGGTAATTTGCAGTTTTCTTCCCAACTGCAGCAATTTTCGTAGACTTTTTTGTATTTGAAAGACTTCTATTGCTTATATTTAATCGTTTTTCTACTGCATCAACTCCATTGGCACTTGAGAAAATTATCCAATGAAAATCATCGATTTCTTCAAGTGCTTCATCAAGAGGTCCCCATGTTTTAGGAGGACCTATGACTAATGCTGGAAGATCGCATACTCTTGCACCTAAAGCCAAAAGCTGCTTTCGAATTTCACTGGATTGATCTTGAGCTCTTGTGACCACTATAGTTTTGTCCAGAAGCGGCTGTTGTTCCTTCATTCTTTTCTCACAGTGGGATAATTAAGTATCAGGCTCTTGATTTAAATTCCTATTTTCGGATATAAAGTTTTCATTTGTATATCTAATATTGAAAATCTTTACGAACAAAGCACTTGCCTTTATTCCATTGGTTGATTTTCGACCTTGACGGTTGTTTCTAAACAGATCCAGTAAATTCAAAAAAGTTCAAAATTATGGTTAGTCTATGAACCGATTAATTGAGGCCTCTTGATTTTTCCCTCTAATAACTTCTGATTTTATCAATCTGCGTAATGCCTGTGTTTGTGCTTCTTGTATTTGTGCTGTGCTAAAAGCAATGGGAATATTTTTGTCTGTAATATTAATAATCTTTTGCCATAGATAGGGACTTCCATATATCACTAAACCTGAGAGCAGATCATTCTCTTGAATTTGAATGACAGCATTAATCCAATTTTCTTGCATCTCCATTCCTCTGTCGAAAGGATTGCCTCTAAGAAATAGCTGTAAAAGTATAGGTGCTTTACCAATAAGATCCAAATCAAGAGGCTCATTTTTGCTCCCTGTCCAAGGGGAAATCCCATTTTTATCTATTAGTAGAGAGCGATAACCTGCCATTTTAGGTAGAACAATTGCAGGAGCAGGTCTGTTTAGAAAAGGACAATTGATTGCATTTTCAACACTTATTAGATTGATTCCATTACTACTAGGACCGATTTTCCCAGGGTTTTGTATTTCTAAAGAGTCTCTTATTATTTCTTTTGCAAGTAGTTTTCCTGGACGCCTGATTTCCTGAAAATTTCTCGAATCCAATTCTTTACTTGATAGCCTTTGCAGGGCTGATTGTTTTCTAAGAATCGATCTTTCAATTCTTTCTTTAGATATTTCTCCTTTTTTGATAGCCATAAAAATTGCCTCTATTGCTTGAAAAGGCTCTTCTGGCATAAGAATTAAATCTGCACCAGCTTTGATAGCTAAAACTGCGGCCTCTCCAGAACCATAGATTTTTGATATTGCTTCCATTATTAATGCGTCAGTTACTATGAGCCCGTTAAAGTTCAGTTGATTACGAAGCAATTCTGTCAAAATTGTATAAGAGAGGGTGGCTGGATTTTTGGAATCAATATTTTCTAATTTGATATGTGCAGTCATAATGCTATCGATACCAGATTCAATTAATGACTTAAAAGGAATTAATTCAATTTCATTAAGCCTTTTTAGGTCATGCTTAAGATTGGGCAGCATTAAGTGTGAATCATGATTAGTGTCTCCATGTCCAGGAAAATGTTTTGCACATGTCAAAACCCCTTCCTTTTTAATACCTTTATGAAATGCACATGTTAACTCTGAGACTGTTAATGGATCTGATCCCCATGCGCGAATATTAATTACTGGATTTTCGGGATTGTTATTTATATCACAAATAGGAGCAAGGACTAAATTCAAGCCATTTAACCTGGCTTCATTGCCTATACAATGACCATACTCTTCTGCTAATGATTTTGCTTTTTTTGGATTACTATTATAGATCCTTCCAATTGACATTGGAGGTGGAAGCAATGTCCCTCCATGAAACCTTTGACCAACTCCCTCTTCAACATCTGCACAAATTAAGAGTTTCTTTGTAGATAACTTTTGTAATTCACTGCAGCGACTTTGAAGCTCATATGTGCTTCCCCCTAAAATGATGACACCACCTAAACCCTCTCTTATTAGTGTTTTTAATTCCTCATTGTTAACTTCCCATCTTGGATAGTTTCTTTGCTCATCTTCGTGATAACCGCTTATCCTAACGATTATTAACTCGGCTATCTTTTTTCTGAGATCTTTGCTTTCCTCTTCTGTCATGACTAATCGTTACAGCTAGAAGGAACTTCTCCCCTTTGCTTTCTTTCTTGTTCAAGTTTTGAAAGTATGCTCAAAATCGACGCTCCCTTTTCTATGCCTTTATCTAATTGAAAAGACACTTCTGGAGTGCGTCTCATTTTCAGTCTTTTCCCAAGTTCCCCTTTTACAAAACCTTGAGAGGCTTTAAGACCTTCAAGTACTTCAGATTTTTGAGCAGCCTCTCCAAAAATGCTCACAAAAATCTTGCAATGTTGTAAATCACCAGACAGCTCAACTTCTGTGATTGTAACCATCGCTTTTTGTATTCGTGCATCCCTTATCCCATGAATAAGTAGTTCACTGATCTCTTTTTTGATCAAAGCAGCAACTTTTTGCACGCGACGGTTAAGTACCATTTTGATTTAAGCAAGAGATGTTGGAGAAACCATGGCACGTAAAATCAGTGCGATGGTTATAAATCCGCTAATTAGGGCCCCAATCAACGATACGGCAGTAACTGGGTTAGAACTGCGTTGCATCAATGGCTCTAAAGCAGCTGTAAACACGCCAAGAATGATTGTGATGAGGTATTTGGGGTACCTAGAAACGTTTGCAAAGAACTCGCCCATTAGATTTTCAAAGAAGAGGAACTACTAGCTACTTTGCCTGGTTTTTGACTCAAGAGAAAATGTTGGAGTTAAATTTATTTCACTATTAAGGTTTGTTTTAAGGTCACGATCCTTTAATTAGAGATTGGTCCCAACAGGAGGCAATTGAAGTCTGTGCAGGTTTAGGTCACATTTTAATTCCTGTGTAGTCTTGCAAGAGAAAGCTTGCGATTTTGCTAAATGTTGGCCAGATGAAAAAACTAAGGATTTTCGGAGCTTTGATATATTTATAGATTGTAAGCTTTCGCCCAGATTCGCAAGAAAACTTTAATGAATAATTTTAGCTCTTCACTGGGAGATTGTTCTTTTATATAGGATGTATGATTTTTTAAATCTATGGTGTTCTGATTTACCCTAATCTTGGAACTTTTAGTTGATTACGAGCTTCGTGTCTAATCCATTAATATATGAGTGTGACTATTACTTGGTTTTAGAGCCTTCTAAGCCTGAAAGGATTTTGAGCGCTGAAGAGACTCTATCTTGGCTTCAGAAATGGTTAGAGGACCTTGATCATTGGCCTGAGGATTTAGAGAGAGAATTATCTTTGAGCTCTGCAGCCAAACGCTTACTAGATACTGCTTGTGATTTAGAGTTAAAGCCAGGGGTTAGTTTGCAGTGGTTTGCGGTGAGAATTGATCCTCCGGGTTCGTAAGTATTGAGGGCAAGGTTTTTATAATTTTTTTTGCAACTTCAACTGGACTTTCATCTTGAACCACAACTTGTAAATCCGCTTCTGCATAAAAGGCTTCACGCTCTTGTATTAGCTTTTCAAGTGATGCTTCTGGATTGATTCCATCCAGTAAAGGCCTTTTAGATTTATCTTGACTGAGTCTTTTTAATAGCTCTTTATTGCTTGGTTGAAGCCAGATGACTATTCCTTGATGCAATATTCCCCAGTTGTCTGACCTGGTTACTACTCCTCCGCCTGTGGCAACAACAAGTGAGTGATGGTGTCCTACTTCATTAAGTACTTGGTGTTCTAACCCCCTGAAAAGATCTTCTCCATCTTCTTTAAAGATATTGGAGATTGTTTTTTTTGCTGATTGTTCGATGACGTCATCTAGATCAATAAATTTGTAATTCATTATTTTGGCTAATGGCACTCCAGTTGTGCTTTTACCACTTCCCATCATCCCTATTAGGTAGAGGTTTCTGCCCCCAAGCTTTTTTTCAAGGGAGCCAGTTTCTGAACGGTTTTTCATAAGTCAGATTTTTCCCCTTATTACTAAGATGGGAATGATAAGGACCTTTCATGATTAAGGTTGCCTCACATCTCAATCATGGTACCGGGCGTTCATGTGTTATCACTAGACGCTCCACCTTTAGTGCGAGCCATCGTTATTGGCTGCCTGAACTTTCCTTGGATGAAAACAAGGCACGTTTTGGGCCATGTTCGTTTGCTCAAGGTCATGGTCACAATTATGAATTAATTATCTCTATGGGAGGCAATTTAGATTCAGATGGAATGGTTATGAACCTTTCAGAGGTAAAGCATTTCATTTCTAGAGAAGTAACAGACCAGCTGGATTTTCGATTCCTTAATGATGTGTGGCCAGAGTTTGATATTTCTAACTCAGAAGGCTTTCTTCCCACAACGGAGGCTTTGGCTAAAACTATTTGGTTCAGACTTAGTCATTATTTGCCACTTGTGGCATTACGACTTTTTGAAGCAGACAACCTTTGGGCTGATTATTTAGGTGACTCTATGAATGCATTTTTGACGATTCGCACGCATTTTGCAGCTGCACACCGCCTTGCAAGGGTAGAGCTGACACAGCAGCAAAATGAGAAAATCTATGGAAAATGTGCTCGTCCTCATGGGCATGGCCATAATTATTTTCTTGAAATAACTGTTCGTGGTGAGATAGATCCTCGGACTGGGATGGTTTGTGATTTGGCAAAATTAAAGAGTCTTGTTCAAGAGTTAGTGGTTGAACCTTTTGATCATACCTTCTTAAACAAAGATATTTCTTATTTCGCTGATTGTGTTCCTACAGCTGAAAATATAGCTCTTCATATATCGGATCTTTTGGCTGGATCAGTTCAAAAGCTTGGTGCAAATCTGCATAAAATTCGCCTCCAAGAAAGCCCTAATAATGCTGCAGAGGTATATGCGGAACAACCTATATTGAATATGTGTCCTGAGCAATTTACTAGCCAAGTCAATAAATAAAATCAGTTGCAAAACTATTCTGTTCGTTTAGTGCTTGCGATTAGTCTTGATGGCAGAATTGCGATACCTCTAAAGGAAAATATTCACCTGGGTGCTAAAGACGACAGAAGAGCCTTAGAAGAGTCTTTAGCCTGGTCAGACTGTGCTCTTCTTGGGGGCAATACCCTCCGAGTTCATAGGACAACTTGTTTAATTAGGTCCCCTGATTTGTTAAATAAACGTGTTTTAGATGGAAGATCTGAGCAGCCGATAGCTCTTTTAGCAAGTAATTGGCAAGAGAAAGATTTGGATTTCCCTTTCTTTCAACAGCCATTGAAAAGATGGTTAATTAAAAATTCTAATTTGGCTTTTGATTCTTGTAGAGACTCTTTTTCGCAAGAGGGTTTTGATCGTGTACTGCCATTTTTGGGAACGTGGTCATCTACTCTTGATTCTTTGGCCTCACTAGGACTAGATCGAATCCTTTTGCTTGGTGGAGCCAGTTTGGCCGCCGCTTTTTTAAAAGAAGATTTGATTGATGAGTTGCAACTAACTATTGCTCCCATTGTGATTGGGGGAGAACATACTTGGATCCCCTTTGAAGATCTAGGCCTCCCTAGGGTTTTATCTGATAGGGGTGCTTGGATTTTGCAATCCAATGAGTCTTTGGAAGACGGGGATTTGCTGATCCGTTATTTTCGTAAACGTAAATAAAAAGTTAATCTTAAATCAGTTTGTTATTGGCTATAATAATTCCTATACTTTTGAATACAGGGTAGCATTATTTCATTATTTTGAAATTTAAAGTTCCTGAAAATGAGTTATATTTATGCACGTTGGCATTCCTCTATCTGTGAAATTAATGAATCTCATTGGAAAAATATAGTTGGAGAAAAAGTAATACCATTTTTCAATAGAGAATGGTTATCTCTTTTAGAGACTTCCCAAAGTATTTCTTCATTCCAAGGGTGGCAACCTTGCCATCTGGCTTTGTGGAGAGGTGAGACCCCAATTTCTTTTGCCCCTCTTTATCTAAAGAACCACAGTTTTGGTGAGTTCGTGTTCGATCAGCCATTTGCTCGTCTAGCGAATCAAATTGGATTGCGCTATTACCCCAAGCTTGTTGGAATGAGCCCATTAAGTCCAGTGCAGGGATATCGTTTCTTTATTACTAAAGGAGAAGATCAACTTTATATTACTAATGTCATGTTAGATGCTATAGATAAATTTTCCAAATCAAACAATATTCTAAGTTGTAACTTTTTATATGTTGATAAAGAATGGGGAAAGACTTTGGAAGAACTTGGGTGGATCATGTGGTTAAATCAACAAAGTATTTGGTTTAGAAATGAGAAAAAGAATTTTGATGATTACCTTAAAATGTTTAACTCTAATCAACGCCGCAATATTAAAAGAGAAAGAAAGTCAATTGTAAAATCTGGGTTAAAAGTAACACCCTTAAGCGGATCAGATCTCGATTTAGATTTAATGCAAATCATGTATGATTTTTATGAACAACATTGTTCTCGTTGGGGTATTTGGGGAAGCAAGTATTTATCCCAAAACTTTTTTGAGGCTTTAGCAGAGACAAGTTTGAGGGATAATATTGTTGTGTTTAGTGCTCACCGTGGTGATTCCCATTCTCCAGTTGCTATGTCTTTATGTGTGACTGATGGTAAAGACCTCTGGGGACGTTATTGGGGTGCGAAGGAGGATATTCCTTGCTTACATTTTGAAGTTTGTTATTACGCCCCTATTGAGTGGGCTTTATTGCATGGCATCAAAAGCTTTGATCCTGGGGCAGGCGGTTCTCATAAGCACCGTCGAGGCTTTCGCATGGCCCCTCGTGCCAGCCTGCATCATTGGTATCAAAGTGATTACGAAACCTTGTTAAGTTCTTGGGTGACGAAGGTTAATAGTCTGATTTTGAATGAGATTGATTCTTTGAATGCTGAATTACCATTTGAGCTTTAAGGTCATATTCCAAAGCCTTGAATTCCCAAGCCGTGAATTATGAATCGATGTCTCAAATTCTTCCTCAAGCTGATGTGACCGCCATTCTGAAGCTAGATGAGGAACTCTCACAACGTTTTATCGCGTTAGATCCAAGTGGTTATTTTTTAATCAAGGTTGATTTTGTGACCAGTGAAATTGTTGTAGAACATTTCAGCAATGATTTGGATGATCTTGGCAGGGCGGTAGATCCTGAAACAGGTGAGCTACTTAGTTGTATAGGAGGCAGGCCAAGAACTCCAAGGGCAATCTTTAGAGCAATCAGCGCCAAGCAAATGGGTATCCAGTTGACAGAAGGCGACAGTAGTTTTCCAATTAGTTGCATTGATCATGCGTTGTACATGGGTAGAGAGTTGCAGAGGGCAGAGAATTGTTTGATTGAGGGGAAGCCATATGTTCAGGATTGATAAAAAAATCTGTTTGGGGTCATCGGCCTGATTTTCTGCTCTAATAGGTGTTAGATATCACCTTATACATGGGAATCGTTTTTTATTTGGTCCTTGTCAGCGGTGGCTTGCTGATGAGCTATTTGTTGACAAGGTTGCTTAAGGGCATCAAGTTGATTTGAATTAGTCCAACAAGTAAAGGCTTTGAATGCCAAATTTACTTCCAGTACGCTCGTTTTTCCTCCTGAACCTTGCCTTGATAAAAAAGTTTTTTAACTAGTGCAAAGTTGCATTTTGATAATGGAGTGTAATTATTTTTCAACAATTTTAGTCAATTATTTCCGCAGTTAGATCATAAATATCTGCGCCTGTGATTAATGCAGGAATCATCATGCCCTCAGAAATAGTTTTTAAATCAGTATTAGGAGTTTCTATAAGGACATTTCCATCTACTTCTGGAGCAAAACGAGAACATCTTCCAACTGTACTAAGGGTTTTAGAATTAACTTTTTCTATTAAAACTTCAACTTTTCTTCCAATCCAACTGTTATTTAGATCCGCTGATATAGGTTGCTGTATTGATATTAGATGATCTTTTCTTGCTTCTGAAATTTCTTTGGAAACTTGGTTTGGCATAATTGCTGATGGGGTGCCTTCTTCCTTTGAAAAATTAAATATACCTACATGGTCAAATCTTTGATTTTCAATAAAGGAGACGAGGTGTTTGAAATGTTTTTCTGTTTCACCAGGAAAACCTACGATTAGGGTTGTTCTGAGGATGGCATTGGGTAACTGATTTCTAATTTCATCTAGCAAGTATTCATTTACATTAGTCTGCCACGGGCGATTCATTGCTTTAAGCACTTCTGGGTGACTATGTTGAAGCGGAAGATCAAGATATGGTAGAACATTTGGGACTTCTCTATAAGCTGCAAGTACTTCTTTTGTTAGTCCTGTTGGGTAGGCATAATGTACTCTTATCCAAGGGATATTTATTGAACCAAGTGCTCTAAGTAGTTCTGCTAATTTTGGTTTTCCATATAGATCAAGACCATAATTTGTAGAAATTTGGCTGATAAGTATTAGCTCTTTTACACCCTGATTCGCAAGCTTTTCTGCCTCATTGACAATCGATTCGATTGGTCGACTTCTCTGCTTTCCCCTTAGCTTTGGGATAATGCAAAATGAACATTTATAATCACACCCTTCGGCAATTTTTATGAACGCAACTGCTTTCGATGTAGTTCGAACACGGGGCAAGCTCTCGTCACCAACAAACGTAGGATTATTGGTGACTCTTTGAACTGTCTGTCCTGCCTCAACCTTTTGAAGAACTTCGACTATATGCTGATAGTCACCTGTTCCAATTATTGCTTTGGCTTCAGGAAGATAATTTAAGAGGTCTTCGCGAAAGTGTTGTGCAAGACAGCCCGCAATTATGAGTTCTTTCCCTTGATCAGCCAAATCAACTAATTTGCGGACAGATGCCTCTCTTGCCTCCTGTATAAAGCTACAGGTGTTCACGAGGATGACAGAGGCTTCGGCTTCATCTTCGCTAACGCTATAGCCAGCTTCATTAAGCAACCCCAACATGTGTTCCGTATCAACTCGATTCTTTTCGCAACCGAGATGAGCAAATGCTATGGAAGGCTTTTGCTTGCTTTGTCTATGAGAGATTGTCATTGTCAGAGATGAAGGATTGACTCACTAGAGGAGGTCTAGAGATTGCCAATTGGCCCTCCCTGAGGTTTATGAATCTATTTATCACAATAGAGCGATGCCTTTATCATTGAAGGGCTTGCAAAATCATTGAAAGTATTTTCCGATAATGGGCTCATCTCGTCTTATTAGTCGCCGTCGTCCTGATCAAGGCTCTAAGTGGGTAAGGATTGCAATAGCTATTCTTGCAACAGTTGGAGCGATATATACCGGTTCAATTACTTTGAGTCGTTGGGGATTGATTGGTCCTTTGTCTTGCCCAGGGGGGTTAGATGGTTGTGACAAGGTATTGAACAGTCCTTGGGGTACTTTGCTGAATTTCCAAGGATCAGATATTCCATTATCTTTTGCAGGATTAATTGCTTATTTTTCAATTCTTGTTATGGCAATCATCCCTTTATTGCCTGGTCTTGTAGAAAATAAATTAGATATTTCTCGTAGAACTTGGTGGGGTTTATTTGCTCTTTCTTGTGGAATGTCTGTTTTCAGCTTGATTTTGTTGTGGCTGATGTTTTTTAAGATAAATGCTTTTTGCTTTTTCTGTATTCTTTCGGCTGTTATTTCTTTCTCATTATTGCTCTTGTCAGTTTTAGGTGGGGGTTGGGATGATATTGGTAAGTTAATATTTAGGGGTATTTTACTTTCATTAGTAGTACTATTAGGAGGATTGATTTGGTCTTCTGCTATTGATCCCAAGACTCAGGATTCAATTACTATAGGAGAGGGAATTCCTCCAGTAGTACAAACGAGAAGTACACCTGAGAAAATAGATTTTGCTAGATACTTGTCATCTTCAGGAGTAGTTCAATACAGTGCTTATTGGTGCCCTCATTGCCATGAGCAAAAAGAACTCTTTGGCCGCGAGGCTTCTGGTGAACTGGTCATAGTTGAATGTGCTTCAGATGGAAAGAATAATCAACATGAATTGTGTAATAGAAAGGGAATCGAATATTTTCCTAGTTGGGAAATCGGTGATAGGATTTATTCAGGGGTAAAATCACTTGAACAATTAGCAGAGTTGACTGGTTATGTTTATAAGGAATAATTTTTAATTACGTATAGCTCTTGTTGAGATGTTTTTTGTTATGTGTTGTGTGCTATGGCATTGCCACTGTTGAAGTTCTTTGGTGAAGTCAATTCTAAAATGTCCACCGCGACTCTCTTTTCTGAATAAACAGGCTTCTAGCAATAATGAACTAGCTGTTTGTCGATTGAAGAGATCTAAAAGAAGGTTTAGCTCTCTGCGAGATTCTTCATTAAATATTGTACAAAATTCCTTCTGTTGATTTTTGACAACTTCTAATAACTTTTGATTCCTTATTCCAATCATATCTTTATGAATTGACTCTAGCGCTTTTTTCATGTTTTTTGGATGACGACTTACACCTGCTTGTTCCCAACATAGTGTTCGTAGATTTGCGATTGCTTCAATTAGTGAGTTGGAATTATGAATTAAATTTAGATTTCTATTGCAAGTCTTTGATTCCTCAATTATATATTTTTTTACAGGTTTTATTTGCGGAGAAAGTTCTATTGAGGCAAGTTGTCTTGCAAAAACCAGGCATTCCATTAATGAGTTACTTGCAAGCCGATTGGCACCATGTAAGCCAGTGCATGCAACTTCCCCTACGGCATAGAGCCCTGGAATTGAGGTTTGAGCATTCAAGTTTGTTGCTACACCACCCATCCAGTAGTGAGCTGCTGGCGCAACAGGAATAGGGTTTTTCAAAGGATCAATGCCAAAATCTCTGCATCTGCTAAGGATTGTTGGAAATTGTTTTTGAACGATTTCTGGCGGAATGTTTGAGAGATTTAGTCCAACATGCGAAACAGATTGGCTTTTCATAGCATTGAATAATGCTCTGCTGACTTCATCTCTTGGGGCCAAGTCGTTTTGTGCGAGATCTGCCACAGGACTTTCTCCATAGGCATCTACTAAGAATGCGCCTTCTCCCCTTAGAGCTTCTGTAATTAGGAAGCAAGGGGCTCCTTTTAGCTTTAGGGCAGTCGGATGAAATTGAATGAACTCGAGGTCCTCAACATATGCTCCTGCTTCCCAAGCAAGCACGAGTCCTTCCCCAGAGGCTTGAGCAGGATTCGTTGTATTGACAAATAAATGTCCACCACCTCCAGTCGCAAGTACAACTGCTCGTGCTGCAACCCAGTAAAGCTTGTCTCCATCCAAGACTTGAACTCCACAACATCGGTTGTCTTCTACCCATAATTGAGTAACTCGGACCCCTCTTTTATGTAAAAGATTGGAACGTTTTTCGACACGATCTCGTAAAACTTCAATGAGCGCTCTCCCGGTTCTGTCTTGGACGTGGAGAACTCGTTTAAAGCTGTGGGCAGCCTCAAGAGTGGTAGAGAGCCCTTCCTCGTCATGGTCAAAAACCATCCCAAGGTTTTGGAGTCTTTTGACGCAGTTTGGGGCCTCTTTTACAAGAAGATTTACGGCATCGACATCACAGATTCCTCTACCTGCTTTGAGAGTGTCTTCAGCATGACTAGCAATGCTGTCTTCGGCTCTTGTAACAGCTGCAATTCCTCCTTGAGCCCATCGACTGGAGGAGCGGTGACTTGTATTTCTATTAAGTAGAAGAACTTTGAGATTTTTTGGAAGTTCCAGGCAGGTCATTAAACCAGCAGCACCTGCGCCAATAACCACTACATCCCAATGTCCGGAAGGTATGGTATTGGATTGAGTTGATAACATTAGCGCTTAGAATAAATACCCAGTTTCAAAAATTAGTGGCCCTTATTTGTTTTGATTAGGAGGCCTTTCAGTTAGTTAGTAAACAACTATTGTTTTGAATAACACTTTTCATTCTAATGTATAAAGGTCTTTATCAATAGCTTAATAAAAGACTTTAATAGCTTTTGCTTAGATCAGGCCACTTAGCTCTGGTTGCAGTAATGCGGTGATTAGAAATAAACCATCAATCCATAAAGTGGTCATAAGTGCGGCACTGGCTACTAACCAGGTGTCTCTATTTTGGTAATCGCTTGATGCTTGACTTTCCATAATGTTCGACAATATTAATATCACTATTCCCACAAGAAGCAAGGCGAGAAGAGGTTGAGCTCTGAGGAGTTGATCAGCAGTTTCACGAAGCAACTGAGGTGCGTCGGTGAGCTGTGAATTTATTACAACTGGCCATTGATCCATGACCCCAGTAATGACCATTGAGAAATCTGTAAAGGCTGTGCCAACAAGGCAGGAAATATAAAAGCCTGATCCAAGTCGCCATGGTGTTGTCAGCCCCCATAGGGCAATTGGTAGAGCAATAGCTTCTACCGGCAGATGCCAAACAGGATGAGCTCTGAACCATCCCCAAAAAAGACATCCTCCAAGCCAACTGCCGCTTACACCAATTAGTAAAGATCCCACATTTGACCATTTCTCCTGACCCATCTTTATTAGTCCAATACCAAGACCAAGAATTGCAATAGTGAAAAGGCATGCGGATATTGGATAAAGACGCACCCAAGGAGCTTGTAGAAGCACTGGTAAAACAACCATTGCGCTTGACCAGATCTTTAATGTCAATGGATTCGACAAAAGGATCTGAGGTTTTTCCCTGAAGGATATAGCTTGGTTGGAATTCAGTGGTTTTCTGATGAAGAATTTTTCCTGATATAGGAAGTTTGTTTTGCTTGAGGTGCTAGACAAAACACTTCCTCGAAATGGATACAAACCCAATGAACCTTATATGACGCCGCATCTTTTCTTGACAAATGAGTTTCAATTAGCAACTGAACGAAGTCTTTTTAGACTCAGGTGCGATTGCTATGACTGAACTTTCATCTTCTCCAGGATTTTTACAGCTTTGTTGGAGGTATTTAGTTCTTGGATTGATACAGGGGGTTACCGAGTTTTTGCCGATCAGTAGTACGGCTCATCTACGAGTTGTCCCAGTGTTTTTTGGATGGGGCGACCCGGGTGTTCCAGTAACTGCTGTTATTCAATTAGGAAGTGTTTGGGCAGTTTGCGCATATTTCAGAAATGATTTGGAGAAAGTATCGAAAGCGATATTTTTAGGTTTTAAAAGGGGGCAATGGCGTGAACCAAATGCCAGATTGGGAATTGCGATATTGATAGGAACCCTACCAATACTCTTTACAGGGGGAGCGATCAAGCTTTTTTGGAATGGATATGAAGAATCAGTCTTTAGGAGCATTGCTTCAATTGGATTGATATCGATTTTGATGGCATGCCTTTTGGCATTGGCTGAGAAAATTGGTTCTCGGGAAAAGAGTTTGAATGAGATTCAGGGATTAGAGGGTTTTTTAGTCGGTCTAGGTCAGGTAATGGCTCTTATACCAGGAGTTTCTCGGTCGGGAATAACTTTGACAACAGCATTACTAAATGGTTGGAAACGCAAGGATGCCGCACGATTTTCCTTTTTGTTAGGTATTCCAGCTATCACAATTGCGGGCATAGTCGAGCTAAAGGAAATTGTGGAAGGATCTAATAGGTTTGATCTTTTCCCGTTGTTAGTAGGGGTGTGTAGTGCTGCAGTCATGTCATGGTTGTCTATTCACTGGCTGTTGAAGTATCTCCAGAGTCATAGCACTTGGATTTTTGTAAGTTATAGAATGATTTTTGGCATTGCATTGCTTGCTTTTGGGGCAGGTTTGTAATCAAACTAAGATCAATACTTAGTGTAAGAAGTGTGGAATGAATCGTCACTGGGTTTGGGGGCTGCCTTTACAGGTCATGAATCTGAACTAAGGCACCCAATGCCTGCTGTTGTTGAAACAGTTGAGAAAGGCTCTATTGCCCAAGAAATAGGTTTTGAAGCAGGAGACAAATTAGTAAGCATTAATGGTGTTCGACCAAGAGATTTAATTGATTACCGTTATTTGACTGTTGATGAAACATTGAAGATTGTGGCACTTGATTCAGCTGGAAAATTACATGAAATTGATATAGAAAAAGAAATGGATGAAAAGCTTGGACTTGTTTTTACAGAGGCCTTATTTGATGGTTTAAAACAATGCAATAATCAATGTCCTTTTTGTTTTATTGACCAGCAACCCCCTGGTAAACGTGACACCTTATATTTGAAAGATGATGATTACCGATTGAGCTTTCTTTATGGTTCATATTTGACACTGACAAATCTTTTAAAGTCTGATTGGGAGCGAATTGAAGACCAACGTTTGTCCCCTCTTTATGTCTCTGTGCATGCAACTGACGCATCGTTGCGTTGCAAATTGCTCAAAAATCCCCGTGCAGGATTGTTAATGGATCAATTGTCTTGGTTTGATAAGCGAAATCTTCAAATCCATGCTCAGATTGTTGTTTGCCCTGGATTAAATGATGGTGACTTCTTGTCTAAGACTCTCTCTGATTTGGCATTATTAGCAAAAGGTGATTGGCCTGCAGTTCTTTCAGCTGCAGTTGTTCCTGTCGGATTAACGCGTTTTCGCCCTGCACACGATAGTTTGCTACCTGTCACTCGTGATTGTGCTCTTAAGGTTATTAAGCAGGTTGAGAAGCTTCAGATTAAGTTCAATTCGGAATTAGGAACAAGGTTCGCTTGGCTTTCTGATGAGTGGTATTTGCTTGCAGGGGAGTTTTTGCCATCAAGATCTAATTATGAGGATCTTCCTCAACAAGAGAATGGAGTAGGAAGCATTCGGTCTTTTTTAGAGGAGCTTGAAGAAGCTTCTCTTGATCTTCCCAAGTCTCTAACAATAACCAAGAAATGTAGTTGGGTAGTCGGTAGCCTTGTGTCTGATGTCTTATCACCTATTTGCTCACGATTCAATGCTATTGGTGGCTTAGATTTGAATCTGTATGGATTATCTAGCCCCTACTGGGGGCAAGAGAAAGTGGTGACTGGTTTGCTTACGGGGCAGGATTTATTGGCAGGCTTAGCAGGCTTTGATTTGGGGGATCAATTGCTTATACCATCAGTGATGTTGAGGCAAGGTGAAGCTGTGTTTTTAGACGATATGACTTTAGATAATGTATCTAAGTCTCTAGGGCTTCCTATTCGGGTTGTGCATGGAGCGGCTGACATCGTGGCTGCTGTTATAGAAGAATGGCCCTTGAGTTCCTAAGATTCCTATAGCTTTCAAATAATTGTGCGCTGGAAACACGCAAGAAAACTTTTACTTGCTGGTGTTCTTATTCAAGGAGTTAACCCTGGCAACTTCACAGCCCTTGCTCAGGCTCAGCCTAAAGATGTGTCTTTTGGGCAAGGCTTAGACTCCTTGGTGAGCAATCAATTGAGCCAGAAGCCCTTCATTAGCTTGCAATTGGAGTTTTTAATTGCTGATCAGGGGTTTTCGAATAGGAACGAACTACTTTCTTTGCCCAGTGATACTTCTCAGGTAAAGGGAACAGAGATTCGTTCATTGACAATTTCCGAAATTGAGAAATTAGTTGAATTAAACAACCCCACGATTCAGGCGGCATTAGTTCAAATTGAACAAGAGCGTTCGAAACTGCGTGCTGCAATTTCTGCTTGGTACCCAACAGTTGATTTAACAGCTAATGGGCTTCCGCAATATTTAATGGCTGACTCTTATCGAAATCCTGATTATTCTGCAACTCCAAATACGCGTAGTAGTCAGTGGAAAACTGATTTTTCAGCCAAGGTTAAGTGGAATATTATTGACCCTGCACGTGTACCTCAGATTGCTTCAGCAAGAGATAGTTTTCAGAGGGCACGAGACTCTTATTTAATTGCTTTGAGAGATATACGCTTACAAGCTTCCATTAAATATTTTGAACTACAGCGTGCGGATCAAGGTGTAATCGTGGGCCAGCAGTCATTAACGGCTTCTTTGTTAAGCCAGAAGGATGCAAATGCAAGATTTGAGGCTGGCTTGGCTAGTAGATTTGAGACTTTGGAAGCAAAAACGCAGCTTGCAAGAGATAAAAGATTATTGACAAATGCATTAAGAGATCAAGAAATTGCGCGAAGCTCTTTAGCTGAGATTCTCAATCTTCCTCCAAATGTTGTCCCTTTAGCGTCTAGCTCTTTGAGCCCAATAGGCTTATGGCCAACCTCTCTAGAAGAAAGTATTGTCTCAGCATATTCTTTTCGAGAGGAATTAGATAGATATCTTTTAGATATCTCTATAGATAATAGCAAGGCTAACGAGGCATTGGCAGCAATACAGCCTATTTTGAGCTTAGTAAATACATTTAGTACTTCACGAACTCAGGGACAACTTAATGTGGTCGACCCCACCCCAAATGACTACTCCTGGACATCTAGTAATACAGTTGGATTAAGTGCAACATGGAAAATATTTGATGGTGGAAATGCTCGATCACTTTATCGACTTAATAAACAGCGTGCAAAAGAGAAAGAAATCAACTTTCTTGCTGAAAGGAATAAAATAAGGCAGGAAGTTGAAGGAAGTTATTATAGTCTTATTGCTGCCAGTGAAGCTGTTTTTTCAACAAGTAATGAGATTTTGGCCCAAAAGGAGGTTTTGCGGTTGTCCAGATTGAGGTTTAATACTGGCGTGTCTAACCAAAGAGAAGTTCTTGAGAACCAGAGGGATTTAAGACAGGCCCAAATTAATTATGCAGATGCGATATCTTCTTACAATACTAGTCTTGCTCAGTTAAGACGTCGTACAGGCTTAGATCAAACCATGTCTTGTGAAGAATACAAATTGTCCCTTGCCAGAAAAAAGGAAGATAAGGACAATAGATCTAATGCTCTTCGAAAAAGTGTTCGTCATTTGTGTGAATCATTTATTAGTAAAGCTTCTGAATGAAAAAAGACACTCTTCTACAGCCCTTAAGTTCTATTCAAATAGCTGAACTTCATAAGCTTTTGGATAAAGTTGCAGAGCAACAATCTAAAGATTTTGGTAATGTCATTTCGGATATTAAGTCTGATGGGACTCTTATTACTGCTTGTGATCGTTGGAGTGATGAGACTTTGGTCCAAGGCCTAGGAAGCATTGCACCGGGTGAAGATGTCCTCAGTGAAGAAGGTTCTAAAGTTCTTCCTACCTCAAATGCTTTTTGGGTAGTTGATCCCTTAGATGGCACTACTAATTTTGCTGCAGGGATTCCTCATTGGGCAATTTCCGTTGCACGTTTTGTTGAAGGTAGGCCAGAATCAGCTTTTTTGGACTTGCCAGCTCTTAAGCAGAGAATTGTTGCCATTCGTGGAAAGGGTGTTTGGTTCAATGGAAAAAGATTGACCTCAGAAACACGTTCTCCAAAGCGAAGTGAATGTGTTTCATTGTGTAGTAGATCTATACGCGTTCTTCAACATAAAGTTGATCAACCTTTCCCTGGAAAGATTCGACTCTTGGGAGTCTCAAGCCTAAACATGGTGGGTGTAGCACTTGGTCAAACAGTTGCAGCTTTGGAGGCGACGCCAAAGATTTGGGATATTGCCTCAGCCTGGCTAATTCTTTCGGAGTTGTCATGCCCGATTGTCTGGTTAGATACAGATCCCTCTAGGCTTTCTCCTGGGGCTGATTTGGCGTCTGTTGATTTTCCTTTGCTAACGGCTTGTTCTTTAGATGACTTACAATTTCTTCTCCCTTGGGGTGAAGCTTTAATGGGGAATTAATTCCATCTAGCTTTTCTCAGTGCTTTCTACCTAGCTTTATATCATTTCCAGTTATTGAAAAAAAAATTATTGCGCACATCTGGTTAGTTATTCAAAGTAATTTGGGTAATCTTCTTGTTAGCAGCATTAGGCCAAAGGTGGTATTTCGTTTGCGAAGACGTTTTAGGTGGTTAATAGGAAGTTTGTGGCGTGCTTATGAAAAGTGGACATGTTGTGATTGTGTTGATTTAAGCGCTGCTTTTGCTTATTACACCCTCCAGTCATTCTTCCCGATTTTATTAATATCACTGTCGGTCGCTTCTTGGTTTTTAGGTCGGCAAAATGGATTAGACCAACAGATTATCAACTTTGCAGCTCAGGCTTTGCCTCCTTCGGTTGTGGGTTTGGTAGACACCACATTGGTGAAGCTTGTTAATCAGGGTTTTGGAGCTGGTGTATTAGGTGCTGTTTTTTTGATAATTACATCAGGCAATGCTTATCTGACATTGCAACGGGGAACTGATCGTTTATGGGAAGACCTATTACCAGCTCCAGATGCACCATATCCATTTAGGGTTAGGGCTTTTAGATTTTTGCGCACTCGTTTAGAAGCATTTGTAGTTGTGATACTTGTAGGCCTTCTGGTGGTGGTTGATCAAATAAGTATTAATGTTCGCAATTTGCCTGGTGTGGTTTTGGATGATTTAGCAAGCAGCACCCCTTGGTTTGCAAATTTTTTGTCTAAAATTCCTGTCCTTCAAGTAGGTCAGTTTGTTATACCACTTTTGGGGCTGTCTTTTATGGCATTATTGTTGCAGCTTTTCTTGCCTAGTCGAAGAGTACCTTTAAGGCCTTTAGTTCCTGGCTCATTGTTGATTGGTACATTGTTGACGATATTAAATTCGGCAGTTAGCCGAAGTCTTTTCTCTCTTGGTTCGCGTTTTCAGGCTTATGGTTTCATTGGAGGTGTTTTAGTATTAACCCTTTGGGTATGGATGATTGGTGTAATTATCTATTTTGGACAATGTTGGAGCATTGTGCTTGCAGGTATGTCGCAAAGGCGTAGAAGTGACTCGCAATCGAGAAGTTTGCTAGAGTTGATTGAATGATTTCACTATAAATTAAATTAGTTTTATTCTCCTTATTGACAAATTTTGTAAAATAAGATTATTGATACCTACTGAATTTCTTCCTCGAACAATTTAACCTCGATTTTTATTTTTGAGATGCAAAAGTCCAATACTTTTCTATGGTTAGCGTTTGCGCTCCTTTTGCTTTTGCCCACTCCTCTAGGACGCTTCTTCCTGGATCTGGCTGGTGGACTGATGATTCTTAGCTTATTTATACCTGTCGTATTAGGTGCTGTTGGTTGGGTTGGTTGGAAATTGCTCAAGGCGAATATGCTTACATGTCAAGTTTGTGGCTTAAGTTCTTTGCCTAATACCTCTCAGTGCCCTGCATGTGGTTCTACTAGTTTTAGGAATACTGCTGGGGAAACTTCCAAGAACACTGATTCAAGAGCTGGCCCGGCGAGCTCGGCAACCATAGATATAACCGCAGAAGATGTAGATAAAGACTTATAAAATTATATTTGCCTTTATTCAAGCTCTTGCCCTAACCCCTTCTCTAAATCGATTTCAATGACTGATTTTTCAAGTTTATTTAATAGAGTCTCACAGTGTTCAAGATATTTTTTACCTTCTAAATAATGTTTCTGTATCTCTTCAATGGGTATTTTATCGTCTATGAGTTTATCAAGAATTGTCTCTAGTTTAGCTAGCGATTCTGCATAGCTTAGTGATTGCAAGTTTTGGTTAGGGTCTTTAGCCAACTTTTTATTCTTTGAATTTGGGGGTTGATTTTTCATTTAGACTCTCCCTGTTGAGAAATTGATTTAGTCTCAACTTTTACTTCGCCATCAGTAACCTTTATCCTAAGCAATTCTGGTATTGAAATATCTTCAATACTAGTAATAGAGTTACCTAGTTCATTTTTCACAATGGAGAATCCTCTATTGAGCCATCTTTGAGGAGAATGTGCTTCTAGTAGATTTGATTTATCGTTTAATTTGATTCGTTTCTTTTCTACAAGATTTCTTGGTGAATTTATCTTTAACTTTGTAATCAGCTCTTCCAGCCTGTGGCGTTCTTTTTTGACAATCCAATTACAGTTTTCGTTTAGCCTGGTACGAAGTTGTCTTAGGTCGCTCTTGGCAGATTCTCTGCTTGGCAGCAATTTAACTATTGCAGCGGTTGGCGTTGCAGCTCTTTCATCAGCAACTAAATCGGCAACAGTTAGATCGTCTTCGTGTCCAATCCCGGTGATGACTGGAATTGGGAGGTTGGCGATTGTTCTACATAACTGCTCGTCATCAAAAAGTATTAGATCTTCCCGATTACCCCCTCCTCGTGCAATTACTATCGCTTCAATATTCAATTTTCTATATTGATCATTTAAAAGTAAAAGTTTTCTCTTTATTTGTTGGGAAACATTTCCTTGTACCGGTATTGGAATAACAAATATCTTAGTAAGTGGCCAACGCTCACCTGCTGTTTTTAGCATATCTGCTAATGCAGAGCTTGGTACACTAGTAAGAATCCCTATTGCATTTGGTTGTTGTGGTAATGCTTTTTTTCTGGTTTCATTGATTAGCCCCTCATGAAGAAGAAGATCTTTAACGATTTCGAATTGACGAAGAACAGTAGACAGGTTTGGTTTGATATCTAAAACCTGGACATTTAGTGCAGCTCTTGTTGTCCAAAAGTTCAGCTTTCCAACAATTAATACTCCATCACCGTCATTAGGTTTGTACTCAAGTTGTTTCAGCTTGGAGGCCCATACGACTGATGACACACTTGCTTCTCCATCGGTCAGTGTGAGCCATAGGTGTCCTTTTTTAATTTGAGGTTTTGATACTGTTGCTTCTAATAAAAAGCGTGGCGCAAAACCTCTTTCTAGAAGATTGCCAATAGCCGTGTTTAGTTCACGGACTGAGAAGCGCGGTATGGATTCAGTGGTCAAGGTTTTTGTAAGTTATTACCCAATAAAGGCATAGTGATCCTGTTAATAGAGTCGCAATTAGATCAAAAGTGTGCTGTATTTGGTGCACAGCAATAGTGAAGACAAATAAGCCAACACTTAGCATCCTTGCTCCGTTGCGCTTGTTTTTTGCGAACAGAGTAGTCAAGTGGAGATTGATGATTCCTATTGATTATTGCCTATTCAGGAAATAACCCAATGCATTTTTAATCAAAAGGTTGGTGGAATTTGTGACGGGTTTGCTGTTTGTTGCTTTACCCAAGGCCGATTTGACCCAAAATCCCTTGCCCAGTAAGTAGCTCTGTGGCTAGACCAACAAGGATTCCCAACATCGCTAGGCGACCATTCCATGTTTCAGCGAAGTTGACGAAGCCAAATCTTGAATCTGTTTGCTCTGACATAAAAAACCTCTTAATTTCACCAACGGTATGGAATTATTTTTAAATCTTAGATGGATTTAAGTCCATTTAAGAAGTTTTGAAGAAAGTGGGATTGCAATAATTGTTTTCCCAAGCATCTCTTTTGTCCCCAAATAGCTGGTTAACGCACGTGCCTTGTTCCATCTACTGGATGGTAAGCCTCCCTAGTGAGTTCTTCGTAGATAATTGCAGGGAGACCGGTCTCGAACATGGTTTGTAAGGCTTCTTTTAATAGAGGATTCCATCCACCTGTGCTGACCTCGCCATGCCTAACTGTCCAATCCCACGTGCCTTGAAGATCCCTGGGAATACGTCCTTCTCGATCTCTCCTGGCTACTAGATCCAAGGATTCCACCAGACCAACCTGAATAGGTTCTTTGCCATAAGAAGGTGTGAGGCTTAGCTCAAGCCTCACGGGGTCCTCTTTTAAAAGACGTAGTCGAAAACGTGGCGGCAGTTTTATTGATTTGAGGACTGCTGCAACGATTTTTGTTCTTTGATCCAATGGGATTACCCCCCTTACATTTCCTATTGACGTGCCTTGTTGAGCACTGTATTCCCTCTAATTTACTCAGCCGAGGTTTCTTCGGATGAAGTTGAGGGTGGATGATCATTATCACCTGAGAACCGAACGGTGAGAAGCTCTTCGTCAGTAATTCGACCTTCTTGGTCAAGTATTTCGGGATGAATGGTTAGCTTTCCGGTTCTGTCTTGGGTTGCATTTTTATTATTGCCAAGCATGTTTGGTTTATCCAATAGGGTTTTACCTGTCAAACCTCTCCTCATGAATCGAAATGCCTGCCATAAAACGATTAGAAAAACGATTCCATAGCAAAAGAAAAAAAGTGTATTCAACATGGCTTAAGTTCTTCTTGGATAAAGCTTTAGATAGGAATTTTGCATAGCTTTGCTCATCAGTTGGTTTTTTGAGATTGTTGTTCGCTTGAAGTTAAGTGTTTGATTTTGAAGGAATTGCTTCAAGGACTGCTTTCTTTGATTGGCTTTTTGAGCTGTATACCTTGATAATAGGCCTCTCATGCTCTTCTGAGAAACTGCCTTGTCTTCAAAAATCGTTCTTAGGTTTTGCCAGGTTTTGACCTCGGTCAATAGTCACTAAACTGGATTTGATGATTTGCTTGGTAACTCTTGCGATGGGTTGGCGCATTTAAAGCTTATGAAAGACAGCAATAAAAACCCTTTTCGGTTTAAAAACGCTTTTAATTTGTTTCAAAAGAGTTTTCTCGTCTCTGGGGCTTTGTTATGTATACCCTTTTTTGAATGCTTTCCTCCCTCTACTTTGGAGGCAAGTCCATTACAGGGAATTTTATCTAGGAAATCTTTTGTTTCCGAAGCCGTGACCAGGACTGGTCCAGCAGTCGTCACACTTGAGACACAACGCACTTACACCACAAGGGGCAATCCAGGTTTACCTCCAGGTCTTTTATTTGACCCTTCCTTTCGCCGGTTTTTTGGATTACAAATCTCACCTTCTCCACGAAGACGTGTTGAAAGAAGTCATGGGAGTGGGGTGATTTTTGATTCAGAAGGTCTTGTGTTAACTAATGCGCATGTGGTTGAAAAGACTGATCGATTGACAGTCGGCCTTTCTGATGGGCGACGCGTGCAAGGCCGAGTGGTTGGTTTAGATGCTCTGACTGATTTGGCTGTTATTCGTCTGAATGGTCCAGGTCCATGGCCAAAAGCCCCCTTGGGTGATTCAGACAAGCTGTTAGTAGGAGATTGGGCTATTGCAGTAGGTAATCCTTTTGGATTAGAAAATACAGTTACTCTTGGAATTATTAGTAATTTAAATCGAAATGTTTCTCAATTAGGGATTTCAGGGAAACGTTTAGATTTGATTCAGACTGATGCCGCTATAAATCCAGGCAATTCAGGCGGTCCTTTGTTGAATTCAGAAGGAGAAGTAATTGGAATTAATACACTTGTTCGTTCTGGACCAGGGGCAGGACTTGGTTTTGCAATACCAATTAATCGAGCCAGGACTATTGCCAAGCAACTTGTTGATAAGGGTAGGGCTAGTCATCCAATGGTTGGTATTGGTCTTGGTCCTGTCTCCTCTAAGCAACCAGGCAAGGGATTGCTTCCTGGGGCGGAGATAACCTATGTAGTACCAAGAGGTCCTGCAGATAATGGCGGAATGAGAGTCGGTGATGTAATTGTTTCGATTGCTAGAGAGCAAATGAAAGGCCCTGCAGATGTGGTCGCTGCGATTAATAGTCACGGAGTTGGGACTCCTTTGAGTTTTGGAATAAAACGGAATCGCAGGCAGTTTGAACTATTAATAACTCCTGTTGAAATGTCTTCAATGAGATAATTGTCTTTTTATAGTTTGAAAATAATTGAAATTTTCTTGATTTAATTTCTCAAATCTATGTGATAGATGCCGTCAAGGCTTTGATCTATAAATATTGGCCTTTGCTGGTTTACTTGTGCGTTTTGAGTACTTCTACGCATTGGGTTATGCATTCGTTGTCGTCGACTGAGCAAGTCGTTATGCATTCGAAATAGGAATCAATAGCGTCTTCGCTTGTTGATTCGTTCTGACTAAAAACGGTAGTTTTTTCTCGAGGCTTCAGCTGCATCGTTTAGCAAAAGGGGGTTCTATCAGCATATGCTCACCAAAGGAACAGGTAAAGCAAAATAAGTCTTCCTGCCTAATGCAATATGAAGTTTTTTTTCGGCAATGGAACCGGAAGTTATTTTGCAGCTTTTTTCTTGTTGCTTTTGCGTTTTCTTTGCCGATCTCTGTTTTCTAGCCGCTTAGCTTCTTTTTTGGCCAACGCTAAAGCTTCTTCAGCATTTTGTTTTTCTTCTGCTTTTTTCTCTTTGTAGTAGGCATAATCTCCTTTGTAAAGAACAAGTTCACCATCTCTCAGTTCAACAATACGATTGGCTACTCGGGAAATGAAGTATCTATCGTGAGAAACCAGTAAGGCAGATCCTTCAAATTCTCGTAGAGCATCTTCAAGCATTTCTTTAGATGGAATATCTAAGTGATTGGTAGGTTCGTCTAGGAGAAGTAAATTGCAGGGTTGTATTAGCATCAATGCAAGTGCTAGGCGTGCTTTCTCTCCTCCACTTAGCAGGCCTACTTTTTTGAAAACTGCTTCTTGGGTTAAGCAAAAACTCCCTAATAGAGAACGAACTTGAGTTTGAGTCCAATCAGGGACGACATCAAAAATTGTATTTATAACTGTTTTTCTTAAGTCCAGGGCTTCGGCTTGGTTTTGTTCAAAATAGCCTGTCAAAACGTTGTGTTTCCCAATTTCACTTTTACCATCATCAGGCTTTTCAATTCCAAGAATTAGTCTTAGTAGTGTTGATTTGCCTGATCCATTAGGCCCAATAAACGCAATTCGTTCTCCAGGATGTACTTCTAAGTTTGCTCCAAGAAAAAGAATTTTGTCGCCATAACTATGTGATAAGTCATTTATTAATGCTACTTGTTTACCAGAACGTGGTGCGCTTGGAAAGCGGAAGCGAGGTCCCCGCTCTTCTTCTATAGGAATATCTATACGTTCAATTTTATCTAAGAGTTTTTCTCGACTTTTTGCTTGAGTACTTCTTGTGGCACTTGCCCGGAATCTATCAATATATGCTTGCTGAGTTTTCAATTCTTTTTGTTGTCGTTCAAATGCAGTTATTTTTGAGTCTTTTTCAAGGTTTTTTTGTATGAGATGTGCGGAATAGTTTCCAAGATAAGTTTTAGATATACCTCTTTCTGTGCTAACTATTTGAGTACAGATCTGATCCAAGAATGCACGATCATGGCTTATTACTACTATTGCTGAAGTTTGTTTTTTTAGATATTCTTCTAGCCAATTAATTGTTTCAATATCTAGATGATTTGTTGGTTCATCTAGCAGAAGAAGATCTGGCTTTTGAAGTATAATTTTTCCTAATGCGATGCGCATCTGCCATCCACCAGAGAGATCCCCAACGTTTTGGTCTGCTTCAAGTATTGAAAATCCTAATGTTGGAAGAATTTTGTCGATTTTGGCTTCTAACTCATAGCCATGAAGAGCTTCAAATTGACTCTGAAGCTTGCCTAGCTTTCTGATCAGATCATTTAATTTATCTGAATCATTGGCTGTGATATCAGACGACATTGCGAGTTCAAGGTCTCTTTGCTCTTCAAGGATTTTTGCTGCAACACCAAAGGCCTGAAAGAGTTCCTCGCGAACTGTTCGTTTCGGATCAACATCAAACTCTTGCTGCAAATAGGCTATGCGGGGGCTGCCTTGTAGAACAACTTGTCCACTGCTGGCTTCTTCAATACCTGCGATAATTTTTAGTTGAGTTGACTTGCCTGCTCCATTGACTCCAACAAGTCCTATGCGATCTCCTGCCTTAATCTCCCAATTGATGTCTTTAAGGACTTCACTATTGGGGTAGAGCTTGGATATTCGCTCAAGTCGCAACACGATGAGAGTGAATCTTTAGTAAGAAATCTGCCTTAATAGAAAGGCATGAATCAATTTTATCTTTTTCAATTAGCTCATGGTGAAACTAGAACAAATTGCTGCTCTGGTTCTAGCCGCAGGTCTTGCAATCCCTAGTTATGTCTTTTTTTGGAGCTTGGCAGGTGGTGGAGGTTATGAACGTCGTGGATTAAGGGAGAATCCTCCTATAAATGAACTTGTGGAGGAAGAGAAGGAATTTCTCAAAGACCACCCCGAGCTTTGATTAACCATTGCTTGGTATTTTCATCATCCAGACTGGCAAGGTGTTCTTTTATTTCTTCTTTCGTAACAGGCAAACCAATGCTTGCCCCTAGATCACAAATTGCCTCGAGGGCACCTTGTGGATCTTGTAAAGCTTGGCGAAAAAGAGCTTGAGTGTGATCTGGGTTTTTTTGGATCCTTTTATATAGTTCAGCAGCATTTGAAGTCATACGTTCAAGGAAGCTTCTATACAAACAATATTCAGCTAAGCAGCATCTGGCTTGTTTTGTGGATTTATTAGTTGGTCAAAGTCTGAATCCTCTAACCCTATGGCTGAGGCATCTTTCATACTTCTAGCGTCCATGCAAAGAACTTTTCGCAACTGTGCAAAGTTTTTTGCTTGAGCTTTCCGCCCTTGTTTTTCGGCTCCAAATTCGGCTTTTTGCAAAACATGATGGAGATGAGTTAGTAGATAAGTACTTAAAACTGCTGAGACCAAGACATCGCTCTTCTTTGTGGATCGCCGTAAGCTCCTTCGATGTGTATGTGAGTTCGTCCTGCGTGGAGTGGTTTTGTTGGCTTGGGTTTTGAAAGGAGATGGAAGAACGGGTTTCGACATGTTTTTTCCTTTGGGATTCGTGAGTTTTTTTGTTGGCTTTGTCTTTGTTCCCATCAATGTGAAGTTTGTAAGGCTTCGGTTTTTGGGTCCAAATGCTTTGATAAAGCATAGTTACGGATAGTATCCTTGCACACCTCTGTACACTAAATATTAACGGTTACCTTTTTGGGGTAATGGCAACTCGCCAAAATTCAGCTAGTGGAAGGCCCAAGTCTCCTCGGATTCAGGTTGTTCTTCCCGAAGATTTATGTGCCAGGCTCACTTCTTTGGCTGAGAGTGAGTCAAGGACAGTGAGCAATATGGCAAAGGTTCTTATTCAAAAGGGCGTCATGTCTTATGAGGAACAAGGTCGATTGAAAGACCATCCTCGGGTGATTTCTACTTCTACTACCGAGGGCTTTCGCTCTGTATTAGAGGCGCAACAACCTAGAAGATTAAGAGGAGCTCCTAGGAGAATTCGTATTAACCGCCCCTCTTAAAATTTCCTTCAGAAGTTTAATTTGGCTTAACTTTAACTCCCAATACCACACTGTTTTTAGCACCAGTTATTGGCGGAGTATTGGATGGGTGTTTTAGTTCATTCCACCAGGCAAATAAAGCGAAAGCCAACGCTTCTCTTGACTGAGTGGGTATACCTTTTTCGACTGTTGTTGAGACACGAGTGCCTTTAGACCGCCTTTTTATTTCCTTGATGATTTGCGGATTCTTTTCTCCGCCGCCGGCTACAAGTAGATCTTTTGGCCTAATTAGATTTCTGGATGCAAGATTATCAATTTCTTGGGCTACAACAGCTGCAGAAAACGAAGTTAACGTTGCAATTTGACTTTGTACCGACAACCCTGAAAGTTCTACCAATCTTTTTTCTAGGTCGCCAGTTCCAAATTGTTCACGACCTGTTGATTTTGGCGGGGTTTGCTGGAAAAAAGGTTCTTTTAGCCATTGTGTGATTATTTTTTCGTTTGGAGTTCCATTTTTAGCCAGTAAACCATCACGATCAAATAAAAGTTTGCCTTGCGTGAGTTTGTATACAGCTAGGTCTATCAGGCTATTCCCTGGACCACAATCCCATCCCAGCACTGGTGAGAACCTGTCTGGCCCTTGTGCTGGAGGGATTAGAGTGATGTTAGAGATACCGCCTAGGTTAAGTAAGCCACTCCAGCCTTGACCTCTGCCAATTAGCGCCTCATCCGCTAAAGGTACTAAAGGGGCTCCTTGCCCTCCAACAGCTATATCAGCAGCTCGAAAATCATATACAACAGGCTTCTTCAGTAGTTCACTAAGCAAGGGTCCTTGAATTATTTGAAGACTTTGCCCTCTGGTGTCTTTAGTTGGAGGTTGGTGCCAGACAGTTTGTCCATGACAACCTATAAGTTGGGAATACCCTTTTGGATCACAAGTTAATGCAGCTTTTGCATGTACATAAGTTATTGCTTCTGAAAGTTTTGCCCATTCTTGACTATTGAGAGCAAGACCTTGTTCTGTCTTGATGATTTTCTTGCGTAGACTATCTGGATATTGAGCTCTAGAAACATTGATTAATTTCCATTGAGGTCTTTTTGGATGTCCATTGAACTTTGTAAGTACTGCATCTACTCCATCGGCACTTGTACCGCTCATTAGGCCAAGTATGATCATGCCTTAAGTTTTTGGAAGTTTTTGAAGGTCCCCTACTAAACCCATGATGACAAGAACATGATCTGATTGAAGTACATATGTAGCTGGAGGGTTTACATTTAGCCCCTTTATTGGGCCTGCTGCTAGTACATTAACTCGGTAATTTTTGCGTAGATTTAAATCCCTTAAAGATTGACCCACAAAAACATCGGGAACTTTTATTTCGTCTATACCTGTTTGATCATCGAGTTCTAATCTCTCAATCAGGTTTGGACGTATTAGTTCGAGTCCAAGTCTTTCTCCTTGCATTCTAGATGGAAATACAACACGATCTGCTCCAACACGCTTTAACATTTTTTCGTGCAGATCACTCGTGGCTCTTGCAATTACTTCTTTGACGAGGCTCCCATCACTATCTTTTGCAAGAAGAGTTGTAGTGATACTTGCTTCAATTGGTTCACTTATCCCAACTACAACAGTTCCCATTTCAAGGACTCCTGCTTCTCTCATAGATTCTTCATCTGTACAGTCAACAACCCTTGCTTCAATTGATGGCTCAAGTTGCCGAAGTTCCTCTATCGCTTTTTCAGAGTTGTCGACAGCCAGAACATCGGCACCATTTTTTAGGAGCTCCCTGCAGACGGCACTACCGAATCGACCGATGCCTACTACTGCAAAGCCTAAATCGTCAGACTCTCGACTAGGGGACCATCTCCACCATTCACTCATGTTTTTTCTCCTGTTTTTTACAAGGATCAGACATATAGATCCTCATGAGGGTAACCAATTCGATTCTGCCGTTGAATCCGTTCTCTGTTAATAGCTTCCCAGATTGCACTAAGAAGAAGAAGAATCCCTAATCGCCCAACAAACATCCCTATTATTAGAATTAATTGACCGAAATGTCCAAGTTGCTTTGTTACACCTACATCAAAGCCTACAGTTGCAAATGCTGAGATTGATGTGAAAAGCATTTCCAGAAATGAGAAGCTATTCTCCTCTCCAAAGTTATTGGAAATTCCTAGCAATAAAGTCATAGTTAAAACAAATAGCAATGAACCTAAGGTTATTCCTACTGCTTTAAGCACTACCTTGTCTGAGATTTGACGGTGCCTTATTATGACATCTTTTTGACCTCTTAATGTTGAACGTGTCGCAGCCATTAGGGCAGCTAAGGTTGTTGTTTTAATACCGCCACCTGTCCCTCCTGGACTAGCTCCAATAAACATCAATGTCATAAGCAAGAGGAGTCCTGAGTCGGAAATATTCTCAAGAGAAAGTGGCAAAGTTGTGAAACCAGCTGTTCTTGAACTTACGGATTCAAAAAGGACACTGATTAGTCTTTCTGACCAGCTGATTTTGCTAAAGAAATTTCCATGACTCAAAGATTCTGTGATTAATAGCCCAAGTGCTCCAATAAGGGTTAGTACGAAAGAGGTTCTAATTACAAGGCGTGTATGAAGACTCAGATTTCTTCTATGGAGTTGCTTGCGATTTGTCCATAGATCACTTGTAACTCTCCAACCTAATCCTCCTAGAATTACTAGAAATATGATAACTAGATTTACTACCCAGTTCGTTCTATAGCTTTGCAGACTGTCTGACCAAAGCCCAAACCCTGCATTGTTGTATGCAGAGATGCTGTGAAATATAGAGGCCCATAGCCTGTCTCGTCCGTTAGGAATATCGTTGAATCCAAAGAGATATAAAACAGCTGCTCCTAGCAAAATTAGTGCTGCTGCAGTCAAGGCGATGCCACGAAAGGTTCTGCCTACTCCTCCTACTCCGAATTCATCGAGAGTTTTCCCACGGTCGAGTCTGCATCTGAGCTCAGTTCCTTTGACTACAAAGCCTTGAAGAAAGGTTGTAATAGCCATTAAACCAAGGCCACCAATTAGGAGCATCGCTGCAAGGATGACTTGCCCAATAGTGGTAAGTTCTTCGCCAATATCAATAACGGATAAACCAGTTACCGTCACTGCTGATGTCGAGGTGAACAATGCTTCCCAAAACCCTACTTTTGAACTGGAACAGATTGGTGTAGAGATAATGAATGTACCTATCAAGATCACTAATAAGCCAGTGACTACGGTGAACTGAGGCACCGTGAGGCGCCGGTACCAGTCTTGAGTTTGATATACAGCTTTAGGAAATAATTCCACTTTGTTAGTTAAAAAGACTTGTGTATTAGAAGCTTTGGTATTGCAAGAGAATAAGGGCTGGCACAGCAAGTGTTATTAGTGCAGTAAGACCAGCACCGTAACGGGTTACATCAAGGAACTTGTAACGTCCTGGACCGAAAACCATAAGATTGGTTTGGTATCCCATTGGAGTGAGAAACGATTGACTGGCTCCAAATAGAACAGTTACCAATAAAGCATTTGGGGGAAGATTCATGCCTGGCGCTAGTTGGATGGCGACTGGAACAAATAATGCAACTGAGGCTGCGTTACTAAGCACTTGAGTGAGAATAGTTGTTGAAAAGAAAATGATTAGTAATGCTGCATAATTTGGCCATCCTTTTATCCAATATTCCAACCCACTTGCTAGTGCATCTGCCAGACCTGTCGTTTGAATCGCAACACTAAAACTTGATAGTGACCCTAAAAGTAAAATTACATCCAGACGAATTGATTTTTGCAATTCTCTTGGTCTAATACATCCTCCCACCACCATTGCAACTGCGGCCAAAAGAACACTTGCTACAAGAGGAAGAGATGTAATCGAAGGCAAAACTAACATTGCAATTGCAATTGCAATTGCAATTGGTTTTTTGGAGATTGTTGGAAGGTCATTCTCCAGTTGATCAAGGACTAATAAATCATTATTAGCTTGGAGCCCCCTAATGGCATCCAGGGGAGCTTGAAGAAGTAAAACATCTCCTTCTCTTAGCACAGCTTGCCCAATTCTTTCTTGGACTGTTTGCTGTCCTCTCCTTAAGGCGAGCACTGTTGCATTATGTCGTTGTCTAAAACGCAATTCACGAAGATTTGCACCTGCCAAGGTGGATCCAGCAGGAAGAAGCACTTCAACTGTTTTTTGACCTTCTTCTGAGATGATTGACTCACCAGTTGTAAAAGAATTTTTTGAGACTTTTTTAGCAAGTTGAACCGTATGTTCTTGTTGAAGCCTTAATAAATCCGATCTAGTAACTCGTAAAAGCAATCTGTCTTCTGGTTCTAGCTTTCGATCGGCTAGAGGAGGCAAGAATCGTTCTTTGCCTCTTTGGAGCTCAAGAACATCAACATCAAATCTTCTTTGTAAGCGGCTGTTATGAAGTGATTGGCCTACAAGATGTGAATCTGCGGGGATTTTGACTTCCGTAAAATATCCAGTTTGTTCTTTATTTGCTCCTAGTTCATTCTTATTTCGACCTCGATCAGGTAGTAAAGCGTCAGGTGCAAGTAGGAGATAACCAGTTCCTAGGAGCCAGATTGGGATACCAATAGATGTGAAGCTAAATAGCTTCAAGGAGCCATAGCCAAGTTGTTCACTAATGTCACTTACAAGAAGATTTACTGAACTGCCTAATAGTGTGAGGGTCCCACCTAGGACTGTGGCGAAAGATAATGGTAGTAAGACCCTTGAAGGAGATAAATTTCTGCGATTGCACCAGGATTCAATTACTGGTAGCAGGGAAGCTACAACTGGTGTATTTGGGACAACGCCAGAAATAGGTGCGACGACAAGAGCCAGAAGAGCAATTAATCGACGTGGAGTTCGTATTCTTTCTGAGGCTATTAGTTCTCGTAGACGGTCTAATGCTCCACTCTTAAATAATGCGGCTGAAACAGCGAATAACCCCATTAGGGTAATAAGGGCAGGGCTGCCAAATCCAGCCAGAGCTTTCTGAGGAGTCAGAACCCCGCTTCCTATCAATAACCCCACACTAAGAAGACCAGTTAGTTCAGGTGCTAATCCACCACTGATGAATAGCACTATTGCCATTGCTATGATGGCAAGTGTGATAATTGCCTCAGGAGTTTGCAGTACAGCTGTGAGCTCATTCATATTTTGCCCTTTATGAGAAGCATCTCATTAAGAACCCAGCAAATGATGGACTTCAATCTCAGAAAAAGTGTAAGTAGGCTACTAAGCTAGATCAATAATCTTCCTTTGATTGCAATCAGCCCTGCAGAGGGGAGCTTAAGAGGCGTGATAAATCCTTATGTAATATCAGGATTAGGCATTAATCCCTGCTCTCTAAAGATAAATAGTGAGAGTTTCATTTTTTTGATAGATGGCTAAATGAAAGACTTCTCTCGAAATACCACTGCTGATTTAGGTCCTGTTCCTCATGAGGACTTGAGCCAATATTTCGATGCCTCGATTGAAGAGGTAAGGAATTCATTGTCCGAAATGACTTCAGAGGAACGCTTGGTTTGGTCTTTAGAGAAATTCGGCCTTGGTTTTGTTTTGACAACAAGCTTTGGAATTCAATCTGCTGTCTTGCTTCATATGCTTTATAGGATTCAGGGAGGGTTAGATGTGCCAGTGATTTGGGTAGATACAGGGTATTTACCAGCTGAGACTTATCGCTATGCTGAAAAATTGTCTAAACAACTTCGGTTGAATATTAGAGCTGTACAAAGTGATATCTCTCCAGGTCGGATGGAGGCATTGCATGGCCGTTTGTGGGAGACAAGCTCTGTTGATGATATGGAAAAGTACCTTTTGATCAGGAAGGTACGCCCTCTTGAAGAGGCATTTGAGGCCTATAAAGTTTTGTGTTGGGCCAGTGGTGTTCGAGGAGGACAAACAAAGCACAGACAAACAATGACTGTCCTTGATGTGATTAGAGGTCGCTTTTCTTTAAGACCACTTTTGGAGTGGAGACAAAAAGATGTTTTTTATTACATGAAGGAAAATAGTCTTCCCCAGCATCCCCTTTTTGAAAAAGGATATTCAACCATCGGGGATTGGCACTCAAGCTCTCCTGATTCAGGTGAAATTAAAGGAAGGGATACAAGATTTGGTGGCCTTAAGCAAGAGTGTGGAATTCATTTACCAGGGGTAATGGGGGATGGGATTTGAGAGTGGGTAGTGGGAGATGTTGTCTGTTAATTGGTAATACCCGTTGGCATTGGGCTGAGGAAAGGAATGGAACTTGGACTTATTTCCATACTGAGCCAGAGCCTCAGAAATTGCAAAAAATGAAAGACCAACTGATTAGCTGGGCATCAGTTGGAGCAATTCCTCAAGAGATTTCTTTAGATCAACAAACGAATCTTGGATTATCTGATATTCCAATCAAAGGCATGCCCTATTGGCTAGGAATCGATAGAGGATTGGCGGCTTGGGGCGCTTTGAAGAGGGCTGAGATTTCGCCATTGAATTTTCAAGGGATTCTCATTGCAGATGCTGGTACTGTTTTGAGCCTTACAAGGTTGAATGCCAATGGTGAATTCGCAGGAGGCCAATTAGCGCCTGGATTGAATCTGCAACTTTCTTTAATGGCAGAAAGAACGGAAGCGCTTCAATATCCTGGAATCGAGAAAGTTCCTACAAGCAAATTCCCTATACAAACTAATGAGGCAATGCAGATTGGAAGTATTCAGTCATTAGTAGGGATGCTTATAGAAGCGCAACGTGAGGCGGGACTCCCTCTTTGGCTTTGTGGAGGCGATGCTTCTTTGCTTTTTGACCAATTCAACAATAGGAATTTGCCAATTTCCCTTTACCCCAACCTTGTTCTTGAGGGAATGGTTGATTTGTGTTCTCAAAATTAGTTCAGTTTTAAGTCCCTAATGATGTCTTCAGCCATAGTGGCAGCTTTTACTTTTTGATAAATCAGCTCTATTTTCCCATTCTGGTCAAGCACATAAGTGTGTCTCATCATTCCCATGTATTCACGTCCCATAAATTTTTTTAGCCCAAAACTTTCGTAAGAACTGGCGACAGGGCATGGTTCTGCATCAGTAAGAAGGGTGAAAGGAAGTTGATACTTGTCTATAAATTTGGAATGTGATTTTGCCTCGTCTTTGCTTATTCCAAGTACTTGGATACCGTTGTGTTGTAAGACTTGCCATTGATCACGAAAGTTGCATGCTTCCTTTGTACAGCCAGGAGTGTCATCTTTGGGATAAAAGTAGACAACTACCCTTTGACCTTTAAATGAAGAGAGCTTTATTAGTTTGCCATCTTGATTGGGGAGAGTGAAGTCTGGTGCTGGATCGCCAATTTGAAGGGCCATTGATGCCAAGTGAAGTCAATACACCAAGCGTAGTTGCGTTGTGGTTGATTTCGCGAGAAGCGCCTTTAAAACCAATAAGTCCTAAGGAAGAACTTTCAGCGAGTGCTTTGCCTTCCGCAAGATCGATGAATTTTCGACACTCAAGAGGTTATTTAAGAAATGCTTTGGCAGATTTATTTAGGCTGAACCCACTCGAGATACCTCTTCTGTCTATTCCAGGGGAGCCGCCTAGGCTTCAACAAGGATGGGGATACGTAAGTCTTAGTCATTGTAGAGATGCAATTTTGGTTGGTTGGTCTTTAAATCCTATTGGCGTTGATTTGGAACGAATGGATCGTTCTTTTGCCGCATTAGAAGTGGCTTTACGTTACTTTTCTGAGGCTGAAAATAAAGAGCTTCTAGAAATGAGCGGAGAGCCGTTACGGCTTGCTGTGCTTGATAAATGGCTCGCTAAGGAAGCTGCAATTAAATGGCAGAGAGGCAAAATTTCGTCAGATCTAGTTAATTGGCAGTGTAATAAAGAGATCACTTTCGCTGAGAATGATAAGTTGGGCTGCCGAATTGACATTTATAGAAAGAATTATTTGCATTGGGGAATAGCAGTAGCAACTAATAGCAATGAACCTAATAAACCTCCAATGTTATGTTTAGATTGCAGGCTAAGCCGTAAGTAAAATTCCAATAATCATACGTATTGCTGGATTTAATTATTTCCTTGAACAAATCAGTCTTTGGTGCCTTAATTTCTGGGGAATTTGTTGCCCTTCTAGTTTGCGAGAAATTTCTTTTAACATATTCATTGCTTCGGGGGGGAATTTTTCATCTATTAGATTTTTATATTCACTTGCTTGATTAAACCATCTCTTAATTAATTTTTTTTCTAACTCTAAAGATAATAATTCTTCCCATGTATGTATTTTAACTTTCCAGCCAAGTTGCTTAAGAACATTAATAAAGTCTTCTTCATAGTTGCCGGCATGCAGCCATTCTCTTTCCTTTTTGATGATAGATTGGAGTAGTTGTAATTTCTTTGTTGGCAATTTTAGTTTGTTTCGTAATTGACTTAGGCCTTCTGCTGGACCAATACATGCTTGACTTATAAGGAATCTTGACTCTGAATTTATTGTACATTTGTTAGTAAAGAATTTACAGAGATCCTTTAAATTTGTGTCTCTAAGTATTTGCTTAGTAAGGCGACCACCAACAAATTCGAACTCATGTTTGGCAGGTAATTGGTTTAGAGCATTGCTTCCACCATCGATAATTTGAGGCCTGCTAATTGGTTCAATTAAATCTACTTGGGCTGCTAAATAGTGCTTTTCTTCCAGTGTTTCAGTTAATACCGTTACCCCACCTTCTGGGACTGCTTTTAGTGGCTCTAATGCCCATAGCAATGACCTTCCACCAATTACTAGTACACGATCTTGTCTATTCCAAGAGAGATCAGACCAAAGTTTTTGGCTGAGTAGGGACATGCGTTCACTTTCTTGATTGATCTGTCGTTGAAGCCATCTCTCTAAAACTGGATCTTTGGGCGAATTGCTAAGTGCAACTTGATCTCTATATCCAGCTTCATCTGCAGCCGCTAACTGAGCCACTTTTCTTTCGAGCATGATTGAACGTCGTTTACCTTCCCAACCATTTCTGCTTGGTTTCCAAAAGACCTCACCTTGTAGAGCTTTTGGAAGGTATTGCTGGGCTACCCAGTGATCCTCAAATGCATGTGGGTAGCGGTAATTTGATCCATCTCCAAAGCCGTTCTGGTCTCGGTTGGGGTCACGAAGGTGAATTGGCACTTCTTGATTTTCTTCTCTTCGAACACTTTTTAATGCTTCAAAAAAACCTGTTGTTGTGTTGCTTTTGTCTGTACAAGCAAGATAGAGAGCGGCTTCACTTAAATGATAAAGACCTTCAGGCATTCCTACTCTTTCGAAAGCTGCTGCACATGCTTCGACGATAACTATGGCGTTTGGGTCAGCGAGGCCAACGTCTTCACTTGCAGCAATCAGCATGCGACGGAAGATAAATCTTGGGCTTTCACCTGCTTCAACCATTCTTGCAAGCCAAAATAGTGCTGCATCACCATCTGATCCTCTAAGAGATTTGATAAAGGCACTAATTGTGTCGTAATGAGCATCACCTTGCTTGTCGTATAGAACTGCTCTTTCTTGGATGGATTCTTCAGCTATTCTTAGATCAATACATATGTAACCTTCTTCATTTTGTTTAGTTGTTTCAACAGCAAGTTCTAAAGCATTCAGAAGACTTCTCGCATCGCCATTTGATATTCCAACTAAATGCTCTGCAGCCTCATTAGTAACTTGTACTTTTAAATCTCCGTAGCCTCGGTCATGATCATTTATTGCTCTATGAATGAGTCTATGTAGATCAGGTGCCTCTAAAGCTTTAAGACGAAAAATTCTTGAACGACTTAGGAGAGCTTTATTGACTTCAAAGTAGGGATTTTCTGTAGTAGCACCAATAAGAGAGATCGTTCCGTTTTCAACCCAGGGGAGCAGAGCATCTTGTTGAGATCTATTGAATCTGTGCACTTCATCTATAAAAAGTATGGACCTTAAATGATGTAATTCCAATCTTTTTTTTGCTGCATCTACCGCTTTACGGATATCTTGTACTCCTGCCAAAACTGCATTTAAAGTACTGAAATGTGAACGGGTTTGCCCTGCAATAATTCTTGCAAGAGTTGTTTTGCCAATACCGGGTGGACCATGTAGTAATAAATTACCTACTTTATCCGCATTGATTGCTCTTCTCAGAAGTCGACCTTCTCCAATTATTCCACTTTGCCCTTCGAACTCATCAAGGGTTCTTGGTCTCATTCGGTCAGCCAAAGGGGCATTTCGATGAAGTTCTAGTTCAGCTTTATACTCGAAAAGGTTCTGGCTCAAGGGAGCCTCTCAAATAATTAATGCTATAGATTTTAGTGCTTGCTTGATTAGAAAATCCCATAACTGAAATATATTAAAGTTCAACTTGATATTTGGACTTATAGCTTAAATTCAAATTATTTAAGGACATTTACTAATTGGGTTAAGTTATTACAGTTGGTTTGTTCATACCAGTCCTTCTCTCTATTTCAGCCAGTGAATTTATGTCATCTATAAGTTGCTTTAATACCAATTGTGGGTCTTGATCAAGATCCCCTGTTTTAGGAACAAATCGTTCTAAGTAAACCCTTAATGTGGAACCTTTTGTTCCAGTTCCAGACATTCTAACGATAATTCTGCTTTTATCCTCTAGAAGAATTCTTAGACCTTGTCTAGAAGATATTGACTTGTCAATTGGATCCGTATATTCGAAGTTGTCAGCAACAGTAACTATGCTGCCAGCGAATGGTTTTCCAGTTAACGAGGTGAGTAAGTTTTCTAGACGGTTATAAAGATCATTTGCTGCCTTACTTTCAATCCCTTCATAGTCATGGCGGGAATAGTAATGCCTGCCATATTTTAGCCAATGCTCTTTCATTATTTCGGAGACTGATAAACGTCTCTTGGAGAGTATTTGCAGCCAAAAAAGAACGGCCCATAACCCATCTTTTTCTCTCACATGATTACTACCAGTCCCAAAACTTTCTTCTCCACATATTGTAATTTCATTTGCATCAAGAAGATTTCCGAAGAACTTCCATCCAGTTGGTGTTTCGAAACATTTGATATTGAGTTCTTTCGCTACAACATCAACAGCAGAACTAGTTGGCATAGATCTTGCAACCCCTGTTATTCCTTCTGAGTAACCAGGTATAAGGTGAGCATTTGCCGTTATAACTGCAAGGCTGTCACTTGGGTTAACAAAGCAGTCCTTGCCTAGAATCATGTTGCGATCTCCATCGCCATCACAGGCAGCTCCAAAGGAATATTGTTTTTTCTCAAGTAATAGTTCTGCAAGATCGCTGGCATAGGTTAAGTTTGGATCAGGATGGATTCCTCCGAAATCTTCTAAGGGTGACCCATTTAGAACAGTTCCAGTTGGTGCTTCTAGCAGTTTTTCAAGGAGATAATGTGCATATGGCCCAGTAACTGCATTCATTGCATCAAATATCACAGGGAAGTCATCATTGATTAACTGCTTAATACTTTCGAAATCGAAAAGTTTTTGCATTAAATGTATATAGTCATCTACTCCATCAATAACTTCGACACACATTTGACTTAAAAAGTGTTTACCTTTTGCAGTAATGGAGATATCTGGGACATCTAATAATTTGTATTCTTTAAGTTTTTTTGTGTATCTATAGATTTCATTGGTAAGTGATTCAGGTGCTGGGCCTCCATTTGCGCCATTTACTTTTACTCCAAAGTCACCATTTGCTCCACCAGGGTTATGACTTGCAGATAGTATAATTCCTCCAATAGCGTTTTGACTTCGAATTAAGTTAGATGCTGCTGGAGTTGAGAGAATTCCTTTGGTTGTAGTGATTATCTTTTTAAGTCCGTGAGCGGCACCCATTTTCAGGATTATTTGAATTGCTCTTTCGTTTCCATAACGCCCATCACCACCAAGCACTAGTGTACCTCCTTTGATACCAGGGAGAGTTTGAAAGATGGCTTCAATAAAACTTTCAAGGTAATCCTTCTCGCAGAATTTTTTTGTGCTTTTGCGTAGTCCCGAAGTTCCAGGTTTTTGATCTTCAAAAGAGTTTGTTAGTCTTATTTTCTTCTCGGAAAATGGGCTTACTTTTTCTTGATGTTTCATTTCTAGGAGAATTGTATGAAGGAATTAAAATTTTTTCAGGGAAAAGGCTCTTTATATTGAGTCTTTAGGAATCAATAGTTTTTTAAAATGCCCTCCTGTTCTATTTTTATTTGATTAAAGACTTTGGTTGGAATTATTAGGTTCATGTTTGTATTGAATTGCGATTTTTTTTCTTGCTTGTTTTGGGTTTTTTACGGCATGAAGAGGTAATTTTTCTTGCAGGAATTTCTATCGAGTCTCTTCTCTTAAGGTTGTTAGAGGGGGCTATTTTTGAATTATTTAGTAAATCCCAAACCAGATCCTTACAAGCTGTTGAAAGGTATGGATTGTCCATTAATGGTTCGGCAAGTCTCTTTAAATCTTTACAGGCGATCAAAGTATTTTCCTTGGAGCAAGCATAAGCTTTTAAAAGAATTTTGTTTAGTTCTTGCCTGTTGGGAATAGTAATCCTTTTCGTTTCACCACTTAAAGCAATACTTCCTAGGTTAGATAGAAAAAATATGCTTAATAATAAAGGTAATTTGATCATTATATGTATAGCTTCTTTATAGAGATAAGAGTCTTTGCTGCATAGAAAATGTTATTTATCATTTCACAAGCACTTAGTGAGGCATTTCTGAGGTCTTTAACATAGCAATAAACCAAATACTACTAAGCAACAAAGTCAGCACTACTCCTGTACTTATACCTGCTCTTGTAATTGCTAAGGGTACTAGAAGAGGAATAATGATTGCTCCAGTTATTGGAGTTATTGCTACTAATCTTCGCAACATAACTTGTGCTTAGAACCAATCTGTACTTACAAGTTTGGGGCTTGTGTTGTCTTCAGGGGTCACTCTTTCAAACTTAAGGGTAATATTGCGACGTTGATCAGTATCTGCGGCTATGGCTTCTATGGGGTAATTTTGCTGTCCGTCACGGAAAGGTACTTGTAATCGGAAGGTCCCATCATTAGATAAAGGGACTTCTTCTCCTCCAATTGTTAGACGAGCACTTGGATCAGTTGAGCCATAAACAATTAGTTCTGCATCTGCAATTAGCCAAAATGGTTTTTCACGAGGTGCAATCCCACCTATACCTGATTCATTACGACCGCTAGCCCACAAGCCTAAACCAGAATCATTAAAACTCGTTTGATTAGGGTTTGTGTTTCTTTGCTCTTGGAATTCTTCAGACCCCACTCTGGTTTTGTAGTAATGGGCTGTTGCACGTTGATAGAGTCTTTCGTGTAATCCGCTGTTACTTGACTCTTCACTTTTTTCAATTTGACTGGAATGAGAAATTACCTGGCTTGGGTTGGTGGAATCAAGACTAAACGGGACAAATTGATCAAGGATTGTTTCACTTGGGCGGAGAGAAGGAACTCTCGCAATTGATGAATAGGCAAGAGACATCCAACTTGAACCAAATCTATACCCAAGCTCTACCCTGTAATCTCTGTCGGACATTGGAATCGGTAAATACCATTCAGTGCTGTGGCTATCGACAGTGACTTCTTGTAATGCATGGCGGTGCTTTTGCGTCTCACCATTCGTTAGATCTGTCAAACGAATACATAAACGATTTGCACCTCTAGCAACTGCTCTTTCTCGGTCTGATTCTGAGATTTCCCAGAAAACATAAGCCCATTCGGGATCTCGTGGGACAAAGACAACTTTCGTTCCATTGTTTTGGTTCTTAGCGTTGAATTCATTTTCAGCTTTGTCCGTCTCAGCTTTCAATTCCTCTTGATGGACTTTCTTCTCTTGTTGGATTGAAATTTGCTGGACTAGGCTGGCTTTACTTTTCCTGCTGTATAAAGGGACCCCTAAATCACTAGCCATTAGGCGTAGTTGACGCAGGGTTAGACGTGACAGAAATTCTTGGGCTTGGGTCACGTCAAAAATACTCCGTTTTTGTTTGGGATCATTGTTTTTATTTTTTCAGACTCTGTTCAAGAAGTAGCCCTGTGGTCAGCATCTACTGACGGTTAATTCTTTTTCAGGAAGATCTTTATGCCCTTAAAGGCTTTGCTGAATTAGGTTTTTTCAAGTTTGGCTCGTTCAGGAAGATCCTGTTAATTTGTTTTGCCTGCTCTGAAGCCCTTTGCAATTAGGGTGATTATAAGAGACCGATTCAAAGCAGAGCTTTTGTGAAAACTGCTTTTTAAATCTGGTTTCTAATCTTGCAGATGTCTATTAAGTCTTGGAGCTCCAGTTCTAAGCAGGTAACTCCTAACTCATTGGCAATTGCTTCGAGCTGTTCGCCAGCATTGGAAAGTTGTTCGAGCAGGATAGGAATAAAAGCTTTTTGTTCTTTTAGGACTGGATTAGTGACACACCATTCAATTCGAACCGGTTCAGCGGGCAAGTGCCCCTTTTGACCTTTTCCTGACATTGCTTTGAAGCATGCTAAGCAATGGGCGAGAAGTCTCAGATGGTGTTGTTCAAGGGGGGGCAGTGATGATGAGGCTATTAATTCTATTTCTTCAATACTTAAAGGGCTTTCGCCCTTTTGAGATGGGGAAAACATTTAAATCAAGGGTGTTATCAGAAACCCACAGTAATGATCATTTTCAATACACCATTGCCTTCGATCGACTTTGCATTCAGGAAAGATCTTACGGATCATTTCTAGCTCTTGGTCGCAAAATACTGGGTAAGCTTCGGCAATTTGCCTAATTGAACAGTTGTATTCAATTACTTGCCATCCTGCACTATCAGGGGCTTTTTTTAATTCTGAGAAATATCCTTCTTCTCTTCGCAATTTGATGAGTTGTTCTAGCTTGCTTTTACAGCTACCTGAACCAATCCTGGATTTATAGATAAACTCTTTTTTGTTTGTTTGGTTGCTTAAAACTTGTTTAAAAACCTCCGGAGATAATGTCGAATCAAGGGAATTCAAGAGATTGAGTGCAAAATCCTTTGTATTGACATTGAAGGTTTGTCTTCCTTTGGGGGTGAGTTCCCAAATATTTGGAGGTCTCCCTGGGCCAGGTGAACTAGTGTTTGATCTTATGAGCTCTTCTTTTTCAAGAGAACGGAGATGTCGACGCATTGCTTGAACCGATATTCCCAAATTATTCGCTAGTCGCGCAGCACTGGATTGACCTGTCCGCAAAAGCAAGTTGAGGGTTGCTTCTTTTGTTGGAGGGTGAGCTTTCAGGCTCATAACACTTTTGGCTACTTAACAAACATGCCATGCCAAGCTCCTATTTGGGAGCCTACATTGATTTAAGCTAAGTTGTATTGCGAAACAAATATGTTTCGTTACCTGTCAATGGTTTGCTCATTCCCTCATGTTGACGAATGGCCTTTACGATCGCTTTGAATCATGCAGCTATTCCTGTGGCATGACTCTTTCCCTCAAAACTCTTCAAGATCTTCGATTAGCATGCTCTTTAAGCTCTGCTGAAGTGTTTCTACCTACTAGATCTTGTTGAGGCTTTAAAGCAAATCCTCGTTTGATTGTTTCGCTTTCGGTTGAAAACCCTTTAAATGGATCATTGAAATGAAAAGCCAAAATCTTGTTGGAGAAATTGTCTCGAAACCCTACAAGTATGGTTTCGTTACAGATATAGAAACAGAGAAGATCTCAAAGGGCTTGACGGAAGAAGTGGTTCGACAGATTTCTGCAAAGAAAAAGGAGCCACAGTTTCTACTTGATTTTAGGTTAAAAGCATATAAACACTGGTTAACAATGACCGAGCCTAATTGGGCTGAGCTTGGATATAAAAAATTGAATTATCAGGATATAATTTATTATGCTGCACCTCGAGATAATGAGAAGAAGGCAAGTTTAGATGAAGTTGATCCAAAGCTATTAGAGACCTTTGATAAATTAGGAATACCTTTGACTGAGCAGAAAAGGCTTTCTAATGTTGCAGTTGATGCAGTTTTTGATAGCGTTTCAATAGCAACAACATACAAAGAAAAACTTGCTGAACATGGGGTCGTTTTTTGCTCTATCACAGAGGCTGTTGCTGAATATCCAGAACTAATTGAGCAATATTTAGGTTCTGTGGTCCCCCTGAATGATAATTTCTTTGCAACATTGAATTCTGCTGTCTTTAGTGATGGCTCTTTTGTTTTTATACCTAAGGGCATTGATTGCCCTATGGAACTATCTTCTTATTTTCGTATAAACTCCGGAGATATTGGACAGTTTGAGCGTACACTTATTATTGCTGAAGAGTCGTCATCTGTGAGTTATTTGGAAGGTTGTACTGCTCCAATGTTTGATACAAATACCCTGCATGCTGCGGTAGTTGAGATTGTAGTGCTTGATGATGCATCCGTAAAATATTCAACTGTGCAAAATTGGTATTCAGGGGATGAAAATGGAGTGGGTGGTATCTACAACTTTGTCACTAAAAGAGGTCATTGTAGAGGCGTCCGAAGTAAAATTAGTTGGTCACAAGTAGAGACAGGCTCAGCTATAACTTGGAAATATCCTAGTTGTATACTTCAAGGTGAAGATTCTGTAGGTGAATTTTATTCAGTGGCCCTGACTAATCATCTTCAAAAGGCTGATACAGGAACAAAGATGATTCATGTTGGGCCTCGAACGAAGTCAACTATTGTTAGCAAAGGCATAAGTGCTGGTAAGTCATTAAATAGTTATAGGGGCTTAGTTCAAATTGGACCAAAGGCTATTGGTTCAAAGAATTACAGCCAATGTGATTCTATGTTGATTGGAGATAATGCAGCTGCTAACACATTTCCTTATATTCGCTCTCAAAATCCCAGCTCTTGTATCGAGCATGAAGCGAGCACTTGTCGTATTTCTGAGGATAAGTTGTTCTATTTACAAAGTAGGGGTATTGGTTTTGAGGAAGCAGTCTCTATGATTGTCAGTGGCTTTTGTAGAGACGTTTTTAATCAATTACCTATGGAGTTTGCTGCTGAAGCAGATAAGTTGCTTGCCTTAAAGTTAGAGGGATCAGTTGGGTAATTGATTGCCCCCCCATTCTTTAAATTATTTTCCTAGATTTTACTTTTGCCGTGATCAATTCTAATTCTGAGTTAATTCTTGAGATCTCTGATCTTCATGCTCAGGTAGAGGGTCAGAAAATTTTAAATGGTGTAGATCTACAAATACGTAGTGGTGAGATTCATGCATTAATGGGAAGAAATGGTAGTGGGAAAAGTACACTTTCAAAAGTTTTAGCAGGTCATCCTGCTTATAAAGTTACTAATGGAAAGGTTCTTTATAGGGGAGAAGACCTCCTTGGCTTTGAGCCCGAGGAAAGAGCTCGCTTAGGACTTTTCTTGGGTTTTCAATATCCAGTGGAAATTCCTGGGGTTAGTAATATTGAATTTCTAAGGGTTTCAACTAATTCCAGGAGAAAGCAACTTGGTGAGGAGGAATTGGATATTTTTTCCTTTGAGGATTTTGTCGATTCGCGTCTGAAACTTGTGCAAATGAACCCTTCCTTCTTGGAGAGAAGTGTTAATGAGGGATTTTCAGGAGGCGAGAAAAAACGCAATGAGATATTACAAATGGCTTTGCTAGAACCGATCCTTTCAATACTTGATGAGACTGATTCAGGCTTAGATATTGATGCGTTGAGGATAGTGGCCGGTGGAGTAAATCAGCTTACCAATCAAGATAATGCAACTCTTTTAATTACACATTATCAGCGACTTCTTGATGAGATAAAACCTGATTTTGTGCATGTAATGTCTTCTGGCAGAATTTTACGTACAGGAGGAAGCGAGCTTGCAAGAGAGTTAGAAGATTCAGGATATGAATGGATAGAGAACGAATTACCAAAGACGGGAGAAAGTTAAAAATGTCTCTTCAAGAAACCAAACTATGGGAATCCCTTTCTGAACCTAGAGGGCCCCTTGCAAGTATTCAATTAAGTGCTCGCGAGTCCCTTAAATCTCGGGGAATGCCTGCTGCCTCGGAAGAGACATGGCGATTGACAGATTTTCAACTTCTTGAATCGATTTTACATCTTCCTCTGTCTTCAAGTGCTTCAGAGTCTAATTGTTCAAGTGTTTTTGATATGCCATCTCCTCCTACTGAAGGATTTCGTTTGATGCTTAGCCCTGGGAGTGAACCTTTGGGTTTGGAAAGTTTACCCAAAGGCTTTAACCTTCTAAACTCTGAAGAATTAAAAGAAGTTTTAGGAAAGGCCCTTGAGCATTGTGGCTCTAATGAAGATTGGTCAGTTGGGTTAAATAATTCCTGTGTAGATAATGTACTTGCTTTGAGAGTAGAAGGAATTGATTTGCCTTCTTTAGAATTAGTTATCTCTGGTAAGGATGGGGAGTTCTCTGCTACTAGAGTTATTCTTCTTGTCGAAAAGAATACTCACTTAAACTTTCTGCAAGTGTTGTTGGGTGCTTTTAACTCTGCCCACAGCCATTTGATTGAAATTCACTTAGCAGAAAATGCTTCTTTGAATCATGAGTGGTTGGCCTTTGGTGGAGGGAAATCAAGCTTTTTATCTCATATTGCAGTTGAGCAACAACCTAAAAGTGACTATTCTTTTACAAGTATCCAGAAAGGGTGGTTATTTAGTCGCTTTGAGCCTTGTTTGGTTCAAGTGAATGGGCAGGCCTCTACAAAATTTAGAGGGTTGCAAATTGCAGATAGTAATGAACAAATAGCAACTAATTCGACGATTCGTTTTGATGGTCCTGAAGGAGACCTTGATCAACTTCACAAAGGAATTGCGGCTGGAACCTCTCATAGTATTTTTAATGGTTGCATTGAGGTTCCTCAACCAGCTCAGCGTACGAGTGCTGCCCAGTTAAGTAGAAATTTATTATTATCTAATCGTTCTCGAGTGGATACTAAGCCTGAATTAAAAATTGTTGCTGATGATGTGAGGTGTACACATGGGGCTACGGTTACAGAATTACAAGAAGAACAGCTTTTTTATATGCGCAGTAGAGGTATAGAACAGATCGCAGCCGCAAATCTACTCCTGAGAGGTTATTGTCAGGAAATAATTTCTAGCTTACCTATGTCTTTTGATCGTTGGAAGGTACTAGAGCATGTACTTGAAGGCCTGAGAGGTTGATTGTGTTCCCAGAAAATATTGCGGAAAGAACACGAAGAGATTTTCCTTTGCTTAATAGTATTTCTGGACAGCAAGGGTTGATTTATCTAGATCATGCAGCGACTAGTCAGAAGCCTCAATCAGTAATTGATAGTTTAGAGCATTATTATAAAAATATTAATGCAAATGTTCATCGTGGAGCTCATCAATTAAGTGCTAAAGCTACCGATGCTTTTGAAGGTGCGAGACAAATTGTTGGAAATTTTATAGGAGCAAATTCTTTCAGAGAGATTGTATTTACAAGAAATGCTACGGAGGGTATAAATTTAATTGCACGTTCATGGGGTGATTCAAATCTCAAAGAAGGAGATGAAATATTGCTAACAGTTATGGAGCACCATAGTAATATTGTTCCATGGCAGTTATTGTCAGGGAGAACAGGTTGTTTAGTGAAATATGTTGGATTGACGCCATCCGGAGAGTTGGACGTTGATGATTTCTGTGAAAAATTAAATGAAAAAACTAAGTTAATAAGCTTGGTCCATATAAGTAATACTTTGGGTTGTTGTAATCCTATTTCAGAGATAACTAGTAAGGCTCATAAATATGGTGCATTAGTTTTATTAGATGCTTGCCAAAGCTTGGCACATCAGCCTTTTGATGTTGGTTCAATAGGAGTTGATTTTCTTGTAGGCTCTTCGCATAAAATTTGTGGACCAACTGGGGTAGGCTTTCTTTGGGGTAGAGAACACATTTTGGAAGCAATGCCTCCGTTTCTTGGAGGAGGCGAAATGATTCAAGATGTTTTTCTAGATCGGTTCACCTCGTCTGACCTTCCTCATAAATTTGAGGCTGGTACTCCTCCTATTGGTGAAGCCATTGCGATGGGAACAGCTATTCAATACTTGGAATTAATAGGACTAGAAAATATTCGAGATTGGGAGCATAAATTGATGGAGCACTTGTTTGAGAAACTTAGTCAAATTAATGATTTAAGAGTTTTAGGACCAACGCCTTCTAATGAAAAATATAGGGGTGCTTTGGCAACATTTAGCGTTGAAGATATACATTCTAATGATCTTGCATCCTTGCTAGACATTGCTGGAATATGCATTAGGAGTGGTCACCATTGTTGCCAGCCCTTGCACAGGCATTATGGTTTAACTGGAACGGCCCGTGCAAGCCTCAGCTTTACATCGACAATTGAGGAGATAGATCTTTTCATAGATGAACTTTGTTCATCTATATCCTTTTTGAGGAAGAATAGTTAGAGGCCTAAGTGCTTGCTGAAGAATCGTTCTGTTTCTTTCAGGACCTTGACTCTTGCTTTTCCATCCTTAAACCCATGTGCTTCTTCTGGAAATGTATAAACCTCAACAGGAATGCCCCTATTTTTTAATGCCTCGGCCATTGTAAATGTATGTTCTGGCTTAACTACATTATCCTTCATCCCTTGGAAAAATATTACTGGACTTTTGATATGATCTACTTGATTGATGGGAGAACGGGTTTTATATGTGTTTCTTTCTTCTGGCCATTTTCCTATTAGATTTTCGATATACTTTTCCTCGAATCGGTGTGAAGTATTCTCAGCGAGAACCTCTAAGTTGCTAACTGCATAACGACATGCTCCAACTTTAAAGATATTTGATGAGCATAAGCAAGACAGTGTAGTAAACCCTCCTGCACTACTACCTTCTATAGCAATTAGCTCATTATTTGCTTTCCTTTCTTTGATCAGTTTTTTAACTACAGCAATACAGTCAAAGACATCAACTACCCCCCAGTTTTTATCTAGTCTTTCCCGGTATTCTCTTCCAAAACCTGTAGATCCGCCATAATTGACATCCACCACCCCCCAGCCTCGAGAGGTCCAGAATTGGATATTTAAGTCTAGTCCAGAGGATGCCATACTTGTTGGTCCGCTATGACTCTTTACTAATAAAGGTGTTTCTTTTTTGTTTCCTCCAATCGGTGGATAGTACCAAGCATGTGTTTTCTTTTTGTTGAACCCTTCGAACCAAATAGGCTCAGCGCAACTAATTTGTTGACTCTTAATACAGGCTTTATTGGCAGGAGTATGGTGCCAAATTCTTTTCTCTAAATCGATTTCTAAAAGTCCAGAATATGTTTGACTGTTGCTTGCGATGGCAACAGCTCTTTCGCCCTCAGCATGCAATCCATTGATTTCATTAAATGGTTGTTCAATAATTGAGGACTCTCCATTCTGATTTGTTTTCTGGATAGACCATTTCCCTTCTGAACATAATGAGATAAGTATGTTTTCATTTGATATAGCAGTCGTTTTCATTCCATATACCCATTGCGGCATAGCAGTTTCAGCTTGAATTGGAAAAGCCTCGTTCCACTGCATTGATTTACTATTGCTTGGATTTGATTTTGTGCCAATTAGATTCCACCAACCACTTTTGTCTTCATTGACAAATATATGATTTTCCTTAGTCCATAGTGGTTGAAATACAGAGATTTTTTGTTTGTCATTTCTTTTGCTTCCTGCTATTAACTTCTTGTCAGTTAATTGAGCTGAATCGGATAATTTCCCCCACCACAGCTCACTTGAATCCCATGGCATATTTGGCTGTTGCCATTCTACCCATAACAGTTGATCAGCCTTTGTGCTTAATGCTAAATAACCAGCAAAATCCTGAGCCTGATGAATAATTCGTGGGCTTTGATTTTCTTCATTAATTGATAATGTGATTAAGAAATCTTTATTATTCTTTTCCATAATGCCTATCCAAATATTTCTTGAGGGGTCGATTACACCATCAGCCAATTTCATGTCATTTGTCTGACTTAGTTTCAAGGGTGCAGAATTTTTGTATAACCAGTTCTTCGAACCATGTAGGTTTTTTATGAGGCCGCCCCAGGATTCTTTCCAAACACACCCATCTTGATTGTCAACCCATGTCAAGATTAAATTGTCTCCTTCGCAGGCATGAGCAATAACTCCTCCTCCATAACCATGTATTCGACTCCTAAGGTCTCTTGGTGGTGGAGTTAGCTCTTGGGGAGGAAGTTCTGGGTGCCCAAAGGGACGGATCAAGGCGGTAGTACGCCCGCCCTCATTGGGGCGTTCCTCTAACCATAGAACCCATTCTTCAATTACTCTTGGCTCCTTTAACTTTTTTGTTTGGCCTGCTGCAAATTCTGCTGATAACGCTGAAGTCTCGTCTTCTTTGTTTTTCATTTAACTAGCAAAGCATGGAACTCAAAATTGATTAAGATCTTGTTCTGATGCACAGGAGTGGTTTTGTCTAGAAGCTTTGCTCAGTTGGCTAGAAAATCAGGACAAGCCAAGGCTTCGATTCTGGTTGCAAAAGAGCCATTAGATAGTCCTCCTTTAGAGATACATACTCTTGGACATAATGAATTACGCAAGTCTGCTCAAAGAGTAAGCAAGGTAGACGAATCAGTCAGAGAAGTTGCTAGAGACATGCTTAGAAGCATGTACACAGCTAAAGGAATTGGGTTGGCTGCTCCACAGGTAGGTATCCAGAAAAAGTTGTTAGTGATTGATATTGATCATGAAACACCATCAACACCGCCAATAGTCCTTATTAATCCTGAAATCATTACCTTTGGAGCAACAGTTGAGACGTACGAGGAGGGTTGTTTAAGTATTCCAGGTGTCTATCTTGATGTTATTAGACCATCAACCGTAAAGATCAGCTTTCGTGATGAGATGGGGCGTCCCCGAAAAATGAATGCTGATGGCCTGCTTGGAAGAGTGATTCAACATGAATTGGATCATTTAAACGGCGTTCTATTTGTTGATCGAGTAACAGACAAGGAAGGACTTACTAAGGAATTGGATGATCATGGATTTAATAAAGATGATGTCAGTCCCGTTATGTCTTGATTTATCGTTTTTTAGAGACTGCATTTTTAGGTTTTTTAGCAATTCTTGATCAGACTTGTTTTTATACGGCAAAGCAAGTTTGTTTAGGATTGCTTAGTTGTTTAGGCATTTTTGGGGACGAGCTTCTGGGAACGATGTAGTTAAAAGTTGAGAAAATACTTCTTTGTTATTCAGTCGTCCGGATGACCAGGACGGCATCTTGCTAAATTCGTATGCTTGTTAAAAAAATTTTATGACTCAGGTCACCGTAGGAGAAAATGAGGGCATTGAATCGGCTCTGCGGCGCTTCAAAAGACAGGTCTCAAAAGCAGGCATTTTTGCTGATCTAAAGCGACTTCGTCATCATGAGACTCCAATTGAGAAGTACAAGCGAAAGGCTCAGCAAAGAAGGCGGAGGCGTTGATTTACTTGATTTAAATTATTAATCCTTGTTCCTTTGGCCATGTTTCAAAGGTTCTGGAGATTTCTTCTTGATTAATCGGTCTATATACCTGTTGCCACTTTTAGTGGAATGTGCAGACTTAAAAAGAAGAGTTTTGAAGTCATCATGAGCATCATTCTTAGAGGTTTGCGTGTTTGGTTTGGACAAGCTCTGGAACATACCTTGGGAAATCCAAGTTCTGAAAGGCATCTTCCTCCTCCAATTGGCCCGCAGCCCTATAGCGAGAAACCACAAAAATTTAATTATTGAGCATTTTGGGTAAGAAAAGAGATGAGGAGATGGTTGTTTGAACGCTATTCAATCCGTTGATTTAGCTCATATGGGCTAGAGGGCCTTGGTCTTTGTAACTATCTTTAGTTGAAACTCTGTTAGTCAATTTTGGCTAACGAGGCTTTTGGGTTTTGTTTTGATTAGTCTGTTTAAATACTCGTTTCAAAAGACTTTTTAGTTCTAATTCTTTAATCAATTAAAGGGTGCTTTATTGCTATGGGTGATGAAACAATTTTTGGCAGAATCCTCTCCGGAGCAATTCCTTGTGATGAGGTTTATAGCGATGAGAAATGTTTGGCATTTCGTGACATTGAGCCCCAGGCACCTGTTCATATATTAGTGATACCGCGTAGGCGGCTTTCTAGTCTTAAAGACGCCATGACTGAAGATGCTGAGCTGTTGGGGCATTTGCTTTTGGTAGCAAGCTTGGTTGCGAACCAAGAAGGGCTCGATGATTGGCGGACGATCATCAACACAGGAGAAGGAGCCGGACAGACTGTTTTTCATCTGCACCTTCATGTAATTGGCGGTCGTCCTTTAACGTGGCCTCCTGGTTGATTTTTAGAAATGTCTATATCCAGTAACCTCTCACCATCTCAACCTTTTCAGGCCTTTCGCGAACAGCTTGGAAGACTGAGAAGACTGGCTCAACCATATTTTCTTCCTTTGGAAGACTCAGGAGCTTGGCAATTTGTGTTGTTGATATTTGCTTTGTTGACAGTTGTGGTTGGATTTACTTTGCTCCTACTGACTGGGTTGGTTTCGGGCCTGGGTTCTTTAGCTCCTGAATTTCAAGAAAGATTTTTGCCAGGTGTACCTGAAAAAGTTCTGGGCATTTGGAGTGGACCTGCAGGCCCTTTGATTACTTTGTTGATGCTCGGGGGCATTGTGTGTTTTGCATTGGCACGTACAAAGTTAAGGAGTGGGCGATGGATCCCTTGGGTAATTCTGGGTAGTATTTTGTTGTTGATTCTTGTAATTAACGGCATCAATGTAGGGATTAGCTTTGTAGCTAGAAACGTTGAGAATGCACTTGTTTCTTATGACCAAGAAAGATTTTGGAAGGTTGTGGCTATTTACGCTTTTTGCCTCATCATGGCTTTGCCTATTCGTGCCTTACAAAGTTACTTAGTACCACGACTTGGACTTTTATGGAGAAAGTGGTTGAGTGGAAGGATGCTTAATAGATACATGAATAATCGGGCATATTATATGTTGAATCCAAATAATGAGGATGCAGAAGAGATTGATAATCCAGACCAAAGAATTTCACAGGACACTGCTAGTTTTACTAATACTAGTTTAAGCGTTACTGTTGAAGTACTTGCTTCATTGCTGACTTTTTTTAGCTTTATCATTGTTTTATGGACTATTAGTTCGAAGTTAGCAATATGGCTTCTGATTTATTCAGTACTGGGTACATCTTTAGTTATTTTTTCAAGCCGAAAGTTAGTTGCTCTTAATAACCAACAGCTTAGACTTGAGGCAGATTTTCGCTATGGTTTAGTTCATATCAGGGACAATGCTGAGTCTATTGCTTTTTATAGGGGTGAAAAACAAGAGTCAAAAGAAGCTCAAAGAAGACTTAATGGAGCAATAGAAAATTATAATCGCTTAATTGTTTGGGAGGCTCTGATTACTGTTATCCAGCGTTCTTATGACTACTTTTCAAGGTTTTTGCCATGGTTAGTTATTGCACCTATTTATTTTGCAAAACAAGTTGACTTTGGTGTTTTTGGTCAGGCTTTTATAGCTTTTAGTCAGGTTTTAGGTTCTGTCAGCTACATCGTAAATAATATAGAACGGTTAGCTTCTTTCTCCGCTTCTATTAGTAGATTGGAGGCATTTCAGGGAAAGGTTGATGATATAAGTTCGTCTTCAAAAATTATTAGAAATGAAGACAATTCAGCAAGTGAATCAATTCTATTAAAGAACATTGATTTAGTTCCACCGCAAAGTGATCGTTGCCTTGTTAGAGATTTGTCATTGGTGGTTGCTCCTTCTCAGAAAGTATTAGTTGTAGGACCTAGTGGTTGTGGGAAAACCTCGTTGCTTAGATTGGTTAGCGGTCTTTGGCCAGCCGAAAAAGGTGAAGTTCACAGGCCATCCTTGTCAGAGCTCTTGTTCATTCCTCAGAAGCCATACATGATTCTTGGTACTTTGAGAGAACAATTGTGTTATCCACAGGATTCCAGTCGTTTTAGTAATCAACATCTTCGATCTGTATTAGAGGAAGTTAGGTTGCCTGAAATTAACAAGCGCTATCCAGACTTTGATATCAAGCAGGATTGGCAAAGATTATTATCGCTAGGAGAGCAACAACGATTAGCCTTCGCAAGGTTGTTATTAAATTCCCCTCGTTTTGTAGTGCTTGATGAGGCGACTAGTGCTTTAGATGTAAGTACTGAAAGACACCTCTATAAGCTTTTGGATCAACGCGAAATGGCTTTTGTGAGTGTTGGACATAGGCCTACTCTGCGAGAGTTTCACGATACTGTTCTAGAGCTTGATGGCCACGGAGGATGGAAGCTTTTCCCGTCCTCCAGCTATAACTTCAACATTTAACCCAACAATTCTCCTTATGACCCAGTCAACTGATTCCGCTGAACCAACTAAAAGCATTAATCAACCGGGTGATTCAACTCTCTCTACTCCCATACCATCGTCAAGTGCAACAACAGATGACATACCAGCATTTGGCTGGAGTGCTTATGCGGAAAGGGTGAATGGCCGTTTCGCTATGGTTGGCTTTATGTGTGTTTTATTGATTGAAGCCTTTAGCGGCCAAGCCTTTCTTAGTTGGTCAGGGATGTTGAGTTGATTTCCTGTTCTTTTCAATTTTTGATATTGATTACATCAATATCCCACCGTCCATTTCGACTTACTTGTACGGCGACAATTCGCCCTAACCCGTCAATCGCGACTTGTTTCGGTACCCCTTTTGGGATGATATCTAGCTTTCGAATAGTTCCTTGATTTCGTCGATAAAGCAATAATTCTGTATTCTCTCCACGTTGCCTTATGAAAGCTATTAGTTGGCCATTTGAGCTAATACTCATATTTATTGTATGAGTATTAGCGCTGTTTAAACCTGGTAGAGCAATTCTTTTTCCATTTTTCACATCTATCATTTCAATAACTTCTCTTCCTTTTTTGTTGGCCAATGTCACTAACAACCCATTGCCAAGAGATGGTTCACGATGTGAGGCGGCTGACTGAACTAGTAAGCTATTTACAAATGAAATTGCTCTAAAAGAACCATGACTACAAGAGGTTAAAGTCAGAATTATTAATGATTTGAGAAATAAATTGGAAATAATCATCCTTGGTTTTTAGATATTTAATTACTGGGAGAATTCTTCTTGAGAAAAATCAGATTCAAGCATTTTAGTTAAGTCAAATATCTCGACTTTCCATTTTCCTTGATGAGCTAATTGGATTGCTAGAGTTTGAGCATCTGGAGAAAGTCGAACCCTAATAGGGTTGCGTTCACCTATGAGTGGGAATGTATGTAATTTTCCAGTTAGACGGTCTTCGATAGTTACTAGACGACGATTTCCTCTTTGTATGATTGCTGCTAGATAACGACCACTCCAACTTAGTGATGGTGAGCTATGTGGTTGGTTCCTAGAAAAATGTCTTAGAGGGATGATTTGCCCACTTTTAAGGTCTCTTAATTGAAGAGTTGGCCTGCCAAGTTGATCAATAATTAAAGCTAATTTCCCTCCATTGCCACTTAAGGCTGGTTCTTGTTTATTTTGAAGGAAACCATCACCAATTGAGCCTTCTAAAGGCAAAGAACAGCTAACTAGTCCAAAGATTAAAAATGAAACTAATGCTTTGCCCCGAAAAGGTAAATCATTAGTCATCAAAACGCGAGTTATTATCCCTTGCTTTAGGAGATCGAGTTGATGGTTTTTGTGGAGCACGTTGCGAATAACGGCCCCCTGAGGTATCTCGATTGTCACGATCAGGGCTTTTGTTTGGATTATTAGTAGACCTTGTTCTGCTTGGAGAGTAAGCAGCATCTTGGGCTTCTTGTCTTAAGGGCGTCCCTTTAGGGCCCCTTCGTCTCTCGGAAAGAGAAGAGTTCTCATTACCAACGAAAGGATCTGCTTTTTTCTCAAATGATTCTGAACGATTTCTTTGGGGGCTTGGGGTTGGTCGACTACCTCTTCTTTCGTCTTGCCTACGACCTCGCCTCTCTCCAAATGTTGAAGGTTTTTTTCTTGGATCTTCACCTCTAAACCTTGCCATCCGACGAGATCTCTCTTGACCTTCGTTCCAATTGTTTTCTTCAATGTTTCCTCCTCTACTTCTACTTGCTGCTTCTTCAGGTATAGCTGCTCTTGTTGTTCTTCTAGGGCGATATTCATCCTCCTCTCTTTGCTGACTTTGTGGAGACCTGTCACCCGGGAAACGCCTGCTTACTCGACTTGGCTCGTCGAATCTTTCATAGGGTTCGAAGGATTCGTCCCAGTTTTCGGAATTCCTTCGTCCAGGTATTGATGATGGAACTGGATCCTCATCAAAATAGGACGATCGTCGCGCTTGGTCTGCGGCAATTCCTCTGAGTCGAACACTTTCGTAACCGAAAAAGACGGTTGTCCCAGCCAGAAGGAATTGTCCGAATTGCAAAATAGGGTCTAATCGCCATCCCTGAAAAAAAAGAATTCCACCACAAAGAAGCCCTATAGCCGCGAAAAAAACATCGTAATCTCGGGCTAATGCTGGTTTCCATGAACGCATGAAATAAAGGCCAGCACCACATACTGCTAGCACAATGCCAACGATGCTTGCCCAATTAAGACTTGCATTGACCAATGTTGGGCCCCCTAAAGAACTATATGAGGAAGGGGTCTCCACCTTCCTTTTACTTACAAGTTTAGGAACCCTTCAAGGGGTACTTCAAGGGGGTGGTTTTTTTTGGACGTTTGCCTATCTGGCTACTTGATCTTTTTGGCTAACCCAAACAAGAGCAAAAGCCGCTGGAACAATAAGCACTATTGCGCCAACTAGGCTTAGCAAGAGGTTTATCAGTGAAGGTGTCATAGCGGTGGTTTACTTGGGCAAGGCCAAACCAATCCTAAAGAATAACTGCGCTTTTATACGATTAATTTACGGATGTTTTGAACTTTGTGACTCCTTTGATTCTTGAAAGCCTTCCCATAGTGCATTTAGCCCTAGGCCTTGTCTTGGCAGTTTGGACTTTGATGTTCCTAATGAGAATCGTGATGACGTGGTATCCAGAAGTCAATCTTAGTAAGGGTTTTTGGGCTTTGGTCGCTTTGCCCACGGAGCCTTTTTTAGCATTGACAAGGCGAATTGTTCCGCCGATTGGAGGAGTGGATGTTACGCCAGTTATATGGGTAGGTTTTGTGAGTTTGGCAAGGGAACTACTTGTTGGCCAACAAGGCATTCTCTCTCAGCTTTTGATAGGAAGATAACTTTTTGGACTAAGGGAGCATTTCTTGTTCCACAAATT
>QCGG01000012.1 GCA_003280055.1 Prochlorococcus sp. AG-363-P19
GTCTCTAATTGTTTTAGGATTCTATACTATCCTTGAGGGTATTACTACTTCTTTACTTCAACCTAACCTAAGCAAAATTGTTCAACATGTTCAGCATGGTACCTTGGACTTTGTGCTCTTGAAACCTGTAGATAGTCAATTATGGTTATCAGTGAGAATGTTTTCTCCCTGGGGGCTCCCCTCGCTATTTATTTAGTGGTACTGCCGTGATAATCTTTTCCATATATAGATCTTCTCTTGCTGTTAATATTCAATCCTTTCTTTTGTCTTTTTTAATGCTTTTTACAAGCTTAGTTATTCTTTATAGTTTGTGGTTTATTTTAGCCACTACAAGCATTTGGTTTGTTCGTGTTTGGAATGCCACTGAGGTTCTTAGATCTATCTTGGTAGCTGGTCGTTATCCCATATCTTCATATCCATATGCCTTACGTATTTTCTTCACTTTCTTTTTGCCTATTGCCTTCTTGACAACAGTTCCAGCTGAAGCATTGACCTCTCGCTCATCTAGCATAATAATTCTTATATCTATTACTTTAGCCGCATTATTTTTCATTACCAGCCGTCTTTTCTGGTTATATGCATTGAGGTTTTATTCCTCAGCATCAAGTTAATTGAGTAAATTTTTCCCATTTTAAATACTAAAAGTTAGCCTACCTCAACTAATTTTATTTTGAAACGTTTATTTCTCATACAACATGTAGAACGTGAAGGTCCTGTTTTGTTCTCTTTAGTAGCTAATCAATTTGGATTTGAGCTTTGTACAGTAAAAATTTATGATGAACCTTTATTTCCAGATCTTGTGGATGTTGATGCATTACTAATTCTGGGAGGTCCGATGGGAGTTTCAGATATCTCAAATTTAAAAAGTAAATGGATGTACGAAGAGATAGTTTTTATTAGGAAAGCAATTCAAAGACAAATTCCTCTTATAGGTGTTTGCTTAGGAGCACAATTAATTGCCTATGCTACCGGAGGCCATGTAAAACCACTTAGTACTCCCGATTCTAAGCCACCTTTACGAAGTTGGATGGTCAAAAATTAAGTCATTAGAGTTAACAAATGTAGATCGAAACTTTTACTCTTTACAAGTCCCATTATCTGTTCTTCATTGGCATAGAGATAGGATATTTCTTCCTAGCTCAGCTGTTCTTATTGCTAGTAGTAAAATATGTCAAGAACAATTTTTTCGTATTGGTAAAAAAACGTATGGTCTTCAATTCCATGCGGAGGTGACGGATGATATGGAGCAAAGATGGATTGAAGAAGACTCATGTTTTATTTTTGAAGCCTTAGGTCCCGATGCAAGATTAATTTTGGATGAACAACAGAGATTGTTCTGTAATCAAAGCCTAGATAGAAGACTTGATTTCTTAAGGACGTTGTTGATACAATTTCTTAAATAAACAATTTTAATTCTGTTTTAACTTCTTCCTACCCACGAGGGAGCACCTAGAAAGAAATCACCAAGATCCTCTTCGGAATGGTGGGAACTATCTGGATCAAGAGAACCTACGCTGAGGTTGTCAAGCAGATTTTCTATTGGGTCGGATAAATTGTTTTGCTTTATCAATTGCCTCCTTGCACTGTGTAGCCAAGCCGCAACAGTTTGATCTCTATCGGCCTGTTTTTTTAGGTATTTTCTCTCTTCTAGTGATACTGATTTCCCCTGGGCGATCCTTTGGAGGATCTCTTTGATAGTCTCTCTTTTCTCAGGGGACAACATGCTTTCCTTTCATACAAACCTTTCATAGCCAAAAAGCTTTGTATTAACAATGTATTTTTGACTATATTCTTCATATAGTGCTATACGCCTTTGCTAATGGCTTCATTTTTCCTTCCAATACTTTCTTCACTGCTGGTATTTTTGATTTTTATTCCTTCCTCATTCGCAGCCATGGATTATTCAAAACAGTCACTCATTGGTGCGGATTTTTCTGATCAGGATCTTAGGGGAGTTACGTTCAACCTTACCAACCTCAAACAAGCTGATTTTTCAGGGTCCAATCTTCAAGGTGCTAGTCTTTTTGGGGCTAAACTTCAAGAAGCAGATTTAAGTACTACAGATCTTCGTGAGGCGACATTGGACTCAGCGGTGTTAGAAGACACAGACTTAACGGATGCAGTTCTTGAAGATGCATTTGCCTTTAATACAAAGTTTAAAAATGTAAAATTCAATGGTGCAGATTTTACTAATGTGCCATTTAGGAGTGATGTACTTAAGACGCTCTGCGCTGAAGCTGATGGGACCAACCCAATTACCGGTAGGGAAACAAAAGAATCATTAGGTTGCTAGAGATTTGGTTGTTTAGTATATAAACCTGAATTATTTGGCTATAGTTTATATGTTTAAGAAAGTAATTAGATGCAACTCTTTAATTCCATTGATTCTTTGGGACTGTTCGCCGGCTCGTTAACAACAATTGCTTTTTTTCCTCAAATTATTAAGACCTATAAATCCAAATCTGCAGAGGATGTTTCTTATGCAATGTTTATATTATTTAGTTTTGGTGTCCTTTTATGGAGTATTTATGGCTGGGAGATCCATTCTATTCCAGTCATTATATCTAATGTGATCACTCTGTTGTTAGCTATTTCGGTTATGGTTATGAAGTTAATATTTAGCGAATAAGGAAGTAAAAGTAATAATTTTAAGATCTTTACTATTGGTTTATTGCTTCACTCTTGAATTCAAACTTGAAAGTTTCAATATCATTACTATCATTGATTCCTATGGCTCCACCACATTGATCGATCACTTTATCAGCGGCTAATTCTACTATCCTATCTTGATCAAGTTCTTTGAATTTCTCTTCTCCAGAGAATGCAAGATCTAACCATAAGGATGGGTTGAAAGATGGCTTTGAGTTTTCAACAATAGATAGTTTAATTGCTCCTTTTTTAGAAACACCCATACCAATGGCATTACAAAATTTACTCGAATAACCTTTACTGATAGTTTCTTCAAGGGTTGCTTTCCCTTCTGCGGTTAATTCTTTAGCTGATGCAGGCTGTAAATAGAAAAGTGAGTTCAATAGAAAAAATATTGAAAGCAGAACACTCGTAGCTCTAATCAATTTAGTGAAAATCTTTAGCATTTTTGCTTAAATTGGTTTCTGATTTTTAATTTCTTGTGGAAGCGGAGGGGGTGGGATTCGAACCCACGGATGCTCTCACATCGCTGGTTTTCAAGACCAGAGCCATCAACCACTCGACCACCCCTCCAGATTTGTCGATAACAATCGGACACGTAGATTTTAGCAATTGCCCTTAGTTAAGGCCCCATGAATTTTCGGTTTCCTAGGCGAACGCCAGTTCTTCATTTACTGAATTCTTATGAGTTTGGAATTGGTTTGGCTAAAAGGCTCCTTTAACCGACTTTTTTCTTTGATGAATAGACTTCTGTTAAAGCATTGCAATTACTGCCTTCTTAATTCCCCTTACATCATCAGCCTGATCATTATTGGCTCTGCTAAAGGCAACAATGTTGTTTCGGAAACTATCTGAATGGATAGCTTCTCCTTGAGAGTTCGCTTCCTATGCAATAATTTTTGGAATAATTGCTCAGATTTACTGGCATGGCACCCTCTAACTCAAATGACTCCAACTCAAGGTTCCTCGGTGACCTGCCTTTATCAGGTGGGATAGGAGAGAAGGAGCGGATCAGATACATTTCCCATCTGATGTTCTTTATAGGTTGTGGGCTTTTCTCATTTGGCATTTGGGCCCTTACAGGTTTCACCAGCTCCTCTGGTCAAACAGGTCCTTTCCCTTTCTCGTAGAAAGAAAATAAAGGTATTAGAAATTAGCTTTTTGAAGATATAATTATCAATAAGTTGCTTGTTTTTAAACTATCTACTTAGCTTTTAATACTTATTTCTATATTCTTCACATAGCAATAAAATAAAAATTTTTAATTTTCTTCCTTATATTTAACTAAAATAACTTTCCATGAGAAGCATTATAGCTACTCTATTTCTTGGTATCTGTAAACTGTGACGTGAAGATTAAAGAGTTTTTTATTGCTAGTTTCTTGGGCTTTGGTTTTTTGTCCACTCTTTTTGGGTGTGAGAATCTTAATTCTTTGATTTTCAAAGTTCCCCAAAAGAACTCTTTTCTACCAATAGATGTTCTCCTACCAACTAATTCATCTCTGCCTTCTATGCCAGATGGAAGGCACTATCCGTTGGTACCCCGAGACCCTGCTGATATTGCGGAGTTACTTTCCTATGTGGAAACTGCCATCAGAGATCCGTCTACTCCAGAAAGTGAACTTCCTCGATTGGGCCACCAACAACAAGTCATCTATCGTGTTTTATCAGAAGATTTAAATGCCTCAAAGCAAGTTCTCTTAAGATTGTCAGATCAATGGCAGAAAGTTGCCCAGCTGCATTTACTTGCCAGAAGGCAGTTTTTGAGCATGGGATCGCCTATAGGTGGGTCATATTTGATGCCAAAGTGGAGAATTATTCAACCTGAACCAGCAGAAAATTTGCTTGCCTATTACAAAAAGGCAGAAAAAGAGACAGGAATTGATTGGGAGGTTTTGGCAGCTGTGAATTTAGTAGAAACAGGTATGGGCAGAATTGATGGTGTATCAATTGCTAATGCTCAAGGGCCTATGCAATTTCTTCCTTCAACTTGGTCAGAAAAAGGTATAGGAAAAAAAGGGGATATTCGAGATCCACACGATTCAATTCAAGCAGCAGCTCGTTATTTAGTGCGGAGAGGAGGTTTATCTGATATCCGCAAAGGACTTTGGGGATATAACAACAGTTCTTATTATGGAAAAGCCGTCTTGGCATATGCGCGACTTTTGAAAAATGACCCTTTAGCTTATAGAGGTTTATATCACTGGGAAATTCACTATAGATTGGGGTCTTTAGATCTTTGGCTTCCTGTTGGATATACCCAAAAAAAATCTATCCCTATATCTACTTACTTGAAACTATTCCCAGCCAGTGCCCCCCCTCCTACTACGCTGCCATCGAACATTTAAATTAATCTTGTGGCTAAAGAATCCACCCATAGAGCCAATGAATTGATAGAACAGGGTTGGTCTAAGGATGATGTTGCTCGTTATTCGGAGCTCTGGGACTATAGGCAACGTTGGGGCGCAATCAACCTTGAGCGTGAGGATAGGTTGTTTTTGCGAAAAGCAGAAGCAGCCTTGCCTAAAATCGTTAGTTCAAAAGCCTCGATTAAAAAACCTATTCAGGAGAAGTCTTATTACCGCTGGTTAAGTCTTTATTTGGACGCTATGAATAATGCCGAATCTTCTTTTGGACTTATAGACGGTCACAGAGGTGCTTGGCCAATAGTTTTAGAGGAAGAACTACGAGCATTGGATTATTACGAACCTGTTTTAGGTCTACCAGATACCATCAAGGCCAGGGCACTTGTGGCAATCCGTGAGGAGTTGATTCAATCTACAAAAACACCCGCTGATAGCCAATCTTTTGATTTTGAAGCGCCTATTGAGGATCTTAAAAAGACGGCAGCTACCAATTGGCGGTATCTAAGAGATGGTGATCTTTCTAAAGACAAGTCTTATCCAATTCTTGACTCCAAAGAAGCTGTTTCTTTTCGTGATGAGATTAGAACTAAACTCACAGTCCTTGTTAGGGAATTGTTCCCATCATTGGCTGAAACAGATAGGCCTGCACCTCCTGATAATTGGAGTCGAAATTAAACTTAGTAGCTAGAAAGGAAATAACACTACCGTTTATTGTCATTGACTAGTCCTCGTTTTGAAACACTTCAGCTTCATGCTGGACAGATTGTTGACCCTACTACTAATGCTAGGGCTGTACCCATTTACCAAACAAGTTCCTATTTGTTTAATGATGCTGAGCATGGAGCGAATTTATTTGGGTTAAAGGAATTTGGAAATATATATACCCGCCTTATGAATCCAACAACTGATGTTTTTGAAAAAAGAGTCGCTGCATTAGAAGGTGGTGTAGCTGCGGTCGCAACTGCTTCGGGCCAATCGGCTCAATTTCTCGCTATAACTAACTGTATGCAGGCAGGGGATAATTTTATCTCTACATCCTTTCTTTATGGAGGAACATATAATCAATTCAAAGTGCAATTTCCAAGACTTGGAATTAATGTTAAATTTGCCGATGGAGACAAACTTGAAAGTTTTTCAAAGTTAATTGATTCTAATACTAAAGCTATTTATATCGAATCTATGGGGAATCCACGGTTTAATATCCCTGATTTTGTTGGTTTAGCTTCATTAGCAAAGGAGAATAATATTCCATTAATTGTAGATAATACTTTGGGTGCTGCAGGTGCATTGATTCGTCCAATTGACTTTGGAGCTGATGTTGTTGTCGAAAGTGCCACAAAATGGATAGGAGGTCATGGGACAAGTCTTGGTGGGGTGATTGTTGATGCGGGAACATTTAATTGGGGTAATGGAAAGTTTCCATTAATGAGCCAGCCCAGTGAGGCTTACCATGGATTAGTGCACTGGGAGGCTTTTGGCTTTGGTAGTGAAATCTGTCAAAGTCTTGGTGTCCCTAAAGATAGAAATCTTGCTTTCGCTCTTAGGGCAAGAATTGAAAGTCTTCGTGACTGGGGACCAGCATTGAGTCCGTTTAATTCATTCTTATTGTTACAAGGACTGGAAACATTGAGTTTAAGGGTTGAGAGACATACTTCTAATGCTATGGAGCTTGCATCATGGTTGATTTCACATCCAAAAGTTGAGAATGTTTGTTATCCAGGTTTATCTACAGATCCATATCATGAGAGGGCTAAAAAATATTTAACAAATAGAGGGATGGGGTGTATGTTGATGTTTTCATTGAAAGGCGGCTTTGATGATGCTGTATCTTTTATCAATGGTCTAAGTCTTGCAAGTCATCTTGCAAACGTTGGTGATGCCAAAACTTTAGTTATACATCCGGCATCAACAACGCATCAACAACTCTCCGAAGAGGAGAAAATATCTGCAGGTGTTACTCCTACCCAAGTTAGGGTATCAGTTGGACTTGAACATATTGACGATATCAAGGAAGATTTCCAAAATGCCTTAGAGGCGATTGGTTAATTGAGGATTAGCTTATGGCGCTCATTCTCCCTCGTAGTTATCATAAAATCTCAGAGCTGGAGAAAAATAGAATCTCATGGATTGAGCCTGAATTAGCAGAAAGACAAGATATAAGGCCTTTAAGAATAGGGATCCTGAATATAATGCCTCTTGGGAAGGATTATGAATTTAACTTACTCCATCCTTTAGGGCTATCACCTTTGCAAATAGAACCAATATGGATCAGACTTAAAAGTCATAAATACAAAACTTGGGATCTTGAGCATCTAAATGGACTTTATGTAGCTTGGAATGAGGCTATGAATCCAAAGCCACTAGATGGGTTGATAATTACAGGAGCACCGGTTGAACATCTTGATTTTGAGGATGTGAATTATTGGCCAGAATTAGTAGATATAATTAAAGAAGCAAGAATTAAATGCGCAAATACCTTAGGACTTTGTTGGGCGGGGTTTGCATTGGCATATTTGGCTGGAGTTGATAAGACTAACTTTTCAAAGAAACTTTTTGGGGTTTTTCCAATGACTAGCCTGGTTCCAGGCCATCCTGTTATGGGGACACAGGATGATAGGTTTTTGTGTCCTCAAAGTAGACATGCTGGCTTTGAAGATGAAGCAATGGAAGCCGCTCAACAAGAGGGAAAATTGCGTTTGCTGGCATATGGAAAAAAAGTTGGTTATACAATTTTTGAGACAAGTGACCAAACTCAATTAATACACTTAGGTCATCCTGAATATAATGCAGGAAGAATCTTTTCAGAGATGGAACGAGACAAGGCACGTGGAGATGTACTACCCCCAGAAAACTTTAACCCCCACAGCCCAGAGACTTCATGGCGTTCACACCGTAATTTATTATTTCAACAATGGCTATGGTTTTGCTATCAACGTATCAGCCTTAATGACAATCAAAAAGAATTACGATAAGTTTTGTCAGCAACTATTTCCAATAGAATTCTAGACAAACGTTTTACTTCTCAAAGTTGATCAGTTTCTTAAGTTCCGAAACTAATGCCTTTGGTGTAGATGCGGAATTGTAATTCAAAGTCATTGGCAATTCCTTTAAGGTCAATTTTTCTATTTTAGATTCCTGCATTTTATGAACTTCAATGCTGCCCTCAGAAGGGTCTATGGCTTCAATTTTCCTACGTAGTATTCGAGAATAGGCAGTTTTAGTATCACAATGACAATTAATAATTCTCATTGTGATAGAATATTTATTTGCCAGTTTGTAAATCAGGTTTCTTTCCTTTTCTTTTAGGAAACAAGCATCAACTATAGCGTTAAAACCACTACCTATAATATACTCTAAAATATGTGGAATTCTGTAATGAAAAATCCAATCTGATACACTTTGATGATAACGATCACATTTAAATTCCGGTAAGTCTATATCACTTTGAATTGAATTATAATTTTCCGCTAAAATTTTATGCGAATAACTTAGTTTAAATACTCTTTGACGTTCCACGTCTGAACGTATCCAAATTGCATGTAAGTTTGTGTATAGGCATTTACTTATGTAGGATTTTCCGCTGCCCGTGAGACCATGCAAAAGAATAATCATAGGCTTTGATAAATTCTCTTGTTGTTGTGCATGATTAATATAAAGACTTGTGCTTTTAGCTGTTTTTTCAATGTTATAGTTCAACGCGCTTAGCTCTTTTGCTTTTATTGCAGACACCTTAGCCTTAACTAATAATCTATATGAGGAATACCACCTCCATAAAACAAGACCTGAATAATCTCCAGTTTGCTGAAGCCATTCATTTAGAAAGCATATAGCTTCTTTTTTTCGGTCCTTAGAAATTAAATCAGTATATAAAAAAGAGACTTCACTTATTGGATCTATCCATCTCAGTGTTTCATTGAAATCTAATGAGTCAAAAGGAGTTAATTTATTCTCTCGATTAAGAAAAATATTTCCACAATGAAGGTCACCATGACATTCTCTAATTACACCTGAATCAAGCCTGTTGATAAATAGCTTTTCTAGTTTAAGTCTTTCTTTGTGCAACCAGATTTTATGTTTATTTAATTGATTAGACAAGCGTTTATCTGCTATCGAATTCTCAAGCTCATTCAGGTTGTCATATACAGAAGCATAGTAATAATCTTCTTTTATTTTTTTTCCAACTAACAAATTATTATTGAGACTTAGATGGAAGCAAGCTAATTTTTTTGCTAGTTCGGAAAAATGATCTAAATTGAGCTGGTTTGTCTTCAAAAGTTCTTCTAATAACATTCCTCGGGGAAACCTATTCATTTTTACACCTACTTCTAATATCCCTTCTAAGTTATTTTCTTTGTCAGTTTTTTTAACCTTTTTAATTGCCAGCTTTGAATTGCTAGAAATTATTTTAACCATATCAATGTACATATTTTTAGTAAGTCTTCTATTTAGCCTTATCTCTTCTTCGCAGAGATAAAATCTATCTTCTATCTTTTCTGCATTTATAAAATTATACCTGCTAGGCTTTTTAAACTTATATGCAAAATCTTCTATGAGAATTACCCAGGATATGTTTGTTTCAATTAATTCCACCTTGTTATTGCCCTTGTCAATATCTAGATCTTGCATTAACTTTGAGATTAAATCATCTTGAATATTCATAATCAGAAAAAAATAGATAGTCCAAATACCATTTAGCTATAATTATTAGAATAACACTTTTTTAAATTATTTACCTACTTTTCTTTTCTCTTTGTTTTACAATAAATACATATGATAAGAAAAAATCAAAATTACCCATGGTCCGTGATTCCTTCTTGGATTCCTCTAGACGAATGTGCTTACTGGAAATCAATAGTATTTAACTCTTTGATCTGGGAGCAACCTGTTATTAAGCTCTTTGGGAAAAAATATTCTGTTCCTCGTAAAACCTCATTTATGGGTAAAAATGGAACTTTATATTCTTACAGTGGTATAAATCAAAAAGCTAGTGGATGGACAGAATGGATGCTACCCCTTCTAGCTCGTGTTAATCAGACTTGCTTTTGTGAGTTTAATGGCTGTCTTTTTAACCTGTATAGAGACGGGAATGATTCAATGGGGTGGCATTCAGATAATGAAACAGAGTTAGACAATCAAAAACCTATTGCTTCTTTGTCTTTTGGTGCTACCAGAGATTTTGTATTGAAACATAGATATCTGAAATATAGTATCTCGATTAAGCTTGGTGATGGAGACCTTCTAATTATGTATCCACCATGCCAAAAGGAGTGGATTCATTCATTACCTAAACGAAGAAAAATCAATCAGTCAAGAATAAATTTGACTTTTAGATGTTTCCTAAGTAGGAATGAATCTTTAAGTTATTGATTAATAATTGCTTTTAATCAATTATTTTCCCTGCTTCTTATCCCCTTCTCTCTCGCTTTTCGCTTTTGCCTCTGCTTGAGCTTTTGCCTTCGCCTTGGCTTCTGCCTCTGCTTTTAGCCTTGCTTCATTTGCAGCAGCTTCTGCTCTTGCCTTAGCCTCTGCTTCTGCCTTTGCTTTTGCCTCTGCTTGTTCCCTAATAGCTTGTTCAGCCTTGTAATTTTTGGCAGATTGGCCATCAAAAAACTTTGCCAGGCCTATTAAAACTGGCACATGCGCAATTCCGCCTGCAACTACTGCGAATTGGGAGTAGGCCATACTTTTTTTATTGCTGTAGTTTGATTTTACATCCAAAAACCAATTGATTTCTTTTTAGTAACTACTCGTTCTTATTTCTTAGGGACTGAGATCATCCATCGAATTCGTATTTTGAGATAACTACACCTAATTTGAGAGATCTTTTATGCTCCCGATTTATTCCACTTGCCCTTTCACATCATTTGATTTAGGAATTTTCTACTACGAGCCTCCTTCGCGTTAGTAAAGAACTCCTTTGGCGATGATGTCTCAATAAGTCTTCCTTTATCCATAAACATAATTCTGTCCGCCACTTCTCTAGCGAAATTAATCTCGTGAGTAACAATAACCATGGTCATCCCTTTTCTGGCTAGAAGTCTTATTGCATCAAGGACTTCTTTCACTCTTTCAGGATCTAAAGCACTAGTCGGTTCGTCAAAAAGCATTATCACTGGATCTATAGCCAGTGCTCTGGCTATAGCTACTCGTTGCTGTTGTCCTCCACTCAGTTGATTTGGATATTTCTGTGCCTGATCCTCGATGCCCATCTGAGCCAGTAGCTCATAGCCTTTTTTTTCAGCTTGCCGAACACTTTTCTTGTGGACCTTGGTTTGTGCCAACGTTAGATTTTTTATAACCGTCAAATGAGGAAATAAATTGAATTGTTGGAAAACCATACCTATTCGCTTCCTTATGAGTTTTATTTCCCTTTCATTCCTATCAGGAGTGAAAGTTATTCCAAGTACTTCAATATTGCCATTATCGATTACTTCTAAGCCATTAAACGTTCTGATCAGAGTACTTTTACCTGATCCTGATGGTCCCATTATCACCAGTACCTCTCCTGAGAAAACTTCCATTGAAACACTATCGATGGCTTTCTGCTCTTGAATAAAAGATTTAGATATCTTTGTTGCTTTTATAACGTGTTTCATGATTAATTTATCCTGTTTAGACTGGTCTCGAAACTTTTTGCCAATAGAGACATTAAGGTACATATTAACCAATAGCATAGACCAAGCCAAACATATACTTCCATATATCTACCAATGTATTCTGGATTTGCTAGAAGGCTTCTACTTATGCCAACTAATTCAACTAATCCTAGGATAGCCATTAGACTTGTATTTTGAAGTAAACCAATTGCTTGGTTAGTAAGTGAGGGTAATGAGACTCGAAGTGCTTGGGGTAAAATTACTAGCATAAATACCTGTACTTTATTTAAACCGAGAACTTCCCCTGCTTCGACCTGTGTTTCTGGGATAGCTTGAATACCACCTCTTACATCTTCTGCAACATAGGCGGCTGCAAAAAAAGCGAAGGAAATAATTGACCTCATTACTCTACTTAATTCAAAATCAACTGGTAGAAATAGTGGAATCAGTAGTTGACCGAAAAATAAAACAGAAATCAATGGTAATGCTCGTACAACATCTATATATAGTTTGCAAACTCTACTTAATATATTCATATGACTTTGTCGCCCGAGTGCTAATACAATACCCATTGGTAAAGCAATGATTCCGCTACATAAGGTTATAAAAACTGTTAGCGTTATCCCTCCCCAGTAAATAGTAGGTATTGGTTCTAGAATCAATCCACCACCAATAAGAAATATTCCCATGGGGATAATACTTATCCAGGCTATATATAAGTACTTTTTAAGCATTTTATTTTTTGGTTTCAATAATGTCTTTAGCGTCAGAATAAATATCATTAGGAGCCAAACCAAAGGCCTCCATTGTTGAAGGGTCGGGTAACTACCTGTTAGATACAAATTAAAATTCTGACTTATTACATTCCATTTCGCATGAAAGGTTATCCAATTGAATAACTTATTTATAGATGTTGTTATAAAAAATAGGAGAATTAATGATATTAATGAATCAACTCTAGTCGCAAAAAAGTTTTTGGAAAGATATTTATGAAACCCTAAAATTCTTTTAATGTAACTGTTCATTATCTCTTAAGTTGATATCGCATTGAGACTTTATTAAGTCTTTCCATGATTTGACTTATCATTAAATTTAGGATTAGAAAGCATATTAGTAATAGGAAAAAAACTTCTATAGCCCTACCAGTCTGAGTAATTGTTGTATCTCCAATTGCATATATATCTGCGTAACCTATCGCAATTGCTAGAGTGCTGTTTTTTGCTAAATTTAAATACTGACTAGTTAAACCAGGAATAATGGCAGGCATTGCTTGAGGTAGAACAATTAATCTTAGTCCTTCTCTAAATGAGATCCCAAGGCTTTTAAAGGCTTCCCATTGGCCTTTTTCAACTGAGTTTATTGCGCCTCTTATTACTTCTGCTATGGAAGCTCCTGTAAAGACACTTAAGCCAAGAAGTAGGGCTGTGAATTCTGGACTTAGCTTAATGCCAATTAAATTGATGCCTTGATTTGATAGGGTAATAGCTTCTCCAATTAAAGTAATAGGTATTTTTGGCAGATTTAGTAAGCATACAAAATACCAAAATAATAATTGTAATAATAGTGGTATCTGTCTTACTAAGGCAACATAAAATTTGCTAAGATTTCTTAAAAGTATATTGCTACTATAAGCGCATACCCCTGATATGGTACCGATTATTGTTGACAGAAATAAACTTGCTCCAATTACTTTTAATCCATTAACCAAGCCAACTATAAGTGCCCAAGCGTATGTGTCGGTTGGTTTGTATGGTAATGAGTTTTCTGAGAGTGCAAAGCCTGCTGGCTTTAGTAACCAATTAAAGCTTATTCCCATATCATTCCTCATTAAATTAACAATTAGATTATTAATAAGAATGGCGCCTAATATTGAAAATATAAATAAGATAACTATTTGAATGAGATCTGACTTGTTAAGCTTCATGTTCGATTAATTTATTGGTGGAGCTATCATTAGACCGCCATTCAAAAAGTTATTATTGAGCCCTCTTTTTATTGGAACTCCACTATTCGGACCTAGATGTCGATTGTATATTTCCCCATAATTGCCAGTGGCTTTAATTACCTTGACTACAAAATCATTTGGCAAATCAAGTTTTTTACCAAGTTCGCCATCAACTCCGAGAAGTCTTCTTAAGGAGGATAATTTTGGATTTCGTTTTGCTAGACTAAGCTTTGAATCTATATTCTGTTGCGTGATTCCATATTCTTCAGCACTAAAAAGGGCGAATATAACCCATCTGATGGCGTCTCCTAGTTTTTGATCATTACCCATTGAGGCAGGCGCAAGAGGTTCTTTACTAAGGATTTCTTTTAGGATTATATGCTGACTGGGATTTTTAAAGGAGCTTCTGGCTGCTGCCAATTGTGAACGATCCGATGTCATTGCTTTGCACCTTCCTTGACGATAACCAGCAATAACTTGATTTAGATCTTGATATTTTATAGGTTTATATTCAATGTTGTTTTCTTGGAAGGTATCGTTTAGGTTTTGTTCGGTTGTAGTACCTGAGCCTACACATATATTACTTTTATTAAGATCTTCAATTCGCTTTATCTTACTGTTTTTTTTCACCATAAGTCCTTGGCCATCATGGAAGACTACTGGACCAAAGGTTAAACCATTTCCTCCTACAGAGTCTCTACTAAGATTAAAAGTTGTATTCCTTGAAAGTAAATCAACCTCACCAGTTTTAAGAGCAGTAAACCTTTCGGTTGCTGTTAAAGGCCTATATTGAACTCTATTTTTATCACCTAATACTGCAGCAGCAATTGCTTGACAAATTTCAATATCTAAGCCCTTGTAATTCCCATCTTTGCCTAGAAAACTGAAACCTGGAATTTTACCACTAACCCCACAAACTAGTTCCCCTCTTTTCTTAATTAGATCTAGTCTGGATGTATCTATGCTATTTATAGTTGCACATCCGCTACAAAGTATAGAAAGGGCAATGGAATTAAAAATGTATTTGCTTTGCCTTTGAACGCTTCTTCTGTTCTGAGGCTTAGCCTTATTGTTATGTTTTTCCTTTGCATGAGGCATGTAAATCTCCTTTTAGAAATTCAATTTTAAATCTTATTATATTAATAAACTTTAGCCTGCTATCAACTGTAGTTAATTTTTTTGCAAAATAATATAGAACTACATAATATGCTTCTAATTATTTCCTAACTTTAGGATATCTACCCAGATTACGCATGGGATGTTTCTTGTCCTCCTAGCCTATCGAATAAATTTAGGCTTTCTTGGTTAAGCCCAACAACCTCTACTTTTGAACCACCAGAACTAAGCTTTTTGATCACTTGATCTAGTGCCCCCACGCCACTTTGGTCCCATAGATGTGCATTGCTCATATCTATTACTATTTTAGCCGGGTGGTCATGAAAATTAAAACCTTGAACAAAATAGATTTGACTTACAAAAAACAATTGTCCAGTCACTTGATAATGAACTTCTTCATTGTTGATTATTTTTGTTGATACATTTATTACCTTTGCAACTTTTCTACTAAACAGAATACCTGCTAATGCAACACCTGATATTACTCCTAATGCGAGATTATGTGGAGTTGTTAACATGGTCACTGAAAATGTCATTAACATAACGCAAGTATCACTTCTTGGTATTTTTCTAATATTCTTTAACCCATTAATATCTGCTGTACTTACTGCAATTGTGATCATCACAGACACTAGTGCAGCCATAGGGATTTGTTCGAGCCATGATCTCCCAAGAAGGATCATTATTAATAGACTTATACCTGAAAAAAAAGTTGATAACCTTGTTCGACCACCATTTTCTGCATTCATTACAGATTGTCCAACTAATGCGCAACCCGCCATTCCCCCAAATAGTGATGAAACAATATTTGCAATTCCTTGACCCCTAGCCTCTTGGTCCTTGTTTGAATTGCTATCCGTAATTTCATCGAGAATGTTTTGTGTTAGGAATGTTTCCATGAGGCCTACGAGAGAAATTGCAAAAGCTGTTGGTAAAACTATTCCTAATGTTTCAAGGCCAAATGGTACTTTGCCATCAACTAATCTTCCGAATGGCAGGCCTAGGGTTGGCAAACCTGTAGGGAGTTGTCCTAAATCTTTTACTGTAGGAATCTCTAAATCAAGCCCTTTACTTTTAAGCCCTACGCTAATAAATGTTAGGGCTACTATTGCGACCAATTGTGATGGAACTAGTCTTGTTAGTTTTGGGAGACCATAAATAATTACCAGTCCAATTATTACTAATAACCATACTATTAGCACTTGACTGCCTTGAGGAAGGGAATTCTCTGTGCTCTGTTTGACTATCTTTTCTCCATAATGCATTGTTACGCCTAGTTGAGGTAATTGTGCTTGGAAAATCAATAAAGCTAGTGCATTTACAAAACCACTAAGAACCCCAGTCGGTACAAATCTCATCTGATAGGCCAAGCGACAATATCCCCATAGGATTTGAAAGACCCCTGTTAGTAAACCTGCCGCCAAAAGGTATGACAGACCCAGGCCCTCGCCTTGTGCATTTCCTCTTGCCACAAGATCTGTCATTAGAAGTGCCGTAGAGCCTGTGGCTGAGGTGATCATTGCCTTTCGTCCTCCGACAAAGGCAATTGTCACAGAGAGCAGAAAGGCACCAAATAAACCAACTCGAGGATCTACTCCGGCAATTCCAGAGAATGCTATTGCTTCAGGAATCATTGCGAATGCGACCACCAAGCCAGAAAGAATGTCTTTTCTGGGGTTATCGAACCATTGATCAATAGCTCTGGATTTTGGTTCTTTGATCACTTAATTAATGCTCCGTTTGAGTGAAAGTACATCACAATGCTGGTAATAACCCATTTGGGTCGTAAATAGACTTCAGATCTTGAAGTTCTGGAAGCCATTCTCCAAAGGCTGACTTTATTTCTTTCTGGTGCCAATCGAGATGTTGGTGCATTTGTGCCAGATGTACACCAGGACAGTTTGCTTCGAGGGTTTCCCATACATCTTTTAGCCATTTGATGCTTTCGACTCTCCCTTTAACATCGTTTTTCTCCCAGCTCGCGGTAATCCACGGTTTCCACATTGCATTTTTATCGATGAATGAGAATGATTCCAGAGAGTTTTGTTCGTTAAATCCTCCAAGTTGTTGTGATGAGATTGTGCAATTGGGATGAGGTCGATTTTTAATCAAGCTTGATAGAGATTTAATTATGTCTTCGCAGTAATCACCCCATTCTGGGCCAAGAATCCCAAGGACTTCAGAATGAATTCTAATTGATATTTTGCTCTTATTTGATACTTCTGATATTAAATTTGGAAGCATATGAAGACCATTAATAGGAATTATTTCTTCATCATCTATTGCCCTAACAGATTTAATTAGTCTGGAAAGACTATCTTTCGAACTATTATTTGAATTAACCATTACTGCATATGCAGTAATTTCACTTCCCCATGACCACTGTAAGCTTGCTGATGATGGCCATTTTTCTGAATCTGAAATAAGTTTGCTAAGTTCTTTTTGGGTAACCTTAGATTTCCAGAAATAGATAGGTTGAAGAGGAAGTGTCTTAAGTTTTAGGCTTGTAATGATAGCTAAGAATGGAGCAGCTCCACATAGTGCTTTCCAATGTTTCTTTTCAAATAAATCCGCTGATTGGTTGGGTTTAGAGAAAGTAAAACTTTCACCTGTCCCCCATATTCCATTGATTTCTAAGGTTTGGTCAATTGCAAGGCCTTGGCATCTACTTAATGGGCTGATACCTCCGCTGAGTATATATCCCATTCCTGTTTCTCCTGAAAGGCCTGTAGGAAAGGATCTTTTGTATTTAAGCAGCTCTCCTAAGAGAACTTTCATGGTAAGCCCTGCTCCGAGTTCAACTACATTCTCATTTGGTTGAAAAATTATTTCCTTACAACACTTTCTTAAATCAAGGGTCCAATGACCATCAGCCGCACATCGCGTCGAAGTGCCTCCACTACAGACCAGGAGAGGTTTTGGCTCAAGTTGCTTTTCCTTTAGAAGCCTTTGCAGACTCTCATCAACTCTGGTGATGGCGCCTGCAATTTCGGAGTCGTCTGCTAAGTAATTGGGAATACTCAAAAAATGGTTCTTGATGGTTTTATATGCCTTGATAACCAAGCGTAACTTTCTTTATGAATTAGTTCTATTACCTCTTAGGAGATACTGTTTGAGAAGGTGTAATTAAATTGTGACTAATTTATTCGACCATCAAGCTGAGGGAAGCCTTGGGGTATTGATTTGCGGGCATGGCAGTCGAAATCGGATTGCCGTGGAGGAATTCTCTAAATTAGTTGATTTGATAAAGCAAAGAATCCCAAAAATCCCTGTTAAATATGGTTATCTAGAATTTGCAAGGCCAATTATTAGGGAAGGTCTTGATGAGTTGCGAGATCTTTCTTTAGAAAGGGTTTTGGCAATTCCAGCGATGTTATTTGCAGCTTCGCATGCAAAAAATGACATACCTTCTGTACTGAATACCTATTCATTAGAAACTGGCATACGGATTGATTACGGACGTGAATTGGGTGTTCATAGGTCAATGCTTGCAGCAGCAGGGGCAAGAATCACAGAGGTTATTACGTCATCCCCAAATATCCCACTTTCAGAAACGATGCTTGTTGTCGTTGGTAGAGGTTCATCTGACCCTGACGCCAATTCAAATGTGACGAAAGTGACAAGAATGCTGACGGAGGCCTTTGGGTTTGGTTGGGGAGAAACCTTATTTTCTGGAGTTACGTTTCCCCTTGTAGAACCTGGCTTAAGGCACCTGGTAAAGCTAGGATTCAGAAGAATTATTGTTTTACCTTACTTCCTTTTTTCTGGAGTTTTAGTTAGTCGAATTAAGAATCATACTTTCAGGGTGGCAGATGAAAACCCGAAAGTAGAATTTATTTCTGCAGGATATCTTGGGAATCATCAATTTGTAGTTGATACTTTTATCCAACGTATAGAAGAGACCTTCAAGGGTGAAACTGATATGAATTGTGGATTATGTAAGTACAGAGATAAAATATTGGGTTTTGAATCTGAGGCTGGTCTTGTTCAAGCGAGTCACCATCATCATGTAGAGGGCCTTGCTGAAACCTGCGATCTTTGTGATGACGAATGCACAGGAGCCTGCGATGACCCATTAAAAAAGAATCATGATAACCATTCTCATGATTCGCATTCGCATACTCACTTTCACCTGAAATACCCTCAAGCAGATCATCCACTTGGGCCTTCCAGCTTGACTTGAAGGTATACAGCTCTAGAAAATTAACCAGAACATTAAAACTTTCAGGTGTTTTAATAGACTCAACTGTCTCTATCTCGATAGCGTCTCATGAGACTCCTGGATTATTAGCAGGACTTATAGATTTTGATCTACTGTTTTTTCATAGGGATTTCCACAGTTTTTGGATAGTTTTTCCACCGATGTCTTGGTTTTTTTCTTTCATAGATTGAATCCTGTGGTTTTCTTTGAAAGTGATTTTTATCACTTGACATAGATTTTTCTACTTGGGCCGAATTTACCATTTAGATTTTCTAAGAGGTAAAACCATTACTATTAAATGAGTCTTGAATAGTCTCGCAATTATTTTGCAATACTAATTTGGTTTTGACTTTAACGGGAAAACTGACGATCCTTTTGGACGAAACATGCATTTACGAGATTAAATTGAATGGACAGAAATCACCTTGAGCTCTGTGTTGAATTGAATAACAGTGTGCAAATACAGGCGCCTTCTTCTTCTTTTGTGAGTCTGGAGACAGAGATACCAGAAGCTTTATATTTAGAGATGAAAGAATTTTTGGTTTCAAATCCTTCATGGGATCAATATCGTATGTTGCGATCAGCATTGGCTAATTTTCTTTTCCAAAATGGACATGAAGATCGAGCCGTAACGGAATGCTACTTAAATGATCTTTTTACTTGTTGTGAGGCTTAATTGCTTCGAGACATGCTCTTCGAGTGATTGCCATCATTGTTAAGGTTGGACTTTGCCAACCAGAGCTTGGCCAGCATGCTCCATCAACCACGAGAACGTTTGAACATCTCCAAAGCCGATTTATAGGATCTACAACACTAAATTTCTCATTGTCACCCATTGGTGCACCACCCACTTCATGAATGTAATAGCCAGGAGGGGGAGCAGAATCTTTAAGTGCAATTGAACGCGAGAGAATTGTATTTAAAAAGGGTAGATTTATGAGATTTTGTAGTGAAACTATTTCACCTCCTGCTGTAGAAATTAGTTCCTTAATAGTTGATTGCATATTTGAAACCATTTTCATCTCATTTTTATGCCAGCAACAATCAATTATTGGGATAGGAATTCCCCATTTATCTGTTTTGGATGACAGCGTTACCATGTTACTTTCATTGGACAGAACTTCTCCATGGCCTATTAGAAATCCGATGACACTATCTCTATCCTTTTGTAATATTTGAGGAATTTTAAATCGATTAATTGCCCCCCAAAGTCCAAATCCCCTAAGGAAATTAGGTGAAACATTGCTGCAAATTTTTTCTCCATTTGGAATTAGAAAACTTCCTGCACCTGATAGTCCAGTACTAGATAGAGGATCATCTATCTGGAAATCATTATTTGCCGGTAATGAAAAAAATCGACAAGTTGATATATGGTCCATCAGATTTTTACCTAGTTTCCCAGATGGCTCAATAAAGCCATCTTCCGAGTTGCTCTCAGTAGAATTTAGAAGAATTTTTAATGTTTGAATTGTAGAACTACAAAGTACAATAAGTTCACTTTTTAATAATCTTCTGCAACCGTCCTTGGTATTTAATGCTAACAGACCTGTAGCTTTGTCATGCTGTTTATTTAGAACAATCTTCTCAACTATATGCCCGCTCAGGATTTCTACATTTCCGGTCTGAATCGCTTTCATTAGAGTACTTCCTGGGCTACTTGATTTTGGCCATGGAGACTCATCTGTTGCTTTGTGAGGACCAAAACCTCTGGAATTTATAACTTTGCATTCAAAGTTACTTTCTATCTTTTTTGCAAAAAACTGTTCACTTTCTGTAAATGGTAAAGGTTCTATAAATTGTCCATCAGGCAGTTCCTTAATTCCATCTCTATTGCCATGAACTCCAAATGATTTTTCTAAAGCCGAATAATGTATGTCTAACTCCTTGTGCTTTATTGGCCAATTAAAACCATGCCCATCAATTTCTGCTGCTGAGAAGTTTTGATTTGAAAGTCTTAGTGTGATTCCTCCCCAAGTAAGGCTCCTTCCTCCAACTTGTCTTCCTTGAGTCCAAATGTATGGATGCTCAGTAGGAGATATGTAGGGATTTTCGTCAGCTTTAGCAAACAGTAATGGATTGGCTTTCCAAAAGCCAGGATGCTGAATTTGTTGTCCATACTCCCTTGTTACTAAACTAGAGAAACGTCTAAATGTATTGCAAGGCTCAGAGCCCAATGCTTTTTGAGGGGAATAATTAGGACCAGCTTCTATGACAAGTACCTTTATACCTGCTTCGGCCAGTGTTAAGGCCGCAACTCCTCCTGTCGCGCCAGAACCAATGACAATAGCCTCATAGGCTTGATTTCTCACAGATTTGATCTTGCTTTATGGTTTAACTAATGATAAACCTATATGGCCGTAAAATACAATTAATTAAATTCAGATAGCTTTCATCTTTCCAATTTGATGTGTTTATTAAATTAAGACATTATTATAATCTGTGGACGTGATTATTATTCCTTTGGACACTTATTTAAGGAAATACAATAAGGAATAATATCTGAATAGAATATTTAAATTTCATCTATTGGACATCTATTCAATAGTAGTTGATTTTCTATAGTATTGATTAGTAGTTTTCTAGTTCCTCGCAGACAGAATGGTAAAATACTTGTGTCAATGTCTGGATTACTGATGTATCTTTAGAATTAAAATTTACAATTAAATCTACATATTCAAGTTGAGTATTTCTAGAGCCTGTGATTAGGACAGTTTTTGCATTTAATGACTTCGCTTTTTTCAAACCACGTAAAACATTAATTGATGTGCCTGATGTGCTAAGTCCTATTGCAACTCCAAGGAGGTTGCAATAGGATTGTATTTGTCTTTCGAATATTTGATCAAAAGTAAAGTCATTTGACCATGCAGTAATTATTGATGAATTTGTTGACAAGGCAGCTGCTAAGTATGGCTTTCTATTCTTTGACTCAAAAGTACAAACCATCTCCCCAGCCCAATGCTCTGCATCAGCTGCTGATCCACCGTTCCCAAATATGGTGGTAAATTTCTTTGTTTCTGTAGCCAGTTTGATCCATTTAGAAAGAGTAAGTACCTGCTTATCTAGCAGAAAAACACTTTCTTGAGATTTAGTGGCAAGTTCAATTTTTGTTAAGGTTTTAGTAAATGTCATTAAGCCAAGAAAATTATTTAGCCTCAAGCACTTAGAACACTAACACCATATGACCGATTGATAAAGATAGTTTTTGGGATTGGTTCTTTCTTGTCTTTAAAAGTTAATATGAATAAATGACGAACTCATTTGATTTGATTGATCATATGTATGGAACCTTCTGATTAGATACTAGAGCCTAATAAATGATTTTAGTAAGTCCAACTATACTGTTTGCGTTATGGAGAATGTTTTGAAACCAAAAACTTCACTGATAAACGCCCTAATAGGCGGATTTTTTTAATTTTAATATATACAAAATGTGAAAGCATGGATTTTATACCTTATACGAATTCCTAGTTTTGATATATGAGTTTTAAGGACGGTATTGATTTTGGTTGCTACCTGCAGACAATTAAAATTGTTAGCAGAAACTAGTGCCAGTTAATGATTAGTATCTTTTTCTGATCTTACATGCAATCGTCATTTCCGAATTCCTAACTCAGTTTCTATAGCTTCTAGCGATGTTTTGCCTTGCTTTCTAGGCTTTGAAAGGGCTGATCACTCATTTGTTCATAATTAAGAAGATGTAGACAATAAATTCTAGATCTTCTAGATTGCATATAATGCTACCCAGACAATGAAGGACGACGCAAGCAAATTGAACATAATCCTAGAAACTGCAAGCGCAGAATATGGCTCTGCTCTTGAGATGCTTTCTGCATGTAAGCTCTCAGAGAAAGCCCCTTACTCTTGCGGTTATTTCAACCATGCAAAGGACGAGTATAACCATGCTGACATATTCATGTCAATTTTATCTAAATATGCTATGAATGTTTCTTCTTCAAAGGCAAGGAATTATAGATTCACTGCTAGATCATTGATTGGCAAATATGTTTCAGCAAAAGGTTATCTATATGAAATCATGAAACAAAAGGATTTTATCGCATATGTTTATACAAATGAACTTCTAGCAAAGAAATCTTTTGAAGGCATTTTAAAGTTAGTTAAATCTGACAGCCAACAATCAAGTCTTATTCTACAAATAATGGAAGATGAATTAAGACACCACGGCTTAGCAAAAAAACATTTTTTAAAACATTACCCAAGAATGCAACCATTGCAGTTGATGGCTTACAGAATAAGAGAAACTATTAACAATAGAACAAGAAAATTCTACTTTCAAAATTTAAGAATTCTCGATAAACTTTTAGCACCTCTGTATATTTTTATGGCATATATAGCAGGTACTATTTCTATTTTATTTAATTTAAGAGAATTTGATCATACAAATAAGAACCTTATGGAATTATCTTCTAAATCTATTGTCTAGCTATGTATATAGGTATTAGTGGCTATAATCATGAATCAGCTGTTGCATTGGTTGATGAACATGGAACTCTGGTTGATTATTACAGGGAAGAGTTTTTAAGCAGGGTCAAAGGTGATAAATCATTCCCAAAAAGATCACTAAAAAGGATAATTCAACTTCATAACATAGAAATAAATCAAATTAAATCAATTGCTTTCTATGAAAGACCTTTAAGTTCCTTCTTGACTTCCATAAGGACTGCAGCCTTAAATATGCCTAGAAGTTTACCTCTGATTTCTCATCAATGTAGAAACTTTGATAAGAGCTCAATATCATGTTATTTAGATTTATCAAGATTATTTCCAGGACTTGAAAAGAAACTTTTATATCTAGATCATCATCTTTCTCATACATTGACAGCTCTTGCTTATTCGGATATTCAAAGTGACATTTGCTCAATAGTTGTTGATGGCTTTGGCGATAGAAGTACTACTTCTATCGCCAAAGTTAATAACCTCTATGATATAAAAGAACTTTGGTGCTGTGATTACCCTTCTTCTTTAGGTCTATTTTACTCTTCAATCACAGACTTTCTTGGTTTCGAAGTCAACGAAGGTGAATATAAGGTCATGGGCTTATCATCTTTCGGTAATTCGAATAGTCTAAATGCTAAAAATGTTTTTAATTTAATCAAATGGAATAATCAATTTAAGACAATAACTATGGACATGAGTTATTTTGATTATCATATATCACCGACTCAATCTTATAGTAATAAGCTAGTTGAATTGTTAGGTCCTCCTAGAAATCCTTTTGTCCCTTTAGTTCGGGAGGATAACGATTTTCAATATTATGCAGATATTGCTAAGGGAGCTCAAGATGCCATAGTTAATATCCTATGTCAACTATTTAATTATGCCCATACACTTACTGGATCTAGACGTTTTCTTTTCTCTGGCGGAGTTGCAATGAATTCTGCCTCCTTGGATGAAATATCCTCTCTTTCATGTGTAGATAAGATTATTATCCCACCAAGTCCAGGAGATGCAGGAGCTTCCATAGGTTCCGCTTATTTTGCTTATCTTAAAAACAACCACCGTCAGAACACTAAATTATCTAGGCCTACTTTTTTCCCTTCAAATTATGATTCAACAAGTCAACAACATCTTGCCAAACAGATTCTCACCGATAATTTTATTACGCTTACAACAGAATTTGTTGAAATCATCTCTATTTCTGCAAAATTAATTAGTAAAGGAGAAGTTATTGGTATTAGTATAAATAACGCAGAAACAGGACCTCGAGCTTTAGGTAATCGTTCTTTAGTTTGCGACGGTACCAATAAAGATGCTGTTAATACATTAAACACTTTAATTAAAAATAGAAGTCCTTTTCGGCCAACGGCTCCATCTATGAAATATCACACTGCTAATAAATATTATGTTTTACGAAATGAACTTATCGAGTGTTATAAGACTATGAGTGCCACATGCAAATGCAGGATGGACACTGAATCTATTAATTTCCCAACTACACATATAGATCACACAGCAAGATTACAAATAGTAGAAGACGGACAAATCTTGTTTTCACTATTAGATAAACTAGAGGATTACAATATTCAAATATTGGCTAACTCGTCATTTAATCTAAGTGGTGATCCTACTTCATTTGATTTATTTGATGCACTTATGGTAAGCATGCGTAAACCTCTTAAATATATAATTACCAACGTTGGTCTGCTACAGTCAATACTATGAAATTTCTTTACCTTTTAAAGCATTTGCTGACTTCAGTTTGGAATAATACATCTCCTTTTCAGGCTGCCTTAATTACCGCATTTTTAATTGTGGTTCTCATAGTATTGATAATTAGCGTTATACAAGTAATCGTACCATTTACCTATATAGCAATTTGATTTTCTTGTTTTGTTTACCTATAGTTAAAACTTCTGAGATAATAGAACAATGTCGATCTATAATCTATAGATAGTATTGGAAATTAATGAGAAAGAAGAATTACTTTATGACTATCATCATTTACACAATGATGATAGTACCGTCAATATTTTTGGCCTTAGAAGCTTCAATACGAGTTATTTCTTCTTTTTCAACAGATATTCAAGAGAAAGGTGATGTCATATTTAGAATAGATGCAATTTCTGGTTGGCGTAGCTGCCAATCTGGCCAAGTTAAGAATATTAGTCTTTCAGGTTCTCAATGCAATCGTCATGGTTTAGCTATAACGCCTTATCAGTCCCGTTTAAATGATAATAATATCGGATTGCTACTTACAGGTAATAGTGTTGCTAAGGGTACAAACATATCAAGTAAAAAGAATAGACAAAATTTCCCTGGCATGCTCGAAAGTAAACTAAGGCAAACTAATCAACTTATCGACATTGTCAATCTCTCTGATAATGGTTTCAATTCTTGGCAAGAACATATAGAAATAGCTAGATATTTAAATGCCTCACCGATCTATGATGATTTACCCGATATAAAATTGATTATTAGTTTTGGAGGTATACAGGACTTTTGGACATTTTTTGAATTAATCAAAAAAGGTGACTTGCACAACGGCCAATATATGAAAGCTAATAATTTGATGATTGACCTTCAAACATTAGATTTTGTTGATAATATTCAGAAGGCAAAAAATGGCAATATTATATTATCGGTTGATTTCTTCTTGCAATCAATCGTTGCTTTTTTAAGAGACAAGAGTAAACTTTTTCAATTTTCACATGTTAGCTTAGTAAAGTTTAGTGACCTTCTAATGAATAGAGATCATCAATTAAATTCACATGAACTTAATATAAATACTTTCAATGATTCCTACCCTTTTCTAGACGATTTAGTAACAGATATGTTTAATCTAGATATGACCACTTATAATAGTATAAAGGAGTATGTCACAGATTCTGTAGTAAGAAACATCAGAGCCTCAAGTGCAATCTCTAACGCTAAATATATTTTTGCATATGCACCAACATTCTATAGTGCAATGAATGTTGAATATCAAAATAATGTTCCTATTATTCCACCTAATATCATGACTAATAAATATCTATATGATTTAGGTGTTCGCGAAATTGAGAAGGATTATCGTCAAACCCTTTTAAGAAAACTCCGATCAGTTAAAGATGTGATGATTCTTGACTACTCTCCAGTGGCAACCTCAACCAACTGGTTTATCGACTATGCTCATTTTAGTAATATTGGAACAGAGAATATGTCTAATATATTAGCTAATGACCTGTTGAAAATCTTAAATAATATGAGGAAATAATTAAGTGTGTGAATAACAGCTCGGATATTTTTTTTTTGGGAATGCTAATTCAAATATTATCAAAATAATTGCTTTATTCTTAAAACGCCAGTTTGCAACTGGCGTTTTAATTGGTGGCGGGGGGGAGATTTGAACTCCCGACCTTCGGGTTATGAGCCCGACGAGCTACCAGACTGCTCTACCCCGCGATACCTATTAATAATACATGTAGGGGCGTCATTAATCATCTTTTTTCTAGTTTTGCTGGAATTTTAGCTCGCCTTGAACCTCAAGTTGAACTCCAGGTCCCATTAAAAGGGTTTTCTCTTCTAGCTCTTCAAGTCTTCCTGGTGTGATCCATTCGAGTTGCTTTAGCAAGTGGAGAGCAATTGCATGTTTGGCTCGTTTGGAGCCATCTTCTACTTTTATGGACAAGCCAATCCCTTCACCAAGTCTGCTAATACATTGAATGCCTTCCGCGCCACCTTTACTAATTAGTTGCCCATGTGAATTTTTCATTAATTCTGTGTCAAATTTTTCATCACCTCCAACAAGAATTGGGTAGGAAAGCATTGCTCTACTGATTTGCTCCAACTCAGCAAATTGTGAAGCTCCTAGGTGAGCATATAACAATGCCATTTGTGAGAGCCGTAATAGATATGTTGGAGCTCCGCAATCATCTCTCGCGGCAACTAGCTCTTCTGCGGGTAAACCAAGTAGTTCTGCTAATCGCCTTGTTATTTCTTCTTGCAATGGGTGCTCTCCTTGTAAATACGTTTCAAGTGGCCAACCCATTTTTTTGCTTGTTACTAAAAATGCTGCGTGTTTTCCAGAACAATTATGCTCAAGTGGACTTTTACCTTTCTTTGGAACAGGACATTGAAGTTTGCTTACATCTATTTCGGCATTCCATAAGATTCTAAATACTTCTCTTGCGTGCATTGTTGTCCCTGCGTGCGAGCCACAACTTATTGCAATACCCTTTTCTCCGGAGTTTGTCTGTTCGGCTGCACCACTACTGATAAAGGGTATTGCCTGAAATGGTTTAAGTGAAGATCTGATGAATGTTTCTAAATTTACTTTTCCCGCTGACATTAATACTCTTCCTTTGTTATCACTTACAACAGCATGTCCTCTATGGACTGATTCAACACTTGAAGATCTTTTTAAATACACTTCTAGATGTTGATTACTATGTCTTTTTTGAGATATAAGATTTGTTTGAATGTTCATAAAATTATAATCAAGAAGATAGTAACTGGCAGAACAGTGTTCCAGTTAATAAAAGAAGTAAAGAGATTATTAGTGGGTTAATTATATTCCTTATTATAGGACCGACTTGATATTTGGCTACAAGCATGTCCTTTTGATGCCATTTTTCTGGTTTGTTCCAATAATTGCCGTCATACCATCCAGATTCTTCATATTCAACTTTCTTTACAGTCAAACGCTTCCATATATAGTTCCAACCAATTAATAGTCTGATTAAAAGAATAATTGGTAGTCCCAAGCTAACAATTGCACTTGTGAAAAATACTTTAATGACATCATTGTTAATTGAATAGCTATTATAACAAAGCAATAAGTTTATTGGAAAAGTGATTAGCCAACTTATTGCAAGCGATCTGTAAAGATGCAATCCTTTGTTTTTTGGTAACGAAAAAAACCAACTTTTAGAAATCTCTTTGTACTCTTCCAGAGGCTGCTGTTCTATTGGAACAGGACAAATTTCTGAAGACATTTTTTATTAAAAATTTAGTTTGTTGAAGGCATGTAATGTCTGCGCTCTCCGTGCCCCCAGAAGGCTTCAAGATCGTAGTAAGCCCTTTCATTTGGCTGAAAGAGATGAACTATCACATCTCCGTAATCAATTAATGTCCATTTTGCTTCGTTAACTCCTTCTTTTCTAAGAGGTAATCGATCGGCTTTGTCCTCAATCATATCTTCAACTGATTTAGCTATAGCTCTTACCTGAACATCTGACAGACCTTCAGCAATGACGATCCAGTCAGCGAGAGAAGTTACATCTTCAACACGAATTAGTTGAATATCTTTTGCTTTCCGATCATCACAAGCTTCGGCAGCTATCAGAGCTATCGCCTCACTGTCCATAAACATTCTCACTGCTTACTGATTCAACAGATCCTTCTTGCTCAGCCATTTCAGCTCTGGCCTTGCTAGCACTTTTCCTGAGGGCCTCTAGGCGGTCTTCATAGAATCCTCGTTTCTTTTTCTTTCTGGTTTGCTCTATTAGTTCTTTAAGGGCTCCCCCTAAACTTTTATATGCATTTGGAACGCTATATCCAAAACGGCAAGCTAAATCAATTGCCCTCTCATCAGCTGCTATCGCATCTTGTAAACGCTTTTCAGAATTGTTCTTGAGGTAGAGACGGTATCCAGCGAATCCTGATAGTCCAAGAGCCATTAAAAGCAGTAATCCGTCTTGAACCCAAAGTTCACCAATTGCTCCACCTACTCCAATGGCAAGAGCAGCCATCTCCCATCCGTCTCTAGGGATGGTGTCATTTTGAATTCGACCGACTTCATGCCAGAACATCAGGTTTCGATGATCTAAGGCAAGGTTTTCCCATTGGTCGAGATCGATTTGTATTTCGACCTCATCACGACCTATCTCTTCCAGGGCAATTAAAGGAGGATCTACCGAAGCAGCAGCCTCAACAAACACCCAGCTTTGATTTTCTGGCGGCAGCAACCCCTTCAGGCGCTGAAGTTCGCTCATGGTCTAGAAATCACCTTTTAATTAAGTTAGCGACTAAGGGGCCGAATTTCGTTTTTATTTAGGCATTTATTCAGCCGCGTGGGAAGCTAGACGGGGTTGACCGTCAAAAACAATGCCAAGGCGGAACGATATTCGCCGAATTCTTCTACTCGGCTCAGGGCCAATAGTTATTGGCCAGGCTTGTGAATTCGACTATTCAGGCACCCAAGCATGTAAAGCTCTTCGTGCTGAAGGCTTTGAGGTGGTTTTGGTGAACTCAAATCCTGCATCAATAATGACCGACCCTGAGATGGCGGATCGCACATATTTGGAACCGCTTACTCCAGATGTTGTTTCAAGAGTTATTGAAATCGAAAGGCCAGATGCTCTTTTGCCAACTATGGGTGGTCAGACAGCTTTGAATTTGGCTGTAGAGCTTGAACAGAGTGGTGTTTTAAGGAAATTTGATGTTGAGTTGATTGGTGCTGATTTTGAAGCAATTAAGAAAGCAGAAGACCGAAAGCTATTTAAAGAGTCAATGGAGAGAATAGGGGTAAAAGTTTGTCCTTCTGGAATTGCTTCAAGCCTTAAGGAAGCAGAAGCAGTTGGTCTAGAAATAAATAGTTTCCCAAGAATAATTAGACCGGCATTTACTCTTGGTGGTAGTGGCGGTGGAATTGCCTACAATCCAGAAGAATTTTCTACTCTTTGTAAGAGCGGGTTAGATGCAAGTCCTGTGTCTCAAATACTTATTGAGAAATCGTTATTGGGATGGAAAGAATATGAATTAGAAGTTATGAGAGATATGGTGGATAATGTAGTTATTGTTTGTAGTATTGAGAATGTTGACCCAATGGGTGTACATACAGGTGATTCCATCACTGTAGCTCCAGCGCAGACACTTACTGATCGTGAATATCAACGTTTAAGAGACCAGTCAATTGCAATTATTAGAGAAATTGGTGTTGAGACTGGAGGTAGCAATATTCAATTTGCGATAAACCCTGACAATGGTGAAGTAGTTGTTATAGAAATGAATCCACGGGTAAGCAGATCATCAGCTCTTGCAAGCAAGGCGACTGGTTTTCCAATCGCAAAAATAGCTGCTCGCCTTGCAGTGGGCTACAATTTGAATGAAATAATAAATGATATAACTGGTAAAACACCCGCTTGCTTTGAACCTTCTATTGATTATGTCGTTACGAAAATCCCACGTTTTGCTTTTGAAAAATTTAGGGGAAGTCCGGCAGTTTTAACGACTTCAATGAAATCTGTAGGCGAAGCAATGGCTATTGGTAGGTGTTTTGAGGAGTCATTTCAAAAGGCCTTGCGATCACTTGAAGTTGGACTTTCTGGATGGGGTTGTGACAGAAAAGAGTTAGGGCTAAATCCAACCCAAATAGATCGTTTACTTAGAACTCCTTCTCCCGATCGTATTATGATAATTAGAACTGCTATGTTAAATGGTAAAACTAATGACCAAATTTATGAACTAAGTAAAATAGATCATTGGTTCTTGCAAAAATTTAGAAACCTTATTGATTTAGAAAAAAGACTATTAACTAATAGAAAATTAAAAGAATTGACAGCTGAAGTTTTGTTGGAATTAAAACAACATGGTTTCTCGGATTCACAAATAGCTTGGGCTACCTGTACTAAAGAATTAGAAGTACGTGCTTACCGAGAGTCTAAAAATATTCGACCTTTGTTCAAAACAGTTGATACATGTGCAGCTGAATTTGCATCAACTACTCCATATTATTACTCTAGTTATGAGCGTCCAATTTATTTCTTTGACTCTGAAAAGAATATTATACAGAAGCCCCTTCAAACAGAAGTCGTTTTAGATAATAAAAAGAAAGTAATGATTCTTGGTGGAGGGCCAAATCGAATTGGGCAAGGAATAGAATTTGATTATTGTTGTTGTCATGCTTCTTTTGCTGCTCAGCAAATGAACTTTTCAACAATAATGGTTAATAGTAATCCCGAAACTGTCTCCACAGATTATGATACAAGTGATAGATTGTATTTTGAACCAGTCACTCTTGAAGATGTTCTAAATATTATTGAAGTAGAGAAACCTGAGGGCATCATCGTTCAGTTTGGAGGCCAAACTCCGTTGAAACTTGCCATGTCTCTTTTGCGTTGGCTTAATACATCAAAAGGAAAAAAATTGGGAACTCGTATTTTGGGGACTTCACCTGAATCAATTGATAAAGCTGAAGACAGAGAGCAGTTCGAGGCAATTCTAAGAAAATTATCAATCCTACAACCAAAAAATGGAATTGCTAGAAACGAAATAGAAGCATTAGCTGTTGCCTCTAAAATTGGTTATCCAGTTGTGGTAAGACCTTCATATGTTCTAGGTGGACGGGCTATGGAGGTTGTTTTTGATGAAGAAGAACTTAAAAAATATATGTCTGAAGCCGTAAAAGTTGAACCTGATCACCCTGTACTAATTGATCAATATCTACAAAATGCAATTGAAGTTGATGTTGATGCTCTTTGTGACCGAAATGGTCTAGTTGTTATAGCAGGTCTTATGGAACATATTGAACCTGCTGGTATTCACTCCGGAGATTCTGCCTGTTGTTTACCTTCCGTTACTTTGGGCAATTCTTCTCTTAGAGCCATCCGTAAATGGACTGAAGAACTTGCAATAACTTTAAAAGTTGTTGGATTGATTAACTTACAATTTGCTGTGCAAAAAAATACTAATGGAGAGGAAGTTGTATATATAATTGAAGCAAATCCTCGTGCATCTAGAACAGTTCCTTTTGTTGCTAAAGCGACAGGCATTCCTCTTGCTGGAATAGCGACACGTCTTATGGCTGGAGATACACTTTCTCAAATTGGTTTGACCGAAGAGCCTGAACCACCATTGCAGTCAATTAAAGAAGCAGTTTTACCTTTTCGACGTTTTCCTGGAGCTGACAGTGTTTTAGGTCCAGAGATGAGATCTACTGGTGAGGTAATGGGTTCGGCAAATAGTTTTGGTATGGCTTATGCAAAATCAGAATTAGCAGCTGGCGATGGCCTTCCGATAAAAGGTACTGTATTTCTCTCTACTCATGATAGAGATAAGGAGGGTTTGGTCCCCGTTGCTAAAAGGCTTTTGGAGCTTGGTTTTGATTTAATAGCGACTTCAGGTACTGCCGATGTTCTTCAAAAAGCAGGTTTAGATGTTCAACCTGTTCTTAAGGTTCATGAGGGGCGTCCAAATATTGAGGATTTGATTAGGTCGGGAAAAATTCAATTGGTTATTAATACCCCAATTGGTCGACAAGCAGCACATGATGACAAATATTTGCGACGTGCTGCGTTGGATTATTCAGTTCCTGCTGTGACTACGCTTGCTGGAGCACGGGCTGCTGTAGAGGCAATTGTTGCTCTACAAGAGCAACAACTTTCTGTAGCAGCACTACAGGATATTCATTTCTGATAACCGACTAGGCTTGAGTGCTTTTTGAATTTCTAAAGTGACTTCTCTTACACCTTTGTTGAATCTTATACCTGGTAGCGATTGCACAGATCAATTTCAATGTGCTTATGAGAACCGTTATACATGGGGGAATGAGTTCTCTGGTTACAAGGGCAAGTGTTCTTATAAAGGTGACGGACAATTAGTTGAGGGCAAATTCTTAGTCGGCAGTGACTTAAAAGCTAATGTTTACGACATAAAAGATGAGAGTTTTCATAAACTTCTAACGTCACAATTATGGGAGGTCGCTATTCATCGTGTACGTAGAGCTTTCAAGGACACTCATGGGCAAAATACATTTACCAGTGGCGATATCGACGAAGTGGGACTTGAGGTGATAGTTGGGGGAAGGAATGCTGGTGATAAATATCGAATTAAGGACAATATTGTCACAATGGTCCATAGAAATATTCATGGAAAGCTTATAAATATATTTACAATAGATACCTTTAATACTGGTAATGGCTATTTAAGTAAGACTTATACAAGTCAGTATTTTGATCCTTCAACTTTAACAGCAATTAGTGCTGTCTCGAAATTTAAAGATTCTTTTTCATTCTTTGATGAAGCTGGCTTTTGGGTTCTTAGTGAAAGGGTTATAGAGATAAATTCTTTTGAAGACACTCCAAGAAGTGTTCAAACATATAAGTTTTGGGATATGAAGACAGAGTTATAAAAATCTTGCCACCTGCTAAATGTTGTGAGAATATTTTGTAGAGAAATTTTGATCAAAGTGTTTTTTAGTCAAAGCTTTCCTGCGGTCACTCTTCCTGTAGCAGCTATATCATCCGATGTGGAAAAATTTATTGAATCAATAAATTCCCCAATAAATAGTTTTGTTTGGGGATGGCCAACAGTGATTTTGATTGCAATCACTGGCTTTTTATATATGTTTGGCTTGAGATTTATGCCACTAAGAAGAATCCCGTATGGTCTACAGATGTTGTTCCAAGGTTCTTCTTCTGAATTGAGTCATGGGCAGATATCTCCTTTCCAAGCACTTATGACTTCTCTTTCTGCAACTATTGGTACTGGAAATATTGCTGGGGTTGCTGTAGCGATTGCAATTGGAGGGCCTGGAGCAGTCTTTTGGATGTGGTTAATTGCAATCTTTGGGATCGCTACTAAATATTCAGAAGCTGTACTTGCCGTCCATTTCAGAGAATTTGACTCTTTAGGCAATCCTGTTGGAGGACCAATGTATTACATAAAAAATGGTCTTGGGCAACGATGGAAATGGCTTGGGGGCCTATTTGCTTTGTTTGGTATGCTTGCAGGTTTTGGAATTGGAAATGGTGTTCAATGTTTTGAAGTTTCCCGTACTCTGGAAAATGTTGGTGTACCAAAATTATTCACAGCTGTAGTGCTCGGTAGTTTAGTTTTTGTTGTGATTATTGGGGGGATAAAACGTATTGCTAACGCTGCATCAGCAATTGTACCAGCGATGGCTTTTTTATATATAGCGGCTTGTTTACTAATAATTTTGAACAATATATCGTCTGTTCCAAATGCCTTCTCAACGATTTTTTCAAATGCTTTTACTGGTAAGGCAGCTACAAGTGGAACTTTTGCCCAGGTTATTTTAATGGGCTTTAAAAGAGGTATATTTTCTAATGAAGCTGGTTTGGGAAGTGCCCCAATAGCCCATGCATCTTCTGCTACTAATCATCCAGTAAAACAAGGTACTGTAGCAATGCTAGGAACGTTTATTGATACTATTGTTATATGCACAATGACAGCTTTAGTTATCATTACTACAGGTGCATATGAGACTGGTCTTTCTGGCTCAGATTTGTCTATTGCAGCTTTTAATACTGGTTTAAATGGAAGTGGATGGGTCGTAACGGCTGGTTTGGTTGTTTTTGGATTTACCACTGTGCTCGGTTGGAGTCTTTATGGAGAACGTTGTACTGAATTCTTGTTTGGAGTCAAATCAATTGTGCCTTTTAGGTTTGTTTGGGTTGCAGTAGTTGTTATTGCATCTATAGCAGGAGATAGAGAAGTTGTTTGGTCAGTAGCTGACACTCTTAATGGCTTAATGGCATTACCTAATTTAGTAGCTCTAATACTTCTTTCTGGAACAGTTTTCAGACTCTCTAGACAATATCGATTTAACTCTTAGATGCATGTAGCATCCTTTTATTTATGAAATAGGAGCTACAGACTTCAACTTTTCTTTTAGTTGCATTGCTAGTGTCTGTCTCCCAACAGCAAGAACCTTCAAAGTGTCTTCATGCATTCTTAGCTGTGCATCTGCCACTTGCATGCCTCTAACTAATTCCTTGACTTCATCAGGTAATTGATTTAGGTCATAGCGTTTTCCTTCAAAGTTAAGAGTTGGATCTTGGTTTCTTTGTGTTGAGTCAGTCATGTTTTTTGGTGGGGTGAAGTAAGTTTTAAAAACTCTCTCATATGAATTGGTCTTAATCATAAATATTTCGAGGAGCTTTAAAACCTATGCAAAAGTTTTTTTAGTTTTAATTCATGAGATCACGGATGATTTGTTTTTTACATAATTCTCGATAACGCCCCCCTTTGGTGATCAACTCGTTATGTGTTCCTTTTTCGCTAATTTGACCTTTCTCTAGAACAATAATTTGGTCTGCTTCCTGGACTGTAGCCAATCTATGGGCTATTACAAGAACTGTTCTGCCTTTCATGGCTTGCTTGAGCCCAAGTTGAACAGCCTCTTCGGCCTCTGCATCGAGAGCGCTAGTCGCTTCGTCAAGAAGAAGAATTGAAGGATTTCCTAGAACAGCTCTGGCAATGGCAATTCTTTGTAATTGGCCACCCGATAGATTTATTCCTCTCTCTTCTATTCTTGACGCATAACCCTGCTTGAAAGTTTTTATAAAATCATGGGCATTGGCTAGTTTTGCTGCTTCAACTATTTCTTTGTTTGTGGCTTTTCTTCCGAAACTTATTGCATCTGAAATGGTCCCTGAGAAAATGGTTGGTTGTTGAGGAACCAATGCAATATGTTTCCTAAGTTCCTTGGCTTTGATTTGAGTAATATCTTTTTGGTCAAATAGTATCTTTCCTCTTTGGGCCACTATAAAGCGAAGTAATAAAGCAAAAATTGTACTTTTACCAGCACCTGAAGGGCCAACTAGAGCAACGACTTGACCTGCTTTTATTATTATATCTATTTCATTAAGTATTGGAGTTCCTTCCTCGTAGGAAAAACTTATTTGATTTAACTCTAGTTCGTCATTTAATGAGGTTAGTGTTTCGGCCATTGCTGGATCTGGTGGCTCCTGAGGCTGGTCTTCTAGATCTTTCAATCTTCGCAGTGAGGCTTGGCCTTGCTGGAACTCATTGAAATTGGTTGTCAAATGACTTATCGGGTCTATTAGCATCAATAAAGCAGCTACATAACTACTAAAACCTTGCGCGTCTAAATCACCAGTTTGAATTCTGATGGTCCCAATAACTAAGACAGCTAATATTCCAGCTGCTTCAATAAAACCTACGACAGGGTGTTGAAGAGCCAGTAATTTGAGGGTTCTGTAACGAGCATTTCGATGCTCCTCAACCTCCTGGTCAAAGCGTTCTTGGAGCCATGACTCAGCAGCAAAAGCCCTTACTAGAGGTAATCCCTGTATTGCTTCTCCTAGTAAACCGGCTAGGCCACTTACCTGTTTTTGACTTCGTTCTGCTGCTTTAAGAACTTTTGCTCCAAATTGGCTAACTAAAAGGGCAACTAAAGGTGCAAGGAAGAGAGTCGCAAGCGATGTTTGCCAATCAAGAAAGATCATGTAGCTGAAAACAGCTATCAATTGAAGAATGCTTGGTGTTGTGTCTTGGATGGTTTTATAAACAACTTCCCCTACACGATCTGCATCTTCAGTAAGCCGATAGGTAAGATCTCCAGATGAAAGTTTTTCTAAAGAACCCAGCTCAACTTTTTGTAGTTTTCTAAATAAATTACGTCGAAGTTCTTGACTTAAATAAAGTGCTGGACTTGCTAAAAGGGTGTCTTGACCGAATTGGGCAAGTTTCTGCACAAGAAATATTATTAGAGAAATGCTAATAACCCGTATTACCTGCGTGAAGTCACCATTGCCTATTGCGGGAATTAATTGACCTGCGAGCCAAGCGAGTATGGGCCAACAACTTACATAAATAAGCATGCATAAGCCACCCCACGCTAGGCGTCGAAGATGGGGCCTTAAGTATTTAAGGGGTTTAGTAAAGCTTGCGTTAGGGATGGAACTCATCGAGACAGACTATCAATCGTAATTAATGAGTCATGTTGGTTTCTATGAAGCTTGATCAATTTCTTAAATGGATTGGATGGGTCTCTACTGGTGGTGAGGCTAAGCATTTAATCCGTTCAGGACAGGTATGTGTAAACGGTTGTGTTGAGACTAGGCGGGGGAGACAACTAAAGAAAGGAGACCATGTTGTTTTAGGAGTCACAGAGGCAGTTGTGCCTGATAATGTTTCAACAACAACTTAGGTTGTCTATAGCCCATTTTCGTCAAGGAGAGCAGAGTGCGTAAACCGGTTATTGCGGGAAATTGGAAAATGCATATGACCTGCTCTATGGCTAAGGCATATATTGACTCTTTCTTGCCATTGTTAAGAGATGACTTGATTGATCGCACAATTGTTCTTGCACCCCCTTTTACGGCTCTTTCAACAATGTCGGAGCTTATAGCCGGAGTTTCTTTGGAACTTTCTAGTCAGAATGTTCACTGGGAAAAAAAGGGTGCGTTCACGGCTGAAATATCTCCTGAAATGCTTTTAGAGCACCATGTGAAATATGCCATTGTTGGGCACAGTGAACCTAGAAAATACTTTAGTGAAAGTGATGAACAGATTAATAAAAGAGCACTATCAGCCCAGCAGAATGGCTTGATACCAATTGTTTGCGTTGGAGAAACAGATCAACAAAGGGAAATGGGTGAGGCAGAGAGAGTTATACGTCGACAAGTGGAACAAGGTCTTGAAGGTATTTTAACCTCTCAGCTTGTAGTGGCTTACGAGCCGATATGGGCAATTGGAACAGGGAAGACTTGTGAAGCAGAAGAAGCAAATAGGATTTGTTCCTTAATTCGTAAGTGGGTAGATTTTGAAGACTTGATAATTCAATATGGCGGCTCAGTAAAACCCGACAATATTGATCAGCTTATGAGTATGAGTGATATAGATGGTGTTTTAGTTGGTGGAGCTTCCTTGGATCCTAAGAGTTTTGCTCGAATAGCTAATTATCAAGAAATTTGAAATGAATTTGCCTAATGGCTGGTTGGAGAAAACTTGCCTTATGGCGGTTATCAACATTACTCCAGATTCATTTAGTGATGGAGGAAAATACTTGGATCCTGAATCAGCACTAGAAAGTGCATCTCTTCATCTTAATAATGGAGCCAATGTCCTCGATCTTGGAGCACAAAGCACTCGTCCAGGGGCTACATTGCTTAGTCCAGAGGAAGAACTTAGTAGATTGATTCCAGTTTTAAAAGAAATTCGTTCATCCCATAAAAATACTATAATTTCTATAGATACTTTTTGGTCAATTGTTGCAGAGCGTGCATTAAATGAAGGTGCTAATTGGATCAATGATGTTAGCGGTGGTCGACTTGATCAAGATATCTTTAAAGTTGTCGCCGAATCAGGATGCCCATACGTTTTAACTCATAGTCGTGGAAATAGTGAGTCAATGAATTCACTTGCTTCTTATGTGGATGTTGTTATTGATGTTCGAAATGAGTTGTTAAAAAGCACAGAATTGGCATTAAATTCTGGCATTATGAGTGATCAGTTGATATGGGATCCAGGCCTTGGATTTGCTAAAACCACTGAACATAATCTCGATATACTTCATGGACTTGATGCCTTCACATCTGAGGGCTTCCCTTTATTGGTTGGACCTTCAAGAAAACGTTTCGTTGGAGATGTTACTCAAGAAAGTGATCCTTTGCAACGCGTATTTGGCACTGCAGCTGTTGTCTGTAGATGTGTTCAAGCTAATGTAGCTATGGTTCGTGTACATGATGTAAAAGCTATTTCTCAGACTCTCAAAATGGCTTCTAGTCTTTGGTGAAGAAAGGTTTTATTATTTATAATTATTTTATTTTGTTTTGATACTACTCAGATCTGATTGTTAATCTGTTGGTTGATTTACGCCCTCGATTCTATCCTCAATTTCTTGATATAGATCTTTTAACCTTTCAATATTCTCTTCAGAGGTTTCCCAGTAGCCTCTACCATTAACTTCTAAAAGAGTTCCAACTATTCTTCTAAAGCTATGTGGATTCATTTCCATTAACCTTTTTCGCATTTCAGGGTCATTGATAAATGTTTCATTAGATTCCTCGTATACAAAATTATCAACTTGTCCACTTGTCGCACTCCAACCAAGCGTAAAATTAAGTCGTTTTGCTACTTCCCTTACTCCTTCATAGCCTGAATCCAACATCCCTTCATACCACTTGGGGTTTAATAGTTTTGTGCGGGAATCTAATCTTATTGTTTCACTTAGGGAGCGAACTTGAGCATTTGCAGTTGTTGTGTCTGCAATATAGCTGGTAGGGGATTTCCCATCATTTCTTAATCCCTTGATCAGGTTTGTTGGGTCCGAATCAAAATAGTGACTTACGTCTGTAAGTGAAATTTCGGCAGAATCTAGATTTTGAAAGGTAACATCGGCTGTTTTCATGACACTTTCAAATACTTCTCTGTTTTGATTCATTTCTCCTGGATTGTCAGCATTAAATGCAAAAGTTTTTCGTGATAAGTACATTTCTTGCAGTTCAGATTCTTGTTCCCAGGTTGAATTTTCTACTGCGAGATTTACGTTTGAACTGTAACTTCCACTTGAGTTTGAAAATACTCTACAGGATGCTTCTCTAATACTTGTTCCTTGAGCTTTTGCTTGTTCTATGGAATGTTTGCGAACAAAGTTTTTTTCAATGGGCTCATCTGCCTCAGCTGCCATTTTTACACCTTGATCAATAAGAGCCATTTGATTGATGAATAAGTCACGGAAAACACCTGAACAATTAACAACTACATCTATTCTTGGCCTCCCTAATTCTTCTAAAGGTATAAGTTCTAATTTGTTCACTCTGCCAACAGAGTCGGGTTTGGGCCTTACTCCAATAAACCAAAGAATTTGTGCAAGAGATTCACCGTAAGTCTTGATATTGTCTGTTCCCCAAAGAACACAAGCTATTGTTTCTGGCCAGTCACCCTGTTCCTTTCGTTGTCGCTCAATAAGTTTATCTACCACTCCTTTTGCTGCAGCTATTGCAGCTGTTGTAGGGATTGATTGAGGGTCAAGTGCATGAATATTTTTGCCACTCGGTAGTACAGCTGGATTCCTTATCGGATCACCACCTGGACCTGGTAAAACATAGTCTCCATCAAGTGCTTTGAGGAGACTTTCCATTTCTTTATCAGCACAAATCTGATTTAAACAGAAACGAAGATAACTGAAAAGTTTTTCAAGTTGGTTAGAATCAATTTCTCTAAATCCACCTTTGTTGCACTCATTTTTCCAGGGTGTTGTTGGTTTTTGTCCAAAGATTCTAAGAATATTATCTAAAAAGTTGATTGATTTACGATTAATATCCACACGGCCATCACGACCAGTTAAAGACCTTACTAGGGAATCTACTGAATTCCTCGCGACCTCAGTTATTTTTCTGTTTTGCTCTACATCATTTAGAACCCCATTATTGTTTCCATCAAATATTTCTTCTATGTTTCTACCAATAGCTTCAGCTAACAACCCAGGTAGTGACCTTAGTCCATCTTCTTCTCTTTCTAGAGAGGCAATACTAACAAGAGTTGCGATTGCTTCTTCGGCTGTTGGAGGTTTTCCAATGGTATGAAGTCCACATGGAAGTAATCGACTTTCAATTTCCATAAGTTGACTGTAAACAGCACCAACAACACTGTCTCTGTCTCCAAGTTCGAGACAAGAAGCATCTTCCTCTGGGAGGCTAACGTCTTGGTCGAGGTTGCATTTGCGTGCAGTCTCAACAATTGCATTGACAATTTGTACGCCCCTTGAGCTTTCTCGAAGTTGCTGATAAGAGCCAACAAGTTCTCCTAATTCTTTAAGTCCTTTATATAATCCAGCATTTTCAGCTGGTGGTGTTAGATAGCTAATAGTTGAGGCATATCCTCGTCTTTTGGCAATTGTTGCCTCTGAAGGGTTATTTGCGGCGTAGTAGTAAAGATTTGGAAGTCCACCTATTAATGAATCTGGATAGCAGGTTTCGCTCATGCCCATTTGTTTTCCAGGCATGAATTCCAGAGATCCATGAGTGCCAAAATGAAGTACTGCATCTGCTCCCCATATTTTCTCTAAATATGTGTAGTAAGCAGCAAACCCATGGTGAGGACTTGCACTCCTTGAGTAAAGAAGTCTCATAGGATCACCTTCGTAGCCAAAAGTGGGTTGTACACCTACAAAGACATTCCCGAAATGTCGTCCGTATATCAAAAGGTTTTGCCCATCACTATTAAGTTCTCCAGGAGGCTTGCCCCAGTTTTCTTCGAGACGGTTGGAATAAGGCGTGAGCCGCTCATACTCTTGAACACTCATACGATGAGCAATTGAAAGTTCAGGGGCTCCTTCTAGAGCTTCCGGGTCATTTATCACTGCTTCCATTAGTGATTTTGGATCCTTAGGTAAATTCTCGATTGAGTAACCAGTAGATTTCATTTCTTCCAAAACTCTGTGTATTGACCCAAACACGTCAAGATATGCCGCTGTCCCAACGTTCCCCTTGTCAGGGGGGAAACTAAAAATCGTAATTGCTAGTTTTTTTTCTTTTCTAGGCTTTATTCGTAATGAAGACCAGCGGATGGCCCTTTCAGCAATCGCATTTACCCGATCTTGGAGAGTATGGGCCTTGCCAGTTGCATCATCCCTACCTGATAAAACTATTGGCTCGATGGCTCCATCGAGTTCTGGAATTGCAATTTGAAGAGCAACTTGTACTGGATGTAGGCCTAGATCGCTAACTTCCCATTCTTTAGTTGTTTGAAAAACTAAAGGAAGGGCAACCATGTATGGCCGATTAAGACGTTTTAGAGATTCGATTGCCTTTGGATGGTCTTGTCTGGCCGGACCTCCAACCAATGCAAAACCTGTAAGTGAGACAACACCATCAACTATTGGATCTTCTGGATTTGTAGGGTCATAGAAGAATGAGTTGACTGGTTTAGAAAAATCAAGCCCCCCACAGAAAATAGGGATAACTCTTGCACCGCGATATTCGAGTTCTTGAATGATCGCAACATAGTGTGCGTCATCTCCTGTGACGATATGACTCCTTTGGAGAACCAAGCCGATAATTGGTCCTTCAGAAGGATTTTTAAAAAGATCTTTTCTACTGTTAGTCCAATTTAAATATTCTTTTATATCTTCAAACATTGATGGAGCTAAAGGGTGCCATATTCCTAAATCTGGAAAAACTTGTGGTTCTGAAACTTCTAGCTCAGGACGGCTTTCTCCTTCTTTTGATGGAAAAACATATTTGTCAGCTAGCATTAAAAGTAAGTTCTTTAAATTATCAGGAGTCCCTCCAAGCCAATATTGAAAGCTCAGCATAAAACTTCGCGCATCCTGAGCTTTGTCTACTGGAAGATATTTTAGAATGCTGGGAAGAGTATTTAATAGCTTCAACATTGAATCTTGGAATCCTGCTCCTCCAGAGTCCTTACGCTTTTTCATGAAGCTTGCAAAGACGCTTTTGCTTTGCCCAAGCTGAGCCATTGAAAAGCTTCCAAGTTTGTTAAGCCGCATTACCTCAGGCATTGATGGAAATACAACGGCGGCTTTTAAACGATCCCTATGAGGAGAAACTGCTTCAACGACTTTTTGTGCTAGGTCCTCAATGAAAATCAACGATGCTATAAAAACATCAGCATTAGAAATGTCCGTTTGAAAGTCTTTAAAATTTTGTTCATCTCTTAGTTCTTCAATAAGGTACCCACTTAGTTCAATCCCCAATTCTCCATTTTGGGAGTTGAGTGAATTGGCAGCCTGTGTAAGAGCATTTTGATATTGGGGTTCTAGTACAACGTATACCGCCTTCATGACGGCTTTATGGCAGTGATTCTCTTCAGGTAATACTCTGCGATTGGCGGAGCGAACCTGAGTGAACATAGTTTTACCTGAGTATTTTCCGCAGCCTACGAGTCTATGGGGCTAAATGTGGGTATTTACTTTCGGGTGTTACAAGTGTCACCCATAAAACTCTCCTTCAAAAGCATTCGAAATGAGCAAACAGCAACCGAAATCCATTCCAGTAATTGTTGCAGGCGCCCTTGGGCGAATGGGCTCAGAAGTTGTCAAAGCAGTTCACTTTTCTAAAAATTGTCATCTAGTGGCTGCTATTGATCTAGCAAAAGAAAAGGAAGGAGAAGATGTTGGCTTGGAGTTGGGGCTTAACCCTTTGGGAATACATTTGACATCGGATTTTGAAGGATCAATTTGCGCTGTCAGTCAGTCACCGTCTAATGATGGTTCTAGTTCAAAAGCTGTGCTTGTTGATTTCACTCATCCAGGTGTTGTTTATGAACATACAAGAGCAGCTATTGCTTATGGAATTCATCCTGTAATAGGTACCACTGGTTTAACTCTTAATGAAATTAATGAGTTAATAGTCTTTTCAGAAAAAGCCTCTATTGGTGGAGCAATTATTCCAAACTTTTCGGTTGGGATGGTGCTTTTACAGCAAGCAGCAGCTGTAGCAGCAGGCTTTTATGAACATGTTGAATTAACAGAACTCCATCATAATATGAAGGCAGATGCTCCTAGTGGAACTTGTATTAAGACTGCTGAACTAATAGAAGACCTTGGTAAGGAGTTTAATCAAAATGAGGTTGATGAATACGAGTCCCTTAAAGGATGTAGAGGAGGTTTGCGAGAAAGTGGTATTAGGGTTCACTCGATTAGGCTTCCAGGTTTAGTAGCTCATCAGGAAGTTGTTTTTGGAGCAAAAGGGGAGACTTATACGCTTCGACATGACACTATTGACAGGTCAGCATATATGCCTGGAGTCTTGCTTGCTATTAGAAAAGTAAATGAGCTAGAAGGTCTTGTATATGGACTTGAGAGGCTCATTTGAAACAGCTCCCTGAAAAATGTTAGTCCCTTTAAGACCTGGTGAATTAGAAAGAATTATTCCAGCAGTTGCTACTGGGAATCAATTTGTGGCCGCGTTAGGTAATCCCCAAAAGATTCTCCAAAGAGTAATGATTGCATCCATTGGGGGGGTAATTACACTTTTAATTAGTCAGAGTCAAGTAGCTAGTCGTTTTTATTCTCTATGGTTAATTGTTGGAGTGACTATACTTTTATATGTTTTGTGGAGTCCAATAGTTGAGGCAGGTAAGCGTAATTCTGTTTTAAGATCATATTCTTCAGTAGCCTTGTTTGATGGTCAAATAGCAGATGTTTTTACTAGAGAAAGAGTCGAGAATCGTCATGAGCAGGCTAATAAATTGGGAGAATTGGAACTCGTAGAGAATCGACGTACATGGATGGTTATTGAATTAGTTGATGAGGATGGTTTCCTTGGACAAGTGAGGTTTCCATTGGAAAAGAAGCATCAGAGAATCAGGGAAGGTCTTAGAGTCAGATGTTTGGTCTTCAGTAATACAAGAGATTTCAGTAAAATTTCAGCGCTAAGTGATGCTTGGGTACCTAGTCAGGGATTGTGGGTAGGGGAATATCCCTATTTGCTTAGACCAGCTTTTGAGGAGCTTTGCCAAAGGCGTTTTGATAGGGGTTAAATTATTATGGGACAATTCAGTAACTAAGCGTTCAATGATGATTCATAGATTTTTTCGGAATCAGTTTATGTTTGTTTTGCGATCTAACATTTTGATTTGATTTTTTGTAATCTCACAATTCACTTACTTCACTTTTGGACTTTCACAATCGAAAAAGGAAGACTGATTTGCTGATTCCTCCTCCTTTAAGAATTAAGATTATTGGAGCAGGTCCTACGGGCGCACTTCTTGCCCTTGCTATGTCCCGAGCTGGCTCCCAAGTAAGTCTTTACGATTCATTAGATGAGGAATCTCTTCTTGCAAGAAGTAGGGCTTATGCACTAACACACTCATCAAGAGAACTCTTAGATAAACTATCACTTTGGGAACCATTATCCCCTTTCGTTAACTCATTTACAACGCTTCATCTTGAAGATAGAGGATTACTTAAGAAGGTTAATTTTGAGCTTAATGACCTTAATAAATCACATTTAAAATATGGAGCCATTGGTTGGATCGTTGACCATAAAAGTCTGATGAAAATACTTTACTCACGAATAAGTCAAGATCCTAATATATTATTTGAATTACTTTCAGAGTCCTCTTCTTCACTTGATAATAATGATCTAGTCGTAGCAGCTGATGGACCTACATCTTTTACTAGGAGAAGTTGGGGGATACGAGTTTTCAACCTTCCTTACAGGCAAGGATGTTTGACAGCAAAAGTTATTATTAGAGGAGCTAATGAATCTACAGCACATGAAATTCTTAGACCTGAGGGACCCTTAGCTCTATTGCCAATGGGAGGAGAAATCTTTCAGGTTGTTTGGAGTGCTCCAATTTCACTATGCAAAGAACGAGCTGCATTTACAACAAGCCAATTTTTAGATCAATTAGCTGCAATTCTTCCTTATGGCTTTGAGCCAGATATTTTATTAGAGAGTCCAACTGCATTTCCTATGCGGTTTTCATTGTCCTTAGGCCTTGGTTCTCGTAATAAGCTTTTAATTGGAGAATCTGCTCATAGATTTCATCCAGTTGGTGGCCAGGGTTTAAATGTTTGCTGGAGAGATGTTCAAACCCTTATGCACCTAATAGAAAAATATAATAATGGCATGGTTAAGCGAGGTAGTTTGCTCACTGCCTATTCGGCTGCACGTTTTTTAGACGTTTTAGCAATAGGTGTTTTCACCGATTTGTTGGTCCGTGTTTATTCCAATAGGTTCTTCCCCTTAAAGGTATTGAGATTTTTTGTGATTACTTTGATTTCTCTTTCTTCTTCTGTAAGACGCTTCTTGTTGCACTTCATGACCTATGGCCCTACCAAATTCTTTACAATCTTGTCAGACTGACGTTCCAACTCATTTGAACGATGGTGATCAGTAGTCATACGCAACCTACGGCTTCACCTCAGTTGATTAATTTTCTCCAGCAGAAGTTGGGTTTAAGTGAGAATGCATTAACACTAGGACTGCGACAATCAGAGGTGGAACAGGCACCTTTACCTGTAGTCCTTTGGAGTTTTGGTTTAATAACTCTTTCTCAATTACAGCAAGTCTTGGATTGGGAAGCTGAACAGCAATGACTTGACAACCAATTTGTAGAACAATCTCTAATGTTGTCGCCTTGTGTGTGCTCTTTAAAAAAAATCCCATTTTTGATGACTTTTAGGCCCTACTCCTGGCATCATTTCCATCATGAATGATGTATTAGTCAAATCTGGCAATAAAGCCCTTGTTGAAGGCCAGAAGGATAATGGTGATTGTTTCAGGTTCTCGATTGGGAGACGTGGACTTGAAAGGCTTGACTTGCTTCTTCTGGTTATTGAGTCGTTGGATTTCAATGGCGCCGAGGCCATGCTTTTTTCCTGTGAGGAACTTGGGCTGAAGGACATTTTCCCAAATCGAGTTGAACTTTGGAAACTCAGATGTCATAACCCTTTGAGGCGAACGACAAGAAGAGGAGCTCTTACTTATTTTGAGTCGGATGCCTTAATTCTTTTATTGTGTTCAATGGCAGATCGTCTATACCCTCTAATTCATCAGTTGCTTTCTTCTAAAGAGCCTGAGACTATAAATTCTCAACGTTGGCATCTGTTTCAAGAACGTTTGTCTGAATTAATCAAAGAGAGAATGAATCCTCGCAGAGGTGGCGTTAAGCGTTTTTTGTCAGCGACGAGTTCTTCTAATATTTACAAGGATTTAGTCAGGACATTGGCCCTTGCATCAGGTCCTGGTGGTCCAGACAGACTTCGTGCGAGTCTGCTTGATCCCACTCCATGAGCTAACAAGAATGTTAAAGACTTCGTTTACTTATAACCAGACTTCGGTGAGGCTTGAGATTGAGGGTTTCCCTGATACTTCGTTAGGTCATTTAGACGGGCAAATAGGAGTTATTTCTTCCTGGAAGATTGAATTGCTTGGCAGTGCAGATTTAGAAGGGAAACGAGAACATCTTCAAGAACTGATGTTGCGAGTCCTTCCTTATGCACGTTATTTGCTGTCTGGAGTTAAGAGACCATTCGGGAATAATCAAAGCACGGTTTCAATTTCTTCTTATGGTCAAACCCACCAGTTACTTCTTAGAAGTAGCCAGCCAGGCGTAGAACCATTACAAATTTACCTTGATGATGCTGAATTGTCGGATCTTGTCCGGTGTTTAGATGAATTGCGATTGGACTCAAGAGTTCGAGTTAGTTGGGATCTTCCGGAAAATAATCCACTTACGCGCAAGGAGTTGGTTAATCGCGTACCATTTATTCAAAGGTTTGGGGCGCCTTTTATTGGAAGTACAGCCTTTGCTCTTGTGACATTTGTTACTCTTTTGCTTACCGTTGAATTACCACCAGATGAAAATCATATTGAACAGTCGGGTTCAATATCAACTAGTAAAAATGAAAAACTAGCTTTAATTAATCAAGATTATTTTTAGTCATCAAGCAGCCAATCGATTATGGCTTAGATATTAAAAGTTGTTTTAGAAATCTAAAGAGAACCCGATCAAGGCATTTTTAAATTTAAATTTCGTGTTAGGATATAAGATATTAAGACTGTTTCTTTGTATAAAAAATTACATCTTACCTCACATGCAATTTTTAAAATCAAGAAGAGGTAATAAATTATTAAATAGATATGTTTTTCGAAAAAGAGTGCCAAGAAAATCTAAATCTGCGATAAGACTATTTTTAGAATCAATCATAATGCTTTTATCTGGTGTCTGGCTTCTTCTTTTTCTAAATACTTTGCCCAGAAATTATGACCTTGGTGCATTATTAAATCAAGCAAGTTTAGATTTAGCAATTGGTTTCTTCAAAATTATCGATGGTTTTTCTCTCCTAGGTGTAATTTTTCTTTTAGGCCTTTTAATTATTCTAGGACTTGTATTACTTCTTGGATCGATATGGAGGCTTTTAAAGGTCGCTTCATATTTCTTTTCTAAATCAGACAAATTAAAAATTAATTCAAATAGATAAGACTCTTTCCAATAAATCTAATGATTTATTGGAGCTCGTATTGCCTTGACTTTATATTCTATAATTTATAAACCTAATTAAACTTTATAATTGTATCTGAGATATAATTTAAATTGATTAACATTTACTATTTGATCTTTTCAAGTATTCACCAAATGAATGATTCTTTTTTTACTAGAATAACTGCTTGGATCACCTATAGTCTTGCTCTGTATTCTTGGAGCATTAGTTTTAATAATGGATTATTAATTTGGATACCATACGGAGCAATATTGCTTATTAGTTTTTTATGCATTATTCATGGAGCGCGAAAAGTAGCCCTATTATTAGTTTTTCCAGGTATTCGATTTCCACTAAATAAACTTATTCTTGCAAGTAGTTCCTTCTTTCTGTTCATAGGATCAATGAATGGACTCTTGGATATTTTATTTAAATTACCTGTTCAAGATAGAAGTTTTTTACTGCTCCCAATTATCACTTCTGCTTGTATTCTAGGAGGTGCATCCATTAACCTTGCTCAGATGGACTAGGTCTCTTCTTGAATTAAATTTATCAATTTATCAATATTTTTACTTTGTTTTTCTAATCTTTTAAATTTTGGGAAATGTTATAGTTTACTTGAGAAACTCTTATTCCCAATGTCTCCGGTCTTTCAATATTCCTGGCTTATGCCCATATTTCCTTTTGTTGGTGCATCTTTCTTAGGGCTACTTCTACTTTTCTTTAGCCGTACCATGAATCGACTTAGTAAACCGGTATTTGCAATTACCTTTGCCTCTTCTTTATTGTCTGGAATCTTAAGCTACACTTTATTTTACCATGAGTTTAAATATCCAGATGATACTTTTATATTTGACTTTGCATCTATTTTTTCAAGCTTCTCATACAATATAAGATTTGCTGCTGATTTTATAACTTCATCCTTATTGGCCATTTCTTCTACAATTATACTTGTAATGATGATTATTCTTCATAAGAAAAACTACAGAAAGCAAGGTTATGTAAGGACATTTATACTTATCGGTTTTTTAAGCTCAGCAATTTCATGCTTTTTATTCTCCGTTCCATTAAGCTCAATGATTAGTTAATTTGTAAAGCAGATTCAACACTTACCTTTTTCACGATTGATTACACTTTTATAAACTATTTTTTAGGATTAGCTAATGGTAGTAAGCATTTGTCCGAGTCACAACCGGCCGGACCGGCTTCTGTGAGCTCTCCTATATCATATTTATTCAATGCCTCAAAGAAGTTGTTGCTTACTCTTCTTTTCATGACTTCTGCCTGAAGTTCTTCATATTTTTGAGCGTTGATAGGCTCAAAAGGAAGCCTTGGGAAGGTGGCATTTGCATCGAATCTTGCCAGAAGTGCGGCTGATATATAGCCTTCGTTGTTATTAATTGCTCTATGTATAGCGTCAGCAAGATCTTCTATTTCGCTTTCCCTGAATTCAATGGTTGCTGATGTGTTGTGCTCTGTATAATTACTCTGTACTTGCATATAGAAATCAAATTGTGCTAGAGCAGAAAAATTGTTGATATCTACTGAATCTGCGCCAGGTAAATTTGCCCAACTTACCTCAGTTGGAATCTCTACAAGCCATTCTGTGCATCGTGGATCAAATGGGTTATTTAGCAATCGTCCATCCTCATCTTTGTCGGATTGTGAGGGGACAACTGTATAGCCATAATCCATACATGCCATTGCGACTGGATCGTTTTTGCGGAAGGTGATTCGTCTTAGAAATCTTTGAGCTTTAGGGGGATGCCAACCTGGTGCAGCTCCTGTAAGAAGACTTTTCGTACCAGCTGGCTGAACAGTGGTGCATCTATTTGGTCTGCGGAGGCCATGTCGGTCGCAATAGTCCCAAACAGTAGTGTTTACTGTGTGCTTCCAACTATTGAGAAAAGCCGCTTCTTGTTGTTTGAATAATTTCCCTTGTTCTGTTTCCGGGCGTCCCTTTTCCCACCAATTCAGCCAAGAAGTTCCAAATGCATGAACAAAGAAGTCAAATAGACCTGTAAAGCTAACTCCAACAATTGGATCCCATGCTCTGCTTTCTCTATACCTTTCAACTTCAAATCTATGGTTTAGAAGGCAAGCGACTGAGAGTGCTGCAGCCTTAAAAGCATTTGACTGTCCTTCAACGTCCGAGGGGTCGATTTGATTGAGGTGTACTTCCGCTAGGTTGCAGTGAAAATCTGCGCCGAGTATTTCTCCGCAGGGATTTAGCCCATATCTACCAAGTCTGTGCTCAAGTTCATTTTTTGGAATGGGCCCATAGTTAACTTCGAGCCATTTTCCGGCTTCTTCCTTTCCATGATGAGAGTAAATCTCAACAAATTCTTTTCGTTGTTCTTGAGTTTTAAGTAGGTCGGAGTTGGATCGTGCGATTGCTTCAGGGGCAAATTGAATGGCACCTTCACCAGAGTGGAATTGCTTTTTAACTGCATCAAGAACGACTTGTCTGCTTGGCTTCTTGTGATAAACCATTGTGTGATTTGCCATTCTTAGGGCATCTCTTTCTGGGTCTATTCGCCAATTACCATCGTTATCTTGTTGCCAAAGATTTTCTTTAGCCCCAACGGCAGATTGATCTTCTGCTGAGAATTGCCTCATACCAGCACTTCTGCGAATATTGCCTGCAACTATTGTGACGGCAGCCTCGTCAATTAATAGGCAGCATTCGACGGAGGTAAGTTTTCTTCCTACCGAGTTAGTAAGTAATCTTGCTACTCGAGAATAGAGATCTTTTAGTTTCACTGGATTGGCCATTCCACCGAATCCCCTTAAAGTTTCACCTACAGGTCTTACATCGGTTAGATCAATATTTATATTGATCTCTTTTCCCTCAAATCGTTTTTCACTACAAAGATTTAGAAGTAATTGATAACTGTCTACCCAACCTCTCCGACTGTCACCAACTTTTATAGATACTGAATTTCCTTCGATTTTGTGGGAGGTATGTTCGACCCTGTTTTCTTTCTCTGTTAAGCCTATCTCTGATACTGACTGGATTATTAATGGGTTTAAAACAACCGGAAGCTTTTCAATGAGGTGGGGTTCGATAATTGCGCCTGTACCACAACCCATCATTGCCAGGTCCATCATCAAAGCAAAGGCTTCCCAATCAACGAGATTTGTAGATGTGCAGTTATAGGCACCTGAGAAATTCTCTACTTTATTTATCCATGGAGTACCACCAATCCATAGCCATCTGCCCGAGGGCAATGCTTTCTTTTCCGATTGCATTCTTTCCATAAGATCTATTTCTTGATCGTTAAGGTCACCAAGCCTCCTTAAGCCTTCAAGATTCCGTTTGCCTACCTCTTCCCAACTTTCTCTTCCTGTAGTGAGTCGGCGACTATAAGTCCTATAAAAAACAGGATTTGCTGCTGGCGCAGTCTGGGGAAATTCAGTCAGACTCTTCTGAGAGCCTATTTCTGAGGATGTTATTTCGGGCCTGTTTGAGGTAAGTGTCACGGCTTCGTTGCGCTTAATGAGTAAGAGAACGCTAACGCCACTAATGGTGGCTGCAACCTTTCGGTTACACCATTAGCGGTGTTTGATTAAAACTGTAAAGGAAGACCATCGAACTTATGAAACGCATCCCTGAGGAACCACTAATGGAAAACCCTTTGCAGGCAAGGGTTTATTCCGAAGCAGATTTCGGGGAGACTGATCTTTGGTTTGTTACTCGCCTAGAAGAGCTTTTGTTGAGAATTTCCAGAAAGCCTTGTCAGCACTGTGTAATTGTCGATTTAGGTTGTGGTCCTGGAAATATTACAGAACACCTTGCTTTGCAATGGCCAGATGCATCTGTAATAGGTGTGGATGGATCTACAGAAATGCTCAAAATTGCATGCAAGCGTAAGTTTTCTTCCCCGAATCCAGTTCGACAAATCGATTATCGAAGAATTTTTTTGTCAAGTGAGCAAGTAAATAGTTCAAACCTTAACTCCACTGCGGATCTTCTTGTAAGTAATAGTCTTCTTCACCATTTTCCCGACCCTCTAGATTTTTGGAAGGTCACTAAGGCTATTGCTTCTCCGGGTGCATTTGTTTGTCACCGAGACTTATTAAGACCTCTTGATGAAGAACAGGTTGTGATGTTGCTGAAGAAAAACCTTAAAAATTCGCACCAGATATTAAAAGATGATTATTTGGCTTCCTTGCGTGCCTCCTTTACAGTAGAGGAGGTGGAGGAGCAACTACTTCTAGAAGGACTAGAGAGATTTAAGGTCATTAATTTAGATGATCGTTATCTTGAAGTTTCTGGGGAGTTTTAAGATGGTGACTATTAAGTTACCAAAAAGACAAACAAAAGATTATTTACGTGACTTCTACGAAAACAATTAAAAGGAATTTTTCCGAAGAGGACTTTGAAAGTGCTTTGGTAAAAGCTGTTGGCAATCGCAAGAACTTTGCAATCATTTCCCATCCTGATGCTGGTAAAACAACACTTACAGAGAAATTACTTTTATATGGTGGAGCTATCCAGCAGGCGGGTGCAGTTAAGGCAAGGGGAGAACAGAGAAAGGTTACCTCTGACTGGATGGACCTAGAGAAACAACGTGGGATATCAATTACATCGACAGTCTTACAATTTGATTATTCTGATAACAAAATAAATCTGCTTGATACACCAGGTCACCAAGATTTCTCAGAAGATACTTATCGAACGCTTGCAGCTGCTGATAATGCCGTAATGCTTGAAGATGCGGCTAAGGGCCTTGAGCCTCAAACCCGGAAATTGTTTGAAGTATGTCGTATGAGAAATATTCCTATTTTTACTTTTATAAATAAAATGGACAGACCTGGACAGGAGCCCTTAAGGCTATTGGATGAGATAGAGTCTGAACTAAATTTGGCTACATGGGCAGTTAACTGGCCTATAGGTAGCGGTGAATTGTTTAGAGGAGTAATTGATAGATCAAGTAAGGAAGTGATACTTTTTACACGTGGAGAACGAGGAAAACAGTCTGAAGAATGTCACTTAAGTCTAAACGATCCTGAGTTGAAATCCTTAGTCGAATCAGAGCTTCTTGATCAGGCACTTGAGGAGCTTGATTTATTAGAAATGGCTGGTTCTGTTATGGATCTAAGCAAGATTCAAGCTGGAGAATTAACTCCTGTTTTCTTTGGCTCTGCAATGACTAATTTTGGGGTACGTCCATTTTTAGATACCTTCCTGAAAATGGCACAAGGGCCTTCCGCCAGGCCTTCCAGTAATGGACCAGTGAGTCCAACACGTTCCGAATTTAGTGGATTTGTATTTAAACTGCAGGCTAATATGGACCCAAAACATAGAGACAGAATAGCTTTCTTACGTGTATGCAGCGGACGTTTTGAGAAGGATATGACAGTTCAACATGCTCGTACTGGTAAGGCAATTAAACTATCTCGTCCACAAAAACTTTTTGGTCAGGATAGGGAAGTTGTTGATGATGCATATCCTGGGGATATCATTGGTCTAAATAATCCTGGAATGTTTGCTATTGGGGATACTCTTTATCAGGGAAGCAAGGTCGAATATGAAGGAATTCCATGCTTTAGTCCTGAAATTTTTAGTTGGTTACGTAATCCCAACCCTTCAGCATTCAAAAATTTTAGAAAGGGTGTTAATCAGTTAAGAGAAGAAGGGGCTGTGCAGATTCTCTATGATGTTGATGAAAGCAAGAGAGATCCAATCCTTGCTGCAGTAGGTCAGTTGCAATTAGAGGTGGTACAGCATCGACTGGAAAATGAATATGGTGTTGCAACTCGCCTTGAGTCAATGGGATATCAAGTGGCAAGGTGGGTCGATGGTGGATGGAATGCTTTGGATGACATAGGACGTATTTTTAATTGCAAAGTTGTTAAGGATGCTTGGGCCAGACCTGTGCTTTTATTCAAAAATCAGTGGAATCTAAATCAACTTTTGGAAGAGCATCCTGACTTGGAACTGCGTTCTGTAGCACCTGTTGTTAGTGGTGTTGAGCCAATAAGCCTTTGAATTCTTCGAAAGAGCATCCTTTTAATTAATTTCTACAGGCTTGCTACTATTTTCTAGCTAATATTGCAAAACTGAGCTTGAGCACCTCAGAGTCAATTACTTAGTTTTCTCATGACATCTGATAATGACTCTAATTTAACTCCCGATAGCCTAGACGCCTACTCCAACTTGGGCTTGACTCCAGGCGCGACTTTTGATGAAGTTCAAAAAGCAAGAGAAGAAAGATTAGAGCAGGTTGGTGCTGACCCCAAGGCCAGAGCATTAATAGAAGCTTCATATGATTCAGTCTTAATGTCCAGCCTTAAGCAAAGGCAGTTGGGAAATTTAAGTGCTGCCGCTGCAAATGCATCACAAAAAGAACAAGAAATATCAGAAAATGGTCTACAGACAGGAAGCCTATTTTCTTTTCTTCCTAAGTTTGGTGGAGCAGATAATTCTTCAGAGAATGGAATTTTTTCTTTAGCACCTAAGTTGGAAATTCCTAACGGCCAGGGAGCCATTGTCCGCTTAGGAATTGGATTACTTGCTATTTTTCTTATATTAATCTCAGATTCCTCGGCTGTAGATTTAATACTACCTTTATCTGTGTTGGGAGCAGTCATTAGCCAGATTAAAAGAGGAAGGCGCATATTGCCTGCTTTAGGATGGAGTGTAGTGTCTCTCTCGATAGGATTAATGATAGGAGGATTATTATCACATTATTTTGCATCTCAATATGGCAGTGAATTTTATCTTTCTAGCGATCAAGTGGAGGCAATCCCAGCCATTCTTACATTGCTACTACTTTCTTTATTCCTAACTTAATTAAAAGTGAACCAAATATTTATTTCACAATTCATTTATAATATTTTTAATTTGCTTTTCAGATATTTCATATCTCTTATTACAGAAGTGACATCTTATTTCCGCTTTGTTTTCTTCATGCAGTATTGATATAAGCTCATCTTTTCCAAGTATTTTAAGAGCTTGAATGCTTTTAGATAATGTGCAATTGCATTTATACTTAACAATTTGAGTGCTCATTTCTGTTTCAGGAGGTTCTGGATCAAGCTCTGGAAAGATTTCTTTTAATAACCCTCTTAGATTGTTTTGATATTGTGACAATGATTCATTAAAAGATTTTATTTCTCTACAACGTTCCTCCAGAAGAGAAACTAAGAGTGGTTCTTGGGCTGCTTTTGGAAGCACTTGAACAAGTAAGCCGCCGGAGCAAACAATACCTTCACTATTTATTTTCTCACCTACAAATACTGCAGATGGAGTTTGTTCTGAATGCAATAAGTATGAAGCGATATCCTCTCCGATTCCGCCTTTCACAATTTCCACGGTACTGGTATAAGGCTCGCCTCTACCCTCGTCACGCATTACCTGTAAATAACCCTTTCCAGCTGCTGTTTGGAAGTCAAATTGATATTCATCATTTTGATTTTTTATTAGTTCTAATTCTAATTTAGGATCTCCTACGTAACCTCTAACAGTTCCATCTCTTCCTGCATCAACCATTAAACCCTTAATAGGTCCATCAGAACTAAGTCTTAAATTGACTCGTCCATGTTGAACTTTCATAGAACTTGCCAAAAGTAAACCGGCACTTATTGATCTTCCCAGCATGGCTGTTGTTAAATAGGATAGACAATGTCTTTCTCTTGCTTCTTTTGTTGTTTGAGTTGTTATTACCACTACAAGACGGATGCCTCCTTCTGCCGCGGTTGCTCTTACAAGTTTGTCGTTCATTTTGATCATTTATACAATAGTCCTGAGATCATGAAGTTTTCCTTCCTCAAGAGTAAAACCTTTTCCTTTCCATGAACTAAATAATTGGAATTCATGAGTAACTATGATCAACACATTTTTTTTGGACAGTTTTATTAGCAGATCTAGTATTTCATCTCTAACGGACCAGTCCAACCCTGCAGTAGGTTCATCCAGAAGTAAAACTTTGGGTTTACGTAGTAGTTGAACTGCAAGAGCAAGTCGTCTTTGTTGCCCACCACTAAGTTTTTCAGGAGCTTGTCTTAGGTCAATGCCTAAAAGTCCTACTTCATGAAGAGCTTTTCTCTGCTCCTCTCCACTAAGTCTTTTGTGACCCAGTTTGAGCTCTTCTGCAACTGTTAGTCCAAGGAAGTGACGCTCTGGGAATTGAAAAACTACACCACAAAGCCATCTTCTTTCCCTTTGATTCAGGATTTTATTGTTCCATAATATTTTCCCCTTTATAGGCTTTGCAATGCCACTGATAACTTCTATAAGACTAGTTTTTCCACTACCACTAGGACCTGCAATTACTACAGGCTTACTTTCGACTGCGTTAAATGACACCCCAGAGAGTATTGCGGTCTCCGATGTGGCAGCAGTATAAAAAATGTTATGCAATTCAAGCATTGGCAAAATCATTAGGAGTTTTATTCCTTCTTAGAGCTAGCTTCGCTATCTTTATAGAAGTGCTATTTAGAAACCACAATTCTCTAAGCAATGATGGTTCGCTTTTGTTTTTATTAGACATGGAAGTTAGATTTCGAGAGGTCGACCCCTTTAACTGCTGGTTATGGCTTCGCTTCCAAGATGTTCCATCTCAAGGTGAACGGAAGTATCTAGATGGAATTCTTGATAGTTGGTATGTCATAGGACGCCTGGGTGGTTTTAACGCAGAAAACTTGCAGGTGCATGAAGAATCAGATGAACTGAGTTACATGACCTATGATAATTCTCAGGCAAACTCAGCAATGCCAGCTCTAATGCATAATATTGGTCAAATAGAATATAATGATATCTGGGCAAGATTTTGGATAGATTTTGGAACTAGTGATTCTATATGTATTGATGTACTGATTAATGTTTTGTCAAAATTAGACAGTGACCTACTTAGACTAGAGGAAATTATCATAGGTGGTATCAATGAGGATTGGGTTGTAGATAAACACCCTGATTCACTCTTTTAGATCTGAGTATTATTTTGTTAGAACATAGAAGAATACTAGTTGAACCTAATCGCTTGAAGAAATTAGACTCTTCGAGACTTAATTTTTTATTAAATAATGATGAAATACATTATTTGAGACGAGTCTTGAGACTCAATATTGGAAACTTGATTGATGTTGTGGATGGGGTAGGCCACCTTTGGGAAGGAGTCCTACAGGAAGATAATACTGTTCTAATGAATACTGTTATAAATACTACTTTCCAAAATCAACCTAATATTAGGCCTTTAATTTGTCTTGCAGTGGTGGTTCCTAAACGTGGGTTTAATGAGATTCTTCGTATGTCTTGTGAGCTGGGAGTAGATATTTTGCAACCCTTATGTTCTGAAAGGAGTAATTCATCATCCTCATTAAGTCGACCATCAAGATGGGAATCAATTATTCGTGAATCGGTTGAGCAATCAGAGAGACTGTGGAAACCAGAACTTCTATCACAAATTAAATTTTCAGACTGGATAGTTGAGGTATCTAAGCAAGAAGTGGCCATTGCATTCTCTCAAACTCGAATTCAGGGGTTGATTGATTTTCAATCTTGGTTAGAGAATATAGATAAAACAATTGATAAGGTCTGGATTGTAATTGGTCCCGAAGGAGGATGGAGTCAGTCAGAATCCTCTCTGGCTAAAACATTAACAATAGATTCTGTACAATTTAGCGAACATATTCTTACAACTTCAACTGCAGCTGTTGCCGCCACACAAATAATGGTTGCTTGGCGACGCTTTGATGGGATTACACCTATTTAAGGAGTTTTGTGAGTATTCTCTTTGTAACTATTTGATTTATAAGGCTTATGTTGCCATTTCTTGTTAGTGACCTTAACTGGGTTTATGCGT
>QCGG01000013.1 GCA_003280055.1 Prochlorococcus sp. AG-363-P19
CTCAAGAGGCTTTTGAGAGTAAGAAATTTTATATTGTTGGTTGTGCGCCAGATGTGCCAACACCTAGAGATTGGGGTTGTTGTAATTGTGATGCTGCCTTTTTTAAGGAATCAGAACAATTGCTCCAATCCTTTCAAGAGTAGTGGTATCCAAACGGGACGTTTGGGTGATGTTCATTAGGCAAAAAAATGCTTTGATGTCGATGGAGGGCACATGCCCTCCGCTTTTGACTCACTTATTCTTATGGACAAAAAAGGTGCAAAAGGTTATTGGATCTCAACCTCAACAGTTATTAATCAAGAACTCTTTGCTGAATACGTAGAAAAGGTAGGACCTTGGCTAAAAGAAGTTGGGGGCAAAGTCTTCGCAAAAGATACTGAGCCCCAAGGGAAAGAACAAACAGAAGGTGCAAACTTAGCTGTTATTTGTGAGTTCCCTTCCATGCGTATAGCTGTTGAGGCTTATGAATCAGCGGAGTATCAAGAGCTAAGCAAAATCCGCAAAGCCGCTACAGAGAATGCAACCTTCACGATCATGGAAGGGATGGATGAAGCAACAAAACTAAGAAGAGCAATGGGAAAGTAAATGTCTTTACGTCACCCCCTTTTCCATAGAACTATCTTGGCTCTTCTATTAGATGTTCAAGAATCAGGGTACGAACCACCAACGCTTGAGAATAGAGAACTATTTAAAGCTGAACTTCTCAAAGAATTAGAAGAAGGTATAGCTCCCATTATTGATCGATGTTGTTATCGGAATCCATCAGTGAAAAGAAGCGAAGAAGAGTCAAACCTTCCTAAGTGTTGAATGGGTACCTCTTAGGACTTATTTGTAGGTCGTCCGAAGGCTTGATGTTCTTGTCTCAGATTTCAGAGGGTCTCTTCATATAGAACAGGAATCTCACCTCGCCACACTGGCTATATAGCCGTATTCCTTAGAGCCAAAAGCATCAAACACAGCTAGAAAGAATCAATGATCTGACTCTTTTGAAATCAATGGCAGAGGTGAAAGAACAAAAAGGCTTTCTCAAAAAGTTTGGCAAATGGGCTCCAATCATTGGAGGAGCTTGGATCGTGTTGAACATTGTTCTTCCTTTAGCCCTATTACGTATTCCAGCCGTTCAGAAAGTCTTAGTAGCGGTAGGAGACAAGCTTCCTTTTGATATCCCAGGGATTGGATAACAATGAGTACAGAACTTATTTGCTTTTTCTTACTTGGAATCGCATTTGAGAGTCTATCCTTGGGCATCGAAGGTAACTACTGCTAAAGCATTGCAAAAACTAAGGAAACGTTGGTGTCATGACAAAACTTAGAGAAGGAGAAAAAGAGTTCTTTTTTAAGCAAGAGCATTGGAACAAACTTCTCAATAAAACTCGCCCTGAGATAAGGCGCAAAATCAAGAAGTACTTTAATTTTTCTGAAACTGTTTTAATAATTGGACCTGATGATGAATCACCAGATAAAAATCGCCAATTAAAACTAGAACTTGAGGATGCTGGGGAAGCTTGGATGCTTGATAAGTCAGAAATAGATGAGATGTCTATTGAGATAAATGCTGCTTTTTCATTGGTATTACGAGATGAAAAAATACTTCCTGAGAAAGCAACAGTTGACGGTAAACCTTTAGATCAGTTAATTCAGGAAGAAAGAAAAATCCTTGAAAAGGAAACCTTGCCAGAGGAAAGTTCCAGTGGTTTTGTATATCTCATACGAAACAAAGATCTTTATAAAATTGGGATTACCGTAAACCTTGAGCAACGCATGAAGCAGCTCAAGCCAGATGAGATTGTGGCCACCTTGAAAACAGAAGATTTTGAATCCTTAGAAAAAGAATTACATAAGAGATATAAGGGTGTTCGGATTCCTCAAAGCGAATATTTTCGATTAACAAGCGATCATCTTATTGAATGTAAAAAAATCCTAGATAGCAAAAAAGAGAGTCTTCGAGGATTCTTGTCAACCACTAAAAGTAAATTAGTTTTAGTAGGATGTATCTATCTTTCTCTTGTAACCTTTTTCATCCTGATTAAAATGGCCTTTGCCAAGGATAGATTTAGTTTTACGAACATCGCGGAAGATCTCGAAGCTGCAACTGCTCTTACCTCTCTAGGTACATTTTTTTTATCAATAACAGCATTTTTTAGAGGCTCCGGTCAATATCTATCAACTGCAGATGAAGTAAAAGATCGATTCCAAAGGTCGCTAATTTTTATCACCATTGCTGTTGGTTTGCTTTTAATTTATACTTTCTCGTCGACGGTTCTCGTAAATTTATCTCTTATTAGCCCTGATTCCTGGTTGTATTCGTCATAGAGAAATAATCATGCGCCAAAATCTCTTCCTTATCTTTTTACTTATCTCAGGCGTCACCCTTTGCGCTTTGCCCTTTCTGCTTTTCGGTAAACCTTAATGCGCAAATTACTACTTCCTCTACTCGCTGTGCTTGCATTGCCAACTGCTGCTAATGCAGGACTTGAAGAATATCTTGTGGGCTCTCCAACAAGAAGAAGCTGGGATGAGCTTCATTGTGGTTACAAATTAGAGGCAGATAATTACCAAAGGCATAACAGAGGAAAGAGTTGCACTATCTCATTTGCTGGTTCAAAAATGATTGTGAATGGCGAATATGAGATCACAAGGGATTCAATTACCCATACTTGGGTCAACGTTGGGGGAGGCACTGATTTCCTGATATTTGTAACTTTCAAAAGGAATGGCCAATTAAAGACGATCAGTATTGCAACAGATCATGGTAGTAGGCATTCTTCTTTATGGAATTTTTTAAATTTATGGATTCATTCAAAGATTAAATAAAACTTTTACTCCTTCCTCAATAAACTAAAATCATGCCTATCAACAAACCTATTCCTGATTCTGTTATTCGCTTTTGGAAAAAGCAGTTTCAAAAAATTAGAGAAATAACCGTTAGACCTTCTAAAAAATAGAAAAAGACTTGTTGTTAATGACTCTTACCTCTCATAGACAACACAAGATTTATCTCGCAGCAACGATGGGATATGGACTTGGTTCAGATGATCCGGAAGAGATCGCCTACTACAAAAAGGTCAAGGAGGAGATCAATAAGGACAAGGAGAACAGAAATTTGGGAATACCCAGGGAGGACTAATGCGCTACTTCTGGCCTATCGCTCGTATCGTTTTCTGTCCGCTCACAATCTTGTGTATTTACCTCACCGTCACAGAGCCACCAGCAGATAAGCAAGAGCAAAGCAGTAGCTACTCTGTATTTGATTGACAGTCGACCTTAAGGGGTCAACTAGCTCCCCTTTTTTACGAAAAATCAATACTGAACAAAACACACGCGGACTCAACAGATATCTTTACTCCATAGGAACATCGTATCCTCAACACGCGACTTCACGGATTGGCTGGGCTTCTCGTAGAACGTCACGAACGGGCAAAGCACAAATAAACTTGTTTATTAATTAAATGAGTAAAGAACCAGAATTTGTACGAGAAAAAATCGTGCAAGAGGAAATTCCTGAGCCTGAAGTCAGGAAAGTAACAGTCTTCTATAAAGATCCATTAACTGGATTGATCAGTAAGGAGATACCTGAACCTGAAATCAGGCAAGTAAAAGTCGTCTACCCAAAAGGATACAAACCTACTGGTTTTTGGGATGGCTATCAGAAGCCCAAAACAGATAAGCAGCAGTAGAAAAGCTGGGTCCTAGGTCAGCATTAGCTGAGGGTCATCCGAAGGCTTGAGATTTTCCTAGGTTCGACTTCCTTTTTTGAAACCCGACAATTGAATTGAATTAAGCCGTTTTTAGACGTTTTTAGTCCTGCCGCTAAAAAGCTGGCGGCGACCGAAATTACCTACGAAATAGGCGGCAGTAAGGACCCATCGATGATGTGATTTATATCCCACCATTACAACTAGACGCAAATGGAGTTTTCTAAAGCTACGTCAGCCTTGAGTAGAAGAAGTGGCTAAAGGCAAAAAGAAAGCTGCTATGGCTTTCGCTTAAAAATGAAAAAGGCTAGAGCTATCGATACCAAGCTATCTACAACTACAAAAATATTTGCTGTTGTGCTACCTGGTTCAAATCCACCTGCCCAGAAAGTGAAACCTGCATGACCCAAAAGCCACAATATGCATAATGCAATGCCAACAATTGCCGTCACTTTTTATTTACTGAGAAGATTGAAAACCACTGTCAAAAGCAAACTGATTGCTAGGCAACTCACTATTGGGAAATAGAAAGTTGAATTTTCTCCTTTTAAAATTATGTCTCCTGGAAGGTGGCCTAACCCTATTTGTTTTAAGTAGGGATAGAGAACCCCTACACCAGCAATTACAAGACCAAGTGTTATCAGGATTCTTTGCATCAAGAGTCACCCTTTTTGCCGCCTTGCCATACAAGGGGGTTCTTTCCTTTCGTGATTATCGAAATTGCGCGACCAAAGAACCATGAACCAACCAAGATTCCTACAGCACCAACGATCCACAATGCATCTGCCTGGACGCTCGTTGCCAGTAGTTCTGAGGAAAGGTGCATTCCACCATTTAAGCCCAAAAACCCTTAATGGGCTGCGACTTCTAATTAACTAAGCCTGAGAACAAAAAGAACCAGCCAAACACAAGTACGTTTAAAACTACCGTGATGGATATGGCTATCACCTTAAAAGTATTTCCTACTTCCTCGGTGTCTGGATTCAATTTGACCTGCTTCATTAGTTCTCTGGGGGATCTTCTTAACCCATACCTATCCCGCTAAATGAATTAACTTTACTACTTCCATTGGGGAGGAAGGGAAGTCGAAAGTAAGTTCATTAATCTCAAATGATCTGCTCCACATAATACGTTCCAGCACAATAGATTACAGATATTAATTAATCTATAAATACACCCCCTTATATGAAGAAGATTATGAGGTTTACTTGGAGCCTCCTTCACTTAAGGGCATTATAGATTTAGAAGATTTGGTGAAAAACTATGGAATGGGGTAGTTGGTCAGGTCTAGGAACTCTGTGGCCGATTTACCTGATTCCATTTCTTTTAGCTCCTTTACATGAACGTGTTGACAAAAAATCGACTCTTCGTAAGTACTTGGCCTTTCTAACAATTCTTGTTTGTGTGCCACCTCTCATCAACGGCTTTTACTTTTTATGGACACTTTTTGCTCCTATTCCTGATTGGATTTTAAATAACTCTTCTCAAAATTTCAAAACCCAAGCAGTATCGTTATTCGTCGCCTTTATTTTTAAGATGTTTGGACCGATAACAATCTTTTTATTCGGAGCTGTAATTCTTGATGAAACCAAGTATTTATAGTCACTATTTTTTGGCATTTAAAAAACGTAGAATTATTCTAGGAAACTTTTCGCTGAAATGAATAGCAAACGAGCCCTAAAACGTCTATCTGATCGAGTTAATAGGATTTCAATGTTAAAAAATCCCCCCTATTTATCGATGAAAATAGTTAGTGATCCGAAGAATATTCCCTTGGAGCGTGATCAGTGGACAATGCCTATCGTGATCGAAAGTAAGCCTTAGAGGCCATGGAAACCCTTCAAATTTGCTGCTTTAGCCCTCACCGCTGGGCTTGGATTAACCTCTTGCTCCAATGCATTTAAAGCTGAAAGCGTATGGTTGATTATTTCTAACCAGGAATTTACTGGCCCTGCTACTACGCTTGAAAAAATAGAGATGAAGGACATGGAGCAGTGTAAAGAAGAAGGTCGTCGTTGGGAGAAACAAGATGGGATTAAATTGATGGTTTACTTCAGTTGGCATTGTGTAAGAGGGAAATAAATGAACCCCTTCAAGCTCCTGTGGGACGCAATAAACAAGGCACGCATGAAGGTGGCCCGCAGTGTCCTTAGTCTCTCCCTTTAGCCGAAATAGCTTCCAAAGTTGGCACTTCAGATGAATATGCAAGACGTATATGCACTGAAATGTTTGAACAGGGTTTACTTGCGAGAAACAAGTTGGTAACAGGTAAAAAAGGTAGACCTAGCTACTTATATGGTCCTCCATAATCATTTTTCCTACCTTCACCCCCCCCTCTTGAACAACGGAACAGTCATGCCGCGATCTCCTTGTATAGGTACTGCTGAAAATCTATAAAAGTCTTTTGAATGTCTTGAGGTGTCCCTAGCTTTTCCTGCGCAGCATTAATGCTTCCATACTTAGCTGTTAAAACGGTACTTAGTTTGCTGATGTCGAGTTCATCGACCCCGACATCAACATAATTTCGCAAGACATAATCAACAAACTCTCGTTGATTTTGATTGAGCAAGTTCAAAATATTGGATCGATTCGTTTCTACTCTGACTTCTCTGGTAACAGGCTTTTTAGCGTAAGCGATGTATTCAAGGACATCAAAGAGATCACTGTTTTTTGCATTGATGAGCTCTTGCAACTTTCTTAAATCCTGAACATGACATCCCTCTCTCTCAAGCTTTTCGAGAAGATCCTTCCTTGTCATTGGATTGGCCCATACCTTGCGTAATTCGGCTTCACTCCCGAACAGCTGTGACAGTTTTATCTTGTCAAATAGACGATTGAGGAACTCTTCTGCACCAATTGGTTTCCCATCTACGTAGAAATAAGTACTGCTCATACTTTGTATTTCACGAACCTTCCCATCACTCAACTTGATACGAGCTTTTGTGGGTCTTGGGTTACCTGTATCGCCACCATCGCCGTCATCCCCTCCATTAGTTCCATTCTCTATAGGCTTCTTTGGGCGATTAGAAGGTGGTTCTGGTTCCATAGGCTCACCAATCCAATCGGGATCGTTGAACAAGTGATATGCATCAACGAAATCAATGATGGTGAAAAAGTGTTTACCTTCAAAAAGTCTTGTCCCTCTCCCAATGATCTGCTTGAACTCAATCATGTTGTTGACTGGACGAAGCAGAACAACATTCCTTACGTTTCGAGCATTGACACCTGTACTGAGTTTCCTACTTGTAGTGAGGATGGTTGGGATTGATTTTTCGTTGTCTTGAAACTGCTTTAAATACGTTTCTCCAATAGCTGCATCATTCGCCGTCACACGAACACAGTAATCAACAGATTTATTCCCCACTTCCTGATTGATCAGGTCTCTAACCAGACCTGCATGTCTTTGAGTTGCACAAAAAACTATGGTCTTCTCGTCATGATCTATAGAAGCAAGTAATTCTTGAACGCGCCTTCTTTCACGATCTTCAATTTCAATTGAGTAATTAAAGTCCTTCTCTTCATAAATGCGACCTTCTTCTACTTCTCCTTCAATTATTTCGTCATCACTGGTGTACTGATATTCATCAATTGTGGTTTGTATCCTCTTCACCTTAAAAGGAGTTAAGAAACCATCTTTGATCCCTTCTTTAAGACTGTAAATAAAAGCCGGCTTGCCAAAATATTTATAGGTATTGGCATTGGTTTTTGGGTTAGGTGTTGCTGTTAGGCCCAAATGAACGGCACTGGAAAAGTGCTTCAGAATTTCACGCCAGTTGCTTTCATCGTTTGCTCCGCCACGATGACACTCGTCAATGATGACAAGGTCAAAAAAGTCTTTTTCATATTGTCCAAAATAGGGTTGGCCCTTTTCTCCACTCATGAAGGTTTGAAAGATGGTGAAGAAAATGCTGCCGTTCTTTGGGACTTCTCCATTCTTCGCAATATCTTTTGGGTTAATACGAACTAGAGCGTCATCCTCAAAAGCAGAGAAATCTAAAAAGGCTTGATTAGCAAGAATATTTCGATCGGCGAGAAAAAGGATACGTGGTTGTCGTTTGCCATCTCTTTGAAGCGTCCATCTGCTCTTAAATAACTTCCATGCGATTTGAAAAGCAATAAATGTTTTACCTGTTCCAGTCGCAAGGATTAAGAGAGCGCGGTATTTATTATTGGCAATCGCATGAACGACACGATTAACTGCAAGTTCTTGGTAGTAGCGAGCTTGCATTGTTCCGTTCTTGTCTTCAAAAGGAACAGCATTAAAACGATCCGTCCACTCATTGGTTTCCTTAAAGGTCCTCTGCCACAACTCATCTGGGGACGGGAAGGAAGGGACTATCCCTTCAGTATTTGACCCGTGATTAATCTCATAGATTTCTTTTCCGTTGGTTGCAAAGCTATTTTTGATCCTTAGTTTTTGTGCATAGAGCTTTGCTTGAGCGACTCCTTCACTGACTTCTAACTCATCACTCTTGGCTTCTAATACTGCAAGTTTGATGTTCTTGTACTCAAGGACATAATCAGCTTTTAATTGCCCAGTACGAATACCACCTGCTCTTATCTCTCCATCATTAATTTGATATTCACGACGTACACGAACACCTGTTTTACTATCAGTTATCCATCCAGCTGCTGATAGCTGTGGATCAATAAGTTCAGCTCGTGTATCTGCTTCGTTCATATAATCTCATATTGAAGTTCCGTTGAAAGGATTGCTGATTTCAACTGAATTAATGCATTTTGTTTTTTTATAAATATGCTTTCTAAAATCGCAACATTTTCACGTAAAGCATTTGTTCTTTTTACTAAAAGATTCTGCTCATCAATATCAATACAAGGAAAGTCAACCTGCTTAGCCGTAGTTACATTGAAATGCTTTTGAGCTGCACCTACTACTTTACCTAGTACCATTTTTTTTCCAAATTGTGAATTAAAGAAAAGAACTAAAAATTCAGAAGAAAGATTTTTTCCAGGAGTAAAAATCACTAAATCACTGCAATTTGCTCCTTCCCATTGTTCGGTAACTTGAGCAGCTGTACCAGGATAACCTGTTCGCACAACACAAACATCATTTTTCCTAAGTTGAGACTTAGAAATTTGTTTATTGAACTTTTCGGATATAAACAGCAATCCTTTTTCGGAAATCTCATATGGACGTATGCTTTGCGAGCGAAGGAATGGTACTCCATTATCGACATATTGATTCGCCATTTTACCAACGTATCCAACAGTAATTTTTTCGCATAGTTGTTGTAATTTCTCAGTACTTCTATCAGTTAATAATTTCGATAAAATTGAGCTAACCTTTGAATTATATGTATCTTGAATGGCAACCTTTTGATCAATAACTGTCTTAATCAAATTATCAATATCAGCAAAAGCAGCCTCAAGCTTGGCTACGATGCGTTGTTGTTCTGAGAGTGTAGGAATTGAAATCTCCATAGATTTAAGTTTAGAAATAGATAAAGTATCAACAGTGGCGCCATTCCCTATCTCAATCTGTTTTTTAAATAAATCAGACCCGAACCAATAATTAATGAACTCGCTGCTAACATTTTTAATTTTCTTGAGCCATAGAACACTTGCATCTTTAAAATAAAATCTATCTTGTTCCTTGGTTATGTAAGTATTACCGATAGTTCCAATAGCTGTTATAAGAATATCTCCAGCAGCTGGCACACCATATTTTTCTGAAAGTTTAAAAAAATGCTCCTCAGAAATAAATAAATCATTTTCAACACTACCATATTTAGAAAGTGTTGTAACTTCTCTACCTCTATAGAAAGGAATCCCACTTTCTCTCCACTCAGATTTAAGTACTCGTTTGCTTGAGCAAATTCTAAAAATCTCCTCTAACTTAAAAGTCTTCCACATCACAACAGCTCCTTGATCTTTTGAAGCGCTTCAGCTGCCTGTTCATCAAGTTGCTCAATTTCAGCAATAATTTCTTGAGGCGTTCGATTATCGACTTCTTCAACAGTATTTGGATTGTTTACTGTTAGATCCCAAGTCTCTGTATTCACCGATCCAATATCGACCAACCAACTATTTTCAGTCAATTGTTTTGTCTTAGCCGTTTCAACAAAACCAGCAAGATCACGTTCATTCAACGGATTAGTTTTACCCATACTTCTAGCAACATCAAGCTGGTAGTACCAAACCTTTTCTGTTGCTTTCCCTTTTTCGAAAAACAAGACAACTGTCTTAACTCCTGTCCCTATAAAAGATCCTTGAGGTAAATCCAAAACAGCAAATAGATTGCATTCCTCGAGAAGCTGCTTACGCAATGCAACGCTTGCATTATCGACATTGCTTAAAAAAGTATTTTTAATGACGACTCCACATCGTCCGCCTGACTTCAACATCTTGATGAAATGCTGCAGAAACAAATAAGCAGTTTCAGAAGTCTTGATAGGGAAATTTTGTTGTATCTCTGAGCGTTCTTTTCCCCCAAACGGTGGGTTAGCAAGGATTACATCTACTCTCTCTTTTTGCTGAACATCAGCAAGATTCTCAGCCAGAGTATTTGTATGAATAATATGAGGTGCTTCTACTCCATGAAGAATCATATTCATGATCCCAATAACATATGCAAGACTCTTTTTTTCTTTCCCAAAGAAAGTATTGGTTTGTAGTTGCTGAAATTCTGCTGCATTTAATTCCTTACTTTTACGCATCCAATCAAACGCCTCACACAAGAATCCAGCACTCCCTACTGCACCGTCATAAACAGTTTCACCGATTTTAGGATTAATAACTTTGACGATGCTTTTAATTAGAGGTCGAGGAGTGTAGTACTCACCACCATTTCGACCAGCATTACCCATATTTTTGATCTTGTCCTCATAGAGGCTGCTCAGCTCGAGTTTTTCCTCATTACTAAGGAATTTCAGATCATTGACTTTATTAATGACATCTCTAAGGGCATAACCGCTTTGTACTCTATTGCGTAGTTCAGAGAAGATTTCACCAATCTTGTAATTAATGCTGCGTGGATTATCTGTACTTTGCTTGAAGCCTGCCAAATGAGGGAACAGCTCTTGATTTACAAAGTCAAGTAAGTAATCTCCAGTAAGTATGTCGTTGTAATCCAGCTTTCCATCATTGGTCTTGGGATATGCCCACTTCTTCCAACGAAACTCTTGATCAATAATCCTTACGTAGGTTTCTCCATTTAAAAGAGCTGCTGTTTCTTTATCTATTTCATAGTCATCAAGATATTTCAGGAAAAGGATCCAACTAGTTTGCTCTATATAATCAAGTTCACTGCTACAGCCAGCATCTTTCCAAAGGACATTATCAATATTTTTAAAAGCCTCTTCGAACATTGATGAGCTTTAGGTCGTTCTCTTTAAATTAGATACTAAGCATGAGAACGCTATGAGAACTAATTCAAGGACCTAGGGAGATCATTCCTCTGGTCCATATATGGCCTGGGGGATAGGGTTTCGGCTTTTGAATCTTGGGAGTTCAGAGGTTCTTCTGATCAAACAGAAAAACATCCAAAAAACAATTGCACAAATGCCAGCTCTTAGGTCTTCAGACCAGGGAGCAGCATTCACGCTTGTTGCTAGCAGTAGCCAAACAATCAGTTCAGCTCTAATGATCTTCCACCTTGGGGCGAGTTTCCAGAATCTAATTACGCTCCCCCTCCTATCTTGAGGACCATAAAAAATGAGTTTTCCATTGAATTTAAATTTCCCTGGGACTCAATGCTCTTCCCACAAATGTTGCTTAGATCCCAAGCATTCGATAACAGAAAACCTTTCTTCACCGCATATTGGGCAAGTCCAACGGGGTCTCCTATCAGGAGGGTGTATGCCACAAACTCGTCAATGATCTCTTACGGCGATCTGATCTAAATTGCGTCCTGCATGGCAGCAAAGGATTCAGCATGTCTGACAGCAATGTCGATTGACTGCTTCAAAATTTATCTTCTCCTGCTTTGATTCCTTTTAGTATCTGCACCCAAGCCACATAAATCAATTAAAGCTCTTGCATTGCTTGCGATAGCGGATGGCTTTCCCAAAACAAGACTTTTTTGAATAGCACTTTGCAGGTTGGTAACTAATTGAGCGGTCATTTGCGGTCTGCTTAAGTCCGTATCTTCAAGATCCTGAACAAGTAATTCATAGGCAGCAGCTGTAATTCTTCGAGCTTGTCTACGGCTCAAGCGATAAGTCTCGGCCACATGGGCCGTAATAACAGTCGCTCCATCGCCTTGAGCAAGCATGGAAGCGGCTTCTCCAATGCGCAGTTCTAATTCAGCTTTCGTGGCTCTAGACGTGCCACTCAAACCGTCCAAGACCCAGTGCTCCAGGCACTTCTGCGATAGCAAGGGATTCAAGTATTTGTTGGCGATTTGTTGGCTCAAATGGGCCAACAAAAAAATAGGCTTGACCACAGCATAGCCAAACCCATTGCAAATAAAAGATTTTTTCTAGTCGGGGCGACAGGATTCGAACCTGCGACCTAGTGCTCCCAAAGCACCCGCGCTACCAAGCTGCGCCACGCCCCGTGAAAACATCTTAGTGCTTACCATATCTCAAACGAAGAAACAATATTGTCTGTTTATCCAAATCAAGAAACCCCATTTAAGTTTTAGTGCTTCTTCACTGCGTCAGATTGGGTGCTTATTTGCCATGGTTGCATTGTTTCTTTGTGCTATGAATTTCATCAGAGAATGAATGATTGAGGCTATGCGACGATTTCTACTTTTAGCGCTTATTTCTGGAATAGTTTTTCCAGTCATGTCTAACGCTGAAGGCACATGGATTCGAATTTCTGTGATTGACTTTTCAAATATGAGTTCAGGGTCTTTAGGCCGGGAATCTTGTGACAAGGATGATGTATGTGGAATGGCTACTTATGTAGATGCAAGTTCAATTGCCAAGAGTGGCTCATTTGTTTATTTCAATAAAAAGGTTGTACTGATCAACAGAAATGGGGACAGAATTAAAAAAGGTCCGATTTCTGGTGTGGGATGGCAAGCTAATTGCTCTAAAAAGCTTTTGAAGGGGCCAAAAGGTTCATGGAGAAGTTTCGATCGCTATAACGGGCTTGGCCAATTTGTTTGTCGCTAGAGCTCGCTAAATAGAAGTTCAGAAATTAGCTACTTCCTTCTGCTGCAATGAGTTTCGCTTGGATAAAGGGCGCTTTCCAAAGCACCCGCGCTACCAATCAGGCTATGCCCCGTACAGGGAGATTAATACATGTTGGAGAAAGCTGGTTGGATAATTTTTAAGACAGGAGTTGAAGCACTGAATGAACGGTTCAGAACAGATATCTACAGACATCCTTATTCCCGTCAAAGACATCAAAGAATTGTCTATTGAGGTTCATTGGCAGATGCAATGGGTCATTCCAATGAAATCCATTTTCGTGCATGCCCTTGGCTAATCAAAACCAGACCTGAACAAGCATTTAAAGCAGAAAAAGATAGCCGCCTAAGACAATTTCATACTTTTACTTTATTAATTGACAAAAGGTCTTCTAATGATTTTTACCAGAACCGAGTCAGGTTGCATCGAAAATTGAAATTGTTTAATTATTTGATAGAGTTTTATCTTTCCAAAGTCTGACCAGTTAATAGATTTTATAGATCAGACCTTTTTTACATATTTTTAGTGCTTTTCTAACATTTTCTAGCGTATCTTTCTTTATCAGATTCTGCTTAGAGAACTCATCGGGCACAATCAATTCTCCATTACCTTTGATACGAATTCTACCTCCAAACCATGAATAATGATTAGGTATTGAGGCTCTACAACGAACCGCTTGTGTTTCAGAGTCAATTCTACGCTCTATTTCCCAATTCTCAATTTTATCTAACTTTGTGAATTGATCGATACCTGCCTTAGTTGACTTTCCAACTAGAAACAAAACAAAAAGGCATGTTAGTAAGGTAGGTTTCATTACATTTCATGCCATGAAAGGCTTTTGAATTAGTAATTTCTATTAAACATTATAAAGTTCCCTTGGCCTTGCTCCTTTAATTGTAAATCTATTACGGCGCCCTGTAACCTGTTTTCTACACTTTTCAATTACTACTTGCAATGAATAATCCTTTAAAAGACCCTAGGAAAAATCCCTTGAAGATTTCTTATGAGGATTTTTGGGTGCCAGTATTTGGGCGTGTTCTCAGTCGGTTTTCAGGATTAATAGAAGGAGAACAACCAAACGAGAAGCAATCTTATAGATTAAAAGATGAAGATTGAGATATCGCTAGTGACAACATTAGAAGTCAATAATGTGTAACCTTTTTACCCTTCTTGATTATATTTATCGGCAATATAAGTATACTTTCAAGTAAACTGTGATAGCTATGAGCATTTATTTTTTGACCCCCTTTTGGATAGAGATGAACTCTAGTCCTTTGACCATTTTCCTTTTGGTATTGTTCTTGGTTTCCCTTGTTGGTTTTTTTTATATCATATCTAAAGAGTAGTTGGGAATCAAAACTTATGGGTCATAGCCTAATTAATTCCTAGATTTTATAGACTTATATTCTTTTCTTATGGTTTGAATAAGTGCCTTACGCTTGGCTAATGATGCTAATTTCTCAGAATTTTGTTGATCGGATCTCTCTTTAGCGCTCATTTTCATCCATTTGTCCATCCTTTGGTCTGCTTTGCTCCGGAAATGATTCCTTGGTTTAACCTTACGGAAGATTGATATAATTACGCAAAGCCCAGTAAAAACTGACAATACTAGTATTAGAACTGATGTTGACACTTTTCTTTGAGTTGTTTCAATTTTAGCTATGACTATAGCGCATGGTATGGGGCTGTTTTATGTTTTATCAACTTAGAGCCCATTTGGCTGAAGTTTGATGTCTATTCTTGTAGCTATACTTGCAATATCTGTCGCTATAGTTTTCTTTATTTATATCAATAAAAGCATCAAAATAATTAACTTTTCAAGAATTAAACGAAAAAATATATCCTCAATAGACAAGAGAATTGCTCTTAGAGAAAGGCTTTTAGACGGCTTTTCTGATTCATTAATGGCAGATCCCGAACTTAATATAAAAACAAGCGTTTGGGATACTGAGGAAGAGCTTATAGAGAAAGCAGATGTTCATCGTTCAAGACTAAAGAAGTATGGTCGTTCTATGATGAATGGTAAAATGCTTTTTCTAGGACCTAAGGGTGGTGTTTATAGTTTTACCCCAAAAGGGGGAAAGAAGTATGTCTGATAATTGTTCTTATTTATTAAGATTAGAATTCCTAGTTATGATATAACTAGACTTCTTTGATTATCTAGAGTGAATTAAAGGCCATGAAAGATGCAGGCCGATTTTCGTAAATAAATAAGCGCCAAAGGCTACTTTTATTACGGTAGCTAGAAGCCCCCATCCTATTAATTGTTTTTTGGTCAATCCAAATATCATGTCAATTTTCTGCTCTAAACCACTTAAGTAAGATATCAAATGTTTTCCCTTGAACTATTGAGCACTGGAGGCTCAGGGTTGAAGATAAAGCTTTTTTAATCATTGAATTAAATTTATGGGTCGCCTGAGATTCGAACTCAGGACCAGCCGGTTAAAAGCCGGATGCTCTACCGCTGAGCTAGCGACCCAAGCATTAGGTGCTTGTAATTGCACAATTGGAAGTTATCACGCGGGGCATCAAGGCAAGACACTTCATTTGTTTTTCCAAGTAATTCTGTTGGGCGTGGATCCTGAAAATGAACCAAATGCTTAGTTTTCGATCAACTATGTCCTAATTTCACAAATGTGGGGCCCTTAGTCCGTAAAATCCCTGGAAATTCAATTCACATGTCATGTTGCTTCGGCTAATACTCGTTTCATTCCCAATTCTTGCGGCACTTGGTTGGGTGCTTTTTAATATCTCCGAACCTGCTAAGGAGCAGTGGAGAAGGCAGTTTAAGGGTGACAACAAGGCAATTTGATCTTAAGGATGGAGTTGGCTAACCACCTTCCCCAGTCTTTTAAATCAAATCATTGAATCATTACTCTTCTGTAAGAGTTGTCGGTGCGGGTTTGGCTGGTACTGAGGCAGCCTGGCAAGTAGCTCAGGCTGGGGTACCAGTCACTTTGGTAGAGATGAGACCTTTTAAGAGCTCTCCAGCCCACCACACCGATAATTTCGCTGAGCTTGTATGTAGCAATAGTTTTGGAGCTAAGAGCAGCGACAGAGCAGCGGGGTTGCTTCATCATGAGTTGAGATTATTAAATTCTTTAGTAATCTCTCAAGCGGATAACTTTTCGGTGCCTGCAGGTGGGGCACTAGCAGTTGATAGGTCAAGATTTAGCTCTAGCTTGACTAAATCACTTAGCGAGCACCCTTTAGTAACAATTGAGCGTACCGAACAATTAAGCCTCCCAAAGCCTCAAGAACTAACAGTTTTGGCTACTGGGCCTTTGACAGGTGAATCTCTGGCTTCAGAACTTAGAAAATTTTCAGGAATAGCTCATTGTCATTTCTACGATGCCGCCAGCCCAATACTTTTAGGTGATTCTATTGATTTATCAACTGCTTTTAGAGCAAGTAGATACGACAAGGGAGATTCTGACTATATAAATTGCCCAATGAATAAAGATCAATACCTTGAGTTTCGTCTTGCACTTACTAAAGCTGAACAGGCAGAACTTAAGGACTTTGATCAAGCAAGTGCTTGCTTTTTTGAAGGTTGTTTGCCTATTGAGCAATTGGCTCGTAGAGGTGAAGACACAATGCGATTTGGTCCTTTAAAACCAATAGGAATATGGGATCCGCGCTGGGGAGACTTGAGGGATACAGCTGTTCGCCGATCTAAGCGAGCATATGCAGTTGTTCAGTTGCGTCAAGAGGATTGTGAAGGGCGGCTTTGGAATATGGTTGGCTTTCAGACAAATCTCAAATGGGGAGAACAGAAAAGAATCTTTCAACAGATCCCTGGGTTACAAAAAGCAGAGTTTGTACGTTTTGGAGTCATGCATAGAAATACTTTTTTAGATTCTCCAAAGCTTTTATTGCCAACATTGCAATTTCGCAAGTGTCCATCTTTTTTGGTTGCGGGTCAACTCATAGGTACCGAAGGTTATGCTGCTGCTGTAGCAGGTGGGTGGCTTGCAGGTACTAATGCGGCTCGATTGGCAAGAGGGCTGGACGCAATTACGCTTCCGTCTACAACAATGATCGGAGCCCTAATATCTTTTGTGACAAGTCCAGAGAGAACTAGTAAGTCCAAAAGTACGTTTCAGCCTATGCCTGCAAATTTTGGCCTTTTGCCAAATCTTCCTGAAAGAGTTAGAGATAAACGTCAAAGATATGGTGCTTATCGTGACCGAGCATTGAATCAATTAAAAGTAGCAATTAGCTCTTACTCCTTTTAAGAAAAATCTTCCTATGACTAACGATAAGCTTCTTGATGCAGTTGTTATTGGCTCAGGTATTGGTGGCCTTGTCACTGCCTCACAACTGGCTTCAAAAGGCGCAAAAGTTTTAGTTTTAGAACGATATAAGATTCCTGGTGGCAGCGGAGGCTCCTTTTCTAGAAATGGATATACATTTGATGTAGGAGCTTCTATGATTTTTGGGTTTGGGAAAGAAGGGTTTACAAACCTTTTAACAAGAGCTTTGGCAGATGTTGGAGAAACCTGTTTAACTTTTCCAGATCCATCACAACTTGTTTATCACCTTCCTTCAGGTTTTGAGTTGGAAGTTAGCAGGGATTATGAGAAATTTATCTCTAACCTTATTAAAAGATTCCCTCATGAAGAGAAGGGTATTCGTAATTTTTATGGAACTTGTTGGAAGGTATTTAATTGTTTAGACTCAATGCCACTTTTATCGATTGAAGACCCTTTATACCTAGCAAAAGTTTTTTTCAAGGCTCCATTTTCATGTTTAGGACTTGCAAGGTGGCTCCCAGTAAATGTTGGTCATGTTGCTAGAAAGTATATAAAAGATAAAGAACTTTTGAGGTTTATTGATATTGAGTGCTTTTGTTGGTCGGTTATGCCTGCAGACCGAACCCCAATGATTAATGCGGGCATGGTTTTTTCAGATCGTCATGCGGGGGGAATTAATTATCCAAAAGGTGGTGTTGGTGTTATTGCAAAGAAACTTGTTGAAGGATTACTTAACTATGGTGGCCAAATTCGCTATCAGGCCCGAGTGGTGAAGATTATCGTTGAGGGGAAAAAGGCTAGGGGGGTAAAGCTGGCAAATGGTGAAATTATCTATGCTAAAAAGGTTGTTTCCAATGCTACACGTTGGGATACATTTGGTGGGGAGAGTGTGAAAAATTCCCTATTGGAACCATCACAAATACCAAGTTCAGAAGTTTCTTGGAGGAAAAATTATCAGCCTTCATCGTCATTCCTTTCTCTTCACTTGGGTGTAGAAAAATCTTTAATACCTAGTGATTTTGATTGTCATCATATTTTGTTGGATTCTTGGGAAGAGATGAATTCTGAACAGGGGGTCTCATTTGTTTCTATTCCGACTTTGTTAGATGCAGATTTGGCTCCTTTAAATTCTCATATAGTTCATGCTTTTACACCTTCATCAATGGAGAATTGGTTAAACCTCACACCATCGGAATACATTAATAAAAAAGAAAAGGACTCTTTATCCCTACTGACTAAATTGGAAAGAATTATGCCTGGGATTAGTAAGTCGATTGTTCATACGGAGGTCGGAACACCTAGAACTCATAGGCGCTTTTTAGGGCGGCATAAGGGTACTTATGGACCAGTTCCATCTCGACGCCTCTCAGGTTTACTTCCTATGCCTTTTAATACGACTCGAATTAGAGATCTTTTTTGTGTAGGTGATTCTTGCTTCCCAGGCCAAGGATTAAATGCTGTAGCGTTTAGCGGCTTTGCCTGTGCTCACCGAATAGGTTCAGAACTTGGGATAAATGCCTGGAAGTTGCCTGATTAGTTCATAGAACGATATTTGGTTTAGTTTTTAAGATTATTTAGTTTGTAGTTTTTGCTTATGTAGATCTAAAATTATGATCCTAATGAATCAAGACTAAAGCGATAACCTTGTTGTCTAACAGTAGTAATTCCGCCACCTTCACCTAATCCTGCTTGCTCTAGTTTTCTTCGAAGAGTCAAAACTTGTGTATCTACTGACCTAGGCCCACCGCTAAATGGGGGCCATGCTAGACGCAAAAGCTCTTGGCGACTTCTAACCATCCCTGGTGGCATTAATAGTGCACAGAGAAGAGCAAATTCCCTTGGACTTAATTCAACAGGTTTTTCTCTAAGGGTTACTTGCCTAAGAAGAAGATGTACCTCAAGTGGCCCAACCGTTACACGTTCTTGTAGGCCAGTTCTGCCTCTTTTTAATAATGTTCTACAGCGTGCAGCTAACTCCTCAAGTCCAAATGGTTTACGCATTACGTCATCAGCACCTTCGTCAAGTAAATCAACCAAGGCTTCTGATCCTGTTCTGGCAGTGAGAACTATTACAGGGCATCCAAGCTTTTGGGCCAATCGAAGTGCAGAACTTTTCTCAATTAACTCTGCTGATACCAATAGATCTGGTGTTTGTTCTCTGCAAAGGTCTAGAGCTTCATCAGTAGTACTTACTGCAGCAGTAAGATGACCGTCTTGACGCAGTCGTTGTGCCAAGACTGTTCTAAGGGTTGGATGTGGTTCCACCACAAGTACCTTTGCAGGATCTTGGGGCGTTTCCTGCACTAAGTACGATTCAGATGGTGAAGTGGTTGATTGCTCCATTGAAAGGAGTTCTTGAGGGACTGAAATCACTTTCAACAATATTGCCTTATTACGCTAACGAAATTTGATGGCAAGCTGTTGAAGAATGGTGACTTAAATTGGAGACCATGACATCTCTAAATAAACCAGAGTCGATTAGGCATTTCCAATCTCTTTGTGATGCATGCCAGGAGTTGACCTTTCAAAGACATAGTCCCATGGAACTGCGTCTTTATGCAGATGGATTCATACATGCTCTAAGACGGTGTGAAAAGTTAGATCGAAAGGAAATAGAGAAGTTTGAAAGCTTAATTGATAGGTGGATCCGTGATCCTTCAAGCTTTGTTGGGGCTGATGGGGATATAAGGAGTTTGTTTGTTCAAGAGGAAATTGATAAGTGATCGAGGATTTTTTTTACGAGGCTATTGCGATTTCTAACTTTTCTTTAAGTTCCCCAGAGTTATACATCTCTATCAATATATCTGAGCCGCCTAAGAATTCTCCTTTTACATAGACCTGAGGGATCGTGGGCCAATTTGAAAATTCTTTTATTCCTTGGCGGATTCCTTCATCAGAAAGAACATCAAATGTCTCGAAGCTCATTCCTAGTGAATTCAGTATTTGGACGACATTATTTGAGAATCCACATTGGGGCATTAATTTTGTACCTTTCATGAAAACCATTATCTGGTTTGAATTAATCAGATTTTTTATCTGATTTTCAACATTTGATTCCATAGTTATTTCGTTGAGAGAGGTTGTCAGGATGGAGTAGAGGTGGTCAATGCAAGTGCATGAATGGCTTCACTAGCAAGCTCATCACTTAAAGCTTCATAAATTAGCTGGTGTTGGCGTATTCGAGATAGGCCTTCAAACTTTGAAGAGATAACTTTTACTTGTAAGTGGTCTCCAGTTCCACTTAGGTCTTCAACTGTGACTTCCGCATTGGGCAAGACACAATGGATTGCCTTTGTGATTTCCTCGGTGTTAGCCATTTAGTGGGAGATTGATTTAGTGAATTGATTGTGGAGGTGTGATCTGTTCAAAATTAATTTCCTTTAATTAGAAAGACTTCCGTCCGGCTGCGGAATAAGGAGTCTCAACGAACCCTAATTCAAATAGACGTTGGTATGCTTGCTGTCCTTGGGGTTTTGCTGGAGACATAAGCCTTATTACTTCCACTAAAACTGGAACAGCAATTTCTGGTTGATTCTGACGACGGAATAAAGAAGCAAGCCTAAGGTTTGTTTTTGCGAGCAGACCAAGAACTCTCTTTCCCTTTGAGTCCATTTCACGAGGTATACGAGCATCTAGTCCGCGGAATGCTCCACTTAGATCTCTATAGAAAGAAAGTAGTTGTTTTGAAGCGGCGATGGCTTTGTCATAGTTCTTTTTTGCCTCTTCTAACTTTCCTGAAGAAGCAGCTGAGTCTCCCTTTTCGATTAATAATTCGACTGCATCAGCATTAAAGCCAGAGCTTCCTTGAGCTAATACTTTGGAGTTTGACAGTCGAATGGGTTCTGCCATTAGAGAACCAGATGAGCAGCTAAGGGCTGCAAGGATGGTGATAATGGCAATTTTTATGCGATATCGCATAAATGGATTAGCAAAAGTATTCAGACTTTATGTGATTGCTAGAGTCTTCCAACTGCTTTAAGGGCAGCTTCTTCAGCTGCATGCATTCGCCTTGATAATTCCAGATTGAAGTTTTCCGTAGCTTCTTTGTCGGAATTTTCTAAGAGGAGTTGTTTTCCAAAGCAGATTGCTGATTTTCCAAAAAGACTAGGAATAGCTTTGCTATAGGCAATGCCTATAGGAATAACAGGAACTATCACCCCTTTTCGTTGGGCCATTTGAACTAATCTTGCCAAGCCTGGTTGTAGTGAAATCGGCTCAAATTTGCGTCGAATGTGGCCCTCAGGAAAAACAACCAGTTGCTGACTGTTAATCATTAGATCAATTGCAAAACGCAAACTTGCTAAGGAAGGTTTGTTTTGATCAATAGGGAAACATCCTAGTCTTTTTAGGAACCAACCCTGTAACCCTTGCATTTCAGTTACGGTTACCATGAATCGACAGTCCCGTCCGGTTACTCTTCTTCCACTTGCCATTGGCAACATAAGGGCATCCCAACGTGCTCTATGAGTTGGGGCTAGGACAACTGGACCATTAGTTGGCAAGAACTCTTCACCTAAAATAATTCTTTCACGAAAGAAATTACTCAGAAGAAGATCCTGAGTAATGATCATTGCGAGCGGACTCCAGAATGGGTCTACTCCAAGGCACAAGCTGTCTTCTCTGTTTGCCAGGGCCGAAGCCACCTTCTCTAAAACTCAATTATATAAATTTAATGTGCAATCAGTCATGAATGATTTTTGTGTGCAGTTAATGTTGCGGCACTTTGCAAATGCTCAGGTAAAGATGCGTTTTTAATTAATTCACTAAGATGATTTGTAATTGTTTTTTGTCATGGCCAGCCTTGGGGTGAATATTGACCATATAGCAAATGTTCGTCAAGCTCGAAAAACTGTTGAGCCAGATCCTGTTCCAATGGCTTATTTAGCCGAACTAGGAGGAGCAGATTGTATTACTGTTCATTTGAGGGAAGACCGAAGGCATATTCAAGATCGAGACCTTGAACTGTTACGTCATATTGTTAGGAGTCGCTTGAACCTGGAAATGGCAGCCAATTCTGAGATGGTTGCAATTGCATTAAGAATTCGCCCAGACATGGTGACATTGGTGCCCGAACGTCGACAAGAGGTAACTACAGAGGGGGGGTTAGATGTTATTAATCAAGCATCACAACTATCAGAAATAATTAAAGAGTTGCAATTAGCCTCTATACCAGTCAGTCTTTTTATAGATCCATTGTCTTCACAAATAGAGGCATCTTCAAGCCTTGAGGCTAATTGGGTCGAACTACATACTGGCAATTATGCGCAAGCTGATTGGGAGGACCAAAAATTTCAGCTTTCTCGATTGGTAGAGGGAACTGCAAGGGCTAATTGCTTGGGCCTCAGGGTTAATTCAGGGCATGGATTGACATATCAAAATGTAGAACCAATTGCTGCTATTAATGGAATGGAAGAATTGAATATAGGACATTCTATTATCTCTAGGGCATTAGCTGTTGGTCTTCAAAAAGCAGTAAGAGAGATGAAAGAATTGATTATGAATCCTCGTAAAGAAGCTTTATTTGGAATGCATCATAAAGAGTTAACCTAAAGACTCTAGTTGGTGAAGATATTCGTGCTAAGAATTTTTTGCTTTAATTTGCATAACAATCATCTGCTTTGTTAAAAGATTTCTATGCTTACTTATTCTTGCAATTTCTTTGCGGCTAAATTTCTTATTTTACTATGGTTATAGACATAAACTTTCATGTAAACCCTTTTTGATCTTTTATCTACTCCATAGCAAATCGCTCGCATAACTTTGTTAACAGTTTTTCGTGGCAATCAAGTTGAATGGCTGGCAAAAGTTCTTGCTGAGCAACTTCGCTTGCAACCGCCAGGTCCGTTTCAGACAATAGATGTAGTAGTTAACACCTGGCCTACTAGTCGATGGCTTTCTGAACAACTTGCAGTAGTTAATGGGATTAGTGCAGAGGTAAGGTTTCCTTTTCCCGGTTCACTTTTACGAAGACTTACTAGAATCATTCTTGGGATTGAACCTGATGCCGATGATCCTTGGAAAGCAAGTCATCTTGTTTGGCACGTATTGGAGTTATTGCCAAGTTTTCTTGAGAAGGAAGAAGCTGCACCTTTACGCGATTGGTTGAGGAGTAGAGCTTCTGAAACTGATCAATTAAATCATGATGAGTGGACGCTTGTTTATAATATCGCGAAGACATTTGATGATTATGCTTTATATCGTCCAGAGTTGATTAATGAATGGCTATATGCCGATGATCTTCATGTTGATCCTTATAAGAAACTACCTAACAGTCTTCGGTGGCAGCCATCTTTAATTCGTTTATTGGGAAAAAGAATTATAACGGAACCTTTTGGAATACAAATTAGAAAAGCAATCTATAAACTGCACAGTGGTGGAGGGTTTGTAGATCATTTGCCTTCTGATATACGCTTTTTTGCAATAAGTAGCCTTGCTCGAGTTCAAATTGAGTTAATTCAGGCTTTGTCTGGAGTTATGAATGTTCAAATGTTTGTTTTAACACCTTGTTCAGATCTTTGGCAAAGGTGTAGAAGCAGAAGAGAAAAGTTAGGGATTTCTTGGATAAAGCCTTTAGATGGCGAATGGTTTGTTGAGGCTCCAAGATTGGAAGCGATTCTTGGTCGCATGGGAGCAGAATTTCAACAGTTAGTGGAAGGAACCGGTGAGGTTCAATTGGGTGAAAGTCGTGTTGGAAATTTGTTTATTGCTCCTGCAAACATTGCTCTTGAGGCGGGAAAAAAACCTTCTCTATTGGAACAGCTTCAACAACAGTTGGTTCAGCCAGAGATGTCCTCGTCTCTTTACAGGGATTCTCAGGATGCTTCTCTCCAGTTCTTCTCCTGCCCTGGGCAATTACGTGAAGTCCAATTGGTAAGAGATCAAATTATTCAATGGTTTGCAGCTGACCCAAGCCTTGAACCTCGTGATGTATTGATAATGACTCCTCAAGTTGAGCGATTTGCTCCTTTAATCGCTTCTGTTTTTAATGATATTAGCTCTACCGGGGTAGATATTCCTTGGCGCATAACTGACCGGAGTCAAATTGAAACGCCAGGCTTGGTTCAAGGGATGTTGTGTCTTTTGCAACTAGCTGGAGAACGATTAACAGCATCTTCACTTCAGAGTTTGCTTGCCAATCCAGCAATTCAGAAGCAGCAAGGTCTCAATCAAGAAGAAGTAAATAGGCTCACTAGAGCATTACAGGTGACTGGTTTTAGATGGGGTCTTGATGGGGGTGAACGTGATGGAGATGAAGCTCATAGCCTTAGGTGGTGTTTAGACCGTTGGTTATTAGGATTGGTTTTTTTACCTGCCCCTTCTTTTGCTCCAGGTGGTTTAGCTCCTTTCTCTGAGGGATTGGAACCTACAGAATTAATTAAATGGTGGGAGCTTCTTTCAAAACTTTCAAATCAATTAACGGAATTACGCCTTCCGCGTACAAGTTGTGCTTGGGTTGAATTGCTTTTGTCTTTTGTGAGTGAGCTTTTTGGCGAGGATGATGAATGTTGGACATGGGAAAGGCAATGTTTTACTAGTGCACTTCATGAATGGCTTGAGAGAGCAGAAGATTGCTCTTTATTAGTCGACTCAGAAGTAGTTTTAGATGTACTTGCAGAATCTCTTTCTGCCGAAAGTGGCAGATTTGGCCATCGAAGCGGGGCATTGACAATTAGTGCATTAGAACCGATGAGAGCTATACCTCATCGCGTGATTGTGTTGATGGGATTGGATGCAGATATTTTCCCTAGACATTCACGCCGTCCGGCTTTTCATCTCTTAGAGCAAGAAAGAAATCTCGGAGATCCAAGCATTAGTGATCAGGATCGTTATGTACTTTTAGAAGCCCTGCTTTCTGCACGACAACATCTTTTACTTACATGGAATGGAAGGGATTCTCGAACTGGTGAGATGGTTTCTCCATCAAACCCTGTTCAACAATGGCTTGTTCAACTAAAAAAAGAGTTAGAGGGTGATTCCTATCAAGAGCTTGTTGTACAACATTCGCCTAATCCCCTTTCAAGGGCCAATTTTATTTCATTTGAGAATCGTCCTCCTATTAGTTGTGATAGACGTTATTTAGAAGCACGACTTATGCTTGATAGGACTTCATTTATTACTCAAAGGGCATTCGCAATGCCGTTGAGATGGGAAAAACCGAATTTAAAAACCTCAACAGAAATTTCATTTGAAGTTTTGCAAAGGTGGTTAATAGCCCCGCAACGGCTTTGGCTTGAGCAATTGCAACTAAGACCAAAAGAGTGGATTGATCCTATAGAAGACTTAGATGCTTTTTCATTACTGGAATGGCAAAGGCAAACCTTGTTAGCGGAATATCTTGATGATTTCTTAGATAAGGTTGAACGATATGAGTTAAAGATAGGGAAATCGAATTTTCCTTTATTGGATTGGGAAAATAGATTTATTGGACAGGGTAGGTTGCCTTATGGGGCTTCAGGAAAACTTGAGCAGGAGCGATTATTTTTAAGAATGAAGAACTTGGAGAGTGTTGTTTCTTCTATGGGAGATTGTACAATTAAGATATTAGACTTAGGAGATATTAAGAAAAGAGTAATTTGTTCAGAAAATAATGATATTATAATAGCCGAACCTGGAAGACTTAGCTTTAAATTAATAATGGAAGTTTGGCTGTTACATTTATTGACTTGTGTCAAAGGCCATAAATTCGCGTCAACGAATATAGTTACAAAAAATTCAACTACTAATAAGCAAGACCAATACCAATTAAGTATGCGTCTCGCATTTATTGAAGAAGAAGAATCAAAGCGTATACTCACTAAAATTAAGACCTTGGCTTCGATAGGATTAAAAGAATGTTGGCCTGTTCCACCTGAGAGTGGCTGGGAATATTCAATTTCAGAGAATAAAACAAAAGGAAGTGGATTCTCTTCATTTGCAAAGAGATGGCAAGGTGGATTTAGCTATAAGGGGGAGTCTGAGAAGGATGAGATGCGACTCTGTTTTGGAAATATTTGTAATGCTTCAAGCTTCTTCAATATAGAAGGATTTGAAGAGGCAATGTTATTTTTGCATCAACCAATAATTGATAATATTATAGCTTAGAAGAATTTTTAACCACTCTTGCTTGCAATTAAATATCTAGATCATTATATGGTTCACGTAAAATAATTTTTTACGTGAACATTGGGATGTGAGCTCTTCAGCTTTTGCTTGTTTTAATTGTTACAAGAGAGGTTGAGTTCTTTTGATAGCCTAAAACAATAAATTTATTTTAATTAATTGGTTTTGACTTCTTTTGAAGATAATTTAAAGAGTTCTAAAACTCGGTGGATTCGACAAACCCTTGTTGATTCTAATAGAAGGTCATCGATTGTAATCCTTGACTACAATATGCCTATACTCAAAGAACAGATGCTGAAATGCAAAACGAGAAAAAATTAAAATTTCTATTTTTGAAACTACATTCTAAAAAATCTTTTCTTGTTAATGGTAAATTCTAAGAAGGTTCTTAAGGCAAGCGATTTCAATTTGCTTGATTCTGTGAAACCTTTGCTAGTTCTGACAGAAATTCCCAAGTGTTGGTTGTTAATCTCCGAGAAGCGCTTTCAGGGTGGAACCTTTCCTGGAAGGGTTTTATGGATAACTCTCAAGGAGAGTGGTGGTTAGTAATTCAATTACTTCTGGTATTGTCACACCTTATCCCTCCTTGGCCTACTTTTTATTACTTAAACCCATCCTTGCTCATCGTTTTTAGGTTTTTGGGGTCAATAATTTTTTTGTATGGATGCTTTAGTGCAATTCGTGCATTTCTTGAACTCGGACCAAGTCTCTCTCCATTGCCTGAGCCAAAAGTTGGTGCAAAACTCGTCACTAGAGGTGTTTATAGTCAATGTCGCCACCCTGTCTATCAGGCTTTATTGATTTGTTCGATTGGCTTAGCTACTTTTTTCTTGAGTTTTTTTCATCTAGCTTTATTTTTTATGCTCGCCTTCATTTTGAGATCAAAGGCCTTACGAGAAGAGTCTAAACTCAAATTGATTCATTCTGAATATATTCAATATATGTTTAGAACACCAGCAATAATAACCTTCATTCCATTTCTTGATTGGCGAAAATAAGTGAAAAGAGATTAATGACACTTTCAACGATTCCTAAGGTTTCTCTTTATTCTTTAAATGATATTTTTGTTTATGAGAAATACACTGGCTTCAAACTATCTCTTTTTTTCTGCTGTTTGCCCTCCTCTTTAAATCAGTGATCTAGCTATTAACTTCTTAAAATTTGACCTTGCTACCATTTTCATCTCCAGGATTCCTTTGCTCGACAGCAATGCCTTCCACTCTCCAAATCATTCTTTACCTGACGGCAAAGTCTTCTTATTTAGAGTTCATCCGGTCTATGTTTTATGGATGATTTGAGATCTGTTTCTTATATACGGTTTGAGCCTAATGATTATCCATTGGCTCCAGGATTAAGGTTGCTTGAGGCAAGTGCAGGAACTGGAAAAACTTTTGCTCTAGCACATTTGGCTTTGCGCTTGGTGACGGAGAGAGAAATCAATATTCAGAAAATTTTGGTTGTTACATTTACAGAGGCAGCAGCAGCTGAATTAAAATTCCGGGTTTGCAACCGACTTGAACAGGCATTAGAAGGGCTTGAGGCATTTGAAAAGGGAATTGCCTACATTTCTCCCGATGAAGTTCTTAATCAGTGGTTGTTAATCCATCAATCTAGCTCCAGCAAGAGACGCCAATTTATTCAAAATCTACTCTTAGCACTGGAATCTCTAGATTTTTTAGACATTACAACAATACATGGTTTTTGTAGGCGTACCCTTCGTAGGGATGCTTTACATGCTTTTGATGCCATTGACCCTGTTATTGAAACTGATGGTCAGCAAATAATTGGTGAGGTCGTTAATGATTTTTGGCATCAACAAATGCTTTGTTTGGATTCAAATGATCTCAGAGGTCTTCAAGATGCTGGATTAAATGTGGAAACTCTTTCTAGAACACTACTTAAATTAGACAATGATCCAAGTTTAACTTTACGAGTTGATGATTCAAATCTAGATGTCTCTAAGCCACTACATGAACAATTTAAAAATTTTCTAAATAATTGTTGGGATGAGTTTTTAGAGTGTTGGCTATTAGAAGGCAAAGATTTAGAGGAAGATTTTCGCTCTAAATCATTAGAATGGAGGGCGCTTAATTGCCCTGATACTAAACCATATAGCCCAAAGCCAAGAAAGAATAGATTTCAGGTTGTTGATGATTGGGTAAATGCTTTCTTCGCTAAAAAAGTTTCTTTAGAACCATTAAACGAAATCTCATATGGATTTGTTTGGGACCAGAGTTTATTGCGCAAGTACTTTCACCCAGCAATTTTTTGTGAAGCTGCTCGACGATGTGGAGAAGAACATCCAGACCTGCTTAGACCTCGTTTACAAAGAGCTATAAGTGGATTGGTTGATGCTCCTGTTGAAAAAGTTTGGGTTCATTCAATGTGTTGGTGTCTGAAGACACTTGAACAACGACGACGACGACGTGGTGTTCTTTCTTATGGGGGATTACTGAAGGCTGTAGATAAAGGACTAAATTGTTCTTTTCCAGAGGCCTCTGATCTTGACCGGCAAGAATGGCTAAAAACTATTAGAGAAAGATATAAGGTTGCCTTGATCGACGAATTTCAAGATACTGATCCTATCCAATGGCGAATATTAAGGACTCTATTTGCTAATACTTCAAAACATCTTTTATTAATGGTTGGGGACCCAAAACAGGCTATCTATAGGTTCAGAGGTGGTGATTTAAATGTTTACTTGAGGGCTCGAAATGAAGTTGATCGAATAGATGTGCTCTTGGATAATTTTCGCTCTACATCTTCCTTGATGAGCGGATTAAACTCTTTAATGTCTAATGGCTTACAAAAGTCCAATTTAACTGTACCTTTTTTAAATTCTTGTGGAAAAGATGATCCTATTCAATTAAAGGATGGGGAGTATCCACTTCAATTGATTACTCTTTCATTAAATAAATCCACTACAGGGACAACCTCTTCGCAATTGCCTTCAAAGACAAAACTTGAGGAGATTATTCCTGATGTTGTGTCAAATACTGTTTTAGATCTTCTTGAGAGATATAAAGGTGAATTGCAACCAGATGATTTCTGCATCTTGGTTAATCGTCACGATCAAGCCAGTGCAGTTAGAACCTCAATGTCTTCTGTTGGGTTGCCTACAAGACTTGTAAGTACTGGAGATGTCTTCCAATCTGATGCTGCTATGCTTTTGCAAAACTTTTTGGATTGTATTGCTAAACCAGGTGATACGGCTTCTCTTCGGTTGTTAGCGTGCTCGGCTTTTTTTAACTGGAGTTTCTCCCAATTAGAAGAATCTGAAACGACTGGGGAATTGGATGACTTAGCACAAAAGTTTGTTTATTTTTCTCAGAACTTTTCAAGATTAGGATTACTTGGTTGCTTAGCTGATCATCTTGAAGGAAAGACCATCGCTGATCTTTCAATGCGAGGTGGCTTGTTTGGTGATTTAAAGCAATGTGCACAACTTGCACAGGAAAGTATTCATGCAAAGGGACTAGATGCACTAAGTGCTGCGGAATGGCTAAGACGAGAACGCCTAGAACCGAGATACCCAATTCCTGATAATCGTCAACCACATAGTGATCTGGCAGAAAAAGCTGTTTCTTTACTAACTGTTCACAGAAGCAAGGGATTGGAATATAGGGTAGTTATATGCCCTTATATGTGGCAGGCACCTCCATTGGAGAAGGATTTCCTTTTGCGTGATGATGAGGCAACAAGTTGGCAATTTGTTTTAAACCATATGTGGGGAAAAGGAAGGGTACTTGCCGATAACAATCGAGAAGCTTCGATTAAAGAATCTGAGAGACTTGCATATGTAGCGATGACTCGAGCACGCTCGATGTTGATTTTAATGTGGGCGCAGGCAATAGGCCAAGATGGCAATCCCTTGAAAAATTTTCTTTTTGGCTCCAATCAAACGATTGATCCAAGCGAGAAACTTTCTACTGAGCAAATGCAAAAATGGTTATTTTCTAATAAGGTTCAAATTAGTATTTCACACGCCAAGAAAGTTGATAAAAGAAAACGATGGATTGATCAAGAAGAAAATATTGGCCAATTATCCATAGGGCCAATTCCTTTAAAAGGGTTAGATCAAAGTTGGGGTCGTAGTAGCTATACCACTTGGCTTTCTAAAAAGAACAAGGATGGCGACTACTCATCTTTTGATCCAAGTGAAATAGATGAAAGAAATGATTTTAAACAAGAAAATTTCGACTCTGAGATTTCTCCTGATGATCAACTTTTCAAGCCCTCTTTTGTCGCAGAATGGTCAAATAAAGGACCTCTTTTTAATTTCCCTAGAGGTGCGGCAGCAGGAAATTGTCTACATAGGATTCTGGAGAAGCTAGATTTTTCTTTGTCATTGCATCATTCATCTTCTGCCCAATTGATAAAAGATGAACTTCAGCGTTCAGGTTTAGAAAAAGCACTTATACCTTCGGTTCAAGACGGCCTAGAAAAGGCTCTTAGCACTCCCTTAGGTGGACCTTTGGGTGATTTAAGATTTAATCAGTTGGATAGGAATAGACGAATTCATGAAATGAGTTTTGATCTTCCTATAGCTCATAATGGAAAAGTTGTTACTGCCGATGATTTAGCAATTGCATTTAAGAAAGATTCGTCTGCTCGCTTTGCGGATTCTTATGCTGAATCGCTTTCTTCCTTGCGAATAGCTAGTAGAGGTTTTTTTACTGGATCTGTAGACCTTGTTTTTGCTGATGATGATGATCTAGGAAAGGCACGTTGGTGGGTTGTTGACTGGAAAAGTAATTGGCTTGGTGAAAGGGATGATCTGGGGAATTGGTATGCATGTGGCCCGGTTCACTACACAAATGCGGCTATGGAAAAGCAGATGATTAGCCATCATTACCCATTGCAAGCACATTTGTATTTAGTTGCACTTCATAGATTTCTTCGTTGGAGGTTGCCGAACTACCATCCATCGAGACATCTTGGTGGGTATGTCTATGTATTTCTGCGGGGGATGCCGGGAGACGTAATGAAAAATGGATATAGTGACAAAGAAGGTGTTCCTGGGTTGCTTTTGGAAGAGGCTTCTATCGTTAGAGTCTTGGAATTGGATCGCTTGATAAATGAGGGTGGAAGATGAGTATTTATGACTTCAACTCTTATTCTCCACGATTGGCTAGTGCTACTTACAAATCTCTGTTAAATTGCGTCCCTCCAACAGAGAAATCTTCATATTTGCAAGACGTAGTAGATGTTTTAATGCACTCACTTTCTAATGGGCAGCTGTTTTTTGATTTAACAACTGACTCACCAAGAATTGAGTTGAGAAATGCTGGATGGCCTAATGCTCACTTAAATGCTTTGGCTTCGAGTGGGTGGGTTAATGGAAGCCTTTCTCCAATTGTTTTACATAAATCTAGACTTAGCTGGAGGAGGTGGCATAGAGAATTGCAATTGGTTGTGGATGACCTTATTCAAAGATCCTCTACCTCAGAAAACTTTTTGACGGAATCTTTACCAGTTGAGTGTGATTTGCCTTCCGATCTCAATCAAGAGCAATTAAGAGCAGTTTTAGCGATTGATAAACACAATCTTCTTTTGATAAGTGGAGGACCTGGTACTGGAAAAACAACTACTATTGTTCAATTGATTTCAAGAGCCTTAGCGAAAAACCCCGACTTGAGAGTTGCTGTTTCAGCGCCAACGGGTAAGGCTGCTAGGCGTTTACAGGAATCAATTCAGAAGAACATCAATAAGCTGGATTCCCTTCAGAAAAAGAAACTAGATCAGCTGGCTTGCTTAACCCTGCATCGATTACTTGAAGCTAATAAAGCAGGTTTTCGAAGAAATAGAGAAAATCAATTAACTCTTGACCTGCTAGTAGTTGATGAGATGTCAATGGTTGACCTCAAACTTATGCGTGGCCTTTTGGAAGCCTTGTCGCCAAATTGTCAGTTGGTTTTGGTTGGTGACCCTGATCAATTGCCACCTGTAGGTAGTGGCTCAATTTGGCAAATACTCTGGTCTGAGAACTCTGCAGATTTTGCAGAAAATTCAGTAAGCCTCTGCCATGTTTACCGGAATAAAGGAGCTTTGGATTTTATAAGCCGAGTTTTACGAGATCAAGGGATATCTTCTTTTGAGAAAAAGATTAAAGATTTGCCAGTAGGAGCAAATTTCTCTTTGCATCATTCTTCTATTCGTAAAATTCCATCTACTATACGTAGTCAAGTAGATGCTTTTAGCCAAAGGCTAAGTGAGTTGTCGATTAGCTTTGTTGCTCAGCAATCTACAGAAAATAGTCGTTCGATTGTTCGTTGTGCTCAATCCCTATTTATTTCTGATCATATGTTTAGTTTACTAGAAGCATTTTTGGTTTTGTGCCCCAGAAGGCGTGGATTATGGGGTGTGGATCATTTTCATCAAGAGCTTTTGGGAAAGAAATTCGAGTTAGGAGTTATGGCTTGGCCGCAAGGGTTTCCTGTTATGTGTGGAGAAAATCAGTCTGAACTAGGTCTTGCAAATGGAGATATTGGACTTGTTATTGGGGAAGGAAAGAGGAGAAGAATTTTGTTTAGAATTTCTGGAGAAGAAGGTCTCTTGACATGTTTAATAAATCCTTCGCGAATCAGGTGTTTAGAACCAGCGATGGCACTGACAATTCATAAATCTCAAGGGAGTGAGGCTAAAGATGTTTTTGTTTTATGGCCTGAACCTCTGCAAAACTATAAAGCCAATTCAAATCAACTGCTTGAGTTTATTGATTCATATGAGACTAGATTGTTATACACAGCGATCACTCGGGCTTGTGATCACTTGTATTTATTCACGCCAATTAAATAGGATCTTTCAATGATTTTATTGTGCAACATTCGCAATTAAACTTTGATTTAGCTAAAGAATATACTGGCTTTTAGTTGGCGTTGCCTGACTCTTAATTTATACCGACTTAATTATTGGCAGCATGGGATGATACAGTCATATGTAACCTTTAAAGAACAGGCAAAGTAGCACAGCGCGGTTATCTGCGAATTGGGAGTTACTGGCCTGATTTGAAGGGTTGATCAGGCTAATGATTTCTAGGCATGACTAATGCAAATTCGCATGATGACTCCTCCTGTTCTATGGACATAAGCAACTCAAAGATCTTATCGGTTGAGGAAGAGGCATCAGGGAAGCCCTCTGATGTCTCTGTTGATTTTAATGAATTTGGCAAAGATGCATCTCCTCATGATGGTGAGAATTCGGCTTTAAGTCAGAAAGATGTGATTGATGAGTCAGGTTTTGATGGGTTTGGCTTCAGCAAAGCTCTTTTAGAAACTCTTAAAGAGAAGGGATATAAGACTCCTTCTCCTATTCAAACAGCAGCTTTTCCAGAGCTAATGTTGGGCCGTGATTTGGTTGGACAGGCTCAAACAGGCACTGGCAAAACAGCAGCTTTTGCTTTGCCACTGATTGAAAGATTGGAACAACATCAATCTAGGCCGCAGGCATTGGTGCTTGCTCCAACTCGTGAGCTTGCATTGCAAGTAGCAGATTCCTTTCAGGCCTATGCATCCGGTCATAAGCACTTAAGAATTCTTGCCGTTTATGGAGGGGCGGACTTTAGATCACAAATTAATTTTTTAAGAAAAGGGGTTGATGTTGTAGTAGGTACCCCTGGACGAGTAATGGACCATATTCGCCAAAAGACATTAGACACTTCTAATTTAAAAACTTTAATTCTTGATGAAGCTGATGAAATGCTCCGCATGGGTTTCATTGACGATGTTGAATGGATTCTTGAACATCTACCTAAAGAACGACAGATGGTTCTTTTCTCAGCAACTATGCCTGCTGAGATTCGTCGTCTTTCTAAAAGATATCTACATTCACCCGCTGAGATTACTATCAAGACAAAGGCACAAGAAGCTCGTCGAATACGTCATCGTTGCATAACAATGCCAAATAGTCGAAAATTGGAGGCTCTTAATAGAGTCTTGGAGTCTTTTGTTGGGGATGGAGTTATTGTTTTTGCGAGGACCAAAGTGATCACCCTTGATGTTGCTGAGTCTTTGGAGGCATCAGGTCATGAAGTAGCTGTCTTGAATGGCGATGTGCCTCAAAATCAACGTGAGCGTACAGTGGAAAGTTTGAAAAATGGTCGAGTTAATATTCTTGTTGCGACAGATGTTGCAGCTAGAGGTCTTGATGTAGATCGTATTAGCTTAGTAGTTAATTATGATATACCCTTTGATAGTGAGGCCTATGTCCATAGGATTGGTCGAACAGGACGGGCAGGACGTAAAGGAGAAGCCATATTATTTATCAATCCAAGGGAGAGGCGTTTTGTAAGCACCTTGGAAAGAGCAGTAGGCCAGCCTATTGAAGCTATGGAAATTCCAAATAATTCAGATATTAATGAAAGTCGTATTAATCGTTTAAGAGAACGACTTACTTTGGCTTTTAAGTCGCCTTTAACTACTAAGGAAGAAACTGAAATTTTGAAAGAAATGCTTTCTAGTCTTGCTCAAGAAGAAAACTTGAATTTAGAAGATATAGCTCTTGCTGCACTCCAACTTGCGGTAGGTCCTAGGCCTTTACTTTTTAATGGAGATGAAAAATGGATTGATGAACCTGTTTCTAGAGGTAGGCGGGGTGAACGTCGTCAAGATCGCTATGGATCGGGGGGACGACGTGCTGATAGAAGTGCAAGAGCTCCTGAAGAGAATATGGAACGTTTTAGAGTTGAGGTGGGTTATAGAGATCGAGTAAAACCAGGTAATTTGGTTGGGGCAATTGCGAATGAATCTGGTTTACATGGAAGAATGATTGGAAGGATTCAAATCTTCGACACGCATAGTTTGGTGGATCTTCCTAAAGGAATGCCAGATGATGTTTTTAAAGTTTTGAAGAAATTGAAGGTAATGAATCGAGAGTTGCAAATTCAAAAAACAACTTAGATTGTTTCCCCTGCAGCCGAGGAATTCGTCTTAAAGGTCTCTCAGAGACCTTTAAGACGAATTCCTAGAAACCGTAATAGCAGCTAGTTGATCAATTTTTTAAGCTTGAAATTATCAGAAGAGTTCTTTCGAATAATTCGTTTGAGTTGTTTTTGCTAGTGGAAACAAAGATTTCTGAGTTTTAAATTATTATCATTTGCTTTCAACTTGTTTTGTTTCCCTGTAGTCTTGCTGAGTAAACTGTTTAAGCAACAGTCCACAAATGGCTCGCTCCCTAGGCTTCAGCTAAATGGCTATCGCATTAAAGGACTTTCCTTTTCGGACCAACGCTTCACTGATCAATCCCTTTCGGTCCAATTAGGCAATGACCATTTACATAGGCAATTTATCCTTCCAGGCAGAGCAAGAAGACTTAGTTCACCTCTTCAGTCAATATGGTGAGATTAAGCAATGCAGCCTTCCTCTTGATAGGGAAACTGGACGCAAACGTGGCTTCGCGTTTGTTGAGATGAACAATGATGCTGATGAGCAAAAGGCAATAGATGATCTTCAGGACGTGGAATGGATGGGAAGAATGATTAGAGTTAATAAAGCTACTCCGCGTGAAAGACCATCTGGTGGTAGGGGAGGCCCAAATCGTTAATTGATATCAGTTAAAAGTCAAAGTAGATTAATGCTTGATCCTTCCTTTTAAGCAGAGAATATAATTACTCTATTTTGTAATTTTATTCACTGTTTTTAAATTACAGGCAAGCAAATTTTTTTCAGGAGTTTAATTTTTTGCTCAATAACTTTACCTGGATTGATTAGAATTTTCTTAAGCTTGCTAATTTAAATAGCCAATCAAACTAAATTTTAATTTTATAATATAATTATGCTGTTTGATGCAACCCTGCTTTGAATAAAATAATCCTTTGCAAATATGCCTAATAGCGATTTAAAAAAGCTAAATTATTCATCCAAGGAGATTATTGAATGAAGTTTTCCGGACGCAAGCCAAAAAGAAGTTCATTAATAAGATTAATTGAAAGCCTGAGAGATCAGCGTAGGTCGATTGTCTTTGCGACTAGTTGTTCTCTATTGAACAAGCTTTTTGACCTTGCCCCACCAGTCTTAATAGGACTCGCAGTTGACGTTGTGTCTATGGAGCAGGATTCTTGGCTGTCAGGAATTGGTTATAAAACTGTTCCTATTCAGCTTGCTTTTCTCGCGATATTGTCGTTTTTGATTTGGAGCGCAGAATCTTTATTTGAATATTTGTATGGAGTACTTTGGAGGAATTTAGCCCAAACGGCCCAACACAATTTAAGAATCAAGGCCTATAGCCACCTTCAAAAGCTTGAGATGTCTTACTTTGAAGGAGGAAGTTCAGGGCAAATAATGGCTGTTCTAAATGATGACATAAATCAACTTGAAAGGTTTCTGGATCATGGTGCAAATCAGATTTTGCAATTAACAACTACTGTTTTGTTAGTTGGTGGTGCGATGGCAATAATTGCACCTGGAATTGCTTTTTTATCGTTTATTCCTATCCCATTAATTCTATTTGGGTCTATTTATTTTCAAAAACTATTGTCTCCTCGTTATAGGGATATTCGTGACAAGGCCGGAGATTTGGCTGCTCGGCTTAGTAATAACCTTGGAGGGATGCAAACTATTAAAAGTTTCGCGACAGAGGAATGGGAGTTGGAGCGCATGCGAATAGATAGCCAGGCATATAGAAATAGCAATCGTAAAGCAATACTTTTTTCAGCTGCTTTTATTCCACTTATTAGATTTGCAATTTTATTTGCGTTTCTTTCGATATTAGTATTGGGTGGACTTCAGGCATGGAATGGAACACTGGCTATTGGAACATATAGTTTTTTAGTCTTTATAACCCAACGGCTTCTTTGGCCTCTTACGACGCTTGGGCAGACATTAGATGAGTATCAGCGTTCTATGGCATCAACGAATAGGGTTTTAGATTTACTTGATGTACCAATAACAACATTTGGTGGTTTAAATAGGATTTCTTCTGGCGAGATCAGCGGAGAAATCAAATTTACCAATGTAGATTTCAATTATAAGGATAGAGATCTTTTGCTTGAGGGATTTAACTTAGACATCAAGGCAGGAAGTTCCTTAGGCATTGTAGGTAATACTGGCTCTGGAAAGAGTACTTTAGTTAAATTAATGTTGCGATTATATCCAATTAATTCAGGGAATATATATCTTGATGGAATACCTGTAGATTCTTTAGATTTAACAGATCTTAGAAAATGTTTTTCCCTTGTTAGTCAAGAGGTGTATTTATTTTATGGAACAGTAGCAGATAATATTTCGTACGGAACTCCCCAAGCTAGTCATGATGATGTTATTAAGGCTGCTGAGCTTGCTGAGGCTAGAGAATTTATAGAAGAATTGCCTCAAGGTTTTGATACTTTAGTAGGTGAACGTGGGCAACGTCTCTCTGGTGGGCAACGTCAAAGAATTGCTTTAGCAAGGGCTATCCTCAAGGACGCTAAAATACTTATTTTAGATGAGGCTACCGCTGCAGTAGATAATGAAACTGAAGCAGCTATACAACGATCTTTAGATAGAATAACTACAAATCGAACGATCATTGCCATTGCCCATAGGTTAAGTACAATCAGAAATGTAGATTCAATAATTGTTATGGATAAGGGAAGAATAATTGAGAAGGGGACACATGATTATTTATTAGGTCTAAATGGAGCTTATTCTGACCTTTGGCGAGTTCAGGCTGGCTTGCGTCAAGATTAGCATACTTTACATTAATAATGTATATCTTTAATAAAGGATAAAAACCCCATAAATGATACAAAAGAAAACTATCTTGGTTGATTCTAATAATGTTTCACTTGGTCCACAATGATTCTATTTTTAGATAAGGAATGTTAGTGAGTTGATCACATTATTAAATAGGTTTCTGACTCTTGGCCACCTGACTTCATTTGTACTTGTAGCTAGAGTATAAAGATTACCTCTATCTATTACAACAGTCGCAAGCTCGTGTCGGTCTCTATCCTGAACATGAACTATGTATTCAAGATCGTAGAAAGTGTGGTCAGTCTTCTCTCTTGCACTTGCTGTTACTAGTTCAACCTCTCTTCCTGTGCCTTCAGGTGCGATGACGTTATTAAATATGGCCACACCTACCGAATCGGGGTCTCCTAGTTTGGTTAAATCTATTGAATCATCAACTTTTGATACCACAAGGCTCAAGGTCTCATCACTATTTATTAGGTCATGAAAAACCACTTGAGGCCCATTGTTTACAGCTACTCTGGTCCATCCAGTCGGGTATAGAAAGGCGTAGCGACCGTCTGGGCTTTGGAAGGATTCCATTCCGCTACCAGTGCTATTGCAGGCAACCAGTAGGAGGGCAAGTAGGGAAGCACATAGGAATCGTGACGAGGATCGAAAAAAATTCACCATTGACTGCTTTATTGATGTTCTCATTTTGCCGGAGAATGTAAATATTGACTTACTAGTAAGATTACTGTCTAGATTCTATTTAGTTGCCTTCTGGTTCTGAACGGCTTTACACGTCCACTTGCACGCCTAATTGATCACTTTGAGCGGTTGCCTGGCATAGGCCCTAGAACGGCTCAGAGGCTAGCTCTTCATCTTTTGAGACAGCCTGAAGAGAAAATTAGAAGTTTTGCTGATGCATTGTTAGCCGCCAGATCTCAGGTAGGACAGTGCCAAAAATGTTTTCATTTGAGCGCAGACCCCATTTGTGAAATATGCAAAAACACTGAGAGAGAGAAAGACCTGCTATGCGTTATCGCTGATTCGAGGGATTTATTAGCCTTAGAACGCACAAGGGAGTACAAAGGTCTTTATCATGTGCTTGGTGGCTTGATATCTCCTCTAGATGGAGTAGGCCCTGAAATGTTAATGATCTCAAGTCTCGTGAAAAGGGTCGACCAAGAAGGTGTTAGAGAAGTGATACTTGCTCTTCCTCCAAGTGTAGAAGGCGATACGACTAGTCTTTATGTTTCTCGTCTAATCAAGCCTTTTGCAAAAGTTTCTCGTATTGCATATGGGCTTCCTATGGGAAGTGAATTGGAATATGCTGATGAAGTGACACTTGCGCGTGCGCTTGAAGGAAGAACCACTATGGATTGAATGGATACTGATCGATATGTCTACTAAAAAAAGGACAACACGCTATAGCCAAATTAAACCAACGCAAAGACTGCCAAAATGGTTGAGAAGATCTATAGGAAGAGCTTCTGAATTAGAAAAGGTGAATTCTTTGGTAAAGGAATCTAAACTTCATACCATTTGCGAAGAAGGTAGGTGTCCCAATAAGGCTGAGTGTTATGCGGCAGGGACAGCTACTTTTTTATTAGGAGGGTCTATTTGTACAAGAAGTTGTGCTTTTTGCCAAGTTGAGAAAGGGATGCCTCCAGCGCGAATAGACCCTTTAGAGGCTCAACGTGTAGCGGAAGCTGTTCAGAAGTTAGGACTTCGTTATGTAGTTCTAACTTCTGTCGCACGAGACGATCTGTCTGATCACGGAGCAAATTTATTTACAAGTACGATGTCTGCAATAAGGAAATTTAACCCTCTTATCGCAATTGAAGTTCTTACACCAGATTTTTGGAGTAGGACTTGCGATTCTTCTCTGGCTATTAAGGAGCAAAGAGACCGTTTGGCGACTGTCTTGTCAGCAGAGCCAGTATGTTTTAATCATAATCTGGAAACAGTTAAGCGTTTGCAAGGAGAGGTTAGAAGAGGAGCTACTTATGAACATTCACTTTCCTTATTGAATGCTGCCAGAGAGATTGCGCCTGAAATACCAACAAAGTCAGGATTAATGCTTGGGCTTGGGGAAGAGTTTCAGGAGGTTATTCAGACACTTGAAGACCTTCGTCAGGTTGATTGCCAGAAGGTGACTTTGGGTCAGTATTTAAGGCCTTCTTTATCTCATCTTCCAGTCCACCGTTATTGGACCCCAGAGGAGTTTGAATTAATAGGGGAGATAGCTCTAGATCTTGGGTTCTCAAAGGTAAGTAGTGGTCCACTTGTTCGAAGTAGTTATCATGCAATTAAGAGCTAGAAAATTGAGTGAGATTATAGAAAATAGCTACTGGTTCTTTAACCAACGTCTACAGTTTATATGGTGAATCCTTTTGCATTCCCCAGCCATAAGAGTCCCAGCCCCTCCCCATATCATTCTGAATGGAAGATCGGATGGATTGGATCCAATTTCCTTAGTCACTTGAAAGCCTCTTTGCTTGAAATACCTTAGGAGCTTTTTGTGATGAGTATCTTCATCACTGATTGCGAGCAATCGTGCCATTCGGCAAGGGGTTTTTTCTATTGCCCAGGCCATTGTTGCTGCCCAGATGAGATCACCAATGCCAGTAGGTGTTTTCGGGGCGACTCTCATTGTGTCAAGTTGCAATCCATTTTTTTTGGCATAGGCCCAAGCTTTCATCTCTCCAAGAATCTTTACGCGCTTATCAGATACCGATTGTGCTACGACAAGTTTTAAAGACCATAGTTTTAGTGGCCTCCTTTCTTGTATTCGAAGTAAAAGCCCTTTACTTGCGGCATGTTTCTCTAATTCATTTAAAGAAATTGTTTCAAAATGCATGATATTAATTTAGTTGGTTTGCTTGTTTGATTGGTTCCTTTTGTCATACTGATTCTGACGATCAGCAAAACGCCTCTTATCAGCTTCGCTAAAGTGATCTTTGCATTGATAACATTGAACCCCTTTTATATAGCTATCTTTTTTAAGATCTTCTGGTGCGAGAGGTTGCCCACATGCATGGCACAATTGATACTTACCAGTTTTTAAATCATGATCAATAGAAACTCTTTGGTCAAAAACATAGCATTCACCTTGCCAGCTAGATTTATCTTTCGGAACATATTCTAGATAGCGAAGGATTCCACCCTGTAAGTGATGAATTTCATTAAAACCTTCCTGTAAAAGATAGGAGGTTGCTTTTTCACAGCGGATTCCACCAGTACAAAACATTGCAATTCTTTTAGGCTTTCTTTTTTCAATATAGGATTTCAAATTTTCTTTTACCCATTCTGGAAATTCCCTAAAGTTTCTAGTATGAGGATTTATTGCACCTTTAAAGCTACCTAGTCCTATTTCATAATCATTTCTGGTATCTATTAAAAGAGTAGAGGGATCTTCTATAAGTTCATTCCATTTAGAAGGATCAACATATTTACCTACTAATTTAGTTGGATTAATATTAGGTACACCCATGGTGACAATTTCTTTTTTTCTTCGTATCCGTAGGCGTTTGAATGCTTCCTGTTTAGACCAACTAAATTTTTTATCTAAATTATTTTTAGGAAGAATATTTTCTAGATATTTGAGTAACTTATTGATTCCAACTTCAGGACCACAGATAGTCCCATTGATGCCTTCTTTAGCAAAAAGTATTGTGCCTTTTATATTATATTCATTTCCTAATCTTTTTGATTCTTTTATGGTGGATGAAATCTTAGTTTCAGATAAGTGTGTGAATGTATAGAAAGCTGCTATCAGATATTTAAGTTTCTGAACTTTCTCTTTAGATGAGGGCATTATTCTTCGTAATCAATTCTGATATTTACACCAGCTTGAGCAAGCAGTTCACGATCAGTATCGACATCTGGATTGCCTGTAGTAAGTAGCTTGTCTCCATAAAAAATAGAGTTTGCACCTGCTTGAAGACAAAGTATTTGAGCTTCACGGCCAAGTTGCTCTCTCCCAGCACTAAGTCTGATTTTGCTTTTTGGCATCAGGATTCTTGCTGTAGCAACCATCCTGATCATTTCTAATGGGTCAATGGCTGACATGTCTTCTAGAGGGGTTCCTTCTACAGCAACAAGAGAGTTAATAGGAACACTTTCAGGGTGTGGTTCTAATGAAGCAAGGACTTGTAAAAGAGATGCTCTGTCTGAAATGCTTTCTCCCATTCCGATAATTCCTCCACAACAGACATTTATTCCAGCAGCACGAACTCTTTCTAAAGTTTCAAGTCGCTCTTGATATGTACGTGTGGTAATTATTTCTCCATATTTTTCTGGGCTCGTATCCAGATTGTGGTTATAGGCAGTTAATCCTGCCTTGGCTAAACGTTTGGCTTGATTTTGAGTCACCATGCCTGCAGTAACACAGGCTTCCATTCCAAGGCCTTTAACGCCTTTAACCATTGTGAGCATCTCTTCAAATTGTTTGCCATCACGAACTTCTCGCCATGCCCAACCCATGCAGAATCGATCAGCACCTGCCTCCTTGGCAGCTTTGGCTTGTCTTAGTACTGAATTGACTTCTAGATTTGGCTGTCCAGAGAGATCACTACTGTTGTGAATCGATTGAGGGCAGTAAGAGCAATCCTCTTCACAACCCCCTGTTTTAACGCTGAGGAGTGATGCTAGTTGTACGTGGTAGCCAGGATTATTTGTTCTATGAACTGTCTGAGCCATCCACAGAAGATCCATTAATGGTTTTTCTAAAAGTTCTTTTACTTCATTGAGACTCCAGTCATGGCGAAGATTGGAGTTACAGTTTTCAGTTGCTTCTTGTGTGCGCACTTTTTGAGAATTTGTTAGAAGAAGAATTTAGGAAATAATTTCATTGGAGTCAGAAACTGTTGTTTTTAAGCCCCCAAAACGTCTACAGCGAGATTGATAATCAATTAGGGCTTGTTTAAGAGCTGCTGCATCGAAGTCAGGCCAGAGGACTTCTGTGACATGTATTTCTGCATAAGCCAACTGCCATAGTAGGAAATTGCTTATACGGTTTTCTCCGCTAGTTCGAATTAATAAATCTGGATCTACTTCTCCAGCTGTAAGGAGCTCCGCAGAAAAAACATGCTCATCAATTAAGGATGGATCTATCTCTCCATTGGCAGAACGTTCTGCCAATTTCTTTGCAGCTTGAACTAGTTCGCGTCTACCACCATAATTTGTGCATACATTGAAGTGGATCCCTTTGTTTAATGCTGTGCGCTCAGTTGCTTCATTAATTAGTCTTTGAAGACGTTTTGGGAGTGCTTCAAGGTCTCCTAAAAAACGAATCCGGACTTTCTCTTTCTCTAGAGAGTCAAGTTCCTTTTGAAGAACTCGTTCAAATAGTGTCATCAAAAAACTAACTTCATCGCCTGGTCGAGACCAATTTTCTGTAGAGAAGGCATAAGCAGTAAGTGCTTTAATTCCCCAGTCATTGCAAAGACGAAGGGTTTTCTTAAGAGCTTCAACCCCGGCACGGTGTCCCATCATTCTTGGAAGGCCTCTTGCTTGGGCCCATCGTCCATTACCGTCCATGATGATGGCCACATGAGTAGGCATGCGACTTGGGTCCAGACCCTTTGGGAGACTGGAGGTTTTGGGATTATTTTTGCTGGTGGTTGAAACGCAGCTCACTTAATAAGGGTCCTTTATAACCACTTACGCTAACTCTTTAGGGAGATTTAGTCTCGTCAGTGACAGAAGAAGGTTGCTTAGAGGCTGGTGGCATAATTTTAGAGTTGGGAGGAACTATTGCACCACCAATAAGTTCTGTAAGCAAGCTACCAAGTCTGCTGCTAGTGATTGGTCTTTCAAGCTTGCCCTGACTAGCAAGGGATAGTGTTCCGGTTTCCTCAGAAACAACAACACATATACATCTGTCGAAACGTTCTGTTATTCCAAGGGCAGCAAGATGTCTTGTCCCATAACGGCTTATTCCTTGCCTGGATAAAGGGAGGATTACTCCAGCTGCAATGATTCTGTTTCCTTTGATTAATACAGCACCGTCGTGAAGGGGAGTGTCTGAAGCAAACAAATTTAGAAGCAATTCGCTACTTAATTGAGCATCAATAGGTATGCCGGGATAAAGAAAATCTTCTGGACGCAAGTCGCTTCCCATATCAACTACTACTAAGGCACCTCGTCGGCCTTGAGAAAGTCGGCCTGCCGCTTCAGTAAGTTGTGCGACCGTACTGGCAGTGGCTCTGAATTCTTTTTGAGGGTTTCCAAGAAGAACGGCGAGTCGTCCGGTTCCTAACAATTCCATTAATCTTCTTAGCTCTCCTTGCCAGAGAATCGCAAGGGATAGGGAACATGCTAGTACTAATGCATCAACTAACTTTGAAGTAAGAGGAAGGCTTCCTAGCCTTTGTATAAACCATGCAAGAGATACGAGTAGTACATATCCCCGTAAAAGCCATAGAGTTCTTGGCTCTTTAATTCTTGAAAATAATAAAATTCCTAGGCCACTTGCTAAAAGTAAGTCAAGAAGGAGGCGCGAATCGAACACCCCCCACAACATCTTGACTCCTAAGCAGGTTTACTTATTTACATTAACGCCCGAAGGTGTTCTGGCAGTACGTCGTATCTCAGAAGTTCTTCTGGCTGTTCTCTCCTCTGGATTAAATCAGATCCTCCATCACGGACTAGGATCATGGCTGGCCTTGGAATTCGATTGTAATTAGACCCCATTGAAGAATTGTAAGCACCAGTGCCAAAAACCGCTAACACATCGCCGAAATTGCTATGTGGAATGGCTAAATCCTTAAAGAGGATATCTCCTGACTCACAGTGCTTTCCCGCCAGAGTTACATTTTCTTCTGGAGGCTCTAGTGGCTTATCAACAAGACAAGCGGAGTATTCAGATTGGTAGGTTATTGGCCTGGGGTTATCGCTCATTCCTCCATCAATAGATAAATATGTTCTGATACCTGGGATGATTTTTCTAGACCCTACTTTGTAAATAGTTAATCCAGCACTTCCTATAAGGGATCTACCTGGTTCGCAAATTAATCTTGGAAGTCCAAGCCCTCTGTCTTGACAAGCTTTTGAAATAGCTTGAGCGACGACCTTAATCCAGTCTTGAATAGTTGGGGGGTCGTCAGAAAGGGTGTATTTGATGCCTAGTCCGCCTCCAACATTTAGATCTTTGATTTCATGTCCTATACGTTTAGCTAGAAGCATTGATTCAACAAGTACTTCCGCAAGGTCTTGATGAGGTTGTAATTCGAATATTTGTGAGCCTATATGTGCATGAAGACCTTCGAGACTTGCCCATTTACAATCTTTCAGACGATAAAAAACCTCCTCAATTTTGTCCGGATCAAACCCAAATTTACTATCAAGGTGTCCAGTTCTTATATATTCATGTGTATGACATTCTATTCCAGGAGTGAGGCGTAACATTAGTTTCGCTTTCTTATCATCTTTGGGAACTATTGCTTCGAGAATATTTATATCCTGCTCGTTGTCAATTACGATTGTTGCTTGATTATTGTAGGCGATAAGTAATTCTTCCTGAGATTTATTATTCCCATGTAGAAATAAGGAATGCCCATCTATCCCACCTTGCATAGCAGTGATTAATTCACCTGTTGATACTGCATCTAATCCTAACCCTTCTGACTTTATTATACTACTTATTGCTATAGAGCTATTTGCCTTGGATGCATATATAGCAAGAGAAGATCCTTCGTAAAATTTATCAAGTGATTCTCGATATGCTGCACAGGAGGTCCTTATACTTTCCTCGTCCAAAATATAAAGTGGAGTACCATACCTTTTCGCCAGATCACTCAATAAGCATCCTCCAATACATAATTTGCCCTGTTCATTAACAGTGGCAGTTATTGGAGCTATGTTTCTATTGGGACTTAAAAGGTTACGATCCTTCTCGTATGGTTTTAAAGGAGGCATGGAGATAGATAATTACTATTGATAAATCAATTTAGGTATAGGCTGGTCGAATTGATGCTTTTGGACCGTTTTTAATGAATCCAAGGTCAATCGTTTTGATGGATATAGTCGATTTAGAAATGCAAGATTTAAATGCTTGCATGGAACTAGATCAACTGGCAATGGGCGGATTTTGGAGTAGAACCCAATGGGAAGGGGAGTTGACTAATCCAAAAGGTCTAAGGGTGGGATTAAAACAGTCTTCACATTTGTATGCATTTGCCAGTGGGCTTTTACTAGTCGATGAGTTGCAGTTAAATGTTCTAGCTGTACATCCTTCTCATAGGCGGGTGGGTAATGCGAAGAGACTCCTCTTATGTATTTTTCAGAGGGCCAAGATAGCGGGAGCGAAACGAGTCATACTCGAGGTTTCAAGCTCGAATTTGGAAGCTCAGTATTTTTACCAAAACTTTGGCTTTAAAACAAATAGCATTCGCCGAAGTTACTATCGCAATGGAAGTGATGCATTTATTCAGTCCACGAGCTTGCTAGGCCAGTAAACATTTCATAAATAAATAGATTTAATAGGGGTCGGTTTACCGACTTTCAATAAGATGTGGTGCATCGTAGGCGTTTAGCTGTTTTTAAGTTTGGAGATCGCTTTGCAAATTTATACCTGTATTGAAAACTTAAATACATCGCACTGAACTCTAAGCCCTGATAACTTGGGTGTACATCTACGTGGCTTAGCCCATGTTTGAGCGGTTTACCGAGAAAGCGATCAAGGTGATAATGCTTGCCCAGGAGGAGGCGCGTCGTCTTGGTCACAATTTTGTTGGAACTGAACAGATCCTTTTAGGCCTTATTGGTGAAGGAACTGGTGTTGCCGCAAAAGTGCTTAAATCTATGGGAGTCAATCTTAAAGATGCTCGTGTAGAAGTCGAAAAGATTATTGGAAGGGGCTCAGGATTTGTTGCAGTTGAAATACCGTTTACTCCTAGAGCAAAAAGAGTTCTAGAGCTATCACTTGAAGAGGCCAGACAACTTGGGCATAACTACATTGGCACTGAACACCTTTTGCTAGGTCTTATTAGGGAAGGGGAGGGAGTTGCTGCGCGTGTCCTTGAAAACCTAGGAGTTGACCTTTCTAAGATACGTAGCCAAGTAATAAGGATGCTTGGAGAAACTGCTGAGGTTGCTTCAGGCGGCGGGGGCGGCGGCAAGGGATCACAAAAGACAGCCACACTTGATGAGTTCGGAACAAATCTAACTTTGCTCGCTAGTGAGTCAAAGTTAGATCCAGTTGTAGGGCGTCATAGTGAGATAGATCGTGTAGTGCAGATATTAGGAAGACGAACTAAAAATAATCCAGTATTAATAGGTGAACCAGGAGTTGGTAAAACAGCTATAGCTGAAGGCTTGGCCCAACGGATTCAACAAGGAAACATACCAGATATTCTTGAAGAGAAAAGAGTGCTAACTTTAGACATAGGACTTTTAGTTGCAGGCACTAAATATCGAGGAGAGTTCGAAGAGAGACTAAAGAAAATCATGGAAGAGATAAAGGCTGCGGGCAACGTCATACTTGTTATTGATGAGGTTCATACACTTATAGGTGCAGGAGCAGCAGAGGGTGCAATTGATGCAGCTAATATTCTCAAGCCTGCTTTAGCCAGAGGAGAATTACAATGTATTGGAGCCACCACTCTTGATGAATATAGGAAACATATAGAAAGAGATGCTGCTCTAGAGAGACGTTTTCAACCAGTAATGGTTGGAGAGCCATCTATTGAAGATACAATAGAAATATTACGCGGATTACGAGAGCGTTATGAGCAGCATCATCGTTTAAAAATTACTGACTCAGCTCTTGATGCAGCTGCAAACCTAGGAGATAGATATATCTCAGATCGGTTTCTTCCTGATAAAGCAATTGATTTAATAGATGAAGCTGGAAGTAGAGTCAGATTATTGAATTCAAAACTTCCTCCCGAAGCAAAGAAAGTTGATAAAGAGCTTAGAAGTGTGCAAAAGGAGAAAGAAGAGGCAGTTCGTGAGCAAGATTTCAATAAGGCAGGAGAATTACGAGAGAAAGAAGTTCAATTACGAGAAGAAATCCGAAATGTATTGCAATCGCAAAAAAAAGAAACTGAAAATAAGGATTTAGCTTCTTCAGACGACAAATTTGATGGAAATGTTTCTTCTAATAATGATACCTTAAAAGCAATTGATTCTGAGAATGCCTCACTTTCTACCCCTATTGTTGATGAAGAAGATATTGCACATATTGTTGCTTCTTGGACAGGTGTTCCTGTTCAAAAACTTACCGAGAGTGAGTCTGTAAAACTGCTGAATATGGAGGATACACTTCACCAACGGTTGATAGGGCAAGATGAGGCTGTAAAGGCTGTTTCCAAGGCTATTCGTAGAGCAAGAGTAGGCTTGAAAAATCCAAATAGGCCAATAGCAAGTTTTATTTTCTCAGGACCTACTGGTGTAGGAAAAACAGAGTTGACCAAGGCATTGGCTGCTTATTTCTTTGGTAGCGAGGAGGCAATGATTCGTTTGGATATGTCTGAATTTATGGAGAGACACACTGTTAGTAAATTGATAGGGTCACCACCTGGCTATGTAGGATTTAATGAAGGAGGTCAATTGACCGAAGCTGTTCGAAGAAGACCATATACAGTTGTACTATTTGATGAGATTGAAAAAGCTCATCCTGATGTATTTAATCTTCTTCTACAATTATTAGAGGATGGAAGGTTGACTGACTCTAAAGGTAGAACAGTTGATTTTAAAAACACTCTTATTATTATGACCTCTAACATAGGTTCTAAGGTCATAGAAAAGGGTGGCGGTGGACTTGGATTTGAGTTTTCAGGAGAAAATGCAGAAGAGACTCAATATAATAGAATTAGGTCATTACTTAATGAAGAATTAAAGCAATATTTCCGCCCAGAATTCTTAAATAGACTTGATGAGACAATTGTATTCCGTCAGCTAACTCGTGAAGAAGTTAAATCAATAGCAGAAATTATGCTTAAAGAAGTTTTCGTTAGGATGCAGGATAAAGGAATTGTTCTCACGGTTACTAATGCTTTTAAAGAAAGACTGGTTGAAGAAGGTTATAATCCTTCATATGGAGCAAGGCCCTTGAGAAGAGCTGTAATGAGATTGTTGGAAGACAGCCTGGCTGAAGAGGTTTTATCTGCACGTATCAAAGAAGGAGATACTGCGGAGGTAGATATTGATGATAATAAAGAAGTTATTGTTAGACATATATCTAATCAGTCCTCTACTCCTAAGTTGGCCGAAGCAAGTGCATGAAGAAAAGCTACTTCATTTTTATTTTCAATTCATAAAAATAAGAAATTGAATCTTACTTCTAAACATAATATAGCTCCAGATATTGTCTTAAGAGGTGAAGGTGCATGGAATGAAGCTCAGAATATTATTCCTAGTATTTGTCGCTCACCTTTGCTTATTGGTAGAAGCAAAGATACAGCAAACTTGAGATTCAGACTTCTTGAAGATCTAAATCGACTAGGATTAAAACCTTTTTCTGCAGAGCTGAAATATGATTGTTGTGAAGAGGATTTGTTGGCCTTAAGTCGGATTGCTCAAGAACAATCATCTGATGGAATTATCGCTGCTGGAGGAGGGAAGGTCCTCGACTCAGGCAAACTTTTATCTGACAGGTTAGATATACCATGTGTAACTATCCCACTAAGTGCATCTACATGTGCTGGTTGGACTGCTTTGTCAAATATTTATTCTGTTGATGGAGCTTTTAGAAAGGATATTGTACTTACGAATTGTCCAAAACTTCTAATATTTGACCATTCCTTTGTTCGTACCGCACCTAAAAAGACTCTTGCAAGTGGTATCGCTGATGCAATCGCAAAGTGGTATGAAGCCTCTGTAAGTAGTAGTTCAAGTGATGATGCTCTTGTCCAACAAGCTGTTCAAATGGCAAGGGTTTTGCGTGATCAATTGCTTTTAGATGGTTATGTGGCTTTAAGTGATTTTACTAGTAAAGAATGGATAAGAGTCGCAGAGGGCTGTGCTCTTACTGCAGGTTTAATTGGAGGGATTGGGGGGGGCAAGATGTAGAACAGTGGGAGCCCATGCTGTGCACAATGCACTGACACAGTTAAATTCTTTGAAAAAATCTCTACATGGAGAAAAAGTTGGTTTTGGTGTCCTTGTTCAATTAAAGCTTGAGGAGTCCTTAGGCTTTAATCACCTAGCAGGACAAGCAAGAAAACAGTTGATTGCTGCATATAGAAAATTCAATTTACCTTCCTCTCTAGCGGATCTTGGGTATGGAAATTTAGAATTGAAGCAACTTCAGGAAGTTTGTACATTTGTATGTAGAGAATGTCCAGAGATTCATTACCTGCCTTTTGAGATTAAGGAAGAAGCTCTACTTGAGGCGTTAATAGGTGCTGACAGTCAATTGTCGACCTTGCTCTCTATTCATAATGGGGAGTCAAAAGTAACTTGAGTTTGAAAAATATTAATCCTGCAGATCAAGCTTCTTCAGCAGAAGTTTTGTTTGGAGATTTGACTAGTCAATTGATGGACCCTTTGGCGAGGGATTTAGCAAATCAGGTGAAATGGGTATCTTTGGCTGGGTTGTTTCGAAACTTTGAACCGGCGCGACAGGAGTATGAGATAAATAGCCCTTATCCTGTTGCCGTTTTAGGAGAGGGACCACCATTACTTCTTTTGCATGGTTTTGATAGTAGTTTTTTGGAATTTCGCCGTTTAGTTCCTTTTTTGAAGAAACGTCATACGTTGATTATTCCTGATCTGTTTGGTTTCGGATTTTGTCCTCGACCATTAAATGTCGAATATGGCCCACAAGCCTTGCTGCGACACATTGAAGAGCTTTTGGGAGCTGTTTTGTCTCCTAACACTTCTATTGGTGTGATAGGCGCCTCAATGGGTGGTGCTGTTGCTATGGAATTAGCAAGACGTTATCCAGAACGGATTCATCGATTGGTTCTTTTGGCACCTGCAGGTCTCACAGGGAAACCCATGCCTTTGCTACCTGGGTTGGATCAACTAGGTGTGTGGTTTCTTAGTAGACCTTTTGTAAGGAGGTCATTATGTAGGCAGGCTTTTTCTGACCCTGATTGCAGCGTAGGAGAGCACGAGGAACAGATCGCCTCAATTCATTTGTCAGTGCCTGGCTGGGGAAGGGCCCTTTCGTCTTTTGCTCGTTCGGGTGGGATGGCTAACTGTGCGCACCCCCTACCTAAACAACCCGTAAATGTTTTCTTTGGCGAAAACGACCGAATTCTTAGCTCATCTATAAAAAAAGAAGTTCAAGAGTTGTTAATGCCAAATGTTGAAATCCTTCAGGATTGTGGCCATTTACCACATCTGGATATCCCAGATTTGATAGCCAGAAGATGCATAGAACTTTTTAGGCCCCTATGAATGTTTCTTCGGACAATAAAAACGACTCTTTACTTAAATTTTTGTCAAAGGGCCTTGAACTTTGGATTAGATCTAAATGTCAGTCTGTGGGCAAACTTTCACTTGATATACATGGGTCAGGATTCCAATTATTAAGGGGTAAGCTTTCAAGCATCTATCTAAAAGGTGAGGAAGTATGTTTTGAGGATGTGTTATTAAAATCAGTGATAATAGAATGTAGTTCTTTGAAACTTTCTTTTAATCTAAATAGAATAATCAAGCCAATTAGCCTCCATGAACCCTTTAATATTAATTGCTATATAGAACTTTCAGAAGTTGGGGT
>QCGG01000014.1 GCA_003280055.1 Prochlorococcus sp. AG-363-P19
CTGATTTGAATACAGAATAAAAATCATAATAGTTAGTTATCTTTTCTCCTTTTTCAGAAAGATGTAATAATCCTGATTCGGTTTGAATTATTAAGTCTTTTTTGGCAAGGGACTTTAAGATTTGAATGAAGATGTCTTTATTAATTTCATATATTTCCTTATCAGAAAAATAACTCCATAAAATAGCTGCAGAAGCTCCACTTAGTTGACTTATTAATGAAAGAATTTGATGAGAGATAACGCATAATGATATTCCACTTTTTTCGGGGGTTTCATACCAACCATCAGCAATCAATGATAGGCATGAGATAGTTTCTAATAATTTACTTCTTATCTGATTCTCAAAAATGAAATGCTCGTTAATAGGGTCTTCAGCTATCAATACTCTTAAGATAGGTGAAGACTCTCTTCTTCCTGATCTTCCTAATCGTTGTCTCAATGAGCTAACACTTGGAGGCGGACCTACCTGAAAAACATTATCAACCGTTCCAATATCAATCCCTAATTCTAAAGTTGATGTGCAAGCTATAGTTATAGGTGATTTGCTTGTCCTGGCTTTCTCTTCAATCTCAAACCTTATATCCTTAGATAAAAATGAATGATGAGGATAAAATACTTCCTTTTGATTATATGATTTGGATAATTTATTACATTCATAAACTATACTCTCCACAAAATTCCTGCTATTGGGAAAAACTAAATTAGTTTTTTCTCTAAACTTATATATTTCAGTAAATATTTTTTTTTCTATAGCAGTTTTTTCTTTTTTGTTTTTTGCATCTTCCTTTTTTTCATTTTCTTCATTAGATTCCTTTGAGTAATATTCAAATCCCTTAAGGCTAAGCTTTATAGAATAGCTGCCTCCCTTAGAGCTATCAATATGAATTATTGAGCTTGGGTCTCTAGGTTCAAGGGCTTTTGAAACGGCAGATTGGTCTCCAAGAGTAGCTGATAGAGCAATTTTTCTTGGCTTATGGTTACTGATTTTTTCTAATCTATAAAGTAAAGAGGTAAGTTGTTCACCTCTGTCATTTCCTACAAAAGAGTGAAATTCATCCAGCACGACTGAGTTGGTATACGTAAATATTTCTTTTGCAAGATTAGGCGTATTACACAACATAGCTTCAATTGATTCAGGCGTTATGGCAATAATTGCTTTATTAGCTTTTATTGCTTTGCTTTTGATTAATTTGGATATATCTCCATGCCATGGGGCGACACTAATATTTAGTTCTGAACAAATTTTTTCTAATCGATTACATTGATCATTGATTAGTGCTTTAAGAGGCGAAATATATAAAATATACCCTTTTTGCTTTTTTGATAGATCCAGTAAATTTGAAAGAAGAGGTAAAAAGGCTGCCTCGGTTTTTCCTGATGCTGTAGGAGCACATATAACTAAATTATTTAATTTCCCTCTTATTATTCTTATTGATTCGACTTGTGCTGGCCTTAATTCATTCCAACCCTGTTTAAAAATCCATTTTTGGATTTTTTCATGAAGAAGATCAAAAGAACTCTTAATCTCATTCATTAACTATTCAAGGAGAAATCCTTCAAATCAGAATCTTCTTCACTTAAATCAGGAGCATCCAATAATGGATTTGTGTCTGGTTTAATTTCTATGCCATTTAGCAACTCTTTCAAGCTTGAATCTTTATTTGTCTCTAATGCATCACGAAGATTTAGATAGCTCCTTATTACGTTTCTTGGTGACGTAAAAATCTCTGCTCCAAGTTTCTTGTTGCAATATTGAAGAAAGCTAGTTGTTAGTTTCTTGTCTGATTTAATTCTCAAATCTCCATCGGAATCATATATTTCTCCTATTCTCACGACTAAATTATAAATTTCCTCTGGAGTTAAAGGATTTAATCTAATTACTGGATGAGCTTCATCAAATAGATTATCTCTCGTAAATTCATTTTCTTGAAGTCTACTTCTTAATGCTTCATATGTATATAAACCTCGTCGTTCATCAGTAAGAAATTCAGGAGTCCCGGAAAAGTATATTCCAATATTCGATAAGTTTGATTGCATCATGTCATTAACCATTTTTAGTAGTTCTTCATAACTATTTTTTCTTATCTGTGTTTGTGATATTCGTAGAATATTAACCATTTCATCTAAATGAATTAACAGACCTTTGAACCCAGCTAATACAATAAATGCACTTAAAACTTTTAAAGCATCATAGTAATTAGTATCTGAAATTATATTTCTAACTCCAAGTGCCTGCCTAGCATCGGTTTTGGTTGTGTACTCCCCTCTTAACCATCTTAAAGAAGCCATTTTTAAATCATTATCACCTAAGTCAAAAGCTCTCTTATAGGACTTCATAACAGTAATGAAATCAAAGCCAAGTGCAAAATCACCAATCTTTTCTAATTGGCTTTCTAAATTTCCTTCAAGATTATTTTCTAACAAAAACCTCTCGATAACTCCTTGTAAGGCATCTCCAGTAGGTTTTTGTCTTGTAGATAAATTCTTAATTAGCTCTGAATATAATGATCTTCCGTGGCCAGATGAGCTGTATAAGCGCCTGCTCGGGGAAAGGTCCGCATTGCAAACGCATAAATTCTTTTGATGTGCAATGCCTTTGGCTAAGGCAAGTAGAAAAGTTTTACCAGATCCATAGTCACCTATTAAAAATCTAAGACATGTTCCCCCTTCAACTAAATTATTTAGATCTTTGATAATGGCTTTTATTTCTTGAGCTCTTCCCACTTGATAATGATGTGCTCCTTGATTAGGTACTACGCCTAACTTCAAGCTTTTTAGAATTTTTGATCTTTCTCTTGGCTTGATTTTGTTTGTCATTTAACAGTTTTTGTGTTTCGGATTTTCGCAAGTGTTTCTGAATCGATGTATAGATTATCACTATCTTCTTCTTCCTCAACCAATAATTCATCAAAATTCGCCAAACTATAATCATTGATACAATCAATAAGAGCATTAACCATTAGTTTCCTTTCTGCGGCAAAGTCTTCTAATACCTTACGAGAAATAAACTCATTACTATTTAAATTATTATTAATAAGTTCAATTAATTCATTAATATAAGAATTGTATGGAGAGGATTCCTCATTTATTTTTGTAATCACAATTTCTGTCTCATGTTGATCATCATTGTTGAAAATTTCACCAAGCAAAGATCTTGTTTCTACATCCTCTTCTCTTTTCTTTGTGGCTGATTTTATATTTACAGAAAAATTTTCATCTATATCTATATTAATAATCTTAATTTCTTCTTTTTCATCTTTATCCTCTACTTTAATAGGTGAAATTTCCTTTGGTATCTTTTCACTTTTTATTGATTTCTTGCCAGGTGTTTTTATTTCTAATACTGTTAGATCATTATCCTGATCATTCTTTTTAGATTTAATTTCAATTATGTCATTTATTTGAATTTTATTCTTGGATATTTTTTCATTGATATTTATATTTTGTTTTATCTCTAATTTACTACTATCTGATTTTTTCTTAGATTCGGTCTTCGATTTTTGTTTTGAATCTATCTTCGTATTTGTTAATATCTCTTGTTCCTTGTTTTCAGGGCTTTTTTCTTTAGATATTGTTTTGTTTATATTTTCTCTTTTATCTTCTTCCTTTTGTGTTGGCAGAGCATCAAGTAACCAAAGTAGTCCTTTTGAAAGTATTTTTAAGAAATTCATGCCACTAATCTCTCTCTATCTTTCTTAAAGGCATTAATAGTGGTTGATTCTTTCGAATATGGATAATTCCTATGGTGAGCTTCTATTGAATGCCCCATGCTAAGTAAAGCGCTGCCAGAATCAATCAACTTGAGATGGTAACGAAGCGCATAATAATACCTAAATGAATAGCAGGTAATATTGGCTCCTTGAGTTCTTCTCATAAATTCTTTAAGGTCTTTCCAACTTTGTCGACGTTTCAAATAAGTACATGCTGCTTCACCGTTGGGGCGCCTCTTGAGAATTCCCTCAGCTTAAATGCGTTTTTTCGACTCTCGATTTTTTATGCCAAACGAATCCTTACGAGGGAAAAGATTTGATGATGGAAAAAGCTCCAAAAAGAAGTAAGGAAGAAGGATTAGAAGAAAATAAAGTATGAGAGATAGATGAGAAATGAGAAATTGAGTTCCTCTCATCTCTCACCCTTCTCTCACCCTTCTCTCACCCTTCTCTCACTATGGTTTTCCCCTTCTTCCATTGGCGCCTAATGGAACTCAAGGAATAGTCATCACAACCGCATCCCCTATATAGAGGGAATTAGGCAAATGAGCTAGAAAGGGTATATGAAACGTTTACTGTTGCCCTTAATCACTGCTCTTGCGCTACCTACTGCTGCAAATGCTGGTTGTTTCCTTGGTCGATGTTCTTCTTATAGCGAAGCAATTACTGAATGCAATAAATGGAGAATAAAAGGGCCTAAAAAGAGTTATGTAACTCATGATTGGGGTAATCCATTAACTGTAACCGAGTATTTGAGAAGCTGCTCTCATGAGAAGGAAACAAAACAACTGCTTGGTTGGCAATTTACAATGGGGATAGATGAACTTGTGGAGTGCAAAAGGGCAATGTATTGTGAAAACTACAAGAAAGAAGTCAAAGCGCATTTTCGTTATTAGCTTGGCTTTTGTTGCTCATGCCATTCTTTGAACTCTTCGATTGTTTTAAATCGAGTTCCAGAACCAGCATTTAGAAAAGCCAAATGCTGAGCTTTAGTTACAGCCTCCCTGCGTTCTGACTCAGAACGCAGGGTCCACGGCAAAAGCCTCATCAGTAATTTTTTGCATTACAAAAAGATGACGTAGCGACATGTTCTAAGTACTTCTTAACTCCTTTCTAACGTGTTTATTGGGTCCTTACGGGCGAAAAGTATGCGGATAAATTCGGACCACGTCAATTCTCTAGCGATAGAATTTTTAGCTATAGACAACTAGTTAATTAATCGTATGACGTTTGCAACGATTAGTGGAACTGCAAGAATTTTAGGATTTAAAAGTAGATCAACCCTTTATTCATGGATTGATAAGGGTTACCTAGATGATTTTTTATATGAAGATGCAAAAGGTCGTACGTATTTAAAACAAGAAGGTTTGCGTGAATTTATGGTCGCTAATACCGTGCCAACAGCGAGGGGCAATGTCCTTAGTTAACTATTAATTGTTAACAGTCCATACTTGTTAAGCATGGAGCCTGGGAAGATTTCGAGCCTTCGGATGACGCACGATGAAATCCCAAACCAGGACCCAGACATTAAAAAGGGACCTGAGTTGGCCCCTTGAAAGTCGACTGTCAATCAAGAACAGAGTAGCTAATGCTTTGCTCTTGCTTATCTACCGGTGGCTCAGTGACTGTGAGGTAAATAAACAGGATGGTGAGCGGGCAGAAAACAATACGAGCGATAGACCAGAAGTAGTGCATTAGCCATCCAACCTATCTGCGTAATCTCTGAGAACTTCAGCAATTTTGTGCGGAGGTATTTCTTGCTGATCGACCAACTCGCAAGCAGCCGTAATTACCTCATTAAGGCATAAATCAATCAAAGAAGAATTCAATTTCCTTTGGTTTCAAGCCTTCCCAACCAGCATCGATAAGCCGCTGATTAAGCGTGTTTTGATCGAAGTGCTTTGCTCCAGTCCGAACAATTCGATTCCGCATTGATTTTTTAACTCCACTCCTTTTTCTTGCTCCTTCTTTATCCATAACTTCACGGTAAAGATTGAGCATCTCCACAGGGATTGGACTTCCATCAAGATCAAGTCCTGCCTCAATAGCTTTATCAATCGCATCAGGTCCAGATAAGTTCATTATTCAATGAGATTGGATCCCAATCATTATGTCAAAAGTCAAATTAAATCCCGAGACAGATGATGTTGGGAACACTTTCAAAATTATTGCAATCTCATTGACTGTTGTTCTGAATGCTGTGGTATTTATCTGGTTCTTTTTGTTCTCAGGCTTAATTAATTAGAAATCGCTATGGAAAATACCCAGAAGAGATTTGACTAATGGCAACTTTGAAATGAACATTGCTAGTAAATCACTGCGATTTTTAGTTCCTTTGTTCTTGATTGGAATCGCTTGGGTTCAGGAGCTAATTGATCAGGTCTGGTTTGGTGGGAATTGGAACCTTCTAATGGGAGGGGGGTATCCATGGTGGGGACTATTTACCGCTCCTTTCAGTCACAGCGGATTTAGTCATTTGCTCTCAAACACACTTCTGTTTCTCCCTTTGAGTTGGCTCGTCCTTTCAAAAGGACTACGTGATTACATCTCTGTCTGGGCATGTGTTTTGTTTGTCGAAATATTCCAAGTGCTCTTTTGGACAACTCCAGCACATGGGATTTCAGGAGTGGTATTTGGCCTACTTGGATACTTGTTGATTATTGGCTTTCTCGAAAAACGTTTTCTTGCAATTGTCCTCACCATGATTTGTTTTGGACTGTATGGCCATTTCCTTCCATCTTTGCTGCCATGGAATGTGCCCCAAGGTATTAGCTGGATAGGACATTTCAGTGGCTTTATAGGTGGACTATTTGGGGCTCTGGGCATTTATAGAGAACCTGACAAAGTTTAGTACGCATCAGGGTTCTCTCTCTTGAGATTCCTCGCCTGGCTATGGCAACTTTCAGGCGACCAGCGATTTCTTATCGCTTCCATGAAGTCGTAAATAAATTCGTCAGGGCATTCAAGTTCCTCTTGTAATTCGTTCAGTTCATCAATGAAGAACTCAGAAACACGAGAAATAGGCCCAGTATTTTGTTCCTCTGTTGGCTTCCACTTCTCACTCATTTGGATGGTTTCTTTAGACCGAACATTTCTGCCATCTTGCCAGTTAAAGCAAAGTATCCAATAGCCCCAACAAACAATCCAAAAGCAATCAGATTGGGAACAATCCCTCCCATAATCTGTGCCTCCCCAAAACCTAGGAAGGTAATCACAACAAATACTCTCGCCCAGTTATCAGCAAAAATCATTGTCATCTGACTTCTAGAAGACTTTAAACGGATACCTAAAGGATTAGTTGTCTTAACCCTGAGCACCTTGCATGACTGGAATCATCTTTCCTCCATCTTGATCATCGTCATCATCAATTTGTCGTAACAGCAATTCCAATAGAACAAGAATAGCTATCGGATAAAAACACCACAAGATTGCTTTCCATGCAGAAAAATTATCTACAGATGCTTGAAGTTCACCTAAAGACATAGCAGTAAATAAAAAATAGAGGAAATTCTTTTTGAATTAGAAAAGCAAAGCAAATCAATTAGTTGATCTTCTTCTTGAAAGGCTTCTCACAACAAATGCTGCGATGTAAAACAATGCCGCTGCAGAAGCGAAAGAGATTACCGAGAAGAAATTCACAACAGACCTATCCATCCAGCAGTTATGCCAATGACACAAAAGAAAGAGAATTCAACTAAATCTCGAAATGGTGAGTTTAGAGCATTAGATAGTTTTTCAGGCATTTTAATCTTTAGCAGATTGGAAATAATTAGATTTAACTGTTTAGAATCTTTATTGTGATTACTCTTTGATTAGAAAAGGAAAATTCCTTTTGATTGAAAGAAAATGTGAACTGCTGGATTATGAAGATATTGATAGTGGAACTCAATTCCAATCATTACTAAAAGCAATGAAATACTTAGGATCAATCCAGTTCGTAAGAATTGACGATCTCTAAAGAGATCTTGATTAAGTATTAGAGATGATGCTGTCATAATGATTAGATAAGAACATTAAAATTTACTATTTGAGATTCAAATTCTGCATCCAAGTTGGAGCTGACCTGAATCTATTAATTGGCCAAGCTTCAAAGCTGTTGCTTGTTCACATCTAGAGAACTCTAATTGATTTCTAGTCACCCATCTCAATTCATCCTGGGTAATTATTCCAGTAGAGATTGATGCTAGAAATAATGTACCAATTCCCATTTTTTAGCTCCTTAAAAAAAAGATTAGTTAGATCGTTTATAGATCCTTTGAGCAAATTGCTTCAAAGGTTTGAAAGGATTAAATTCCATCGTTTAAACAATTCCAGGAAGGATTTGCCCTGTTGATACATAAGCACCAATCAAAGCCCAAAATCCCATCATTGCTGCCCAACCATTAAGACGCTCGGCTAGACGAGGATTAGCAATTGCATTGAGTTGATCAGAGTTTTCCATCAGAAGAAGAGAAAGGTGACGATTAATAGAATTAAACTATGAAGAACTATAACAGTAAACATTACGGAATGTGACGGTTCGGTTTTCCGAAGCTGCTTGATGTGTAGTTAATTACCGTTTAAATGCTGGCTGTATCAATAATATATAAATTTTAAAAAGCTGAGATTATGTTCATCTAAGACGATTCATGTATGGCTTAGCTTTCTAGATATTACGATTAAATATATTTGTAATCATCTTTTCTTGGTTAGACTTTTATCCTTTCTATCACTATTCAAGACTTTGAGTGACATATTTTATAAGATATGCTCAGTTTTGAAAATAGTCATACGATATAAAAAGTAAATAAGAAACTATGCAGACTTTATTTTTCTAGGCTTCAGATTTCTTGTCTCTCTTGGCAATAGGCAGTCAGCTTTTTGATGTGCTCAGAACTAAGGCAACTAATCCTTGAAGTTGCTGGTATTTCTAGAAGCGTGCAAACAGCCAGCAAGTCATCCGTTCCAACTTTGAGCTGCTCAGCTAGCTCTAAAACTCTGATCGTCATTTCGCTACTGGATAATGATCGAATGATTCAGCCAAATCTCTCGTCTTAAATCTGGCATAGCTCAAAAGGTGAGTATCCAAGGTGTGCCCCATTGCATCAGCTATTTGCTTGGGGGCTCTGTAACTCCCATCTAACTGAGGACGGTTGTGCCCGCAATAGGCATAAGTGATGCCTAAAGCTATAAGGGGTAAGTTCCTCCTTCTCTTTGGCAGCCTCAGATCGCAGAGCCTTCCAGATGTCTTGCCTTCTTAGATAAGTCCCAATCGCTTCACCTGCCTTTCCTTCTTTCCCTAAGGGTGGTAATGACTCATTGGCTGCAACTCTTGCTTTCAGTGTGAAATTCCAATCCACTGGAATACCGTCAATATCAAGAACCCATATAGGAAATAACTGACTCTGCTGCTTCTTGACATAAGTTGGTTCTATTAGTAGAACAGATGTACTACATCAGGCTCATGGTTCCATCTGCTTCCCCCTATGCGGTTTTTAAGGCTGAGGATTGGATGGTTCCGGCAGCCCCTATCGGATTAGGTCAATGCGTAAGGGTCAGACCAAAAAAACGTTACCCCAAAAGCGTTTCAACGCAGCAGAGGAGTGGGATTACCTCGAAGATGGAACGCTTAAAAAATCCCGTTCAGCTTGCGTTTGCGTAACGTGCCAACACTTCAACTACTGCTGCGACAAGCATTGTCGAACTCTTCTTACTTGCCACATTCAGCGAAAGCTAATACCCCACGGGGAGCACCTGACTTCAAGGTGTCCCCTATGGCAGCAGCGACGCGAGAAAGAGATTGGATGGTGTCCAGAGGTTGCTTGATTCCTTTTAGTCCTTCTGAACTTCGGTTTCTTGCCAGCAAGCAAAAATCATTCTGATCTTTTGGATTTCCTGGGCTATTAGTTCCAGGTTTTCATTTATGGAAAAAGGTCATGCCTCCATTCGACTAGAACTTGCTTCCATTCTCGGAGAGTTGCAATGCCCCAGTACAACAATGAGTTGTTAGCGGCTGCGCGGTCGTCAAGGGTTTTCCCTTAGTTGCTTCTCTTGAAGTGATGCTCAGGAACCAAAAGTTTTAGTTCCGGTTGGCCGGCATTTAGCTTGGCCATGGGTTGATTCCGGTATGAACAGTATAAACTTAGGGGCGAGATTTTTAACTGCAAATCATTATAAGATTTTCCTAAACCCTTCTACTCCAAAAGAGTAGACTCTATCTTGTATAGAGTTAATGGGTTGACTCTATTTTTTCTAGTCCATCACTTGTGCTTACTTGTATACAATTAGTAGGGTTGAATCTATCTCTTAACTGTATACAATTGTCAGGACATTTATACTTGTTTCCTGTGTTAAAGTGCCAGCTAAAGGACAAGCGGCAGTCAATTCCCTCAAACGTCAATTACTCTGCCCCCTTCTATTGCGAGTAGATATTCTTCAAGTCTTTGCATCTCTCCCTCAAGTTATTTCTCGGAAATGTCCTCGCGTTTTACGCGATGCAGTAGGTCTATGGGTTGCAGGCGGACGTAACCTTTTTGCCGCTTGTCCGGTATGTGTTTTGTTGGGTATTGATTTTTCTTTATTTCTAATTTCTAGATCAAAGAAGCAAGTTCTTGCCTGGGTTAGTAGTGGAGTTTGGCTGTGCTTTGGCAATCACTCAAAGGGGGCTGATGCTTCATGTAATCGAGGTGGAATATGGGCCGAGCAAGTAAAAAGGAACTTCAAAGACGCGAAGATGAAGCCTTTGAACTGCTCTGCTCTGGTCATGGCAACTCTATAGAATCCCTAGCATGGGAAATCATGAACTTGATGAGCTTAAGAGAATTTCAGAAACCCTTGGGCAAAACAAGGATATTATTCAGGCAACAGGTGGCAACACATCTCTCAAGCAAGGAGAACTGATCTGGGTAAAAGCATCAGGAAAGGCATTGGTAAATGCAAATAAAGAAGAGATCTTCCTGCCAATAAACCTAAAGGAGTCGAAAAGTAGGGTAGAAGAGCTAACTGAAGGGCCAATAAATTTTAAAGCAACTAACAATTCAGAGCTAAGACCATCAATAGAAACAGCTCTACATATACTTATGCCGCAAAAGTATGTTATTCACACACACCCTATAGACGTTATAGCTTCTTCCGTAAGGGTAAATTCTAACCAGCTTCTCAAAGAAAAACTAAACGGGTTAGATATAGCGATTATAGAATATATGAAGCCTGGACTACCATTAGCAAGGGAAGTTTCAAAGACATTAAAGAATAAACAAGTCTCAATAATAATATTAAAGAATCATGGGTTAGTTATAGGAGTTGATAGCAGTGATGAAGCAATGGAGCTACATCGTAAAATAAGCATGAGACTAGCAATGAAGGAGCGTCAGACTGTACCTCCTAATACTTCAGTCTTAAAAGAAGCAGTAGAGCAGCTAAATAGAGAAAAGGTTATAGCAAGACTACCAATATCGGAAAAAATACATTCTATTGGAAATGACTATTTGAGCAAAAGAATTGCTCTAAATGGTTCGTTATTCCCAGACCATGTAGTCTTCTGCGGCAAAAAACCCACCGTTATAGAAATAGGAAATTTAAAGAACATTGGCACTCCTAACATTAAATCACCACCCTATTTACTTGTAGAAGGGTATGGGGTAATTTTGCTAAATAGGTGTACTAAAGAGGCCGAGGAGATGCTTGAGGCGGAAGCCAAAGTACTTCTAAGACTAGAAGAGATTGAGGGTCTTAACTTCTTAACTGATGAGCAATGCGATGAACTAATTAATTGGGATGCGGAGATATATAGAAAACAATTAGCCAGTAAAGCTGATAGAGGAGAGCAAAAGTAATGCAAATAATAATACCTATGTCAGGGGTTGGGGAAAGGTTTAGAAAAGCAGGTTATACAGTGCCAAAGCCATTAATAGAGATTGAAGGTAAGCCGATAATTGCACATGTCATAGAAATGTTTCCTGGTAAAAATTCATTTACATTTATATGCAACAACAAACACCTAGAAACAACAAATATGAGGAAGATATTGAAAGAATATGCGCCTGCATCTAACGTAATTGGAATTGATGCCCATAAAAAAGGACCAGTTTATGCTGTAAGTAAAGCATTTGAGTATATAGAAGATGAATCACCAGCAATAGTTAATTACTGTGATTTTAGCTGTTATTGGGATTTTGCTAATTTTATAAGCTTTACTGAAAAGAAGAAAATGAATGGATATATCCCAGCATACAGAGGTTTCCACCCACACTCACTAGGGAAAACAAACTACGCCTACATGAAAGAAGAAAATGGGTACTTAAGAGAGATACAGGAAAAAAAACCTTTTACAACAAATAAAATGAAGGAATTTGCCTCAAGTGGGACATACCACTTTGCCAAAGGAAGTTATATCAAGCATTACTTTAAATTGCTTATGAAAGAAGAACTAAAAGTCGGTGGAGAATATTATTGTAGTCTTGTATATAATTTAATGATTAGAGATGGTTTAAATATTGGTATATATGAACTAGAGCACTTTATGCAGTGGGGTACTCCAGAAGATTTAGAAGAGTACATTGCATGGTCAAACTGCTTTAGAAGTTTAGTTGATGGAAAGACAAATAGAAAGGAAGAAGCATTTGGTACACTGGTAATGCCAATGGCAGGCAGGGGAAGTAGATTTAAAAATGAAGGCTACCAAGTAACGAAGCCACTGATAAAAGTGAATGGAGAGCCAATGTTCAAAAAGGCATCAAACTCATTGCCTGACTACGAGCGGTATATATATATCTGTCTAGAGGATGACCTTGAGGAAATAATGAGAAGTACTGTCGAGGAGGGTAAAAGTAAAGACATTAGGTACATAGCCTTAAAGGAAGTGACTGATGGACAGGCGAAGACTAGTAAGGTTGGTTTACACAGTTGTATAGAGAGTAAACCAATAACAATTAGTGCATGTGATCATGGTGTATTATTTAATGAAGAAGAGTATCAAAAACATATTTATAAAGATGATTTTGATGTTTTAGTTTGGGTAAAAAAAGGTCATGTAGGTGCATACAGAAATCCAGAAATGTATGGGTGGGTTTCTACTAAAGGAAATAGAATTACTAAAGTATCAGTCAAAAAGCAAATTAATAATCCACGTGAAGACCCTATTATCATAGGAACATTCACATTTAAGAATTCTTATATTCTTGGAAAATGCCTAAATAGTCTGATAAGTAGAGATGCTAGGGTGAATGGAGAGCTATATGTAGATTCCTGTATAGATGAAGCAATGGTATTAGGCTATAGATGCCTAACACTAGATGTTGATCATTACGTATGTTGGGGTACACCAAACGATTTGAGGACATTTAATTATTGGCAATCATGTTATGAAAAGTGGCAGAGTCATCCCTATAGCCATGGGTTAGACAAGTGGATTAACATCAAAGCCAGTGGATACAATCAAATAGAGGGATAAGAATATGAGAGAAAGTTCTTATATTAAAGGTATAGAGACAATGAAAAGTGATTTTACAAAAAAGGTACTTAAGTTCATAATTTTAGGTGGAAGTTCAGTGTTTAACTTCATAATGATGGAAAAATTGGTATTCAGGAAAAGGAGCTGGTAATCATGAGTAATAAAAATATTTCTTTAATCCCGAAGATATCTATCGTAGTTCCATGTTATAATGAAAAAGATAATATAGAAGCTCTGGTAAAAAGATTCTCTGAAATACTTAAGTTACCAGGCAAAATAGGGTATAGAGATGATATTGAAGTAGTTTTTGTCGACAATGGTTCAACAGACGGTTCAGATTTTATCTTCAAAAGTATTCTGAAAAATTACACATTTGGTGTCCACCATAGAATAAATATAAATAAAGGATATGGATATGGGATTAAAGAAGGGTTAAAGAAAGCAAATAATGAGTTTGTAGGATGGACACATGCAGATTTACAAACAGATCCGTCTGATATATTAAGGGCAGTAGAAATAATAAAGGAAGAAAAGTGTAGGAAGGATATCTTTATAAAGGGGAAAAGGTATGGCAGAAAGAATTCAGATAAGATATTCACATTTGGAATGTCAGTATTGGAATCATTACTTTTCTGTACGAAGTTAGTAGATATAAATGCCCAACCTAGTATATGTCATAAAGACTTTATTAGTTTAGCTCCCGAAGCTCCGAACGATTTTTCATTAGACCTATACTATTTTGCACTTGCGAGAAAGTTAAAGTTTAAAATAAGACGATTTGATGTCTATTTTGGGCCAAGGGTTCATGGAAACTCAAGTTGGAATATAAGCTGGGGTTCGAAATTTCGATTTATAGTAAGAACAGTCACTTTTTCATTTAAACTACTAAGGTTCTTAAATGACCAACGCATGGAGTTAAAAAGAATGAAAACAAGAAATTTTATTTTGAAAAATCATGATAATAATTAGTCACCGGCGCAATACAATTAAGCAGATAACTGAAACACCAGAAGAATACGGTGCCGAGATAGATATTAGAACAAACGGAAACAACCTGGTAATTCACCATGAACCATATGAGGAAGGGACATGTCTTATGGAGTGGCTAGCACATTACAAGCATAAGTTATTAATTCTAAACGTAAAGGAAGAAGGACTTGAGAGTCGACTAATTGAAATAATGTCAGAACATAATATCGTTAATTATTTCTTTCTGGATCAGTCATTTCCTTTTCTGATTAAGACATCAAAACAAGGAGAGCGAAGAAGTGCTGTAAGATTCTCAGAATACGAATCAATCAATACAGTATTAAGTCTAGCAGGTAAAGTTGATTGGGTTTGGGTTGACTACTTTACACGACTAGCAATTGATAAGACTTCATATACAGAACTCAAAAAAGCCGGGTTTAAACTCTGTTTGGTTTCCCCGGAGTTACAAGGATTTGCAAAAAAAGTAATCCCAAATCTCCGGAATGAATTAAAGAGAAAAAGAATATCTGTTAATGCTGTATGTACAAAGAGTCCTGACTTATGGCTTAATAGTATAGAAGAAGGAGAAGCATGCTAGGCAAATTAAGCAGTAAGGCTTTTACTCCTTATGGTATTGAGGAACAAAGAAGAATAAAGAATCTACACAAAAATCCGATTTTTATAATTGGTTTTGTTGCAAGATTAGCTTGTATTCTCCTATTTCTTCCAACTACATATCAAGATTGGTTTATACCATTTATAAGTAATACAGTAGGCAATGTCTCATTAAATCCATGGTCTACCTTTATTGAAAGTGGTGGGAATGTTGTCTCATTTCCGTATGGAATCACAATGCTCATTGCATACCTACCACTAAGTTTTGTAGGTGAATTTTTAGGGAAGTTATTTTCCATAGAAAGTGGTATAAGGATAGGCTTCGGTCTAAGCACGTTTTGCTTCGATTATGGCTTACTAATAGCAATAGCCTTACTAACGAAGAGAAATTCTAACAGGCTACTTCTTTTACTATATTGGTGTTCTCCATTAATAGTCTACATAAATTATATCCACGGTCAATTAGATATAGTCCCAGTAATGCTGTTATTTTGGAGTATATGTTTAGTCTACTGGAATAGATATAAATCAGCAGGGTTACTCCTGTCTTTTGCTGTTTGCTGTAAATTTAGTATGGTAGTTGCCATACCTTTACTATTAATCTTCATCCATAGAAAAAGAGGTATTGGTTCAGAAATTATAGAATTCTGTGCTGTGACAACTATTTCTCTTCTCGCTTTGACAATACCTTTTTTGAATTCTAGTGGGTTTATAGAAATGGTACTGAATACCAGAGAATCTGCTCGAGTTATTTCGGTAGCAATTCCATATGCAGAAAATCTTAACTTATATGTAGTTCCAATAGTTTATCTATTATCACTTTACCTTGTATGGAGACTAGATAGAATAACAAAAGATCTATTTATTTTAGGAACTGGGATTTCATTCTTTTCTTTATTAATATTCTTACCTCCTGGCCCAGGCTGGTTTTTATGGGTAGTACCCTTCTTGATTTACTATCAGCTAACATCAAAGAAAGATGTCATTGGTATTGCTCTAGTATTCAACATAGTCTGCTTGCTATATATAGCACTTTATTCTACTGGTGCATCTGTATTGTTTTTGAATCAAGGAATTGAAAAATATAACTTTGTCAGCAAAGAATTATCTTTAGGGGGTGCAAGTTTAAGATCAGTAATATTTACATTTCTTCAGGCATTTTCTATCCTTTTAGTAATAAGAATGTACACATATGGAATACAGAAAAATGGATTCTATAGATTCTCTAGCAAGCCTTTTATTATAAACTTTAGTGGACAAGCTAAAGGTTTAAGAAGTGATGTCGTCAAATCCCTATCTAGCTTAATAGGGGATAACAAAGTAAATGTAATGGCATTAGAAGAATCTACATCCTTAATGAGTAGCAAGATCTCAGAGCCTGAAGAAAAATCATATGCCTCAGCAATCCGTTACATGGAATTTGCGAACACATTAAAGGCTGCTCAAGATCAAAATTCTCTAATATACAAAAAGTCATTAAAGATTGATAATAGGACTAGAGGAGATCAGATAAAAACTATATGGGCTAATTTAAGGTCTTCATTTAAAATAATAGGAAAAGATTACCTGTTTTTGAGTAATGGTTTCTTCATAAGTAATGGACCACTAAGAGATCTTGTTAGACTTCAAGTGAAGGTGAATCATGACGTTGGGGTAGAAGCAAAGAATACAATATATTCTCAGCCTGATAATCTCAAGGATATTGTCTTCTGGGTTTCGAGTATTAATGAAAGTTCAGCGAGTTTAAAGAAGAGATTGATAACTTATTTACCATTAGGATTTTTACATGATGAATTATTTAGGATGTTGATAGCTATATGTGCACTACATATCGATAAAGAAGTCACTGAGGATCAGCAATGGGTAAAGATTAGTTTTGAAGGAGATGCTGACTCAGAGGATATTTCTCACATAGCAAGAATGGTCATACCTCAAATAGAGGATTTTTCTTTGATTGAAGATCATTGGAAGAGCGGTTATCTAGGGATCATGCAGTTAATAATACTGGCAACAATCTCTGACGAACTACAACATCACTATGACTATAAAACAAGAATCTAGTTCGATATTATAATAGAATTATGAGACAGCATAACAAAGCTATCATTCTAAGGAGGCCTGATGCTGTGCTCTTCGATACGGATAATACTCTTTATGATTATTCTTATGCAAACAAAACTGGCGAACAAGCGGTTCGCAAAAAAGCTAGAAACCTACTAGGCATAGAAGAGGAAAAGTTTTGGAAGCTCTATTTGCAGGCAAGGGAAGAGATAAAGTTGCAATTAGGTGCAACTGCAAGTAGCCATAGTAGGTTGCTCTACTATCAAAGGGTTATAGAATTACTTGGTCTCAGAGCACATTTACTAATAGCATTAGACCTCGAGCAAACCTTTTGGAGAACATTTCTAGCAAATGCTCCCTTATTCTCAGATGTAAAATCTACGCTTAACTTACTTAGGTCCTATAAGGTACCTATAGCTATAGTTACTGATCTGACTGCGCATATTCAACTTAGAAAATTAACATATTTCGGACTAGAAGACATATTTGATGCCGTTGTGACATCTGAAGAAGTTGGTATAGATAAACCAGACATCAGAAACTTCCAACTTGTAATGAAGAAGTTGAAAGTCTGCACAACAAAAAATATCTGGATGATAGGAGATAATCCTTATACAGATATCTATGGTGCGAAGGAATTTGGTGCGGTTACTTTCCAGAAATTACATAAAGGTGTTACCCTTGGAAAAGAGAAAGAATTACCTGATTACTCATTTAGAAACTTTTCAGAAGTTTATAAATTAATACTTAATGTATTCAAGGAATAAATAGAATAAAAGTTCGGCTTCAGTCTGCCACGATCTATCCAAACCCAGATAGGAGAGTATATTCAAACTTTAATCAAACTAGAGAAATGGTGAAAATGGAAGAAGTAACGGCAGCTCTTTACTTAATGGACAAACGGTCTGATAACACTAGAGAAGTTAGTTATGCAAAAGATTATTAGCAATCTCAGCAATTTTATTGAGGCTAAAAACAGTAATGCTTTGCACAGCTGCTGAGGCATCAAAACTCCTTGGATATAACTCTAGAAGTCAGCTTTATCGACTTCTTAGGGAGCAATGGCTTAATGACTATCGACTTGAGACTGAAGGCAAGCTTACTTGAACCTGAGAGGTCCAGAAGGACAGCCAACGCTTGCTAGGCACATCCGTGAGATCACTGAAGTGAAGATATGGATCAACGGAGATCATTGACTTCAATCCAGATCAGTACCTTAAGGATCTAGCAAAGAGACTTAGCTAAAAGCTTTGAAGATAACAAGCTTGTCAACAATTTTGAAGTGTGGAGCCTAAGGAAATTTCGAGCCCTCGGATGACCCACAGGGAAAATCTCTCAGAGGGACCCATGAGAAGTAAAACTAAAACTTTCTTTTAGATGGGACTAATTCTGTACAAGTTCCCCGACCAGAGTATTTCTTTAGCTGTGAATCGTATAATTTTCGAATACCCATCATCCTATCTATTTGTAATCTCAATCTGTCTCCAAAATCTAGGATGATCTCCCTATTTGTAAATGTTACCTGATCGCGTGAGAACTTATGGGTATTTAGAGAGTTATCGATTCTAGTAGAATAAATAACCGTATCCTCTGTGAGATTAATGTTATATCTAGTTATATGTATTTCCCCAGGCAAAGAGGTATTAGAATACTGGAGATAAAGCATCTCTCTAGTTGAAGAAATAGCCACAAGACCTGTAATTCTAATTAATAGCGGTGAAAGAGATAAGCATTTAATTTAATCCTTCTTTTTCAGTGCATTGCAACAGAGTTAACAGAAATGTTGGAGATAAAATCTAGATTGTTATTCATTAGATATTTTTTTTGAATAAGCGTAGTAATGTTTCAGGACTTGGCTTAACCGAGATTCATAATCCCAATCTTTGTGAAAAGTTTTAAAAATACAAATAAGTTGCCTTTCAGTTAATCCATATAGATGTGAAACGATCGCATCGAGTTCATGGATTTTATCCTGCTTGAGATCCTTATTTAGTGGGCCATAGTCAACGCCTACCTTTTGGGCCCATTCACTAAATCGTTCATCAGGCGATGCAAGACGTCCTGCAATTTGGACGACACGTTGCCACAGAAGATTGTCTCTGCTTGGTCGAGGAATAGGAAATGGGTTAAGAATAAAGAAATTTAAATTTACCTCAACAAATCTTCTTGCATACCAATCTAATGGAATCGAGGAAAGGATTCCAAGCAAAAATGCTTCATCTTTTTGATCACCTCTAGGAAACATTAGTACAGGTCCTTTATTGGTAATAAATGTTCTTGGTGGTATAAGACATGCAATAACTGTTCTCTTATTTGTTCTATTAGTAACGTCTCTAAATGCTATCCGTGGGTATAAAGCTGCAAGTGTAGACTCATCTCTCACAAACTCTTTTGAGAACTCTTTGTGAACACTATCTCTTTTAATAATATTTGATCGTAAGCGTTTTTTTTGCAGCCATTTTAAGACTTTCTTTGGGTCAGCAAAAGCATTGTATTCTCCTGTATCTGGGTTCCATAGATCAAAACTAGCACCTTTATAGACTGGCCAAAACCCATCAGGACATTCACTTGAAAAATGCATTAATGATTTTTGGTTGGTAGCATCCATTTCGCGATCAGGACGAGCACGCCATTTATTTTGCTCGTTGATTGACAACCATGGAGATTTCCTCAATTGAGCAAATACTTCAGATGAATATGTTGTTGGCATAAGAGGCAAAGAAATACTTTCATTCCATTTCAATACCTCACTAAATTTAAATTTCTGTGGATCACTATCTTTTCCTGCCATAAAAGAAACTAATGAATCAAAGGGACCTTTAAGAGAAACACCATTTTGTAAAGTATTGACTGATTTTGAGATACAAATAGAGATAAGGGCAACTGTGTATCTAGGCTCCATATCAAATACCCATCTTTTGTTGTTCTGAAGAGTTGTAATGTCTATAGAACTAACTGATGTAAGTAACTTTCTACGAAAATCCGCAGAGCCTTTTGCAGACAATGCTGATCTTGGCATGATCACTCCTATTCTTCCATGATCCTTTGATAAGAGTGACCAAAAACGCCAAAAGAAAGCTTTGTAAAGATCAGGATCTCCAATGCTCATACCAGGGAAGTCTCCAGCATGCAAGAGATCACGAGTTAACTTTGCTTGTTTTAATTCTTGCTTTAATTCGTTAACCAAATCTGACCTTTTTTGTCTTAATTCATGTTTTAGTGCTTCTTGTTCTCCTGCTTTCATCCCAGCCAATCCTGGCTTATATCTTGCCCAAAATTTATCTTCATTTATAACGGCTTCTTCCCATGGTGGGTTACCTAGAATTACATTAAATCCTTGCGATTGGGAGAGAAACACTTCAGGGAAACAAACTGGAAAATGAATTGGGTGAACATTTTCAAGGATTGTCTCTGCCTCTTTTAGCGCAGACGAATTTTGCAAATCATTTTTCTGAAGGCTCCAATTTTCAAACATATAACCTGCTAATGCACCGTCTGGTTTAATCGCAAGTGGAATGGTTGTAATAATGTCACAGAGAGCTTTGATCTCGTTAAGTTTTTTTCTAGCTTCTTCCATTAGCGTGCGACCCTTATCAATATCTTTGATTGAACTATCTGAAAGTCTTGCAAGTTCCTTAAATAATTCCTCTGCCTCTGCCAAAAAATTATTAGCATTCACCTCAAAAAGTTTCCCTTGAGATTCGTTGAACTTTTTACGTATTTCTTCTAATGAAGATACACCAACAAGTGAGTTGCCATGAGTCAGATTATGTTCAAGGAGAGAGAGTGGTAGGCCTGGTACAAACGTATGTATCCAGACAGATAACTGTGAGAGCTGTACAGAAGTGAAGTTTAAATCAACGCCATAAATACAACGCCTAGCTATCATTCGACGTAATAATTGTCCGTCTTCAATTCTAAAAGTTTCAGCAAGATCGCCCAGTGCATTTTTTGCTGCATCACGTAGGTATTGAAGTTCTCTAGGAATCCCAGGTGTGGGATTTTGTTCTAACCAAATAGCAAAACGGCGTTCAATTCGGTCGATTGCTGAGACTAAGAAATGTCCAGAGCCCATGGCAATATCTGCGACACGAAAATCAAAAAATTGATCTGTACGATCTGCTTCAGAGAGTTTTGATAAATGTTCAAGGTGCTCATCTAATGCTGGCTCTAAGGTGCTATCAAGAATGTATTCGACAGCGAACTCTCTAGTGAAATAACTTCCAGAAGATTTTCTAGCACCAGATTTATCATGTAAGTAAATATCACCTTTTCTAATTATGACCTCGTCAGATTCAACCGATGGTACATATTGTCTTTTCTTATCGATAGTTAGATTTTCTTGGGCTATTGATAATTCTGACTCAAGAAGTCCTTCATATATAGTTCCAAATTCTCGTACACTAAGTGAGCTGAAATCAATTGGTGTATATTGTATTTCTGTTGACTCTAGTAACAATAAGGTTCTCAGTACTTCCTCAAATGATTCATTTGGAAGGGAAATATTGGCTAGCTCTGCGCCTGTTTGTGAAACCGAGGCATCACTCGAAAACATTGTTCCACCATAGGCAGGTAATCCCCATTCCTTATTACCAATAGATATCGAATCCCAAAGTTGAGACAACTCAATCCAGTGATGTTCTCCTATTGCTATAGGTATATTTTGGGTGGCCAATTGTGCTAATTCTTTTGATTTTTTCTTTAAGGATCTTTTACGATATGCTTCATTACTTTTAAATGGGAGAAGGTCACGATCTTCACCGTAAGCTATAAATAACAATCGAAAGAGAACGGTTACTGCCATCTCATAAGTTAGCGAAATATCAGTCTTGGTTGGATTGATCAGGTTACGCGCTTTTGATATCCCTATGGCTAATTGAGGAATAACGATCCCATAAACTCGCTCACGTAACTGTTCTGCAATATCAGCGGCGAAGCGTTTGGATTTCTCCAAGATGCTTGTAATACTCCCATTCTGTTTTAAGGCCTCTGATGAAAATAAGAGCCATAAATAACCAAGATTCTTTGTTGGTAATAGCGAAGTTTGGCATTCGATATAGGTTTCTGTTCTCCCTCTGCGAGCTACACCAATATTTTTTGTGTTGTAAAGACGTATTCCATCACCTTGTACCATCATTACCCATGGAATGCGAGCCTTATCAGCTTTTGTAAGAGCATAGGAAATTGGAGAACTATCATTAAAGCGAGTTGTTGCTATTTGAGGAGACTCCTCTTCCTCCAAAAGAACAGCAATTGCAATTTGTTCTTCTCCTACTACTAGTAACTCTGTAAAATTATCGAATTTCTGAATCGTAAATCCAAGCGCAGAAATAAGTGCTCTTTTCGATTTTCCTAATATAGATTCTGCTTTCTTGACGGCATTATCCCAGTCCGGTCGAAATTTTGTACTACTTTTAAGTTCATGGTTAGATAATAGCCCTTCATTTGATATTCCAGATAGTTCTGTCGCAAGTGAAGGAATTGCATCAACTAAAAAACGAATTGAAGAATTTCTATTAGGTTTCTCCAGTGCTGTTGCACATAACCTTTCAGCTTGATTTAAGTCATTTAGATTATGAATAGGTGGGTTATTTCCGTTTGTTCCACATAGAGTTACCCCTTCAGAATGTTTGACAACTATTAGTACGGGAGTGGCTCTACTAGACCTTCTTTTTTTGAAGGCTTCTTGAACCTTCCTATCTGTTGGTTTTACTGATGATGAAAAGACTGCAACTTCAATGGCTTGACTACCTTTCCCAAGAAATAATCCAATGGGTGATAAACCATTGATATTTAAATTTAATGGTCTGCAAGGAAAGTCAGCCTTTTCAAGAAAACTCATCTTGACTTTTCTCCACTACCTTCAAAACTCCACATACGCCCTAAACCTATAAATTCAAGTTGAGCTTCTCGATCTTTAAAAAGGGTTTAGGAGTGATGATTACCATGCCCATCGCGGATAACCACTTGGCAAGCTTTCTTCCATCATTTGAGCACTAATAATGCTCAAGGTCTCTTCTCCGAGGCAGTTCGACCATTACGCGCTTGGATTTATCTGTGGTCAGACTACTCTCAGGACTTAGATCCTTAATTTTTTTCTTGCTATCGGTTCCCAGTCTTTTTTCAAAAGAATCAACCAATACAGAATATTCTGATCAGACAGAAAATGTCGGACATAGTCATATCAATTGGTATAGCTGAAGAACAAGTGCCTCTAAGCACTTAAGAAGTGCTTTAGGAGCAATAGGTAGCAGGTTCGATTCCTTATAGCCCCGAATGGTTTTTCTAGATTCACAAGAACAACGGAGTGCCAAGATGCCTAGTATTCAATGGACCCTGCCATGATGGGGAATGAATGCTTTTCAATTAATGACTGACAACTGCCAAATATCGTGGCAACCAACACAAGAACAAGTGGATAAAATTATTCTTCCTGGTATGCAGGACATAGCTCAGCAATGTGCTGGGTATATCAATGAACTCAAATGCCCACCTGAGTTTATTGCAGTAATGCTTAGAGATATTGCTGATGCCTTTGAAGCTCCTCTCACAGAAGGAGGTAGCAATTGTTCTTGTTGCTAAAATTGCATAATTCAATTCTCTAATGCTAATAGTCACACAATTTGGGAGCACTAGACAGCGGGTTCCCATCCTTACACCCAGAATTAGTTCTCAATGGTTGTACTAGAAAAAAGGTGATTCTTAGGATCTGACAAAGTGCTACTACTCCTTTTTCTTTTCAAGAAATAAGGCCTCCCAGACCTTAAACCAATAAGATTGGATCTCTATACCTGACGACGGTTTTTTATATAAGACAAGGAAAAAGAAGAAAGTGTTACCCAAAAAGATTTTTCAATAAAGCTAAAAAAGATAAAACCGTCATGATGGGTATGTGAAACCAATCAAATCCATGGGTGAAGCTAAAAGAAGGAAAGAACAGGGACTACCCCCCAAAGAAAAGAAAGGAAAGGAGTCAAATTCACTCAGCAATTTTTTTAAAAGTCCTAGGTTGGGTTTGTATCTAGGAGCGACTTTTGTTATTTACCTCATTTACGACGTAATCCGCTACTACACACGAAGCTAATTGTTAAATCATAGACATGATCTAGGACGATGATTCTTGATCGTTGTGCTATCCATTCGGTATTTTTACAAGTCTTGGCAAGGCAAAGAAGAGCTTCAGAAAGCCTATGTTTTGCCAAAACACAAGATAATGTCTACTCCTAACTAGGAAGAGAAGTTTCCAAAGTGATTGATCGTTTATTGTCCAGCGAAAGAGGCAAGGTCATTACTGTAATTGCCTTTATTGCTTTAGGAACGGGCCTCACAGCAAAAAACGTTGTCAGCTTTCCCACTGAATGCATGACAGAACAACAAGTCCAAGTTGAGACAATAATTCCTACCATTGCCAAGTAGTAAATCCTGAATGTTCCTTTAAGCCCATAGCATTACGACCTTGAGGAATTGGTATTTATTGTTGTGCTGGCCCATGTGATTTATGTAAATAGTATTCAACCATGAAGAAACCTAAATGAGAGCCCTACTCCTCATTGGAATTTTTGTTGTTCATAGCTTGGTACTTCAAGGAATACATATATCAAGCTATTTAATCAGCAAGTTTCTTCCTTTAGGTGCCCTTAGCAAGAGGTTCGAACCCTTTTGTCCCGACTAGCTTTTCAAGCAATCAACTAGGAGACAAGGTTAATTGAAGCTAATACAGTGAAAATCCAGGCTGCAGCTTTCTTTTTCTGCGCTCCAGTTTGAAGAAAAGGTTTGAACGGATTAAATTCCACGTCTTGGGTATAAATGCTCATAATATTTTATACGCCAGACGCCCTTTCCTCTTAAGAATCTCTTCCAATTTCTATTAGGAGGCCTTTTGGCACTAATTAGTAAAACTTTTCGATGGTTTACTTTCAACTAGTTTTTGGTTGGGAAACAGTAAGTCTTAGGTTCGCATTCTTTTACACCAACTGAATTTTGAAGAATCTCGCAATTAGAAGAAGCGATTCTGTAAATAATATGCAGCAATTATTTTTCAATTCAACAGCCGTAATGTACTGCCTTACGTTTACCGGAAACATTTCAGCAATAGCAATTGTTTTGCGCTTTGTAAATCGAAATTCGGACTTACTGATGCTCTGTCCTTATTGAGTTTTCAGCTTAGGTTCATAAACAGCTCCATTGCATACTCCTACGGCAAGAGACTCTTTAGCTTTTTCGCTCCATGTTTTTAGATCTGGTTTTTCATTAATCCAACCAACAGTGCTATCAAAACATCGATTCCAATAAGCGGCCTGCATGGAAATAGGTACTAATTCAATGGCTATGCAAGACAATGCAAATGCAATTAAGCCAAAAAAGGCTTTCTGTATGGAAGCGCTCATAATTAATTTCCCCAATAAAGCTAAAGTTCGAGTCTAGAGATGCTTCTTCATAGAGATGGCCCACTAATTGGAGAATCCCTACTATCCAGCAAGTTAGACCCCTTAGAGGAGAGCTCGAAAATCATTAGAAGAAAAAGAGAAAAAGAAACCTTCTAATCATTTGTCCTGATTAATAAATGACTGCTTCCCTTGCTGAAGGAATAGTGCAAATATTTGATCGCATTTAATCATCAACATGGCAAAGGGTTACTGGATTGTCACGACAACTATCACCAACCCAGCTTTTAAAGAGTATGTCGAAGCTTTTCAACCTTGGGTGGTGTCAGTCGGTGGATCTGTCTTCGCTAAAGACATGGATTCAACAACCGTTGAGGGAAAAGGAGGGAAACTTGCCGTAATCATTGAATTTCCATCCAAAGAAGCTGCAATAGACGCTTACAACAGAACCGATTATCAAGAACTCAGCAAATTACGTTGGGCCAACTCAAAAGAAACCAACATCACAATTATGGATGGCTCCCTTTCGTCCTAACTCCACCCTTTTCCATTTAGGCCGAAAGTAAGAATCCTTAGGTTCTGAGCCTTCTAAAGGTTCACAAAGGTTACTTTTAACAAATATGTGTAATAAAATTGCATCTTTAGAAGGTTAACATCTTTATCATCAATTCATATTTCCAAATGGGAGAAATGCCAACAGTCGAGGCTGCTAATAGAGCAGTTGGTACATTTTCTTTATTCTTACTGGCTAGTTCCTCTGCCTATCTCTTTTGGCAAATAAAAAGGTATTTTACGCGCAAATAGAGCAATAAAAATACGCGAAATCTCCTCTATTGAACACTTAAACTCTAAAAAACCTGAAGTTATTCGCTCAATCACTTAGAACAAAGTTAGACGAAAGATCCTGGGGAATATTTCTATCTTTGAAACCCAAGTACTTTATGATTTAATGCATGGCAAGGCAATTACAGGCGAAAGGTCATTCTAATCAATTAGAGAAATGCTTTGAAAGGTTGACTTTGGTCTGCTTTTTTTACTAAGTAATTTATCCAACTAGGAAAAAATGAATGGAATTATTTTGATTAGTTTGTGTATTTTATGGCTCATTGGTCATGCTGGCTTCACTTTTTGGATAGGTGGAGTTGAACCTCGCAGCCCTTCAGCAAATCTTTTTGTAATTGTTGACTCTCTGGCATCAATAGCCTTAGCCTTTTTCATTTATAAGCGAACGAATCCATAGACATAGTTTTGCTCTACGAAGTCGTCTTCTCTAATTCTCTAGCTCCAATTGACTTTCAGAGCACCCAAATTTCAATTTCTCCATAATTTGCCCAAAACCAATTCCTTTTGTAGAAGTAACTTGACAGCAACCATTTAGTTGCATACTTCATATCTAGTAGACCTTCAATCAAAGACTTGCTAAAAAAAAAAGTATCAACCAATACTTTTGGTACTCATCCATGATTAATGACAATCTTGCCGAGATACTGCTCGCTGCAATTCTTGTTTCATCTACATATGACAAGGAGTCACCTGCGATCAAATGGGGTGGAATAGTAATCGCTGTCGCAGCAGTGGCTTCAGCTCTATCTGGTTTTGGTTAGGAATATCAATTGCCAAAGCCAGTGATTTAGGCGGGCCCTCCAGAGCAAAAAAACTCAAGAAGTCAATAAAAAGGCTGCAGGTTTTCTTGCAGCCTTTTCTTATTATGCGAAATTTATGTGTATGCAATTACTGAAAATCAATAATTCGCAAGCCTAGTAATAACATCGAAATTGTCTTCTTCTGTCAAATATCACAGTACAAAACAGGTCTCAAACACCCTTTCCAAAAGTGGCTAGTACTAGAAAAGCTGCAAAATTTCAATGAAAGGCCTACATGCAACTAAATCCTGGTTAAAGATACTATCAAAACTCGCATTAGATAGTGGCAGGCTTTTGAACTATCGCTTACCAGGGCAATCATCAAACAGCTTGCAAAAGGACCTCTAAACAGAAGGATTGATTTTTTCTAATGCCCTAGTATATTTTCCACCATTAGTCGTAAACTTTAAAAAGAGCACAAGAGAAATCAGCTCCTTTCTAAGGATATATACTCATGCAAGTATATTCGTTCTAGTATTAAGAATTGGGGTTTTCTATTAAATCTGATAGAAATATCATTTAGGAATTTTTAGTCTTTTCTTGAAAGAAGTTCCGCAAAATTTTCTTTTCAGGACTGATGAAGAGAAAGGGATCTAGGTTGAATTGATAAACTAACGATATGAGCTTTTCATTAAGCTAAAGCGAAGGGATCCGGTCACCAAACTCCTCGTAAAATTATCTATTGGAACAAGAAAAGTTGTTTGTGGCAAATTTTGACTTCGGTCAATTGATTCCCAATCTTTATCTAATTGGTCAAGCAAATAGTTTCATCAAAAGCAATAAACTTCTTAAATCTTCCAAGGAGGACTAAAAGAAATGGATCAAAGCCAAATTCTTCCAAATACAAGACTGATAATTCAATCTAGAATTGATGGCTGGGCAACTACTTTTTGGTACGAGAAAGTAATTCTAAAAATCTATTAGGTCAAAGTTTAAGAACTAAAAATTGAGCAGTTTAGATTAAACACAAAGCTAACTAATAGTGTCTTTAGAAGTTAAGCAGCTTCATTCACTTTAATTGACTCAAATTTAGCAGACATTGTTGGGTTGTTTCTTGTCAACTTTTTGACTGTGACATCTTGAGCCTTGTCATTTGCTAATCGAAGATTTCTATCTGCTCCTAAGAGAGCATCTTTTGTTTTCTGTAAATGGTCTATTGACTTATCAATTTCTTGTATGGCCGTTTCAAATCTTCTTGAGGCAAGACTATAGTTCTTCTCAAAAGAATCCTTAAAGACATCTAAACTTTTCTCGAAATTAGTAATATCTATATTCTGTTCCTTAACACGAGCCAGTTCTCTTTTATAATTTAGTGACTTTAATGCTGCATTTCTCAGTAGAGTAATGATTGGCAAAAAGCATTGTGGCCGAACTACATACATTTTTGGATATCGATGTGATAAATCTACGATCCCAGAATTATATAAATCACTCTCCGGTTCAAGTTGTGAAACCAAAACAGCATACTCACATTTTTTTTCTATGCGGTCTTTATTGAGTTCCTTAAGAAAGTCCTCATTTTTTCTCTTTGTTGAAGTAGTGTCACTTTCATTTTTCATTTCAAACATAATTGAAACTATTTCAGTCTCTGATTCGTCGAAGTCTCGAAAAATATAGTCTCCTTTGCTACCTCTACTAATATCATTATCTTTTTCAAAATAAGCTCGAGAAAAGGCTGTAGCTCGAATACGGTTGAATTCTATTTCGCAATGTTGTTCTAGAGATTCTCCTATCATTTTTGTGGACAAACGTAATTTCATATCTCGAAGCCTCTCTATTGCAGCATCACGGTCCTTGATCTGTAATTCATACTTTTCTCTCATAGACTTCTCCGCCAATTTCTTCTCAAGCTCAGCCTTCTCTAGATTTAGCTTGAGCTCATCACATTCTTTTTCAAATTCATTGACAGCCTTAGTAATTGCAAGCTTTTGTGTAACAACGTTATACTCTTGAACTTTTTCCAATTGCTGAACCAACATATCTCTCTCTTTCTCAATAGAATTTTTAGCCTGAGTAATTGCTAAAGTCTTCTCAACATCAGCTGCATCTAGCTTGGATTGCAATTCAAGTATTTTTGTATCTTTTATTGAGCAAGTTTGATGCATCTCTATCTTTAAATCAGTAACTGCAAGGTCAATGGACTTCTTCTTGTCTTCTTCAGCAAGCATAAGTCTACTGTTTAATTCATCTTCAAAATCCTCGTCTCTAACCTGCTTAAGTATATTTGCATAAGCATTCTCATCGATCTTGAATGCCTTACCGCATTCTGGGCATTTGATCTGATTCATCTATTTAAGACGCCAAAGCTAAGTGTAGTATTCAAGCCATTCTTATGCGTAGTCAAATAAAGAGCAAGTAGTGTACTAGGAATAAGCTACTTATTGTCAGAAAAAAAAACAAACCCGCCAGAACAACAGATTCTACAGAAAAAAGCTTTCTGATTATTTAATTGAACAAAGAAAAGAATTAATGCTAAAGCTTAATTCTTCACTTTTTAGGGAAAAATTAATTGAAATCAGCCAACCGCCAAACCTCGTTTAATTTAACCAAAATATTATACTTTAGTCAATAGTTCTTTTGATAATGAATTCAGTAAATCATTTTCTTCGCAATATCAAGTTGCAAATAAACAATGAATTCTGTAGGATTTGTTTCTATTAAAGAAACTTAATCTTCTTCAAAAATGAAATTACTAGCTTTTTTATTGATAGTCCTGCTTGGGATATCATTCAAAGTCAATGCGTATCCCCAAGATCAACTTCAGGAATGTATTAATAGTTCAATTCAGAATCCAAGTGTCAAAGGTGTTTCAGAAGAGTCTATAGAAAAATATTGTGATTGTGCCCTTAATTTAATTGTAAATGAAGGGAAAGACATCAGATCATCTGGCTATAGATGTGCATCAAAATATTTTAAATAAATCACAAACCTAATGTTTCAAGGTTTCTAATTTCATGTAATTTTATTGTTGATCATCAATAGATCAGCGAAGGAAATTATTTCTTGGCTTTAACTCTAGGGAATAGAATTTATTTGGTTGGATAAATGTTACTTAGACTGCATTCTTTACTAATAATCAGAATTAATGTCAATTTCATTGATTTCCGCACCTCATTTTCAAATTTAATTCAAGATTAAAGTAGTTCCCCCCGAAATGTTATGAGTAAAGTTTCCAAAGATCATTTTTCAAATAAGTCACTGGGTTTATGGCTATTTTTTTGGCTGGTTGGAAGTACAGCAATTGACTGGAGCTTAAGGTATGCAAGCATTTACAACTTTGGGATAGGAACAATTGTTGCATTTACTATATTTGCGTTAGTCCTTGGTACAAGTGGTCCATTCCCGCTCTGGATTTTGCTGTATTCCAAGTTCCAAGATCAAAAAAGAATTGAAGCAACTTTTCTAGTTTTTAAGATCAAAAATACATTTTCAGAATGGTCAAAAAACTTTGATGATGATATGGAGTTCCAGCAATCAAAAGGCATAACTCCTGTCTTTAGAGGTGTTAGTAAAAATGATCCCCAAAAAGTAATTGCAATCCTACAAGCAAAGTCAGGAGTTCTTGAAAGGTTCCTACAACTAAACAATGAAAAGATTTCAGCTTCCGGACAAATCGTAGGCACTGAGGAAGTCTCGATATTTCTACCAAACGGTTAGGCACTAATTAAGGGATTAAGACTTTAAATCTAATGAGATATTTCCTTTACTCAAAAGAGTTTGGTTTGGCTCATAAGGCTTCAAGAACACCATAAAGCCTAAGTACCTCCAGATACAAAATTGCACTCAATGAAGTGGTTATAGCTATTACGACACCTCCATACTTAATAAGTTTTTGATCAGTGTTCAACTGACAAGCCTTTATTGTTGCTGGAGTGGCCCCTAAAGGCAAAAAGGTGATGCCAACAATGATCACGCCAATCACTCCTATGACTGACTGTGCAATCCATACATCACTACCAATTGAAGCGCTATTTTCAGCTATTGGAAGATGAAAATCTTGAGCTGCCTGAAGAATTCCTAACATTAACTTTTGAGTTAATGCCTCTAGCCGCTCAACAAAACCCTCTTGCTGAAAAAAATCAATTACTTGGATTCCCGCTGACATTGCATAAATCCGATACCTCTATGAGCATAATTTGATATAGAGATAACTCTTTTAAAGGTTAATCACTGGTTAGATATTATCAACCATTAAGCGTTTACACCTATTGAGATTAGCTCTTCTGAAGAGTCGGGGGGTTGGGGCAGGCTCTAACTTCATCAAAGTCCCCCAACAAAAACCTAGTCAGTTTCCTATGCAGCAAAGCTGGCCTTTATAACTTTTCTCATGTTGAACTCCTAACAAAAACTAATCCCTGTTTTTGATGAAATCTTTCTTTCAAATGGTTCCTATGAAATAACGCTGTATCAGCCATACGTCTTGTCAGTCCCAGTAAAAAGATCTTGCTATAAGAAAGGTTGGGTTCCGAAAAGTCAAATAAACTGAAAAAAGCGGCCTAATAAACCCTTGAGCCAAAATCTCAAGATTCTTTTGGGTCAAAATGACCATAAATGCTATCTGCAAGAACACACTCCAAACTATGTCCGATCAAGAATCACCCAATACCCAACCTAAGTGGGATTACACCTCCTCCAGGCAAAACTTCATTACAGGTGCCCTGGTTGTTGGAGGCAACCTAATGATAGTAATCATCTACTTGCTTTATAGAACCGTTCCAGCTGTTCACCAAATCATTTCAGGCAAACCTCTATAAGTCTCAGGGAGAAGCAAAATCGACCTAAAACACTTTGAATTCATGGCTTCTAACCCTGCCAGTTTTCAAGATGCAACAGACAAGCCCTCCGTACAAGCTTGATAGGCTATATATAAACCGCTTTTAAGGGTATTGATGATTCACCTAACCCACATCCTTGACTTCGCCACTCAATTGCCACACCCATCAGACTTGGGCTTGGTAAAGCCATCTGGTGGATTACAGCTGATCCCAGCAGTTTTTGGTTTAATTGCAATTATCCAGGTATCTCAGTTTCACTGGTATGCCAGAGACAAAAACGATCCAACCAAGAGATTTCAACGCTGATCAACGCTCTTTAAATATTGGTTAATTTGCCAATAGAGCTAATCACGAGAATATCTTTAAGAAGACAAAGGAAAGAGTATGACAATTGTCACACTCTTTCCTTTTCTATTTTGACAGCAACACAAACTCAGGACTGACAAGAATATGTACCCATCTTTAGTCATGAAGTCATACTTATCGTCCTTCGAGCTTTAAGGGGAGTTCGCTTGATCACAAAACTCTTCAACTAACTCATACTCAAACCCCTTGACAGGTGAGTTCCAACCTTTCCATACACCTTCTCTTCCGCTGACATTTATTTTCCCTCTCGAACAGTTAATCGCTAGGTAAAAACCATTACCAGAACTATTAAAAGCAGGAACAATATAACTGCCATTGACTTTCCTCCATACAGACCAATCCACCTGCAGGGGTCCGATTTGCCGTAATTCAGACGATATGCCATCCATTGCCCTAACACAGCCCCAATAATCCTTTGCAGCCTGGCAAATCTCATTGGTCGCTGGATTAGGAGCAGCAAGCAAAGGAACTATTGACGTGATACTCAGCAATAGAGGTGGAATAAAAAATAATCGCATTTTTAAAAACTCGAAGCGAGAAGAGTAGTAAAAAGCTAGAGAGGCTAAAGCTATTCAAGGAGATTCAACATGTGCAAAGTTCGCAGAAAAAATAAATGTTAATCTCAGAAATAATCTAGATAGCTTTGAGATTCTCGCATTATTGCTAATCACAACTAATCATTGCCCAAATAGAAATGTCTTTAATCAAACTCCTATTAAGGAATCAACTAATACTCCAAAGAGTAAAGTACAGTTTTCAACTATGGTTATGAGCTAGGTAGCGTGAGAGCATAAGCGCGTCTAAAACTCGTGAAAGCAAGCCTAGAAACAAAAGTCATGTTTCAAATAAACAGCTAAAAGCTTGAATCGATAACAAGAAGGGCATAAACAGCCAGATCACTCTAAAAGAACACAAAAAAGATGTAAACAACATCTCAGTATTATCACTTTTGGATGTCAAAGATGTATTGTTAACTGATTAGAGATAAAGCTTTTGCAACCCTACAAATCAGCAACCATGGATGATAAAAAGGAAATTATTTCTCTTGGAAGTGAAATTGAAGTAAGGCTTGAAAAAATTAAAGACCGTCTTTCCCAACAACTTATTCAAAAAATATCAATCAATAAGGTGGGGGTTGTAAGTGATTACAAATTAACTGATGGGAAAGGAATTGGTTTTATTGTTAGACTTAATGACGGTACAGAAACATGGTTCTTCCCAGACGAGATCAAGTTTCTAAGCTCACAAAATCAAACAGCAAGTATTAAAGATAGGAAATATGAAGGAGAGATGATAAATCATTCGAGCAAAGGCAATCTGGCTCAAATTAATTATAAAGACAATCCAAAAAGAATTAAAGGAGTTTCTAAAAATAAAAACTTTCGATATCTTTTAAATCCAATGTCGTTTACAGACTGGCTCATTTATTCACTAAAGGATGTTTTTTAGTGGGCAATTTTTTCTATCTAACTTTTAAAAAGCATGAAATAGATTTTCTATTAAATGAAGTTGTTAAATGAAGCCACTTATCTCCCAACCAATAGTATTGAATAGTGAAGTTTTTTTAAGGACAAGAGCAATTAGGTAAAATATGAATTCAAAAGGCAATAGTATTAAAATCGAGGGGTGATTTGACAGCACAGAAGAAGCAAAGAAATATCAAAGCCCCAGCCCAAAGAAAAACTACACTCAAATGGGCTAGCAATGGGGAATTATCTACTATAGATATGACAAGAATGCTTGATCAGCTTACAAATCCAGAGCTTACGGAATGTAATTTAGCATGTAATGCAGAGGTTAAGAAGAGTAAAAAGGAAGAACCCTAGTAAAGTAATCAAACATCCCATATAAAAATTGGTGAAAAAAAAGCAACCTTCAGAAACAAGCCCTATTAGAGCAAAGATAATTCTGGCTATATTTGGTCTTGGTCCAATATTATTAATGGGAATTTTTCTTAATTCAAAAGGCTTTTTCCATCCACCAGGATCCTGATAAAAGCTAACTTTGTTTTAAATTTAATTAAATTTTTTCTCCTGTTCAAATATTAAAAAATTTACATTATCCACCAAAACGTGACTCTGATTAAAAATAATAGTACAGTGAAATTCTAAAGAATATCCAGCTTCCTAAAATTTCAGAGGGCATATGACAAAGAAAGATTGGTTTGGAATCGCATATGTATCTACATGGGTTATTATTTGGGGTACAGTTGGTTCATTAATTGACCTTCCTTTTCTTAATGCAGGCATATACTTGCCTGCATCAGTTGGTCAAATAACTACTTTTTTTCTCACTGCCTTAGCTTGTATTATTGTTAGTATTTTAATTTTCCCAAAAGCAAGTAATTTACTAATTAAAAGTTCCAAAGACTAAAATCTATGTTTTTTCAAACCTAGAAGCACTTGTGAATTTTTCTACAATCAAATTTACTACCTATAGCCTTAAAAAGGCTATAGTTTATTTACTTTTCGTATAGGCTTAAGTCTCTTTTTAGAAAAATCAAGAGTTCCTTACTACTTGAAAAAAGGCTTGATTTACTTCTTCTTGGTCCGTACAAGTTAAGGATTTTCTTGAAAAGCTTTTCCCGTTTCCTTAGGAAGGCAGTTCTGGAATCAAAGTTTTCCAATATGTCGTAAGAAAATAAAGGATCAGAACGTTTGCCCCCATAGCCAAAAGAAATCTAATTCTTAGATCCTTGACTAAAGGCAGAAGTGTCTCCCAAAGCTTGAGCATTTCCGATAAGGCTTTCTACATCAAAGAAATTAGTCCAGAAAGGTGCATAAAATTCATTTAGACAAATCGTTTGACCAGTTCCATGGGAATTTGTAGTAATTCCACCTATGGCCAGGAACCTTTATATGGCGCATTTTTAATGTGCTTCTAATTTCGCAAGCATGAAGGCTCAACCAGTTCTCGTACACTCCTCTCCTCAGGGCGGCACTATTCATAAATACCCCCTAAGCGGAGGCAAGCGTTCGTTTGAAAGGTTTCTAGGTTGCTATCTTGGCTCATGCAAGTTCTGTAATGATCTTGACGAGGCTACAGAATATCTTGAGACTGTAGAAGGAACATGAGATTCTAGGCAATGCTTTTAGGGCTTTAATTTAAGTAATTAATTCCTATAACCTTAACCTATTCCTCAAAATTCCAGCTGTTCATTTAACCAGTCAAAGCATTTAATTCAACAGCTGAAATTAACTATAAAATAAGTAATTAATTTAAACAAATATGTCCTTTATCAAAAAACATATCAAAAATCTTTTGCCCCGCAGAATTTTGCATATCCTTAACAACCGTTATACAGGCTTTTCTCAGTATAACTCGATTTAACATTAATCTTTTTTTATCTGAGATGTTTGCTGACGTGACTACTCTCAAACTACTTAACCAAGAAAAAAAACATGGCCAATAATTCCCCATCTCGAATTTGGTATCTAGGCACTTGCCTTGTTGTATGGGGAATTGGTGGCCCTGTTTTGATTAATTCTGAATTGCTCCCATCAAACCTTCTCAACAAGGAATTAGCATCAGTAATAGAAATATCTATTTGGACACTTATCTGTTTTGGAGCTGGTTTTGCGGGAACAAAGCTTTTCGGAAAATCCAGTCAAAAAGAAGAACCTGCATTGCCGGTAGCAAATGTGGTTACTTTCAATATCAATAAGGATTTCGCTAAATGGGCAAAGGAATTTGATGATGATTTAGAAAACCAGCAAGAGGCTGGTCTAAAGCCTATTTTCAGAGCAGTTAGCAAAGAAAACAGTTCTCAAGTCCTAGCCATATTTGTTGCTATTCCAGGCGCAATAGAAATTTATTGGAAGGAGAACCAAGAAAGAATTTCTAAGTCAGGGCAAGTACTAGGTTCTGAAGTGATTTCTGCCTATTCAATGGACTACTAACTTAAATCATCAAACGAGAACTTTCTAAAAACCATAAAACCTCTTTAAATCGAACTCGCGACTGCTAAAAAAGCGTCTTGTTAATCGATTTTCAAAAAACCAATCGAATATCAAAACCCCTTCTAGGTATTTTTCGCAAGATTATATGGACATTAGTAAAAGTCTTGACCGTGCATACTCTAGAAGTAGTGAGTTAAGAGTATTGTCTAACGGCATTGCACGTTCGCGCTCTCTATTAATGCAAACCTATGGAAACCCAGACGTCACCTATGGGTGGTGGGCTGGTAACGCAGGGGTCACCAACCGCTCAGGCAAATTTATTGCTGCGCATGCTGCGCATACAGGCTTAATTGCCTTTTGGGCCGGTGCTTTTACCCTTTTTGAACTTGCTCGCTTTGACCCCTCGCTGCCTATGGGTCATCAGCCTCTAATCGTCCTTCCTCATTTGGCATCTATTGGCCTTGGATTTGACGGTTCAGGTGCATGGACCGGAGCAGGTGTTGCAAATATTGGCATCGTTCACTTGGTTTTATCCATGGTTTATGGAGCAGGTGGACTTATGCACTCTCTTCTTTTCCCAGGTGACATACAGGATTCAGAAGTGCTTCAAGCTAAAAAATTCAAGCTTGAATGGGATAACCCTGATAACCAAACCTTCATTCTTGGACACCACTTAATTTTTATGGGTGTCGCTTGCATATGGTTTGTTGAGTGGGCAAGAATCCATGGCATTTATGACCCAGCGCTAGGTGCTGTCCGACAGGTCAATTACAACGTTGATTTGACTCAAATTTGGAATCACCAGTTTGACTTCCTTGCTATTGATAGCCTTGAAGATGTAATGGGTGGTCATGTCTTCTTGGCATTCTTCGAAATAGGAGGTGGGGCATTCCATATAGCCACCAAGCAAATTGGGGAATACACCAGCTTTAAAGGATCTAAACTGTTATCTGCCGAAGCTATTCTTTCCTGGTCTTTAGCTGGAATCGGCTGGATGGCTATTGTCGCTGCTTTCTGGTGCGCAACCAACACAACTGTTTATCCGGTTGAATGGTTTGGAGAGACATTAGAATTGAAATTTGGGGTATCTCCATACTGGATTGATACTGTTCAATTATCTGATGGTGCCCACACCTCTCGCGCATGGTTGACAAATATCCATTACTATCTTGGTTTCTTCTATATCCAAGGTCATTTATTCCATGCATTACGTGCAATGGGCTTTGACTTCAAACGGACCTTGAACCAGGAATTTGGACCTCTTGGCAAACCAGTAACGCTAAAGGACTGATAAGAATTTATTTTGATCCTTTAGTTAGATAAGTTCAGTCAAATTAAAAAAGCCTCGTCAATTGGCGAGGCTTTTTTAATGTCTGCTAATTAGTTCTATTCAGTCGCACGAGGGGAAAATAATATTAACAACCTTGGTCAGGTAGTAAAAGTGCCAAAACAAGTTATAAATAGTATATACAGAGATGAATTCAACCTTTTAGGGAGATTATGGCAAGGGTCATCTATCTATTGCGAAATGGTGATCTATATCGGATTGGCCATACAGATGATATAGAAAAGGTAAAAAAGAAACTTAAGCCAGATGAAATCATCAAAACAGTAGAGACAACAGAGCCTTTTAGCGTTGAAGCAAGGCTCATAGCAAAATATAAGACCTGCAGAATCCCAGAAACAGTATATTTTAGGTTAAATACTCAACAAGTAAATGAATGCATAAACCAAATGAATACAAATATAAATCAACCAGTGTCCCTTAAAGAAGAAGTAGGAATTGGATTCAAAGGTGCCCTAATTCTTGGGTTAACTAGCACTTTAGTTTCAATTCTTTTTAAGGCAAATCTTGCACATGCAACTTCAATTGGTTTTGGTTTGTCTTCCATTCCTATGTGGGTTCTTTTTCTCACTGGAAGCTTTGGAGGCTATGACGCAGAAGATGTGCCGGCATTCTCAACATGGTCAAATAGATTTAAGGGGTTACTATTTGCATCATCTTTTGTTTCAATAGCATATACATTAGAGTCTGTAAATCGACTTATTAAGTGACATTTTTAATGAAATTTGTTTTAATAAAAATTGATTTCTAACTCAACAAAGTCGATCAAGTGACCCAAATAATGTCTGAAGATATTCTCTATAGCTTTCGAAGGTGCCCTTTCGCAATTAGGGCAAGATGGGCAATAATCAAAACCGGTCAGACAGTTAGGCTTCGAGAAGTAAGTCTCCAAAAAAAACCAAAACAGCTACTTGATATATCTAGCAAGGGTACAGTCCCTGTTCTTATAACAAACAAGAAAGAAATAATTGAAGAGTCTCTTGGTATAATGGAATGGGCTCTAAAAACATCTGATCCACAAGATATTCTCAGGAGAAACAACAAAAAAGAGAATGAAGAAATTAATTCGCTTCTAGATACTAATGACGGAATCTTCAAATTTCATCTCGACAGATTTAAATATGCCTCTAGATACCCTAAAGAAGATTCTGAATATCATAAAAAGTCCGCGAGAAAGATACTTTCAAAATTGAATGCACGGCTTGAGCTTAGTAGCTCTAGTAACAACAATTGGCTATTGCAAACCGGCGAGAGTCTTGCTGACTGGGGAATATGGCCTTTTGTTCGCCAATATTGGCTTGCAGATCCAAACTGGATAGATGGAAATCCTAAAATGGCACCACTTCGTAATTGGCTAAATTTCTATGTTAAGAGTCCACTTTTTGATACATTGATGACAAAGCAAAAGCCATGGACATCAAAAGATCACCCTGTGAACTTCCCCAGTGGTGCTTCAAATAATTTTAAAGAGAAAAACATATACCATCTAGCCCTTAGAAAAGATTTTGAAAATGCAAAGAAGCATGGGGTTTACACTATGTCTACTCTTGGCAAAAAAATTTGTGAAGTGGGTTACATACACGCATCGTTCTATTCTCAAATAGAAAATATTTATAACTTATTTTTCAAAGACCAGGAGGATGTAGTCTTAATTAAAATGAATATAAATAAATTAAGATCTCCGGTCAGACTAGAAGGAAATCAAGAAGATAACTTGTATCCACATATTTATGGAAGTCTTTTATTAGATGAAATTTTAGAAGTAAAGCAATACCCTTATCTATGAAGTTGAAACCATCACCAAGCTAATCATCTCTGCGTTTGTCAATTATCCTCGCCAACTCTAAAAAATAACCTGCGGTGCAAAACTTTCCGAGGTTCCTTTCCCTATTAGCTGGATCACTTCTAAGTTCTGCCGTTTCAGCCATCAAAATATCAAGTTGATCTTGTGGCATTTCATAAAGCTCTCTCAATTCAACTTCCCTATCAAGCAGATGACTCTTGAACCACTTCTCTCTAATCTCATGCTTAGGAGCTTCTCTTTGTCTTATGTAATCCATCAGAGTATATAAAAGGGGTTGATTATTTTATAGTAAGTTAGCAATTTAAGCTTTCTTTTCAACAAGACTAGTAAAGAAAAGAGAAGATATTTTTTTAGTTGTTGTTATCTTCTAATAAAAATAGCTAGTAAAAGAAAAATTGCCGTGATAGCACCAGTAATTTCTGTCCAGCCAACTAAACCGTAATTCAACACTCCAATAGGAGCTAGCACTGTAATTACACCCCCAGAAAGAATTGGTTGTACAATTAATTGTTTTATAGAAAACACAGGCAAAGCATTTGTCATGTTTCTTGGATCAGCAAGTCTTAACAAAAGGAGTCCGCTTGCAGCTACACCTGTTGCATTCCCAAACTCTGTTATTGATCTCTCAAACCAATCGCTCTTTAATATGAATTTTGCAAAAAAAAGCATCACAAATAAATTCCACGTTAATCCGGCAAAAGATAATACTGTAATAGGAATCCAATCCTTATTTAAAATCGGCAAATTCAAACTTGCCATTGCTGTAATGATCAAGAGATCTGTTGAAAGTGTACCAATCTCACGCTGAATTAGAGGAGAAATAAATGCTGTTCGATTAAACTTCTCTAGTAAAAAACGAATCAAGAGTGAACCTAATAAAGCCAGGGGAAAAACGGGAAACGTATTCAATACCTGCTTGTAGGTGTCATTAAGGAACTGGGAAAGAAACTTTAGTGAATACAACATCAAGACTGCAAAACCCACTGCTAATCCAGGAAGTGCAAGGTTTATAGACAGTTGACGGAGTCTCATAGACAAAGCAATTTCCTCCTTTTCCTCAGTTTCCTCGACTACTTCAGGAAAGGCATGTAATGTTCCCCATCCAAGCAAACGACCAAGTAAAACCAAACCACTACCAAGAATCGCAGAGGCCAATAAGCCCACTGTTGCCATTGCAAGACCAAGATCCTTTCCAGCTGTAAAACCAAGTCTTTGGAAACTCTCCCCCATTACAGCGGCTGCTCCATGTCCTCCCTCAAAACCCACCTCTATAAGGCAACCCATCAAAGGATCCACTCCTAGATATGGAATAAGAAAAAAAATAACTACTAGACCACCCACTAAATATTGACCAAATCCAAGTAGAAGAGCTAGAAGAGCCTGAGAAGCTACAGGCTGAATTATTCCGCGACCTTGGGGTAGTGGACGCCCTAGAAGCAGAGTGCCAAAGACAAGAGTTAATAAGGGGGCGGGCAACTCAGTCCAAATATCTGTAACGCCTTTAGGTAAAACTGGAAAAAAACCATAAGGACCAAGAATCAGACCTAATAAACCTGCGACAAGAGCTATTGGTATTCCAAACTGTTCCAAACGAATAGCAGGCTCAAGCTTTCTTCCAAGGCCAAGCAAAAAAGCCAATAGAATTAGTAAAACAAACGCCAACCCAAAAGTTGTAGTTGCGGGATTGTGCATCAAAAGCATTGCCCAACTAACTACTAGCTCAATCTAATCTCTCATAAGGAAAAGTTAAGAAAGCAAATAGTCTTGTCATCGAATAAATTGTTTAGACATTATCATTCACTGACAATTGATGAACTGATTAACTAGAAAAATCCTAGGTAAAATTTCTTAGCCTTGCAAAATAATAATATTATCTAATCAATTCGGAAATGCCTCTATTAAAAAGTATCAAGGAATTACAAGTAATCATTGAAAATAAGATAAAAGCCTTAAACGACTAAAATAAGGAAAAATATACTTCTAGGACCTACGGACTTTCCTTTCAAACAGTTTCACTGACTTCAAGAATCATTAAACAGCTCAAAACAAGCAAAATCAACTGTCCTTTCAAATGAAAAAGATCCTGATTCGCATTATTTATATTTCTTCTTGGATCATTACATCCCTGGGACTGGGGCAAATAATCAATGTAGGGCTAATACATTCAGGTTCATACCCTAAAGGAGATTCTGCAGAGACAATTGTGTTTGCTCTATCAGGACTTCTTGGTCTAGCTGGGGCTACTTCGTTATATGGAGAGGTGTTTTCAAAAACAGCAGATGAAAGTAATCAAAATTCAAAAAGTATTGAAAATCACTAAGATAATTTTTATATATTTTGCTTAAAGCAAAAGAAAATATTTTTTTCCTGCCAAGTCAACTGTGATAACTTCTGCTCCATAGGTATAACTCTCTACTTGATGGGTGTTTGTGAACAGTGCACTTTGCTTCGTTTAGAAGATTTCTAATGATTGGGTGTATTGCATTTCGAAGATTTTTAAAATCAGAAATGCGCCTATATGGGCTGATATCAAGCATTTTGAACAAATTCTTTTACGTATTATCCGCGTTATGAAAAATAATGCAAATTTTTGTCATAAAGAACAAACACCATTGGAGTACTTTTAACTAATGGCAAATAATGAGTAGTTAAGATCCTCAAGAAAAGTGTGTAGATATAAAAATCAATACCGCCTAAAGCCAATTTGTTGATTTGAAAAAACTTCAAAGCCAATCAGCCGGCTGCTGAGTATAAACACTGGTATAACTAACAAGGCACTGATCAGATGTATAGCCTTAGAACCACGCGGAGCCCTAGCTTTTAAAGCAGAGGCAATGATAGTTGCTAATTCTATTGTTGGGTATGAAAAGGAGCAAGCGGGGTAATTAGGTGTCTTATTAACTTAAAAAAATCAGAAGCCATAAAGAAACAGATAGGGGAGGTCTCTGGACCTTGTATAAATTAGGTAAAAATACTGATCAAAAAAAGACAGGCTTAATTTTATGCTGAAAAAACTATATGTGTTCTCTTTGCCAGTGACTCAGAGTTGCTGGTGAAAACTTGTGACCATATTTCTTTCCGACAGCGGCAATACAACTGTTATTGAGACCACAATCTGATATCTGACGTTGAATAGCCTTGTCAGACTGGGCCATTGTAAAGAAACTCTCAAGCTGTTTTTTTGACATAGCTCTTGATTAACTCTTCTTATTGCATAGCAAGGACTCAGCGAAGTTCGGATCGTTTGACCAGGATTTCTTAACAATTGAGAGAGTAGAGTAAAAACATCAAAGAAGGTTCAAATGAATAAAAGAGACATATTTGATTGGGAACACTAAAATCACAAATAGAAGCTAGAAAATTGATTAGAAGTATAAAAACTACATGTTGATATTATTTCCAGCGAATACGATCAGGGTTGTATCTTTTTATGCGAATCAAAACAAAAAATAATGTGCCTATTGATATAGGACCTAAGATTGAGACTGAAATAATAAAGGTTAAGAGATTAGAGTCTAAAGTTGAGATTAACATAGCAAGAAGAGGAGAGATTTTTATCTACTAATAGATTACAGCAAAAAATGTAATTACCCTTTAGTTCATAAAAAATTATTGACCAGAAAACATCGAATTAAAATTTGTAAGCAATTACAAGGTCAGGTTTGATAGAGTTCTGTGGATGTGGAATAAGAATTTTGTATATATATTTTAGGTGAATAGATCAGGGGAGTTGATGATAATTAGTAATTTTCAGTCGATTAAGTATTTTGTATATGTTGTTAGGTGTATTGAACACAATCAGGAGTAGCAGAATGAAAGGTATTAATTTTTATTTTCTTTATTTGATCAGTAGAGAAAATATTTTAATGAGAATATAACTATTGTTTTTGAGTTGTTCTATAAATGATTAGGAGGACAAATGTATTTATTCATAGCCAAGAGGTAATGATAAAGGTTACCAACCACTATTCAATATATCTGAAATTGTGCATATATTTTCAGGAGTAATCATATGATGTAGGGGTAGAACAAGATACTTCTCTTCTATGTCATCCATATTTGGAAGATCGGATTGTCTACCTCCAAAAATAGAATACCTGTCATTCCTATAATGAACCTGGCCACTTTCAATACCATATGATCTTAACTTACGCATAAGTCCAATACGGTCTCCATTTACCAGAATTGTGCATAACCAAGGACTTGAGAGGGTGCCATCATCAAATGGATATTTAAGTACGGTTATATCATTATTATCTATACTTTTAATATATAAATCTAGCAATTTCCTTCTGTGATCGAGTAACTCATCAAGGTGAATAAGATTAGCCAGACCAAGTGATGCAGCCACATCAGTAAGCTGGTATTTATAGCCTATTTCATAAATGTCATTATCCCAGGTACCCTTTTGCTTAGATTGTCTATCAATACCAAACCAACGTAGTCGCTTAGCCTTGTCTAATAATTGTGTGTCCTTCAGGCAAAGCATACCGCCGTCACCAGTAGTAATAGTTTTGATACCTTGAAACGAATAAGCAGTAAAATCAGAAAAGTTTGCTGCATTTTTTCCTTTATAAATTGCTCCTATAGACTGTGCAGCATCAGATATTAGGGTTAAACCATATTTTGTACAAATACTATTTAATTCTGAGTAATTGGCCAATGTTCCGCCGTAGTCGACAGCAACTACAGCCTTTGTTTTCTCTGTAATCCGTGATTCAATATCGTTGATATTAATATTAAGTGTATTTTTATCTATATCAGAAAATACAGGTTTGGCGCCTATATAAAGCAAAGGTATATTTGTAGCAGTACATGTAAATACAGGAGTTATCACTTCATCACCAGGACTGACACCAGCAAGAATATAAGCCAAGTGTAACGAATCGGTTCCGCTGCCAGTAGCTATTGAATGGCCTTCAGGGAAAACACGCTCTTTGAATTTCTTCTCAAATAATTCTACTTTTGGCCCTTGACCAATCCATCTTGATTTAAGTGTCCCTAGGATTTCGACTTCTGTCTCTGGTGCAATATAGGGATAAAATAACGGCAATCCTTCATTAGGGTCAAGTAATGGGAACTCATTCATAGCCTTCTCTTTAAAAGAGTCAGTCTTATTGAAGGTCATGTAGTTCTTTTCTGAGCAAATTCTTTGGTATATTCTAATTTAATATTAGAATCTCCTTTATTTTAGCATATAAGAGCTTGTAACCAAGATTATTGAGTAGGGAAAGGATATTAAGTAAGGGTTTACGTATATTAATTCCCAAGAATAGTGTAAGTAACATTAAAGTGGGTAGGTGGGGAATTATTAGGACAGACAAAGAATATTGATTGGATAAATCATGTAAGCATAAGAGTTTGCAGGATAGGAGCAAAGACGGAAAGCTACTAGAATGATGCGTCATCAATTGCTATGACTATATGGTTGGTGATCGGCAAAAAGGCTATGAACCTTTGGTAAGAAATAAGGAATGTACATAGTCATTCAATCGGTTATGCTTGTGCAAGCAACTAAGCTCTGAATATGAATAAGAAACTAACCATAATTTTAACTATCAAGGGAAGGCATCTTCATAGTCTCCGGTGGATGTGGCATGCTAATAAAATCAAATTACCTTTCCCAATAATTATTGCGGATGGTGAAGTAGATCCAAGTATTGAAAGAATTCTCGACAACAAACGAAACTTTCCGAACATAAATTATCAATACATTAGATACAAAGATTTAACAGTTAAAGATTACTATTTTAAGCGTATGGATGCAATCTCCAGAGTAAAGACCTCATATGTTATTAGTGTAGACAATGATGATTTCCTAATAACGTCAGGCTTAGACTTATTAATAGATTTTTTAGATAATAACTCAGATTATGTTGGAGCTCAGGCAAGAATAGCTGGCTTTAAACTCATTAATAATAATAGTGAGTTCTCAAATGTCCAAGGGGTTATAAAAAAATGGTCAGAAAAGTATATAGACAATGAATGGTATGATCCTCTAAATTTTGATGAAGATATCGGGTACGAAAGAGTTAGAAAACTACTAGAAAATCCTAGGTCGATATATTATTGTTTATTTAGAACCAATGACTACTATAAAGTCAGCAAAGAGATATATGAAAGAAACCCTTGTTTGAATATATGTGAATTATATTCTCAGATACGTTTTCTTAGTATTGGTAAAGTATATACTGAATCAAATACTTTTTCTTACACAAGGCAACAGGACACATCTCAAAGGCTGGGGTATTCTGAGGATATCATTGCTGCATTTATAAATACCTCTTTAGCTGAAGATATTAAGACTTTATTTCCATATGCGTTAGAGCAAATGGATAATATTTGTCCAAAAAATAGAAAAGAACTATTAGGCTTGATAACAAGTTTCTACTCTAATGACTTAAAGAAATCATTTATTTCCTCCACATTGCAGCAAAAATATCGTCTACTATTTAGGATTAAAAATATTTTAAGTAATTTAAGTTATTATTTTAAAGGTTTAACAGGATTGAAAATATTCCTGAATCATAAGTCAAAAAAACCATATTTTCTAAATAGAAAATCCTTACAAACCTATGAGTTCCTACAAATAAGCTATAGTCTCAATGATAATTTGTTTTCAGCATTTGTTATAAAAAATGCTCCTTTATTATTAAAGAAAAAGTTACTTGAAAACGATTAAATTAAACATTAATGAATTTAATTCTATACCAATTGGGGGTGGGCTTTGCATTAGGTGTAATGTCTGGGAGAATTATATCTATTCTGACCTATAGTCTTAAATTTTCAAATTCTCTATTCTCTCCTAAGAAGCATTATCTATTTTGTAAATCAATTATCTGTCGAGGCGAAGAAAAACTATATATAGACTTAATTCAAAAACAAAAGAATTGTTCAAAATCCAAACCTATAATCTGTATTAGATCTACACTTATAGAGTTAACTTCGGGAATCTTATTTTTATCATGTAATTTTGCCAATTCAAACCAATTATTTGAGACTAATGGTTTGATTAATTTATTTTCAGGATGGGTATTTTCATCGATTCTCCTGACTTTGACAGTTTTAGACATAGAAAATTTTTGGTTACCTAGAGAGATAAGTCTTTTAGGAATAATTCTTGGGTTTTTCTTGATAATTCTAAATTGTTTATTATATAGGGATCTACTAATAACAAAGTACATCTTAAATCATCTAACAGCTCTTTTAATTGGATATATTTCTTTTGAAATCACAAGGAAGCTGTGTGATTCGATAATCAAAAGTCCATCGTTAGGGAAGGGTGACTCAATACTTGTAGGATTATTAGGTCTATGGCTCGGTCTTTATGGTCTATATCTAACAATAACATTTGCTTTTATATCTGCAGGCCTGATAGTGCTTTCTGGCCGCATTAGTAAGCATTTTTCAAGGGGTGAAGTAATTCCTTTTGGCCCTTTTCTATCTTTCTATGGGTTTATAATATGGCTTACAGGTAGTGATTTTTGGATTGATTTATTTTCATCTATTAATGAGACTTACTAAATTGAATAGTTTTGATCGTTCAGTAATCTATAACGCTAC
>QCGG01000015.1 GCA_003280055.1 Prochlorococcus sp. AG-363-P19
GCATCTGCATACTTTGGATTGATCTCAATTGCCTTATTGTAATCAGATATTGCTCCGTAATAATCACCAGCATCGTATTTATCAACTCCACGGTTGTAATAGAAAACAGCACTCTCTGCCTGTGCTTTTTCTGGAACAGAAAGTAATAGCGCAGAACTCGTCAAAGCAGCACCCATTCCAATCACCAGCGGTTGTCCTAATGGCATCAACGACAAGACAGAGGCAATAAAAGCAGTTCTTTTTTTCACAAAGGAGTCATGCTAGTTCTACTACTTTAATCCAAGTGTAGAGAAAACCTCTTTCTAAGATTTCTCTGTGGAGAAGGTGACAACGTGCCACGGTGAAGTTGTGGTCATGTCATCTCTCAAAACACTTTCAATTACATCACCTAATTTTCACGTTGAACTGAGGGTGATGTGATATTTTGAGTGAGTAACTATGTTCTCTTTATATTACTGATTCCCACTCATATAGTTCCTAATTAAGAGGTGCAATGAGTGACTGAGGTTTACAGTTACATTATATCACTGTCAAGTCACCATGAAGTTACTTGCCAAGAAAAACCCTTCTTAATTACACCACTTTCTTACCCACTTGGTAGCATTTTCATAGCCAAGAGAGGATGCCTTTCTCCAATCAGAACAAGCACCTTTCATATCCTTCATGAACATTTTTGCAATTCCAAGACTGCCATATACCATTTCATCATTGGGCGTTATTTGTAAGGTTTTATTGAAGTCAGAAATTGCACCATAATAATCTTTGATATACAACTTTTCAAGTCCGCGCCAATGATATGCATTGGCATACCTTGAATCGATCTCTATTGCTTTGCTGTAATCTGAAATCGCTCCGTAACTATCTTTATCATCAGTTTTATTCCGTCCACGCTTGTAATAGAAAACCGCACTCTCTGCCTTTACTCTTTGAGGAACAGAAAGCATCACCGCAGCACTCGTCAAAGCAGCACCCGTTCCAATCACCAGCGGTTGCCCCATTGGCAGTAACGACACCAATGCTCCAATAACAGCAGTTCGTTTCTTCATATAGGGAGATTCCTTCCCTTCAATCTAACTCAGGTGTAGAGAAATTATTGTTCTAGATTTCTCTAAGGAGATGCTCACTAGATGCTGCGTGGGACTCAAGTGGAAAACAACTATTACAATTACGTTCTCTGATTTTAACGTTGTTCTGACATGGAGCTAACTTTTTAAATGACTAATTGCGTTCTCTATACGTTACTTATTACCACTCAATAGTTCCTAATTGAAAAGTGCAGTGAGTGACTTGAGTTTGTATATGTATTATATCGTGGTGAAGTCATTTTCAAATCATTAACATTGACTTCTTACCCATTTAGCAGCATCTTTATCTCCTAATTCAGATGCTTTCCTCCAATCAGAACAAGCGCCTTTCAGATCTCCTATTAACTCCTTGTCAACTCCACGGTTTCTAAACGCCTTTACATCCCTTGGATCGATCTCTATTGCTTTGCTGTAATCAGATATTGCTGCGTGATAATCTCCTAATTTACTCTTAACAACTCCACGGTTGGAATACGCTTGTGCATCCCTTGGATCGATCTCTATTGCTTTGCTGTAATCAGATATTGCTCCGGAATAATCTCCTGAGAGTCTCTTTGAAATTCCACGGTTGAAATAATAATATGCATCCCTTGGATCGATCTCTATTGCTTTGCTGTAATCAGATATTGCTCCGGAATAATCTCCTAATTTTCTCTTGGCAACTCCACGGTTAGAATAAGAACTTGCATTCCTTGGATTAATCTCAATTGCCTTGTTGTAATCAGAGATAGCTCCATAAAAGTCACCTTCTTCTGCCTTTTGATATGCCCTTTTGAAATAGAACTCTTCATTCTCTGCTTTTGCTTTTTCTGGAACAGAAAGCATTGCCGCAGCACTCATCAAGACAGCGCCACCTCCCATCACTAGCGATTGTCCTAATGGCATCAACGACAGCAGGGCACCAATTATCGCAATTCGTTTCTTCACAAAGGAATCGTGCTACTTCTACTAATTTAATCCAAGTGTAGAGAAAATCTTCTTTCTACGATGTCTCTATAGAGAAGTTGACAACTTGCCACGGTGAAGTTGCGGTGAAGTTATTTTCAGATAATTAGCATTGATCTTTTACCCACTTAGCAGGGTCTTTATCTCCTAATTCAGATGCTTTCCTCCAATCAGAGCAAGCGCCTTTCAGATCTCTTATATATTCCTTTGAAAGTCCTCGATTGCGATACGCATCTGCATCCATTGGATTAATCTCGATTGACTTGTTGTAATCAGCAATTGCTCCGTAATAATCACCTAATTCTTTACCTTTTATAGTTCCTCGATTGTAATATGCAGAAGCATGCCTTGGATTAATCTCAATTGCTTTGCTGTAATCAGAGATAGCGCCGTAATAATCACCAGCATCGTATTTATCAACTCCACGGTTGTAATAGAAAACCGCACTCTCTGCCTTTACTCTTTGAGGAACAGAAAGCATCACCGCAGCACTCGTCAAAGCAGCACCCGTTCCAATCACCAGCGGTTGCCCCATTGGCAGTAACGACACCAATGCTCCAATAACAGCAGTTCGTTTCTTCATATGAGTCCTATACCAACTTTTACTAATTTAATCCAAATGTAGAGAAAACCTCTTTCTACGCTTTCTCCTAAGAGAAGGTGAGAAAGTGGTAAGTGGAACTAACGTGGAACACACGTATCTAAAACCCTTGCAATTAGGTTCCCTATTTTTTACTTTGTGCTCACGTGGAACTATGTTATTGAGTGACTAATTACCTTCGCTATATGTTACTTATTCCCACTCAATAGTCCGAGATTAAAAAGTGTAGTGAGTGACCTAGGTTTGCGCCTACATTATATCGCGTTGAAATGACGGTGAAGTTACTTTTAGATACTTAGCATTGATTTCTTACCCACATAGCAGCATCTTCTTCTCCAAGAGAGGAACCTTTTTTCCAATCAGAACAAGCACCTTGCATATCTCCTATCTCCTCCTTCGCAATTCCGCGATTCCTAAAAGCAAGACCATCCTTTGAATCGAGTGAAATTGCCTTATTACAATCAGAAATAGCTCCATAAAAATCTTTTAAGTTAACCTTTACTCCACAAAGGTTAGTAAATAGTGTGTTCTTATCAAGGTGAATAGAACTGTCTTCTTGGTTTATTAAAATTGCCTTCTCACAATCTTTAAGTGCTTCACTGTTCATCCTTAGATTTAGTTTTGCACCACATCTAGATCCATAGGCATTTGCATATTTGGGATCAATTTCTATTGCCTTATTAAAATCAGAAATTGCTCCATAAAGATCACCTTCACTAAATTTTTGATCGCCTCTTTCTTTGTACGTATTGGCACTCTCTGCCTTTGCTTTGTCAGGAACAGAAAACATCACCACAGCACTCGTCAAAGCAGCACCCGTTCCAACCACCAAAGATTGAACCAATGGCATCAACGAAAATGCAGCACCTATAACAGCAGTTCGTTTCTTCATATCAGAGGGACTTCATTTTTCTAATTTATCACATATATAGAGAAAATATCTTCATTCCAATAAGTTATTATTTCGCTAATTTCCTGCAACAGGTAGTCATTAAATTCCTGCAACATCAAAGATTTTTCCTGCAACTCAAAATGAAGTTATAAATAAGGTTTCTTGCACCAACTAAGACCAACAAGAAAATAACTATCTTTACTTCCTAGTGAGACTGCCTTCTTATAATCAGAACAAGTGCCGTGATTTGGAAATCCCTCTAACTTATGTCTTGCCAACCCCCGACCTTCATATGCACTGATATTTCGTGGGTCAATATAAATTGCCTCAGTAAAATATCTAATTGCAGAATGAAAATCATTATTCCTCATTGCATCTTTTGCAAGTTCTATATAATAATTACCACTCTCTGCCTGTGCTGATTGAGGAGTAGCAAGCATCACAGCAGCACTCGTCAAAACAACACTAGTTGCAATCAACAGCGGTTGTCCCAATGGCATCAAACACAAGGCAGCAGCAATCGCAGTAGTTCGTTTCTTCATAGTAGGTGATATTCCTGCCTTCAATCTAATCCAAGTGTAGAGAAAACCACTTTCTACGATTTCTCCTAAGAGACACCTAAAAGGCAATGCGTGGAACTTGCGTGGAACAAAGATCTGCAAAACCCTTGCAATTAGGTTCTCTATTTTTTACTTTCTGCTCACGTGGAACTAACTTTTTGAGTGACTAATTGCCTTCTCTATATGTTACTTATTCCCACTCAATAGTTCCAGGAGGCTTACTAGTAATATCTAAGACAACTCTATTTACCCCCGTGACCTCATTAACAATTCGATTTGAAATCTTCTCAAGGACATCATAAGGAAGGCGTGACCAGTCAGCCGTCATCCCATCTTCACTAGAAACACAACGAAGCACTATTGGCCAAGCATAAGTTCGCTGATCTCCCATTACTCCAACTGAACGAATCGGCAAAAGAACTGCAAAAGCCTGCCATACATCAGGATACAAACCAGCGTTAAGTATTTCCTGACGAACAATTAAATCAGCATCACGTAAACAATTTAATTTCTCATGAGTAACTTCTCCTATTATACGAATCGCTAATCCAGGGCCAGGGAAGGGGTGTCGTCTTACAATCTCTTCTGGAAGTCCTAGTAATCTGCCAACTTTACGAACTTCATCCTTAAAAAGACGACGTAAAGGTTCTACCAATTTAAACTGAAGATCTTTAGGAAGACCGCCAACATTATGGTGACTCTTTATCTTTACCGCCATACGCTCTCCCGTCTTAGGGTCTACATTTGTACCAGCACTTTCAATAACGTCAGGATAAAGCGTACCCTGAGCAAGATAATCAAAGGGTCCCAAACGAACACTTTCTTCTTCAAATACTCTAATAAATTCTGTTCCGATAATTTTTCTCTTTTGCTCTGGATCAACTATGCCACTGAGTTTGTTAATGAAACGTTCTCTAGCATTAATATACTCAACATTAATATGAAATTTCTTCTTAAAAAGTTCCATTAAAAACTCTGGCTCTCCTTTTCGCATAAAACCCTGATCAATAAACATACATGTAAGTTTTTCACCAATCGCCCTATTCAATAAAAATGCAAGAGTCGACGAATCAACGCCTCCGGAAAGCGCCAGCAAAACGCGTTTACTACCAACTTGATCTCTTACCTGTGCTATAGATTCTTCAACAAATGTATTTGTGGTCCAATCTGGATCGCAACCACAAATATGATAAACAAAATTTCTTATCAAAGACATTCCATACTTAGAATGTACTACCTCAGGGTGAAACTGAACGCCATATAGCTTCCTCTCTTGAGAAGCAATTGCCGCCATTGGAGTGTTTGAAGTATGAGCAAGACTTAAAAATCCATCTGGTAATTGCAAAACAGAGTCACCATGACTCATCCACATAGTTGAATTAGTTTCTACATTTGTAAACAATTCTGTTGGATCATCGATCTGTAAAGGCGCCTTCCCATACTCCGCTTTCCCAATTGCAGCTTCTACTTTTCCACCTAACTGATGAACCATTAACTGCATCCCATAACAAACCCCAAGGACTGGTATACCTAATTCCCAAATTTGCGGATCACACCTAGGCGCACCATCAACATAAACAGAGCTTGGTCCTCCACTAAGGATGATTCCTTTTGGAGAAAGCCTACGAAGATCTTCTGCTGTAGTGCTATAGCTCAACACCAGAGAATAGACCTCTGTTTCACGGACCCTACGAGCAATCAACTCGGAATATTGCGAGCCAAAATCGAGAATTACTATCGCAGGTTTGCGCTGATCGTCTGACTGAGTTGAAGACATATACCCAAAAGGCTTTTAAAAATATAGATAAGGATCTTTAGAGTAGATAAAAACCGATCAGAAGTCCTCCCAATCCACTCCAAAAGAAGAAAGCTGTTTTATTCCATTAGGACCTACCCAGCGTAAATTGCGTTGACGATCAAACAAAGCAGATCCTATCTTGATCGACCAAGAGCCATATCTACCCAAATATTCCAAACTTTTTTGTTCCACCTCAAAGGCTAATCTCTTCCAGAGTTGTCTTGCGTAATCGGGATTTTTATCTTTTAAACACTGAAATGCTTCTTCTATTGACTCAGAAACACTGATCATACTGATCAAAGAGAAAGGTAATTCTTCCTTCACTGCAAGAGTCGTCAAGATCTCCAAACGAGCGTCTGCCAAATGATGATGTGTATGAAATACACCACCTGCCAATTTAATTAATTTGCCATGATAACCAAACAACAAAAGTTCCTTCGTCTCAGCTTCAGCGGCAGCAACTAATAAAGGTCCCAACCAATTGCCAACCTTAAGAATCCAATCAGCATTTAGACCCATCGCACTAGCTAATTGCAATCCATTCTCTCCAATAACAAAAATAAGTTTGCCCTCATAATCTGTTTTAGAAATTTTTTCACCTAACCTTTTTATCGTTTCTTGTAACTGATTAGGAGAAGCACTGTCCTGAACCTCTGCTTGAGTTCCTATCAATGCCAAACCATTAACAACACCAAAAGCAGCATTACTGGTATAAGCAGCCAACTCTCTACCACGTGGAAAAACAATCTCAAGTCTTAAACCATATCCTTGAGGCACTAATGAACGCAAATTAACTATTAACAACTCTTTTGCGAAAGCAGACAGACAAGCTTCTCCTCCTTCTCGATAAGTACCAACCCCTTTCCCTGGAACAATTCTGAGCCAATCATTAATAAACTCATTTGACAAATTAGAACCCTTGTCTTGAAGGTCTATCCATTGGACAAAAGTCCAGATCTCAAGACCTTTCGTTAAATCTAAAGCGGCACCAGACTGGCAATAAGCAATTGCAAACGCTTGCTCACCATCATTAACTACCTCAGCAGAAATCACAGGTACTTCTCGTGGTCCTCTACCATCTAATACATCAAGACTCTGTGAAGGAGCGAAAGGACTGCCCCGCAATGCTTGCATTGCGGATTTAGCAGCACCAGCAACCCAAACCGGCAAAACCAATCCTTTGTCAATAGCGAGGTATTTATCTATGAGAAACCACCAACGGCTAGTTTTTAGAATGAAGCCCTTTTAACCCATAGACCATGCAGGACAAACTCACCCTGATGATCCCTGGGCCAACACCAGTTCCAGAAACAGTACTTAGAGCAATAGGGCGTCATCCTATTGGGCATAGAAGTAGTGAATTTCAAGGTTTAGTAAAAAGAACCAGTGAGCAATTGCGTTGGCTCCATCAAACCACTAACGATGTGTTGGTTATCACTGGCAGTGGCACCGCTGCCATGGAAGCCGGCATCATCAATACTTTAAGTAAAGGAGACAAAGTTTTATGTGGCGCAAATGGAAAATTTGGTGAGAGATGGGTCAAAGTTGCCAAAGCCTATGGTCTCGAAGTAACAGTCATAAAAGAAGAATGGGGAAAGCCTTTAGATCCAAATAAATTCAAAATAGAGCTTGAAGCTGATACAAAAAAAGAAATACGTGCGGTAATACTGACTCACTCAGAAACATCAACAGGTGTGATCAATGATTTAAAAAGCATTAGTGAGCATGTTCAATTACATGGCAATGCCCTCACCATTGCAGATTGTGTAACCAGTCTTGGAGCCTGCAATGTACCAATGGATGAATGGAAGCTTGATGTTGTTGCATCTGGATCTCAAAAAGGCTACATGATTCCACCTGGCTTAAGCTTTGTCGCTATGAGTGACAAAGCATGGAAAGCATATGAAAGGTCAAATCTTCCAAAATTTTATCTTGATCTTGGATTATATAAATCCACTTGTCTAAAAAATAGTAATCCTTTTACTCCTGCAGTAAATTTATATTTTGGACTAGAGAAATCTCTATCAATTATGGAGTCTGAAGGCTTATTAAATATTTTCAAGAGGCATTCTAGGCATAAAGATGCTGTACAAGCTGCTATGAAAGCCATGAAATTACCTTTATTTGCACCGGAAACACATGGGAGCCCTTCAATTACTGCAGTAGCACCAAACTCGATCAATGCAGAAGAACTCAGAAAAGCGGTTTTAAAAAACTTTGATATTCTTTTAGCAGGAGGACAAGACCATCTAAAAGGAAAAGTTTTTAGGATTGGCCACCTAGGTTTTGTTAATGATAGAGATATCCTAATGGCAATAGCTGCTATTGAGGCAACTTTAAAATCTCTAACATTAAACGAAGCGATGCCTGGGATAGGAGTTGCTGCAGCAACTGAAATTTTAGCCTAAAGTCATGGTACAAGAAGCTGCAAATCTGTTACTATAAGAAATAGGTGCGGGTGTAATTCAGCGGTAGAATGTCAGCTTCCCAAGCTGAACGTCGCCGGTTCGATTCCGGTCACCCGCTTAAGAGTGGATACTTGCTTTAATAAGAATTATTGATGTAGCTAATGCTAAGGATGTCTCCAAATAATGTAATTTAAAATTAATAGCAAAATTATATTAATTCAAACCCTTGGTTTGATTAGCTGCAAAACTTGAGGTCCAACTGCGACAGCACGACGTTCCTGATCTAAAGCCTTCAAAATCAACATGCCAGCTGCATCAATCTCACCAGCTTCAGCTTTTAAAGATGCAGCATCAAAAAAACTAACCGCTGCTTTAAAATAAGCCTCACGTTTACTGGGCGAAGCGCTCATTTGGATTCAAGTTCTTAGAATAGAGTAAGTCAAGACTTCTTAAATGAAGTTCTTAAATTTTAGGCTAAACCGCCTTTTAATTAACCACTAATATTATATAGCATCAATTTAACCAATTTTCTCAAGAATTGATTTGATGCATTCCTAAGGGTTAAAAAAATTGAAACGAATCAGAATCTAATGGCTGAGCAGAAGATCAGCAAGCTTGTGTATCCAATCAGCTAAATCCTTTATGTTACTTAGTAATTAGCACCAAAAATGCTAATCCTATCAGTAAAAAAGGATAAAATACTTACATGAATTGTTATTTGAATGCTTAACTTTTATCCCTAGGTCAATTAGTCATTGGGCTAATGTTTGTAAAACACAACCTTATGCAGCAAGCTGATCGTCTTCATCATTGCCTGTCTGATCTATATGGTTTAGCGGATTCGATATTTCCAACAAGTCCTGACACTCCTTAAGCAATTGCTCCACACCATCCAACATCGCTAATTCCTCTTCCGGAGGTTCCGTTTGCGCTGAATTCAACTGCAATTCGAGAGCCTCTTGACGTTGCTCAACCTTCACCAATCTTTGTGATAAGGCAGTAATTGTCTGAGCAAGATCTTCCGCAGTTCTAGTAATCCTGAAAGAGCATGATGAAGACATCGAAAAAATTAGCACTACAACAGATGACAACACATAGGCTGCTCAAGCTCAAGTCTTGAAGAAACTTATTGTCAAAGCGAAATTTCTCTCAAACTAGATTAGCAGCGCCAGTGATCGATACCTCTTTGGGAACTTCGTCCATCTGTCTAATTAACGGGGGCTTTGATAGATCTACTAACTCTTCAAACTGGAAGCTAAAGCAATTATCGCTGGCAAATGAGTGACTATGAGTGGTCAAATCTAAGATGCTCGATGCCCACTAGGCACTAGAACAAGCTTGAAGCTAGAAATTAGAACAGTAATTGGAACTGAAGCACCTGCAAAAAGGCTATTCGGAACAAATTGAATTCTTTAGAAATCGACATTACTAACAAGTGTTCATCTTGTCCTATAAGGGATTGGCCTTTTCTTCTGAAGTGGTTGATAGCTGGGCATTAACCCTATCGTTTCACTTTTAGGAGTCTCTACAAGTTCCATTCTTGGAATGAAACTCGCTGGTAAGAGTTTGGAGTTAGTGCCTCAGAAGCTGTAAAAGCTAAAACAAGGCTAATCAAGGATCTTGTGGATCTTCCATGAACAGAGAAATCATGATGCTCACTGGGCATATCAAATCCCTGATGAAGCCTGGACAGAACGAAAATAATAGATAAATTGACTGAAAATAAGTTGTTATTAAGTCATGAAACTGAATAACGGGCTGCTAAAAATTTCATTGCTCTGTTTAGGGTTTACCAGTATTGGAATGACTATCCCAAATGCAAAGGCAGCTGATCTAAACACTCAAGGAGGGAAAGGAGCAAAGGTTTATTGCTATATGCGTAGCAATGGTAATGCTCATGAAGTTAGCTGGAATGCCTCTTACGCCCTACTAAAAAGACAATCCAATAGCATGTTCAAAACCTCACCAAAACATGCCGCAGTAATGATTACTGAAGCAGTTGTGCAAGACCCAAACAAATTTCCAAATTGTGGACAATATCTTGGGGATCTTTTTCAACCAAAGGAAACACCAATCAAATCTGCCAACATAAACAACATTCAAACCAATCAAGATAGCAAATACAATACAAACAGTGCTAGCCGATATAATTACTAAGTCAAGTATCAAAAAACTTGGGGCAATTGTTCTTTCTAGCCTAATAATATCGCTATTTGGATGTGATTCAAAAGAAGGGTTTTCCTCTATCAATTCTGAAAACTTGTCAGATTCATGTCTTGAAGGGCTAGTATTAACTGATCTCAAAGAAGCCCTAAGAAACTGTACATTAATTATTAAAAATAACCCAGAAAAAGCCAAGCATTTAAATGCAAGATCATTAATATATATATTATTAGGTCAAGACAATCTTGCCTGTATCGATATTAAGTCAGCATTAGATTTAACAAATAAAGAAGGGCAAGACGGTGATCCTTTGTTAGGTCATGAACTAAATATTCGTCATACAAATTGTATGCAGCGACGTATCATTTCTGGCAACGATTGACGATCCATAGAAACCTTTTGATTTCCAAGAATTATATTAATCTTTTTGGTTTTCTTCGCAATCAACGTATCTACTAACTGATCAGCAAATCCAAGCTGAAACCAGTGACTTTTTAACGGCATATTAGTACCAATCCGGTGACAACGATCCTCTGCCTGATCAACATCACCAGGAGTCCATGGACGCTCCAGCAAAACTACATGCTCAGCACGATTAAAGTTCAAACCAAGCCCACCACAGCCATAAGTGGTTAGCAAGAGAGAACTGGATCCAGATTGAAAATCGTCAATTCCATTATGACGATCTTTAATAGACTGAAAACCAGTTACAAGTTCACCTCCCAAAGTTTCCCTAAGAAGTATTAAAGGTTTCACAAAACTACTAAAGCAAACAACCGATTCTCTCTTTTCAATAAGTCTTTTAATAAGCGCATGAGCCGCAGGCAACTTAAATTCCGCACCAATCTGTCTCAAAGCGGTTAAAATAGCTAATGATTCAGCATCAGAACTTATCAACCCTTTCTGAACTCGTAAGCGATACTCATCAACTACTAAAGACAACCTTTTATCAAAACCCAAAGCTTGGACAGGATGAAGTTTCACTTCATATTTCTCTCGTGTTTTTGGAGGCAAGTGAAGAACTTGCTTTTTACTGCGGTGCAATATCAAGGGTTTTAAAAGTTTATTAAGGGCTAAAAGCTTGTTTATTTCACTTCCATCATATAACTCCTTAAACTTATATTTATCTAAAGAAATTGGATGCTGCATTGCTGCTAACAAAGGCAGAAGTTGCAATGCTCGGCCACTTTTCATCGGTGTTCCAGTTAACAACCAAATTGCGCGTAATCTTGGATGACGAGCTAAGCGCAAAAGAGCTTGTGTCCTTTTCGCTTTTAAAGATTGCGCAAAATGTGCTTCATCTACAATTAAAATAGTTTCTTGATCTGGTAAATCCCTGGGTAACTTAGCCCAACTTTTAAGCACTATTGAAAGCCCAACCACCTCTGCTTCTCTTTCCCAATGTGAGTGTAGACAAGCAGGAGCAACAACCATCACGCCAGCATTTGTAGATCGAACAATCGCACGTGATGCTAAAAGGGCTGTCAAAGTTTTCCCCAGGCCCATTTCATCAGCAAGCAAAGCAGCTTTTCGAGCTACAAGCCAACTAACACCAGACGATTGATGAACTAAAGCTTTTCGGCCATCTAACAATTGCTTATCTAAAGAAGCCGCGGCTATTAATTCACTGTGCTCAGGAAGAGGGCGCAAAGGCTGTCTCAATAACTCCAACCAACTGGCAAGCTCATTAGTTATGAGAAAACGTGAACCAAGTTCTTTAAGAAGTAATGGCGCTGACTCCAAAGGAAATTCCCAACCTCCCTGGATCCCAAGCCAAGTACCTTTTGGTCTTATTTTCTTTAACTGTGAATGCGTGACTCCATCGAAAGGAGACTTGACCTGAACTAAGCCCTCTGCAGATAGATCTAAATAACAACTAGCAGTCACAAACTGGTCTTGCTCTTTCGTAGACACAAGCTCATATTTACTCGGCCTGCAATAGCTGGCAAGCAACTACAAAACGAAATATGAAACCTAAAAATTTGCCAATCAAATTAACCGATGGATTGACTAAGCCTTCAAGCAAGGCACAATTTTACTAAGCGACTAATTAGGATGCACTCAAGGGATGCGGTTTTCCTAGAGGATCTCTGCCCTAAGTTGCGCGTACGGCAATGGAGACAATCACTCCATACATTTACAGGAAAAAGTTGTATCTATTGCGGGAAATCCTCAGAATCTATTGATCACGTGGTACCCCTTAGTCGTGGTGGCTTAAGTGTGACTGAAAACTGTGTCCCAGCTTGCCTTTCATGCAATGGAGACAAATCTGACACAGAAGCATTCGATTGGTATAGACGTCAAAAATTTTATGACCCACGAAGAGCGATGGCGATAAGAGCGTGGATTGATGGAGATTTAAGATTGGCACTAAGGTTGCTGCAATGGGCAACCCCTGATCAAAAGCGTAGTCCTTCAGAAATTACTAAGAGCAGCAAAATCAAAACAAAAGATAATGGAGAGGATTGGAGTCTAATCGCCGCATAAAGACCTATCACCAAACTCTACAAGCCGCTAATGAATTATGTTGCTGACAAATATCTGCCTGTGCAAAAGGTTTTTCAGGTGCTAATAAGGATGCAAAAATTATCGTAATCGAAGCTACTAAAACAAAGAACACCCAATTTGTTTTAGAGGGGCCTATAGCGCAATGCGGCCTCTGATAAGGCACCATAGTGTCCCAACTATTTCTTACGCGAAAACTCCTAACAGACATGGAACAACCTAACTAGTAATACATTTGTACTTATGCCTAAAGATTTTGTCAAGCCTTTTTGCCCCTTAAAAGCACATTCGAAGCTCTTGATACTTGGCGCAGGATTCAGTGGCCAACGAATCGCAAAAATTGTAAAAGCCTTAGGAACAGAGGTTTTATGTAGTCGACGAAATATCAATAGTCCAGGAGCAGACTTCCAATTTGACAGCAAAAAACCTGATTTGCCTTCAATAGATTCTTTAAAAGACATTACCCATGTTCTTAGTTGTATACCGCCCTCAAACAACGGAGAAGACCCAGTACTCACAAGACTATTGAGACACCTTGAAAAAATGCCACTTCAATGGGTTGGATATCTTTCAACAACAGGGGTTTATGGCGACTCAAAGGGTGCATGGGTATCAGAAAAAAATACACCTAAACCAGAACAACCCCGAAGCATACGAAGACTCGCCTGTGAACAGGCCTGGGTCAGTTCAGGCTTACCAATTCAGATTCTCCGTCTACCAGGAATTTATGGGCCAAAGCGCTCAGCTTTGGAAAATCTAACTGGCTCAAAAGGCAAAATTATCGAAAAACCTGGGCAAGTCTTCTCAAGAGTCCATGTTGACGATATTGCAGGTGCTGCATTACACCTCATCAATAAAACCACTAAAGGAGAGTGGCCTCTGGTGGTCAACATTGCTGATGATTTGCCTACATCAAATAAAAATGTTTTGAATTATGCAGCCAAACTACTCAATCAACCCTTGCCAAGGGTTCAACCATTCGAACAAGCTGTTGAAGAAATGAGTTCCATGGCCCTTTCGTTTTGGAAAGAAAATAGAAGAATTAGTAATAACCTACTTTGCAAAGAGCTTGGCTATTCACTTCTTCACCCTGACTATCGATCAGGGCTAAGAGACTGTCTCAAATATTTTAAAAGTTAAAATAACGCTTTATACACAAGGCCTTTATTCTGACTTTGGTTCCCCAAGAATGAATTCGGACCAATTCATGGGTTGAGTCGGATCTATATCAGTAAACCCAACTTCATTTAAAAGCTGTGACCATTTGACGACTAACCAACCATCTCTAAGACCTCGCCCTAAACCAAACAACAAAAGTCCAATAAATAACCAACGCAACATGGCTCAAAAAAATCAATATTCCAAAGCTAGCCAAAAAATAGTGATCACATTAGGTGACCCTGCAGGGATAGGCATGGAAATAACATTAAAGGCATTAGGCTCAAAAACACTACCAAAAGGAATAATACCTGTACTTGTTGGTTGTAAAACTAGTCTTACAAAGACATATTCAAACCTAAAAGCAAAAGGAATTTCAAATCTTCCCAATATAAATAATCTAGAAATAGAAGATATGCCTATCAATGGACCAATTAAGCCAGGGCATCCATCTGCAAAATCTGGTGAAGCTTGTTTTAAATGGCTCACTAAAGCAACCGAATACGTTTTAGCAAACAAAGCAAAGGCTTTAGTTACAGCTCCTATTTGCAAGCATGCATGGCATTCTGCTGGTCATTATTATCCTGGACAAACCGAGCGACTAGCAGAAATAGCAAAACGCAAACAAGCTTCAATGCTTTTTACAGCAATATCACCTCATACAAATTGGCGATTCAATACTCTTTTAACCACAACACATATCCCCCTATCGCAAATCTCATCAGAACTAACTCCTGAACTTGTCTCGTCAAAACTAAATGTTCTTTTGCACTTCTGCCAAAGATTTAAAAAAACACCCCTCCTTGCCATTGCAGGACTCAATCCTCATGCTGGCGAAAATGGAAATCTTGGAAAAGAAGAAATGGAATGGTTAATCCCCGTTTTAAACGATTGGAGGGAAAAACACTCCAAAATCAAACTGATTGGCCCTATTGCTCCTGACAGTTGCTGGCTACCAGCCGCAAAAGCGTGGCAAGAAGGAGAAACCATTAATACTCCTGATGGATTTCTAGCGCTGTATCACGATCAAGGGCTTATTCCAATGAAATTACTAGCATTCGATGCTGCAGTTAATCTCACATTAGAGCTTCCATTCATAAGAACCTCTCCAGACCATGGAACAGGCTTTGATATAGCAGATAAAGCATGTGCAAATGAAAAAAGCATGATTGCAGCAATCAAAAGCGCTTGGGCACTAAATCAATAAATTCAGGCTAACTAGGTTTAACTCTCATCAAAACTTGTCCATACTCAACTGGGGTTCCATTCTCAACAAGTATCTCCACTACTTCGCCACCAACCTCTGACTCCAATTCATTCATTAACTTCATAGCCTCAAGAATACAAACTGTTTGCCCTACACCAATACGAGTACCAACCTCAACAAACGGAGCCTCCTCAGGGCCTGGTGCTCTATAAAACGTCCCAACCATTGGTGCCGTAACTTCTACTAAATCAGCTCTAGAAGCGGTTGCTGCGGGCGGAGGGGTTGCCGGAACAGAAGCTTCAACCTTTTGCTCAGGAGCTGATAAGGAGGCAGCTTCAGTGGTAACAGGAGAAGTTGCAGCAATGGTCACTGGATGTCCAGGCAAATTCCGCCTGACTTCCAAACGAAAATCATCGCCCTCCAAACGAAATTCCTGGATATCGCTTTCTGCGAGAGCATCCAACAAAAGATGCAGTTGTTCGTGATCAAGCTGCATGATGATTAGTTCTCACGGCCTAGATAACTGTCATTGCGTGTATCCACCTTAATTTTCTCACCAACAGAAATAAACAAGGGAACCATAACCATTGCACCTGTTTCTAGTTTGGCAGGCTTTGTACCTCCTGTAGCAGTATCGCCCTTTACCCCAGGATCAGTCTCAGTAATTTCTAAAACCACTGAGTTTGGCAATTCAACCTCCAAAGGTTTTCCATTCCAATAAAGGACGTTTACCTCCATACCTTCCTTGAGATATTTACGACTTTCACCTATTTGCTCCGCAGTAAGACGCGTTTCTTCATAACTAGACATATCCATAAAAACGTAATCACCTGAGTCCATATAAGTATGTTGAAGAGTTGATTTCTCCAGGAGCGCCTGTGGCACCATTTCACCTGCACGAAATGTTTTTTCAACAACATTGCGACTCTGAACCGACTTGAGTTTTGTCCTTACAAACGCTGACCCCTTGCCAGGTTTGACATGAAGAAACTCAACAACCCGCCAAACAGCACCATCGAGCTCGATGGTAGTGCCTGTTCGGAAATCATTGCTGGAGATCATTTCCGCACAATCAATACTGAAATCATAGAGGTGTGCGAAAGTTCTTAAGCGATTAGCACAGCAATGGCACGTACAAGGCTTCTAAAAACCTTCTTACCAATAGTGACAGCAATATTGTTTCTGTTGTGTAATCAACCTGCCTTAGCAGATCTTCCTCCAGGAAACGCAATAACTGACGCGACAGCAATACTGCGTGATGCTCTACCCATCAAGCAAGAAGAAATTCAAAATCTTCAACACACTATCGAATCAACCAGAGAATTAACCCGAGGCAATCGCTGGCCATCAATAGCCAAAAAAATCTCTTCAAGCAAATTTCTATTAAGCAGTAAAAGCAAAAAAATTCTTCAAGATGTTCCACAAATAAAAGCAAATGAAGTAGAAATACTCCTCAATTCGATTAATAAGAGTCTTGATCAACTTGAATTAGCGACAGAAGTACAAAATAAAAATGATTTCATTAATGAACGCAATCAAACACTAAAGTTAATCGGAGATGTTGAAAATTTATTGGTTGGTGACTTTCCTTATTCAATTCCTAAAGAGTATGACAACCTCCCACGGCTTCTAGGAAGAGCAACTGTGAATATTAAAACATCAAAAGGAAATATGAATGCTGTAATAGATGGCTACAACGCTCCCTTAACCGCTGGTGCATTTATCGATTTGGTAAAAAAAGGTTTTTATGATGGATTACCATTCACAAGAGCGGAAGATTTTTATATTCTGCAAACTGGCGATCCAGAAGGAGCTGAAATTGGCTATATTGACCCATCGACCGAAAAATTAAGAGAGGTTCCTTTAGAGATACGTTCTCCCGATAGGAAAGAACCATTTTATGGTCAATCTTTTGACGATCTTAATCTTTACAAAACTACTCCCGTACTCCCTTTCTCAGCACCAGGAACCCTGGGTTGGGCGCACTCAAACTCATCATTAAATGATGGCTCTTCTCAATTTTTCATATTCCTATATGAAGCAGAACTAACCCCTGCAGGCAGAAATCTTATTGATGGTCGTAATGCAGCATTTGGATACATAGTTGACGGCAATGACGTATTGCAAGAACTAGGCGTTAATGATGAAATCGTGACAATAAAAATTGTCGATGGGGAAGATCGACTTTTGGCCCATGGCTAAGGGTTGACAACGTGAGTGAAACACTGAAGCAACTTGGCGAGGAAGAACTACTAACGCGGATTTCTCATTATCTTCCTCCTGGTCAAATCGACGACGATACAGCACTAATTCCTTCACAGAAAAAAGATCTATTAATTAACACTGATGTACTTGTAGAAGGAATACATTTTGATCAAAAAACAACTGCACCAGAAGACATTGGTTGGCGCGCGGTAGCAGCAAATGTTTCAGATCTGTCAGCAAGTGGAGTGGGAAAAGTCATTGGATTAACTATTGGACTAGTTACACCTCCAGAAACAGAATGGCAATGGATTGCAGAGGTTTACGAAGGCATAACTAATGCACTAAAAATCTATGGGGGAACTATTCTTGGAGGAGATTGTTGCAATGGAAAACAAAAGGTAATTTCTATAACAGCAATTGGGACACTTGGACGCCTTCGCATTCATAGATCACATGCTAAAAATGGTGATTATCTAGTAGTTAGTGGTCCGCATGGACTAAGTCGTCTTGGCCTCAGCCTATTGCTTAATGACCCAATAATTAAAAATTACAATATAAATAAATTACTAAAAAAACAAGCAATCAATTCTCATAAAAGGCCAAAGCCTTCGATCGAAACTATTAGAAAACTAGAAGAATGTAAACCAGACGAAACCCCTTGGAGAGCAGCAGGAGCTGATAGCAGTGATGGTCTAATTCAAGCAATAAAATGCATTTGCAAGAGCAGTAAATGTTCAGCAGTAATTAATAAAGATTCTCTACCTAAACCTATTTTCTGGCCTTCAGGAAATATGTGGGATGAATGGTGCATTAATGGTGGCGAAGACTTTGAACTTATACTTAGTCTTCCTCCGCTCTGGGCAGAAGCTTTCACTAAAGTAGTACCCGATAGCAAAATAATTGGAAAAATTACATGCGGAAAATCAAAAGTTTTTTGGAGTGATGGAAGTGGAGAAATTACCTCAGAAAGCATGTATACACATTTCTAAAAAGATAATTTAAATAAATCATCTTTTTAGAAATATCTTAATTAATCTAAGAAAATTTACTTCCAATTTTTAGAAACTATTTCAGCGAGATCTACAACTCTTTGACTATAACCCCACTCGTTATCATACCAAGCAAGAACCTTAACCATATTGTCTCCAATAGCCATAGTAAGTGCCTCATCAACAATTGTTGACTCATTAGTTCCTGCATAATCACTAGATACCAAAGGCAAATCTCCATATTTAATAATCCCCTTCATTTCTCCCTGAGAAGCAGACTTCAAAGCAGCATTCACTTCCTCAGCACTAGTAGAGCGACCTGCTTCAAAAACCAAATCCACTGCACTAACATTTGGAGTAGGGACACGCATTGCAATACCGGTCAACTTTCCCTTCATTTGAGGGTAAACCAAAGCGACCGCCTTAGCTGCCCCAGTAGAAGTAGGGACAATATTCATAGCTGCAGCTCGAGCTCTACGAAGATCACGATGACTATTATCTAAGATTCTTTGGTCTCCTGTATAACTATGAATAGTCGTCATCAAACCTTTGTTAATGCCAAAAGTTTGATCCAATACTTTGACAATAGGGGCCAAACAATTAGTCGTACAACTTGCGTTACTTAGGACGTCAAAATCCTCGTGGCGATACTGATCAGCATTAACACCAACAACATATGTTCCAACACCATCACCCTTTCCTGGAGCAGTAAGAATGACTTTTTTAGCCCCAGCTTGAATATGCTTACTTGCACCAACATCAGTATTAAAAACACCTGTTGATTCGATGACTAAATCAATATCCCATTCCTTCCAAGGAAGATTTAAAGGGTTTCTGTCAGAAAAACATTTTATTGTTTTTCCGTTAATTATGAAAGTATCATCGGTGTAGCCAATTTCTGCATCCTTAATTTGGCCGAGAATCGAATCGTACTTGAGAAGATGAGCATTGGTTTTCGGGTCAGAAGTGACATTAATGCCGACAACCTCAATACCAGTATTAGCTCCACGGCTGAGCCAACAACGCATAAAGTTGCGACCAATACGTCCGAATCCATTAATCGCAACACGCAAAGTCATGAGAAAAGCGGATAAACCGCAAAAGTAATTGGGCGCTGATCATACAGAAATGCCTAGAAATGCCTCTCACTTTTTCTTCAAAAAGCCAAAAAATAGGGCTTCAAGCCTGAAAAAACCAGTTATAAAGCATCCAAAACTTCGCTAAATATAGCCTCCTAGGGAAGACTGACCTATCTTTCAAGTCTTGTCATAACCCAATTGAGCACCCCACTAAACAGCCAAAGACCCATTCACTTCATAGGGATTGGCGGTATAGGAATGTCAGCTTTGGCCATGGTGCTCATCAACAGAGGGCACAAAATCACTGGATCAGATACAAGAGAGAACCTCATGATTGAGGAACTCAAAGATCAAGGTGTCAAATTTTTTAACCAACAAAGTGAATCAAATATTCAATCCATTTGCACAAACAACAGGGAATCCCCCTTAGTGGTTATTAGTTCAGCAATTCAAAAAAACAATCTTGAACTAAGAGCAGCAAAAAAGAAAAAGCTACAAATCTGGCATCGTTCCGACGTTTTAGCCGCTCTGATTAAAGAGCAACCATCGATTGCTGTCGCAGGAACCCACGGTAAAACAACAACCAGCACAATCATCACAACAATGCTGGAATCGGCTGGAGAGGACCCAACGGCCTTGATCGGCGGTTTAGTGCCTTGCTACGCAAGCAACGCACACAGCGGCCTTGGGCGCTTGCTGGTGGCCGAAGCAGATGAATCAGATGGGAGTCTAATTAAATTCAAAGCCGAGCTAGGAGTAATCACAAACCTAGAACTGGACCACACAGACCACTACTCAAACCTTGAGGAAATTATTTCTACCATGCAAGAGTTTGGTGATGGCTGTAAGAGATTACTAGCGAATTATGACTGCCAAATAGTTCAGGAAAATATAAAAGCTTCCGCCTGGTGGTCTATCAAAAACAAAGACAATGTGGACTTTGCAGCAATACCTAAACAGTTAGAAGGAAATCAAACAACTGCTGAATTATTTGAGGATGGTAAATCAATAGGCCAAATCAGCTTTCCAATACCAGGCTTACATAATCTAAGCAATATTATTGCAGCATTTGCAAGTTGTAGAATAATGGGCATTACCCAAGAGAAATTAATAAAGTCAATCACAAAACTGAAATCTCCTGCAAGACGATTTGAATTTCGAGGCAGTTGGAAAGGGCGGCAAGTAGTTGATGATTACGCCCATCACCCAAGCGAAATTAAAGCTACTTTAAATATGGTCAGATTAATGGTTAAAACAGGCAATAGTCTTCTTCCAAAAACACCAAAAAGAATTATCGTAGTTTTTCAACCACATCGCTATTCTAGAGTCAAAGAATTGTGCGAGGATTTTCTAAACTCACTTGCCCTGGCAGATCTTATTTTTATAGCACCTATTTATAGCGCTGGTGAAAATCCTATAAAAGGATTAGACAATGAACAAATTGCCATTAAATTAAAGAAAAAATATAAAAATATTCCAATATTTTTCGGTAGAAATTTGAATGAAATAGCAGGGCTAATCAAGAATGAGAGCCGACCAGAAGATTTAGTACTTACTTTAGGAGCAGGTGACATAAATAAACTATGGAGCTTACTAAAACAAGAACAGAAAAAAGAAACAATACACAAACCCTTTGCTGCTTAATTCGCCATTACATGGAATTAGAGAAACTAGTACCTCTTTCAAGTTTTACAACATGGAAAGTTGGTGGGCCTGCTGAGTTATTAGCAGAAGCAACAAATCAAAAAGAACTTGAATGGCTAATTCAATTTGCTCAAAGAAAAAAAATGCCATGGCAAATCATTGGCGCAGGATCAAATCTCTTGATTCATGACTCAGGACTAGAAGGGTTAAGTATATGCCTTCGAAAACTTCAAGGAAGCGAGATCAATAGAGAGAGTGGTTATGTAGAAGCAATGGCCGGAGAATCTATTCCATCATTGTCAAGAAAAGTCGCCAAGGCTGGCCTTCATGGGCTTGAGTGGTCGATTGGTATTCCTGGAACAATAGGTGGGGCTATTACTATGAATGCTGGGGCACAGGGAGGATGTATTGCTGACAGATTAGATTCCATTCTTGTAGTGACATTAGACAGCAAAGAACCATTCAGGCTTTACAACAAAGAACTTCAATTTGGTTATCGGTCTAGCCGAATACAAAATGAACAACTCATTGTTCTATCTGCACGTTTTCGACTCGAACCAGGACATGATCAAAATTTTATTCAAAAGCAAAACAATACCAATCTTAATCACCGCCTTCAAACACAACCGTATCAATTGCCTAGTTGTGGTAGCGTCTTTCGTAACCCAGAGCCATTAAAAGCAGGAAAATTAATCGAAAATCTAGGACTAAAAGGCAAACGGATTGGTGATGCAGAAATTTCTAAAAAACATGCGAATTTTATCGTGAACAATGGAAGTGCTAAAGCCAGTGATATTGATAAGCTAATCCGATTAGTCCAAAAAGAAGTGGAAGAAGCTCATCAGTTGCTACTTCATCCAGAAGTAAAGCGACTTGGCTTCTAAACAACCCCTTCATACTCAACTCGTCTGAAAAAATGGCTGGATTCGGTCTCCCAAACTTCGGTCAAATAACCGAGGCTTTTAAAAAAGCACAACAAATCCAAGAGAATGCTCAAAAGCTTCAAGAAGAGCTAGATGCCATGGAACTGGAAGGAAAAAGTTCTGATGGTCGTGCAAGAATTTGGCTATCAGGGAACCAAAAGCCTTTACGAGTTAATCTTGACCCATCACTACTTTCAGAAGGAAAGGAAAAAAGTGAAGCTGCCACACTCGAAGCACTTCTAGAAGCATATGACCTTTCCACATCTACTATGAAAGAAAGGATGAGTGAACTTACAGGAGGATTAAACCTTAATCTCCCTGGCGTTGAAAACTCAAATTAATCATTTCGTCAACAAAGCTCTTATAAAACGGATATCGTTCCCAGTCTTTATTTATACCACAACCTGGTTCATCTTTATGAAGACAATCACGAAATTTACAAGGATAATGTTCAATTAATTGAGAACGTAATTCTGGAAATAGAGAGCCAATTTTAACTGGCTCAACATAAAGCTCAGGCCTATTAAAGCCAGGTGTGTCAGCTATTCTACTTTCTCTCGAAAGACTAAAAAGCTCAACATGTCTAGTCGTATGTTTGCCAAGATTAATTTTTGAAGATAAAGACCCAACCCGAAGATCATTCCAGAGTTTTAACTTATTAAGCAAACTACTTTTGCCTACACCGGAAGGCCCACAAACAACAGATAACCTGCTTTTAGAAACATGAGTTTGAAATTCTTTTAGACCTTCTCCTGTTTTAACTGATACAGAAAAAGGTTTATAACCCCAAGCATTAATGCGCGCTAGCTGCTTTTGGTGCTCAGAATTAGTCACTAAATCCTTTTTTGTTAATAAAACATCAACTAAAATCCCTGTATTTTCTGCTGTCAGCAAAAAACGACATGCTTGCTCAAAATCAAAAGACGGGTTTTTATGAGCCAAAGTAACAACTACATTAGAAACATTTGCAACTGCAGGACGGGCCAACCAACTTTTTCTAGTACGAACATCATTAATCACCGCTGTCATGTGAACAAAATCAATATGTTCCAAAGAAACAAAATCGCCAACATTGATGAAAACTCCTATATGTTTTAAGCGTCTTCTAGCTGTGCAAAAAAATATTTTTTTCTCCAGCTCCCTTGTTGAAAGGATGTTTTTTTTCGACGTTCCTTTTTCATAATTAACTTCAACATAATAATAATTAGCCTTAATAGCTATAACTATTCCGTCACTATTTACAAGGTCACCCATCACAGCAAATTACTAAAATACTTATTGATCTCTCGTCTTCCGAAACAATCTTTACATTATGTCCTGCTTGTTTTAAGCTACCTATTACCATTGACTCTGGCTCACCTTTATCTAAGAAAACATATAATTTTTCTTCTCTTTTTAGCTTTTCTAACGCAAGAGAAACACGAACATAATTCAAAGGACATGGAATCCCACGTAAATCCATTTGCTTGCTAGACAATTCCAAATCTTTCAACACTATTGACGAAATAAACGTGAAAATAAACCACTTTTATGATAATGATGCTGTGGCCCCCTTGCAGAATAATGACTTGCAAGCTCCTCTAATAGTGGTCTTTCGTCCTCAGTAATTCTTTTTGGAAGTTTTACCTTTACTGTGATTTTTTGATTACCTCTAGCAACCGGATTGCCTAACTTAGGTATTCCTTTATTTTCCAAAATCAAAATATCATTTGGCTGTGTTCCTAATGGTATCTCAAGAGATGTAGGCCCATCAACAGTATCTACTTCAATAGTATCTCCTAAAATTGCTTGAAGGTAACTCACATTTACCTCTGACAAAACAGTAAGGCCATCTCGATGCAATCTAGGATGATTTTTTACCTTAAGAAAAACATAAAGGTCTCCCGAAGGTCCACCTCTTAATCCAGCGTGCCCTTCTCCTGAAACTCGTAAACGTGTACCTGTATCAACACCTGCTGGAATATTAATACGTAACTTTTTTCTTACCTGCTGAACACCTTTACCACCACAAGTCCCACAAGGGTCTGAAATCACCTGACCACTTCCTGAACAAGTTGGACATTCAGCAACTTGCGTGAAACTACCAAATGGAGTCCTAGTCGCTCTGCGTACTTGACCAACACCTCCACAAGTTTTGCAAGCAGTAGGTCCACTTCCAGATTTCGCTCCGGTACCTCGACAGCTAGTACAAGTTTCTAAATGTGGAACTCTGATTTCTTTCTCTTCTCCAAATACAGCCATGAGAAAATCAATAGTCAGGTCATAGCGCAAATCATCCCCTTGTTGAGGTCCTCTTCGCTGAGTTCTCGCACCACCAGGCCCACCAAAACCACTGAAAAAAGTCTCAAACAAATCTGCAAAGCCACCCATATCACCCATATCTGGCATTCCAGCAGCTCCTCCTAAACCTGCCTCCCCAAATTGGTCATATCTTGCTCTTTTTTCAGGATCACCAAGGACCTCATAAGCACGGCCAATTTCTTTAAAACGCTCTTCTGCACCAGGATCTTTATTAATATCTGGATGATATTGTCTTGCTAAACGACGATAAGCCCTCTTCAGGGAATCTGCATCAGCATCTTTGCCAACCCCAAGTAACTCATAAAAATCAGCCATTAGAAAACCCTCATTCCTGGATCTGTAAGCTGTAATGCCTCTATTAAATCCATTAAATTTCCTCGGCTGATGGAGTCTCTGGATTTTCTACGGGATCCTCGCTCGCAACTTCTAAATCCTTTGCGCTCGCTGCCTCTAAATTAGGACCAGGTCCCATGGAGACCTTAACGAGAGCATGACGTAATACCTTGCCATTTAAATGGTATCCCCTCTGAAGTTCCTCAACAACAATATCCTCGGGATGCTCATCACTAGGCTCTCTCATAACCGCCTCATGCAAACTTGGATCAAAAGCTTGGCCAATCACTCGCATAGGAGCAACCCCAAGTTGTTTAAGCACATCAACTAGTTGCTTATATAACCCCTGATAACTGCGATGAAGAGATTGAGCCTCCTCTCCTTGTGGGTCAAGTTGCTGACGGGCTCTTTCAAAATTATCAACAATTGGAAGAATCTCAGAAAGAGTTGAACAAATCAATTGCAATCGCAAATCATCCTGATCACGACTTTGACGTTTACGGAAATTATCAAAATCAGCAGCAATTCTCATGTATTGACTTTTCAGAGTTTCGTGTTCCTTTTCAAGTTGCAGCAAACGTGATTCATTATCAGCAGGAGCCTTTTCTGACGATACTTCAGCCTCACTAGCAGGATTCGACTCTGAAGCAATCTCTTTAGAAGGATCCTCCGAATCAGAATTCATTGATGAAGTCATTTCCGAATTCCCATCTGGCACGGAGGAATCTAAAGAGGAATCTTGAACTGAATTTGAATGTTCGCCGCTCATACTGATCAATAAATTCTCATATAGATACTTTGAATGAAAAAGCACCGATGGCACAAGCGGCGGAACCCGCACCTTTCCATTAGAACCTTTTCTAATGGAAACATCTTGAATTTCAAAGCTATCCTCGACTTTTACTCTGCAATTGCTGTTCCTGCAAGCCAACCACTCGTCCAACAATGTTGAAAGTTGAATCCACCCGTCACCCCATCAACATTTAGCAATTCACCAGCAAAATACAATCCTGGACAAAAACGACTTTCTAACCTTCTAGCATCAACCTCTGCGAGAGGAATTCCTCCAGCAGTAACAAACTCCTCACCAAAAGGACCGCGCCCAGAGATTTCATATTCGCTAGCGGTTAAAGCGTTAAACAAATCCAGCTCTAAACGGACTGGAAGATCTGCCCAACGTAAAGAAGTATTTGCTCTAATCTGCAATAACAATCCTCGCCAAACTCGTTTTGGCAAAGTCGTAAAAGGTCTTGATTGCAAAAGTGTTTTAGAAGCAGACTGATATCGAAACTGATTTAACGTTTTTTTTATATAATTTGCATCAAAATTTGATAACCAATTAACTCTTAATCGAGACCTGTAAGAAGCACTTTTGAGAGCACAAGCGGCAAATGCTGTCAGACGCAGAACTGCTGGACCACTTATACCCCAATGAGTTAGAATTACCCTGCCCGATTCTTTAAACTGTTGACCATTAATATTCATGGATAAATGAATATTATCCATAGGGATGCCAGAACATTCAGTCAGCCATGTGCCTTCTAAATCTAATGAGAAAAGAGAAGGAACAGGTGGGGTAATATTATGTCCAAAAGATTTAGCAAGCAGGCGTCCACTTGGGTGTGCCCCTGTTGCAAGTAAAACTTTTTGAGAAACATAGCTACTCCCATTTCTACAAGTAACAATGAAATTATTATTAGATAATTTTTGAAGATGGTTTACAACAGATTTCTTACGTACAACAACTCCAGTAGCCTTTGCAGAAGATTTCAAACAATCAACAACCGACGAAGACTTATTACTAATAGGAAACATACGGCCATCAGATTCAGAAACAATCTCTAAACCTTTATCCGAAAACCAACTAAGAGTATCGCTAACAGAGAAACGGTAGAAAGCCCCTAATAAAGATTGTTGGCCTCTTGGATAATTTTCAGACAACTCACGATTATCGAAACATTCATGAGTAATATTGCATCTACCACCACCACTAATAAGCACTTTATTTAATGGAGATGAAGTAGCTTCTAAAATTATTATTGAAGAAACACCCTTCTCAGCAGCAGCCAGAGCAGCAAAATAACCTGCAGGGCCGCCCCCAACAACTAAAAGGTCATGACAATGGTCGAAAACTGAGGGCAATTCCGTTGTTGCAATATCTCTTTCCTGTAGGACGAGGGCCGTCATCAAACCGATGGCCTTGATGTCCACCGCAACGAATACAGTGATATTCAGTGCGAGGAATAATTAGTTTAAAATCAACTTTCGTCGCAATAGCATCAGGCAAGGGTTCCCAAAAGCTAGGCCAACCTGTGCCGCTGTCAAATTTAGATGTAGATGAAAACAGAGGTAAGTCGCATCCTGCACAATGATACGTACCTATTCTTTTTTCGTTATTTAATGGACTAGAAAAAGGTCTTTCAGTTCCCTCTTCACGAAGAACAGTAAATGCTTCTTGCGACAACCTTTTTTTCCAATCAGCTTTACTAAGAGACCAGTCTGGATGAGAATTCAATGACGCAGCCATAAGATGTTTAGGGCGAAAAAACAAAATTCCATATCCAAAAATTATCTTAAAGAGCAATGATCGTCGATTAATAATCATTGAATTACTTTGCATAGAATCCAATGGGCTCAAGAGAGGCTCAAGAGAGTTATTAAGATAATAGATGAAGGATTAGAAAATGTTTAAAGAATACACTCCAAACAATTGTCACTCTTATCGATTCAGCATTGCACCAATGATGGATTGTACTGATAGACACTTCAGAGTGCTTATGCGACAAATAAGTCAAAAAGCACTTTTATATACAGAAATGGTTGTAGCCCAATCACTACATCATACGAAACATCGTGATCGCTTGCTTGATTTTGATTTTATAGAACACCCAATTGCATTACAAATCGGAGGAGACGATCCAGATCTACTCGCTGAAGCAGCTTCTCTGGCAGAGGATTGGGGTTACGACGAAGTGAACCTAAATCTTGGATGTCCAAGTCCAAGAGTGCAATCAGGCAATTTTGGCGCTTGCCTTATGTCTCAACCTAAAAAAATCGCATGTTGCATTGAGTCAATGAGAAAAGCAACAAACCTTCCAATAACTGTTAAACACAGAATCGGAATAGACAATTTAGATACATTAGAACTACTAATTGACTTTGTAGATCAACTTTCATTAGCTGGTGCAACTCGATTTGCAGTACATGCAAGAAAAGCATGGTTAAAAGGTCTAAATCCAAAAGAAAATAGAACTATTCCTCCTTTGCAATATGAAAGAGTTGCCGCATTAAAAGCAAGCAGGCCCGGTCTAATTGTTGAACTAAATGGTGGTTTACAAAATCCCAATGAATGCTTAAAAGCTTTAACAACCTTTGATGGCGTAATGGTTGGAAGAGCTGTATACGAACATCCTATGAGATGGATACAAATTGACGAATTAATTTTTGGCGACACCCCGAAAGAAATTAAAGCTTCTAAAATAATTAAAGGGATATTGCCTTATGCGGAGAAACACTTAACCAAAGGAGGAAGACTTTGGGACATTTGTAAACACACACTTCAACTAGTTGAAGGTATTAATGGAGCAAGAAATTGGCGACGGGAATTATCTATATCAGCACAAAAGAAAAAAGCTGATTTAAAGATTCTTGAAAATGCTGCCCGACAATTAGAAAATGCCGGGCATTGATTAAGGATTTTTAAACAAATCTAAGTTTCTGCACCACCATATTCTTCCGTGTTTTCCGGTGCCGTTCCTCTACGTCGTCTACTGCGACCATCATCAGAAGAACTAGCGCCATCTTGAGAAGAGCCACCATAACTTCTATCTTCCCAACCACTAGCGCCTGATCCACGCTCAGAAGATCCGCCGCCGTAGTTACCGCCGCCACCGCCGCCGTAACCACCTCTTCGCGGAGCACTTCCTCTGGGCTCAGCTTTATTAATCCTGAGTGGTCGACCCATCATTTCGGCACCTTGCAAGGCTTCTATAGCTGCAGCTTCTGCAGCTTCATCGGCCATCTCAATAAAAGCAAACCCTCTTTTGCGACCAGTGTCGCGCTCTAAGGGAAGTGCACAGTTTGCAACCTCTCCAAAAGGTGCAAACAACTCAATCACGTCTTCCTGCTCAGCGCGGAAGGGAAGATTGCCAACGAAAATACTCACTTTGCTAATTAACCTTAAAAAATGGACCTGTGGGTACAAAAATCACCACAAGTGAATAAGTCTAATAAAAATCATTCACCTTTGGTATACACAGATTAAACCTAACAGGCCAATCTCTTCATTAAGCCTAAAGACCAAAGCGATTTTTCCAGTGATTCAATTGTTCCTCTACACGGATAAAGCCAGTTCCACCTTCACTGGTTCGAGAAGCAACTACCGCTTTAGGCAAAATCCTGTCATAGATATCCTTCTGAAAGAAAGGTGAGACTTCTTGCCATTGGTCTAAAGTTAAATCACGCAAAAGAAGTCCTTGCTGTATACAACGCTTAACAACACTTCCAACCAGTTGATATGCCTCTCGAAAAGGCACTCCTTTAGTTACTAAATAATCTGCCACATCAGTTGCATTTGAAAAATCAGAAGTAACAGCACGAGAAAGCGAATCCGAACGAAACTCCAGTCCCTCATGAAAAAGTATAGTCATAGCATTAACACAATCTTGTGTAGTTCTAACAACATCAAAAAGAGCTTCTTTATCTTCTTGAAAGTCCTTATTATAAGCAAGCGGCAACCCTTTCATTATTGTCAAAAGACCTTGAAGATGCCCAAAAACACGACCACACTTGCCACGGACCAACTCAGGAACATCAGGATTTTTTTTCTGTGGCATTAAACTACTTCCTGTAGCACATCTATCCGTTAAAGAGACAAAAGAAAACTCCTCAGAAGCCCAAAGAATTACTTCTTCAGATAAGCGACTTAAATGCACCATTATCAAGGCAGCGACAGTAGTAAATTCAACTGCAAAATCACGATCACTTACAGCATCTAAGCTATTTAAATAAATATCATCAAAGTTAAGTAATTTGGCTGTTTTACGTCTATCAATAGGGACGGAAGTACCTGCCAAAGCAGCTGCACCCAAAGGAGATACATTAACTCTTTTTCTAGCATCAGCAAGTCTTTTCCTGTCTCGTTCTAACATCTCAACATAAGCAAGAAGATGATGAGCTAGAGACAAAGGTTGAGCTCTTTGAAGATGCGTATATCCCGGAATTAATATATTTAGACTTTGCTCTGCCTTGGAAAGCAGAACTATTTGAAAACCCTCCAATTCTTTATCTAAGAAATCCATTTTTCTTCTTAGCCATAATCGAATATCCAGACCAACTTGATCATTGCGACTTCTGCCTGTATGTAGCTTCTTACCAAGTGAACCTAATTTTTCTATCAATCGTTTTTCAACCGCAAAATGAACATCTTCATCACTAATTTCAGGAATAAATTGCCCTAAGGAATTTTCCGATCGAATTTCTTCAAGAGCCCTTTCTATTTGAATGCTTTCATCAAAAGAGATAACACCACATTCACCCAACATACGAGCATGAGCAATCGATCCATCTAGATCTTCCTGCAAAAGCTCTATATCAAACCCAATAGAAGCATTGAAACGCTCGATTTCAGGATTCAAGCCTTCTTCAAATCTATCGCTCCAAGTATTATTAGTCACAACGTTTATTTATACCTCAAGCAAAATAGATTTTTTTTCATAACTGGTTAGGGAGCAATCTGTGAGACAGAGGGCAATGTGAGTCCTTCCGGAACTTTTAATACAACCATAGAAGCATCATCTTCAAGATGCTTACCAGATCCAACGAATGAATCTAATCGAGCAAATAAATCATCAAGAATACCTTGAGCTGATTTACCACTTCTACTTGCGACGTCTAAAGTCCTAATCAAACGACTTTCATTAAAGCGATCTCCTGCCATCCCTGAAGCTTCTGTCACTCCATCTGTGTAATAAAGGATTACATCTCCAGCTTCCAAAAAGATCTCACCGCACTCATATTCTGCCTCAGCTTGTAAACCAATCAACAACCCAGCTGCATCCAAACGAGTTACTGAACGCTGCTTCGCGCGCCAAAGCAGAGGAGGATTGTGCGCTGCATTTGCAAAACGCAGCCGCCGAGACCGCGGATCATAATCGGAGTAAAAAAGAGTGACAAATCTATGAGAATGAGCCAGATCCTCTTGTGCTAACTGATTTAAGTCATGAAGTATTCGATCGGGTGGCAAGCCACTTAAAACTTCTGCACGCAACATTCCTCTAAGCATGGTCATCAAAAGACCTGCAGGGACACCTTTTCCCATCACATCACCTACAACGAAAGCCCAACGACCCCTTTCCCGACGGCGACCTGACAACTCAGGCCTAGTAGGCATGAAATCGTAATAATCACCTCCAACCTGATAGGCCGGTCTGCATCTTGCAGACAGCTCTATTCCCTCAATTACAGGGCAATGATCAGGCAAAAGTTGGGACTGAATTTCAGCACCAATACTTAATTGTCTATCAACACTTTCATGACGTCTAACCAATTGAAGGCTGCAATCATTTTCAATAGCAACACCAGTCAAATCAGCAATTAACTGAACATTTCTTCGATGAACTTCACTCCAAACAAGAGGCCCTCGCGGATCAAAAACATATAACCTTCCTCTTTCTCTTCCACGAGAAACTATAGAAGTAGCAAAAATGCCAACTCCAGCCATATGACGTTGAATCAATCTATCCATAGCAAGGACCTGATGCTCATCACTAGCAAATCCTTCTTGAGTTCCAGGCTCAAAGGAAACCAATTGCCTTAATAAATTCTGTGAACTAGCAAGTGGTACTACTTGCAAATGTTCACGCCAAATTGTTCCATCTATACGAAAAGGAACTAAAAGAGATCCTTCTACACCTACCAAACGTGAGGTGAAAACTGGGACCAACTCAAGAAAAGAATGCAAGTTGGTGAAACTTCTCATGGCAAAGCCCAAAGAAGCCAAGAGCTCTTGATTAGAACGTTGCTCTTTGGACAAACTATCCAACAATGCACGCACAGCTGTTGTGACAGACAACGTCTCTGAAGAGCTGCGTACTGACGGGATTGAATGTCTCTGTGGTGCCTTTGGACTCACCACAATCACCTAATCAGGATTTGAAAGGTAGCAAAAACTACATAAAGAAACCATGTAAATTCATCTTTTAGCCAAAAGAGCCTCAACAAACTCAAAGCTATTAAAAGGCCTTAAATCTCGAAGTCCTTCTCCAGCACCAACAAAACGAATAGGCAAATTAGCCTCAGATGAAACTGCAAGAGCAACTCCTCCTCTTGAAGTTCCATCTAACTTTGTAATAACAACACCAGTCAGCCTTGCACTTTTACTAAATGCCATGGCTTGCCTCAACCCATTTTGACCCTGACTCGCATCAAGAACCAGTAGAGATTCAACACAAGCCTCAGGTGCAAGCTTATCAATAATGCGACGGACCTTATTAAGTTCATCCATAAGATTATTTTTCGTCTGCAATCGTCCAGCAGTATCAACTAACAAAAGATCTGCGTTCTTTGCTTTCGCAGCTCCAATAGCATCAAAAACTACAGCAGCAGGATCGGCATTAGCGGAAGCGTTCGCAACAACTGAAACACCACTACGTTCTCCCCATATTTTGACTTGTTCCACTGCTGCTGCACGAAATGTATCTGCTGCAGCTATAAGCGGCGAAAAACCACTCCTAACTGCCAAGTTTGCGATTTTCCCAAGGGTAGTAGTTTTACCAACACCATTAACTCCAACAAATAACCAAATATTTAGACTACCCAGGGCGGGGGAAAGAACATTTTTACCGGTAGCTTTAATAGGGGCCTCTATTAAATCGCAAAGTTGTTGCTTGAGAAACCGCAATCCCTCTTCAGGTTCAACAACTTCTTCATTCATCTTATGCCGCAAAGCATCCAAGACTTGATCAGTAGCAACTACACCTGCATCTGCCCTTAAAAGTAAGGTCTCTAATTCATCCAATACCTCTGGCGTAAGCGGATCATCTCCTAGGTTTTCTAACAATCCAGTAACAAAACTTTGACGCGTGTTTTCAAGACCTCTTCTTAAGCGACCCAGCCAATCAACTTCCTCCAGGGAGATTTGACTAGCATCGCGACCCTGAGCAGCTAACACCTCAGCAGACCAAGTGAAAGTTTCATCAAAGTCTCCTAATTCTATTTGATCTTCTTCTACCTGTTCCTTATTTTCACTATGATTAATTGTGGATAAAACCTTATCCTCTTGATTAGATTGACTTTCTTGATGAAGATTTTTTGTAGGAGTTAAATTAGAAGATGAACTAGAATTATTACTTTTGAAAAGAATTTTATCTTCAGTTATCGTCCGTTCTTTTTCTTCTTCTTCTTCTTCTCTTTTCTGTAAATCCTGTTTAGCTTTTAATGCTGCATATGCTTGACGAGCCCACTCCATAGGATCATCTTCTTTTGGTATTTCACTTAAATTGTCTTTAGATGTTTCTTCAGAATCAGAATTCTGATTAGAAGAAAAACTATCTTCTAGTTCATCCATCATTTGGCACCTCTAAGCAAGTACGAATCTTGAAGCTTACGTAAAACACCATTAATCATTCTACGTCCCTGGTCATCACTATATCTATTTGCTAATTCTACAGCTTCATTACAAGAAACAGATTTTGGGGTCTTTAACAGGATCAAATCAACAAAAGCCAATCTAAGAATATCTCTATCAATACGAGGCAACCTTTTTAATCGCCAACCTTCCATCACTTTATCAATCTTTTCATCAATATCATTACGATTTTGAAGTACTAAATTTATTCTTTGAATTGCAGCTGATCGAATTTGTTGATGATCAGATAACATCAAAATCTGAGGTGTTTCAATGGTAGCAGATAGTCCATTCAAAAGGTTCTCGGCTCCAAGCAAACAATTGTGCAAAGAGTCCTTAACTTGATCGACAGAAGTGTTCTTAGATTCTACAATCTCGTCAAGTTGCTCAAACTTTTGCTGAGCACACTCTAATTCTTGCGCACAGGTGTCAAGAACTTCTAGCCAATGCTGTTTTAAAGTCTCTATAGACTTTTGAATCAAAATATCCAAAGAAGAATCTTCCGCAAAGGTAATATTACTTTCAGATATTTGACCTAAAACCAATAAGGCCAACTCTCTTGAAAGGGATCTAGCAATCATCTTTTATCCAGAAAATAATATATTGATTAAGATGATGATGGAGTTGTTCGAGCTCTTAACTGAGAGAATAAACTTGAAAAGCTACGATTAGCAGGGACTTCTCGTTCATCAGGGTTAACAATACCCGCAGAAATTATAGTTCGAAAAGCATCCTCGACAGAGATATTTAAATCCTTAACAGAAGACTCTGGAACCAAAGTGTACCAACCAGTTGTAGGATTAGGAGCTGTTGGAATAAAAACACTCAACAATGGCTGATCTAGTTCCGGCTGCAAAGATGGTCCAACTAAACCAGTAACAAATCCAACGCTAAAAAGGCCCTCTCGCGGATACTCAACAAGAACCACACGCCTAAATCGTTTTGAATTATCACGCAAGAATGTCTCTAATAACTGCTTAAGAGTTTTATAAACTGAACCTGCAAGAGGAATTCTCGACAAGGTACCTTCACCAAACTCCAATAACCAGCGTCCGACAATATTTCTGGCCATTAAGCCAATTAAAAGAATGCCCAACAATGGAACAGTGAGACCCAAGGCAAGATTAATCAAATCCTGTAAAAGAGGATTGAGAGTGATAAATGGATTTAACTGTTTAGGAACAGAAGTAAGAAAAGCCAAGACAAAGCGACTTACAACTGTTGATAGCCAGATTGTTGTGGCCAATGGAATTACCACCAACAAACCCGCTATCAGGTCATTCTTGAGATCCTGCTGAAGCCTTGCGCCTAAAGGAAGATCAGGTCTGGGATTTGATTGAACCAAGGAGCATTAAATGCCTATCGCATAAGGTTACTCTTCCTAAATTTAACTAGGAAGATGAAATCTGGTGGTTTCGGACCTTTCTGTAAGAGCAAATTACACAAATTTGCCTTTTAGACAAGGTAATAACAAGATTATCGCAAATCAATTGATATTCATAGGATTAGTGAACGAAGCCATAAAAACCAACTGTTCATAAGTGATTCCCAATAGCCTCCATCCTTAAAAACCATTGCCATGAAAGGCTTCAGAGTCTCACCAAGCAACACAAAATTTTCTTGTTAAGGGATTATCATGAAAATCTATGAAAACCAACTCGAGCTGAGTAAAGGGTTAAAAAAAGAAGCTCAAAAACTTGGCTTCAATGTCGTTGGAATTGCAAAAATTCCTGGAAGTGAACGGTTAAAGCTAAGGACAAAAGCCTTGAACAGATGGCTAGAAGCAGGAAATCAAGCTGACATGGAATGGATGAAACATTCAGCAAGAGCACAAATCACTAACTTGTTAGACAACGCAAAAAGCGTTTTAGCAGTAGGTATTAATTACCATGTAGGGAGGGAACAAAACCCTGAAAGTCTATTAATTGCAAGATATGCATGGGGAGACGATTACCACAAAATTCTAAAAAAACGACTAAAACAAATTGGCAAATGGCTAGAGGCTCATCGACCTACATGTAAATGGAGAGTATGTGTAGACACATCACCATTACTTGAAAAAGCCTGGGCCGAAGAAGCTGGTATTGGATGGATTGGCAAACATAGCAACATAATTAATCAGCAGGACGGCTCATGGATGGTTATAGGGCACCTTCTATGTACTGAGGAACTCATCCCTGACAAGCCAGCAAAACCTCTTTGTGGAAGTTGCGAAATCTGCATGAACGCCTGTCCAACGAAAGCTATTCACGAACCATTTGTAGTTAATTCAAACGAATGCATTGCTTATCACACGATAGAAAATCGAAACAAGAGTCTTCCACTTCACATAACTAAGGCAATGGGAAAATGGGTTGCTGGATGCGATATCTGTCAAGAAGTGTGTCCATGGAACAAAGGCTCTATACCTGAAACAAGGGATCCAGAGCTACTTCCGCGAAATTGGATAATGCAATTAACTTATGAAAAAGCATTATCTTTAGATGAAAAAAGCTGGACTGAGCAATTAAAAGGATCTGCTTTAAAGCGAATAAAGCCCTGGATGTGGAAAAGAAATGCTTTGGCGACAAAAAATAATATTTCTAGTAGTCTACAAAAAAGTTAAGCTCTTATGAATCCAATAAGTCGACGAATATCAAATAAGCCTCGTCTCTTTTTGCTTAGTCTTTTAGGAGTTTCAACGATATTTCTTTGCGGTCCAACC
>QCGG01000016.1 GCA_003280055.1 Prochlorococcus sp. AG-363-P19
GCTACATCAAAGTCTTTTGTGGCACCAATCTTGTCACCTATTTCACTTTTAGATAAGGCTCTTCTGAAATAGAATTTATTAAAGAGAGGATTGATTTCTTCTATGTTTAGAGCCACCTTTCTATCCTCACTGAGCTTCTCAATTAAGATAATGAGAGTGTTTAAATCTTGCATTGCACCCTTATGATCTTTTGCTTCGTACTTTGCCATGCTTCTTAAATTAAGTGCTTTGATATTTTTTCTATCTACTTTCAGGATTATACTGGTATCTTTGATTGTACCTAGATAATCTTTTAGCATAAATTTTGCATATGCCCGCTGATAATATGCATCTTTACTTTTACTTGATTTGATCTCAATATTGAAGTCTTTTATAGCCATTTCCCATTTTTCATCTTCTATCTTTTTTAAGCCTTTCCCAAGATAGTACTCATCTGGTCGGATTCCTATCAAAAATCTTTCACCAGGCCCGGCGCACTGAAACCTTGAATCGATTTTTTCAGCTCTGCATTTGTATTGCACGAGTTCTTCCTCCTCAACTTTGTATTCCAAAAGATGGGTACTTGATCCCCATAAACCTTTCCTCTTACTCTCTTCTATTGTTTTGTTTACCTCACCAATTTCTTCATTAAGTTGATTTTCTTGATTTATTTTTTTTATAACCCCATTGGGATCAATGCAGTATTTAAACGTCCCGACCTTTGGTGTTACAAAGTCTGGATTGTCAATACACATAGACAATTTTTTGAAAGCATCACTTGGTCCTGCCATAACTTGAGTAGGCAAAAAGAAGTGAGTGCCACTCAGTAAAGCTATAGATGCAAGTCTGGCTAGTTGTCGTTTCAAGTCATGTTTTCTGTCTGATTACATATTCCCACAAATATCAGAATTTGCCGGCTTTTAATAAATGTTTAAAGCCTTTCAATTAGCAGAATCGCATCAAAAGTCCATTTACTCCGTTTTACCATAAGTATTTAAAATTTCAGATGCTAAATAGTTAATTGGACGTTGGAAAATTAAAACCCTGACTAAGCAGGGGTTGGAGTAATAGCATTGAGATCCGCCTCGACTCTTTGCAATGACTGAGACGTCAGACCTTACGTGAGTAGTACTCAACCCTAAGTAATAACAAGAGGGTTCGGCTGATTTCCGTGTTGGAGCAAGGTTGGAGTAGAAGCACGATTTTGAGGTTTTTTCTTGTTTTTGAACTTTCTTTTAGGCAGCCAAATTCCTAAACCGTGTGAACTGTGGTTCAAAGAGGAGTTTCACAGTACCGAGAGGACCATTGCGATGCTTGCAAGTGATGAGTTCTGTAATCCCTCGTTCATCTGATTCAGGGTTGTAGTACTCATCTCGATAGATCATTACCACCATGTCCGCATGACTTTCGAGTGAATGTGTTTCTCGCAAGTCACAAAGCATGGGACGTTTGTTTCTTCGATGCTCAACAGCTCGATTTAGTTGAGACATCACGATGACTGGGACCTGCAAAGTGCTGGCCATCTGCTTTAGATCACTAATGATTTTCCCCAGTTCTGCTTCTCGAGAATCAAGGTATTTCTGACCATCCATCAGTTGGACATAGTCAACAACAACCAGCCCTAGAGATTTCTGTGTTGTCTCTTCAATCTGTTGGCATTTAGCCAGCATCTCTTCAACAGTGATTGTGGGTTTACCACTGATAAAAATTGGTATTTGGCCAAGAGTATCGATTCCTTGTCCAAGGATTGCCCATTCATCTTGTGTTATTCGCCCTGTCCTCAACCTTCCTGTCTCAATTCCAACTTCCATCGACAGAAGTCGATAGGTGTATTGCGCTTGGCTCATTTCTAAACCAAAAAAGCAAACAGGGAGATCATGAATCTGGGCAACATTCTTTGCCATGTTGAGGCAGAAGGATGTTTTGCCCATCGCTGGCCTGCCAGCAACAACAACTAAAGAACCTCGTTGCAGACCTTGAGTCATCGCATCAAAGTCGTAGAAGTTGACGGGAATTCCAGCAACGGATGTCCCTAAAGAGCGACTTTCAATCTCGTCAAATACTGAACTCAGGATTTCTGCTGCTGCTGCCAGTTCTTCTGGATGCTTTGCTTGTTTAGTTCCTTGAAGCTCGAGTTTCTTGCTCTTCTTCTTCCCCTTTTTCGCCATTGAATATTTGTGGACAGATCATCATCTAAACCAGGAGATTTGGAACTCGCTAGGGGGTAGAAATACTGAAGCCTGGATTCCTCGTTAACTCTCTAGATTCTCTTCATCATCTAGCAGAATTTCTTCGAAAAGCCTTGCTATGACATCACTTCTGGATGGGAGCCAAAAGAGCCATGCCCTTTGCTTCTATTATCTCTTGTATGGAAACACCTAAGTGGAAGCCTTCAGATGATGAACGAGAAGTAATGGAAGCTGTTTGGATGCAAGTTAAAGGTGCATGCGAGAAACTAAAAGAAGAGACCAACGCTCAAGACGAGCATGTTCGCAAGATGCTTCAAGAGATGGCTGATCGTTATTACTCATGAAACGCGTACTAATTCCTCTTGTTATGAATAAGAAAAATATCTGATTCGCTGAGATTGGGTGATATCACTCAATGGGAAGTCTTCATTGGCTAATAAGAGAAACTCTTTTTACAGCCATGCGTATAAAATGAACTTAATTTTCTTGCAGGATTATGGCAACAACAATTGAAGTATTAGGAGACAAAGTAACTCTAAGATTAACTTCTACTGATACGAATGGTAAATATAGCTTCTTAGAATTTGAGACCCCAGAAGGAGTAGGTCAACCACCTCATTCTCATAATTGGGATGAGACTTACGTTATTCTTGAAGGTGAATTAGACCTTAATTTAAATGGCGTTAGTACAATTATTTCGGCTGGGCGTTCAATTGATGTCCCTGCTGGAACAATTCATGCCCCAATCTCTAAACAGAAGAACACTAGGTATGTAATGGTTGCACAGCCAGGAGGAGTCGAATCAGTGTTTACAAGCTTAGAAGCAAATTCAAGTTCTCTTGACGATATGCAGAGAGTAGTTGAAATAGTTACTAAGGAAGGAGTTAATATTGCGATGTAAGATGATCAATGACAAATATTTGTCTGTATTGATCTATAGACAAATAAACCAGGATATATGTAAAAATAAACACTAGATATGAACTATATGGGTTTAATTTTAATTGAAAGTAGGAGTACTTAATAATCCTTTTAGGTCTCCCAGTCGACACCATCGTCATCTTCGTCGTACTCATAATTTAGTAAATTGTTCTCATCCTTTTCTTTTTTCTCTTTTTGATTAGTAAGAGGCTTTTCTTCTTCCATTTTTACCATTTCTCTAGTTTGGATAGAAATTCCTGATTCGCTGCTGGTTCGCTTTTCTTTAAGCAGTAGGAAATGTCAATCATATAGCTTGTGGTGACTGTACTCTCATAACCACATCTAAATTACCAGACTGATCGATAGAGAAGCACAGTAAATCTTCTTACACATGACGTTTAGATTATCATGAGATTACCCTTGAATGTAGCCATAGACGGAGTTGGAGTGGTTGATACTTATAATGAAAAATAGAGGTTTTATTTACTGAATTTATACAGCTCCTCTGCATAACCTTTCATCATCCAAGATGGAAATCTGCTTTTTGAGAAAGAGTTAATGGTAGAATTAATTAGTTGTTTCATAGTGAAGAGATTCTCTTCATGATTTATTGAGAGGAATAGGCGAGTACATTCTCTGATTTTTTGTATATATTTCTTGGCATCTTCAAGGCTTATTTCAGTCATTGAATCAACATTAAGAACCAGATCGTATTCTATACTGCCCTCTAAGAATTCTTTTGGAGAAACAAGTTTGATTTTATTGGAGTCATTCTGCCTCTCACCTGACAAAGAAATATTATCACTTCCAATAGTTCTCATTAGAAAATTACCTTGTGCAAGAGATGTAATAGGTATGTCTACGATTGTGTAATCATTAATACCTAGCCTCCTTGCGTAAAATGCATTTCTTCCTAAGCCCCCGCCAATTTCAATGACTTTAGGATTTTTTTTGTTTCTAAGTATTTCCTTGATTCGGTAAGCCTCGTATATTGCTTTGGGCGCACAACTTGAGATTATCCCACGTGAACTTATAACTCCTCTTTCATGTGGAAATGGATTTGGGAAGTCAATTCTATATCCCAAAAATTGATCTATTAGATCAAGCAACATATCAGGATCCGGATAGACCTTAAGCTTAAAAGTGTAACGATCGTAGTTGTCAAGATTAACGACTCCTATTGCATTACATAGTCTTATGAGTCTATCGTATGTATGAGCAGACTCATGCATCTTATAAGGAATATTTTCAGGGAACTTTCTTAGGCTGATTGCAGAACTCTCAAATCCGAAGTGAAGATCACTATTTGCAGGATTATCTAATAAGTCTCTAATCCGGTTATTATCCTGGCCGGTTAATTTTTGATGTATGCCTAGGTGCCTTCTCGACCAGATGTCATCCCAATGTGCAGTAGGCACCTCATTTCTACTATTGTAGCTGTTTTTAAGTCTGGTTATTGAAACATCGTCCAGTTCTGAAAACCCTTTTGTAGATCCAGTCTCTACATTCGATTGCTTGATACGGTGAAAAAACCTTTCGCGGTAAAACAATGTATATATGCTTTGATAAAATAATCTTGACAAGAAGCTTTTCATTCCACGTCTTCCTTTGAATTCATGATAATTATACTATATACTAGATATAGTATAATTAATCTTCATAGGAATAAAAAAACGATAAGATATTTCATTTAAACAAGCTTGAATACAGCCAATTTGGATAAGCTTCGCCCTGTATAAGTAAGAGAAAAACTATACATCACGAGTGATTCATTTCTGTTGAGATATCTTATCGGGAGAACAATAACAATAAGAACATATAAGGCCTTGTTAACCTAAGAATCTTTCTTGAAGCTCTTCCTTTAGAAGAACTTAACAACTCATCAAGTTAACTAAGTTATTCATTTTGTTTGACTGATAATCAATTTATTACAAGCTTGCTTATGTTGTTTCTATTAGTGGTGGCGCCCTATAGTTACTCTCAATTCCTCGGTCTAAAACACTATTGCAAATAGGATGTTTATCTGGATTGTCTGCCTTCTATTATGTGTTTTACGTTCCGAAACCTCATTTTTAGCAAGAAGAAACCCCTGGCCAAGCAGGGGTTGGTGAATGTTGGATTACTGCTTTGTAGATCCGCTTCGACTCTTTGCAATGACTGAGACGTCAGACCTTACGTGAGTAGTATTCAACAACAAGTAACTCATTGATTTCGAGTGCAACCCACTCTCGTTCACAAGCACTGGTAATTTTTGCTGACATTTTTGACTTGTCAAATTCGATATGAGGAGGGACATTCGCTAGGCCTGGGAACTCCAGATTCGCTTCGGCTAGTTTTTTGCTTCCTTTCCTTTCTCGAATTGCAATAACATCACCTGTTTTGCACTGGTAGCTAGCGATATCTAGTACACGTCCATTGACCGTGACGTGCCCATGATTAACTAATTGCCTTGCGCCAGGAACAGTGGGGCCAAATCCAAGCCTAAAACAGACATTATCAAGTCTGTTTTCTAGCAGCTTCAGCAGATTGGTTCCTGTCGAACCATCTTGAGCCCGAGCTTTTTTTACATAGCGAACAAGTTGTCTTTCAGAAATGCCGTAGTTGAATCTCAGCTTTTGTTTTTCTTCAAGACGAATGGCGTATTCGGAGCGCTTGCGACGGGCTTGGCCGTGCTGACCTGGTGGATTGGACCGTTTGGCGGCCTTCCGGGTGAGACCTGGAAGGTCTCCCAAGCGCCGCGTAATCCTCAATCGAGGGCCGCGGTATCGAGACATAATGTTCAGAAGGGTGGATAATCGTTTTAAGACAAGCTCTTCAGGAGTTCTTTATGCTCCGTTGAATAGAAGTCCATTCACGAATCCAATATTCTATCTCTTGACTCCATTATGTTGATAAACCGTTTTCTAAGTTCTATTTTTCTCTTCACAATAAGGTTTTATCAAAGATGGATTTCGCCACTTATAGGACCCAGGTGCAGGTTTATACCCACTTGCAGTGAATATGGGATTGAAGCGATTTCTCGCCATGGGCCCTGGCGAGGGGGGTGGCTTACTTTGAGAAGATTGTCCAAATGTCATCCTTTTACTCCCTGTTCTTGTGACCCTGTTCCGGATTGATGAAAGCCTATAAATTATTTTTATTCAGCCGACAAGGTTGCTGTTTATGCGAGGGCCTGGAAGGCAGATTGCGAGATTTGAATTTGGACCAGCTTTCCCCTCAATTGGAATTGTGTGTTATTGATATAGATGGTCAAACAGCTGAAAAATATCGGAATCAGTACGATTTACTTGTACCAGTAATGGCTTTTGGAAAGAATTTAGAGGTTGATTTAATAGTCCTACCACGAGTTTCGCCTCGTCTAAAAGGATCAGAGCTATTCAGTTGGCTGCAAAAAGCATGCTCTGGTCAGCTTCACAATGATTAGATTTTGACTACTTTAATGAATAAATGATTTATAAGTTCCATTCTTTATTGAAGATCGTGGGTCTGCCCGTAAGGGGTGGGCTTGCTAATCCGTTGATATCATCAATTACTTGTGATTCTCGACATATAAAAAAAGGTAGTTTGTTCTTAGGGTTGCCTGGTCAAAATGTTGATGGGGGAATTTTTTGGAGAGAGGCTATTCAAAAAGGTTCGGTCGCGGCCGTTATTAGCTCTACTGCGGCAGCAATAAATGACCCTGGAGCTGAGGACCCGGTAGTAATTCTTCCTGATCCAGCAGCATTATGGATAGGTAATATCGCAGCTATGTTCTGGGAAAACCCATCATCTGCTATTACATTATTAGGAGTTACTGGGACGAATGGAAAAACAACTACGACTTACCTCATTGAATATTTATGCACTGCTCTTGGTAAGCCGACAGCACTTTTAGGTACTCTTGTAAATCGCTGGCCTGGATTTAGCGAAACAGCTATACATACAACTCTTTTTGCAGATCAATTACAGGAGAGATTGGCTAATTCCTTAAAGGCTGGTGTTCAAATTGGAGCAATGGAGGTTAGCTCTCATGCGCTTGCCCAAAATAGAGTTGCAGGTTGTAAATTTACAGGTGCAATTTTTACTAACTTAACGCAGGACCATCTTGATTATCACCAATCAATGGAGGAATATTTCTCTGTTAAATCAAGGCTGTTTTTCCCGCCTTTTCTTTTGCAGGGAGAGAATAGAGCAGTTGTTAATGTAGATAATAAATGGGGTGAAATACTTGCTTCTCGTCTTGGTAGAAGATGCTGGAGATCTACGCTGAGGAAAGAAGTTTTAGAAGCTGGTACTGCCGAGTTATGTATTAAGGAAATTGATATTAATAAGAATGGAGTAAGTGGGCTTTTAGTTAGTCCTGCAGGAGAGGGTTATTTTCTTTCTCCTTTATGTGGCACTTTTAATTTGATGAATTTATTGCAGGCTATCGGTATTTTGCTTCAACAGGGATTTTCTTTAAAATTGTTGCTTGAAGCAGTTTCAGATTTTCCTGGCATTCCTGGACGAATGGAGAAGGTCAAGCTTGATTCAGTAATCTGTAAAGAGATTCCAATGGTTTTGGTTGATTATGCACATACCCCTGATGGATTAAAAAATGCACTTCATGCGGTCAGACCAATAGTGAAAAGAAATCTTATTTGTGTGTTTGGATGCGGTGGCGATAGGGACCGTCTTAAGAGACCTTTGATGGCTTCAATTGCAGCAGACTTTGCGGATATTATTTTTATCACTTCCGACAACCCAAGAACAGAGGACCCTCAGCAGATACTTAATGATATTGTCGTGGGGATTCCAAGTGAGAAAAAGATAGTTGTAGAGGAAAATAGAGAGATCGCTATAAATAAAGCGATAGAAGATGCTGAACCAGAAGATTTAGTCCTAATCGCAGGCAAAGGGCATGAGGACTACCAGATAATTGGTAAAGAGAAGATTTTCTTTGATGATAGAAAGATCGCAAAGCTTGCGTTGATGAAAAAAATTAAGTTGTAATTTGCCGAACTTCTTCTAAAAGACTTCTTATTTCATCTTCTTTAGTAGTTATGTGTACGCAAGCGCGAAGACTTTGGGGGTCTTCAATGTCTCTTATCCATATCCCAACCCTTCCAAGCAAGTGAACTAATTTTTTAGGTGGTATTTTACCTTTATGAATAAAACTCACCAATCCAGAGGGAGGAATACTTGAAAGGATTGGTTCCACTAATTCTATTCTGGCTAAATTTTCCCATAAATATGCACTTTTCTCTCTTATATTCTTTAGCCTCTCTTCTGAGCTTCCTTCGTTTTTAAGCAGACTTAATGAGCTTCTGAGCCCGGCCAGCAATGGAACGCAACTTGTTGCGATTTCAAATTTTCTACTATCTTGATGGTATGGGTCAATATTGGAATTAAAGGCTTGATTCTCATTTCTAAGGCTTCGCCAACCAATTAATGTTGGCCTTGATTCTCTTAGGACCCTTTCAGAGAGTGCAACGCCTCCAAGCCCTTCTGGCCCACAAGCCCACTTGTGTCCAGTAAATGCATAAATATCAGCCAAGCTTGCTTCTCTCTCAGTAACGATGTGCCCAAAACTTTGAGCAGCATCAACTAAAAGGTAAGGCCTTTGAGAGTAAGAATTTAAAAGATTACTTACAGCACCTATTGGCATGATTTGACCCGTATTCCAAAGAAGGTGTGATAGGACAACAAGGCGTGTTTTTGGGGAAATGAGTTCTTTTAGACGATTAAGCAGAATGTCTTGAATAACTTGCCTATCTAGCAGCCCATTGTCTATTTGTTTTACTGGAAGTATATCAATGAAGATCCCCTTTCTTTTTGCTAATTCTTGGCAAGCCGCAACAACACCTGGGTGCTCACAATCACTTATCAAGAAATGATCCCCACTTGAAAATGGCAATCCCCATAGTGGTAAGATACAGCCAGCAGTGACATTTTCTGTTAAGGCTATTTGCGTTGGCTTTACTCCACAGAGCTTAGATAAAAGTTCTTTTGTGATTTGCAACTCATTCGACATATAACTAAAGACGTCATTCGTAAATGGTCCTTTTTCCTGAATGATTTCCCAGCTTTTATTTATGGCTTCTAATGAGGGTTTTGGTAAAGGGCCTTGGCCTCCATAGTTAAAATATTTCTTGTTATTTAGTGCAGGCATTAGAGCTCGAAGAGCACTTTGACCATATTCATTTTTTGATGAGTTCATCATGGATTATTAATATAATTGAGAGTTAAGTAGGACTATCTCTCTTTTGCATTTAGATCGGCAATATTCACTATGTTGCATCTTTCGGAATTTTACTAGTGAGTTTCTTGATTCCTAAAGCATAGTCGACCTAGTCCTTGAAAAGTTGTATTATTATTCCATATTTTACTTATTTTTTAATCGCTACGCTTGAATAGTTAATCATCTATTAATGCCTCGATGTATATTCATTAATTACGAAGATGAAACTTTGAATTTTTGGAGCTCATGTGTCCGGATTTTTTTATATGGGTGGCTTTTAATTTTCTATAAGAATTATTTTTAGTCTCTTTTTTGTATTTGCTCTCTAGATGAATAAATGAAGAGTAGAAGCCTATTGCTGAAAAGTTTTACTTTTGCTTTTCAATTGATTGGGTTTGTTTGATTAAGTTCAATTTATTTTCTATAGTCTTTTATTGGGAGTTTTTGCTTATCCTCATGATCATCACTACCAGAAAAGCTAGGCAAAGCAGGGGGAAAATGGTCCTTAAAATTCCAATTGCAAGAAAGGCTGTAACACCTATTCCTCCATAAAGAGCCCATTTCGGAAAGTTTGGCACAGCATGATTTCCTGAATTGCTTGTTGGGGGAATGACTTCAGGGTCAATAGCATTTTGTCTTTCGCCAAAACGGTTTCTCATGATTAACGGCTCGATGTGTGACAGGTGATTTTTCAATTAGCTCTTGCTTATTTGCATCTTAGAGGGATCCTTTAAAGAAGAGATGTTTTGTTATGAACCTACCCTTTAATTCGATTTCTGAAGAACACACTAACCCTTGGTTCTCTACTTCCGAACTCCTAGAGTATTTAGGAATTTCTTTGAAGGAGTTGGATGAGCAAAGAAGTCTGTTTGATGAAGGTTTTCATTTTATTAGGGAGTTTCCAGAAGATCCCGAAAGTCGCCTTTTGTGGAGGATTGATAGAGTAGACGACTTGCTGTGTCTTCCTATACCTCCTTTAGAAAGAGAAGCAATGTTGAATGCTCTCTCCAATCGAATCACTTGTAATGAGTAAAGTATCTAGATTGCTCGTTTTCTATTGCCAGGTTCCTAGTAGTTAATTTCTTTGCTAAGTTTTTTTATTTAGGTATAACCGTTAGTTCTTGTTCTTGTTCATCCCAAAGAATATATTTAAAACAACTTGGTATTTGATTTAATTTAAGTCTTTTAGCTTCAATTAATAAGTCAGCATTCTGATTATGACAGTCTCTAAGATTATAGTTTGGTATTCGCTCGCATATGTGATGGATGCTATGGAAAGATATATCAGCAAAAAACCAGTTCAACCATCTTGGCACATCAAGGTTGCTGCTTCCTTCTGTAGCCCCTTTTAGGTAACTCCAGTCTTTACTGCCATGGGCGTAAGAGCCATCGAAGTTATGTTGAACAAAGAAGACACATATAAAAATAGCGGCAGAAATTGTCATTACTATTGAATAATTAATCCAGAAAACCCCTGGGCCAAGCCAACTACTCATTAAAAGCCAGCTTGTAATCACCAAAATATTATTGCCAATTAGATCTGCTAGCTCACCACTAGTATACCAAAAACTTGATTTATGGGTTCTAATAATTTCAGGTATTAAATAAAAACTTTTAATCCCATTCTCTTTGGTATTTAGTATTAAATTACTACTTAATTCTTTAAAGAATTCTATGATGCCTAGGATTAATGCTGCTCTAGGTTTTATTACCAGATAAAAAAAACCTCCTGGGAATAACATTAGTGGATGGCGACTTATTTGATAGATGGATTTGTTGAGAGTTGAAAGTGATTGAAATTCCTTTAAGGTTATTAGTGCAGAGGGACCTCGATATAACTGCCAATTTCCATTGTGTTTGTGATGAAAAGCATGTCCTCTTGACCATGGATGCTGAGGTATTGCATTTAGCACTCCTAATAGAAAGCCTGTGATGCGGTTAAGCCATTTGGAAGCAAAAAGTGAATCGTGGCCACAGTCATGCATCAAGGAAAAGCTTCTACTTGATAAAAGAATGAGGAGCCCAAGAATTGGAATTACTAAAGTGACTTTTATACTTAAAGGTGATGAGGTTTTGCTAATTACACCAATCAGTATCCATAAAACAACAATTGGTCCAAATGTGGAAAAGACTTGCCAGAAAGCTCTTGTGTTGCTTCGTGCAAGGAAGGGGGATAGGACAAAGTCGGACCTCCTTAGTGGTCGTGCTAAGTCTTTTTGGCCTGGTTTTTCAGATGAGAAGGAAATAAGAATACTATTCGAAATTTTTCCCCAATTGCCACTTCATTCGTGTAGAGGGACTTCAATAGGGAGTAACTAACGGAATATATATGAATTTAAAGGACCTGTACAACCTCGCTTACTTCTGGAATCGCCTCACGAAGCTTTCGTTCTATTCCCATCTTTAGAGTCATAGTGCTGCTGGGGCAGCTTCCGCATGCTCCCTGGAGCCGAACTTTTACTACTGGCCCATCTATTTCAACGATCTCAACATTGCCACCATCGGCCACTAAGAAAGGCCTCAGTTCATCGAGAACTGTTTCCACGTTCTCCATGGTTAGGGCCATTGTTTCAGTGCTCATTGATTGATTTTATTTGTACTTGGTTAAAGCCTAGTTAGTTTGTTCATAATCTGACCATAGGGATTGCAGGAAACTTTGCCTTTTTCTCATTTGGTTGGATCTGAAAATCGTTATGACGCTGTGTTGGTTGGCGCAGGAGTAATGAGTGCCACCTTGGCATCTTTGCTGCATAAGCTCGACCCGAACCTTCGCTTGTTAGTTGTTGAACGCCTGAATGCACCGGGATTAGAGAGTAGTGCAGCACTTAATAATGCTGGTACTGGGCATGCGGCAAATTGTGAGTTGAATTACACCCCGCAAGGGAAGGAAGGAACCATAAAAGTCACCAAGGCGTTGTCGATAAATTTGGCTTATGAACGAAGCTTGGAGTTTTGGGCTTCTTTAAGGGAACAAGGATGTCTTGAAACCAGTAAGTTTTTGCACCGTGTTCCTCATATCAGCTTCGTGTCAGGAGAAAATGATGTGGGTTTTCTAAGACAGCGCTTTGATCAACTGTCTTCACTTCCATCATTTTCGTTGATGAAATGGAGTGAGGATGTAAGTAAACTCAGGGAATGGATGCCTTTAGTGTTGGAAGGTAGAAATTTATCTGAACCAATTGCAGCCACTTGTGTTGAACGGGGAACTGATATTGACTTTGGTGCATTAACGGCATCTTTTTTGGACTCACTTCAAGAAACCGATGTTTTGGAGTTGAGCTTTAATACTGAAGTGGTCAATCTTTTTAAGTGTAATGACTCACTTTGGAACCTTGAATTGAATAACGAAAATGGTGGTCGAAATGTTACGGCTCCGTTTGTTTTTATTGGGGCTGGTGGTGGCGCCCTTCCTCTACTCCAGAGATCAGGAATTCCAGAAGCTCAAAATTATGCTGGCTTCCCAGTCAGTGGTAAGTGGTTGGTTTGTTCTGATCAGAATATAAGTAAAAGACATTTTGCGAAAGTATATGGAAAGGCCCGACTTGGTGCCCCACCTATGTCTATGCCTCATTTAGATAGCAGATGGATTAAAGGAAGTCGATTGCTTCTATTTGGACCTTATGCGGGATATACAAATAAATTTTTAAAGCAAGGTTCAAACCTGGATTTACTTCGATCTCTTCGAATCAATAATTTAGGTCCTACTCTTCAAGTAGGAATTAAAAATCTCAATCTTTTGTCTTATCTGGTAGGCCAGGTTCTTCAAAAGGAAGAAGAACGCTTTGATCAACTTAAGGAGTTTTTCCCAAATGCTCTTTCTAAGGATTGGAATTTAGAGACTGCTGGGCAACGAGTTCAAATCATTAAACGTACAGTTAAAGGAGGGATCCTTCAAATGGGAACAGAAGTTGTTGCTTCTGCGGACGGTTCTTTAGCGGCATTGTTAGGTGCATCACCTGGAGCAAGTACAGCAGTATCAATAATGTTAGAAGTTTTGCGGCGATGCTGGTCAGAAAGGATGGACTCATCTTTATGGAAAGAAAGGCTTGTTGAGCTTTTCCCCAGTTATGGTCAGGATCCTCTCTCTGATTCAGATTGTTTGACAAGAATGCGTAATCGAAGCGATGATCTTTTGGGACTTTCTTGATTTATTGCAGTTTCTTTGTTGTCAAGATCTATAGCTTATTAATATTCTTTCTTGGATTACATATGCTTACAAGGCAATTGTTCATCGAATGACTGACGCCCCAGTTTCTCGTCTGAGAAATTTCTGCATTATTGCCCACATTGATCATGGCAAGTCCACTCTTGCTGACAGGTTGCTTCAGGAAACTGGAACTGTGGCAGGAAGAGATATGCAAGAACAGTTTCTTGACAATATGGAACTTGAGAGAGAAAGGGGAATAACTATTAAGCTTCAGGCTGCGAGAATGAATTACACCGCACAAGATGGTGAAACTTATGTTTTAAATTTGATTGACACCCCTGGTCATGTTGACTTTTCTTATGAAGTAAGTAGATCTCTTCAGGCTTGTGAGGGAGCATTGTTAGTCGTTGATGCAAGTCAAGGAGTGGAAGCTCAGACTTTAGCGAATGTCTATTTGGCGTTAGAAAATGATCTCGAAATTATTCCAGTTCTAAATAAAATTGATTTACCAGGGGCAGACCCAGAAAAAATCAAAGAAGAGATAGAGGCGATAATTGGACTTGACACTTCAAATGCAATTAGTTGCTCTGCTAAAACTGGTTTAGGAATAGACGAAATACTGCAAGCAGTTGTTGATAGAATTCCTCCACCGGCAGACACTATTAATGAATTGACCAAGGCATTGATCTTTGACTCATATTATGATCCTTATAGAGGAGTAATTGTTTATTTTAGAGTAATAAGTGGCCGCATAAGCACTAAAGATAAGGTTCTCTTGATGGCTAGTCAAAAGAGTTATGAACTTGATGAGATTGGTGTAATGGCACCTAATCAATACAAAGTCGATGAATTACATGCTGGAGAAGTTGGATATTTAGCAGCATCGATTAAAGCTGTTTCCGATGCCCGGGTAGGAGATACGATTACCTTGCTGAATTCACCTGCTAAGGAACCATTGCCAGGTTATACAGAAGCAAAACCTATGGTTTTTTGTGGGTTGTTTCCAACTGATGCTGATCAATATCCTGATCTAAGAGAAGCCCTTGATAAGTTACAGCTTTCTGATGCAGCGTTGAAATTTGAACCTGAAACTAGTAGTGCTATGGGGTTTGCTTTTAGATGTGGTTTCCTTGGTCTGCTACATATGGAAATTGTACAAGAAAGGTTAGAAAGAGAATATGATTTAGATCTTATAGTTACTGCTCCATCAGTTATTTACAAAGTAAATATGATAGATAACAGCATGATTATGATAGACAACCCTGCAACTTTGCCTGACCCCCAAAGGAGAGAATCAATAGAAGAACCATATGTAAAATTAGAAATATATGCACCTAATGATTACAATGGAACCTTGATGTCACTTTGCCAAGAGCGTAGGGGTGACTTCATAGACATGAAGTATATTACTACCGAAAGGGTTACATTGATCTATGAATTGCCTTTAGCAGAAGTCGTTACTGATTTCTTTGATCAGATGAAAAGTCGGACTAAAGGTTATGCGTCAATGGAATATCATTTGATTGGTTATCGTGCTAATGATTTAGTTCGCTTAGATGTATTGATAAACTCTGAGAAAGCTGACCCTTTGACTACTATAGTTCATAAAGATAAGGCTTATGCAGTTGGTAAAGGCTTGGTAGAGAAGTTGAAGGAGTTGATTCCTAGGCAGCAATTCAAGATTCCTCTTCAAGCATCAATAGGTAGTCGCATCATTGCAAGTGAAAGCATTAGTGCTATGCGCAAAGATGTTCTTGCTAAATGCTATGGAGGTGATATTTCTAGAAAGAAAAAGCTTCTCAAAAAGCAAGCTAAAGGTAAAAAACGAATGAAGGCAATGGGAAAAGTTGAAGTCCCACAAGAAGCATTTATGGCAGTATTGAAACTAAATCAAACTAATTAAAAAATTATTTTAGACAGAAAAATTAAAATAAATTTTATTGCTTATATCATAAACCTAAGCCAAAACTCAAATCTACTTAGTTTATATAATTCTGCTGATAACCACACTATTTATGTGTCTGGTGCTTTGCTCGTCAGCCTTTTTGCTGGAAAAAATATTCCATAAAAGCACTATAAATAGAATTGACCCAATTGCTATCGTCAGCTCTCCTACTGTAAGTCCTTGGTCGCGTTCAGTTATGTTTTGATTTCTTTTTTTGGCCATTTAGAACCTCTTATATTTTGTAAAATCATATATGCTATAGGATCGATTCGCTATACAAGTCGAAGCCTTCATCCACTAGCATAAATAAAATGCCTAGCACTCTTGCATCTAGATTGGCTAAATGGGGTATTTTGATTGTAGCTTTTCATCTAATTTCTGCATTAACTGTACCCTTTTTGATTTCAGCAGGGTTGCTGCCTGATGCAAACACTGGTTTAGAGAATCCCATATACTCTGCACCCTCCTTTGAACATTGGTGTGGGACTGATCGATTGGGACGTGATGTATGTGTTAGAACTTTAGTGGCTAGTGGGGTGGCTCTTAAGGTTGTATTTTTAGCAGTTTCTGTTGCTGTTTTAATTGGCATTCCTTTTGGCATACTTAGTGGTTATTTAGGAGGATTATTTGATAGGTCATTAGTATTAATAATGGATACAATCTATACTTTACCAGTACTTCTTCTTTCTGTAGTACTTGCTTTCTTGTTTGGGAGAGGAATTCCTAATGCAGCCGCAGCTTTATGTATTGTATATATACCACAATATTTTCGTGTTGTCCGTAATCAAACTGCCCAAGTAAAGTCTGAGATGTATGTAGATGCTGCCAGAACAATTGGAGCTGGTCCAGTATGGATTATGCGGAAATACTTGCTTAAAAATGTCATGGTTTCAGTTCCTGTTCTTTTATCTATGAACGCAGCTGATGCCGTTTTGGTTTTAGGAGGGCTAGGCTTTTTAGGATTAGGTTTGCCTGATTCTGTTCCAGAATGGGGTAATGATTTGCATATGGCACTTTCGGCTGTTCCTACAGGTGTCTGGTGGACAGCCCTATATCCAGGCTTTTCAATGTTTTTACTCGTACTTGGTCTTTCTTTTATTGGCGAAGGGTTAGAAGCTTGGGTTAGTGGGGTGAATAAGAGTCTTACTAGTTAGTTGTTTCAATGAATCTCTTTCTTTGATTTTTAATTTACTACATTAGTCTTCTTTTTAATAACGCATTTTTAGATTTCTAGGAAGATCTTCAAGGATTTCTCCTTTATCGTTTAGCCCAGGATATGGTCTTTGGATTTTTCGACACCATTTTGCAACTTCAGGATATGCCCATTCGAAGAGACGATCACGATATAGCTTTACAGAAAGACCTTCTCCATTTTTTGGTATTACACCAGCTGAATCCCTTTGCCTAAATGCTTCAAATAGCAATATTGCAGTTGCGACCGATACATTTAGTGATTGAACCATCCCTTTCATTGGAATGTAGATAGCTTCATCAACTAGGGAAGAGGCTTCCCTGCTTAAACCCCATTTTTCTGCCCCAAGAACAAATGCAGTAGGACCACAAAAATCACATTCTCTATAGTCTCGAGATGATGTTTCTAAATTTGTTCCATATAGTCTAAAACCTTTGTCTTTTAGGTTTGATATTGCAACGTGAATGTTGTCGTAGTTGTTCAGTTTGACCCATTTTTGGCTTCCTTGGGCAGTGCTATTAAATGTGGGAACTATATTTTTCTTGCTAATAGCATGTGCCTCTAAAGCTCCAACTGCATCACAACTACGAAGAATCGCAGACAAGTTGTGAGGCTTTTCTACCTCTTCTAGCAAAACCGTTAGATTCTGCATCCGACAATTCAGAACGTTTTTTAGCTTGTTGAAACGTTTTTGCAAGAGAGGCATAACCAGATGAATTCCTTTGATATGAGAGTAATGAGAGTTGTTATGAGAACCCCTTATGGGAAGGTGGCTACTTTTGGGCAGATTGCAGAACTAATTGGTTCATATGTAAAAACTCGGCAGGTTGGATGGGCTTAGGTCGATTAAAGATTCCTTCAGAGGTTCCTTGGCATATAGTTCTAAATGCCAAGGACAGTATTTCGATGAGTGTTCTTCGTAGAGGATCGGATTGGATACAGTGCGAATTTTTTGGAGAGGGAGGGATTCCTGTCAATCAGTACGGTCGATTAGCTATAAGAAAATACCTTTGTAGAGAATTGTCTAATAAACTCTAATCCTTTTATCAAAAACACTTAACTATTTCAGAGACCCAAGCTCTTTTTGCCTATATCAGTGAAGAACAAAGATGCTGAATTTGCTTTTCTTTCCAAATCGTCTAACTCAGGTTTGTTATCAAGGAAGATTGCATGGGATGTTCTTTTGTCAGTAGCTGCTGGTGCTTATGCGGATATAGCTTTAGAACGTGCTTTGGACAGAAAAGATTTAGAGCATATTGATCGTGGTTTGATTAAGGAGATTTCGTTTGGAGCAATAAAATATAGATATTTTCTTGACTGTTGGATTGATTGTCTAGGAAAACTACCTGCTGAAAAGCAGCCCCCACCTCTTCGCTGGCTTTTACATTTAGGTCTCTATCAGATTTTTAAGATGGACAAAATACCTGTTTCGGCGGCAGTGAATACTTCGGTGGAGTTGCTTAAAGGATCTAAATTTGCAAGGTTGGTACCTGTAGTAAATGGCATCTTGAGGTCTGCTGTAAGGAGAAAAAATTCCGGAGAGAAGTTACCTATTCCATCTTCCTTTTCAAAGCAACTTGCACAAGAGGAATCATTACCTTTTTGGCTTACTGATAAGTTATTAGAATGGTGCGAAAAGAGGAAGGCTGAGAAGATTGCAAAAGCATTTAATAGGATTCCTACAATAGATATTAGGGTTAATAGATTAATAACTAATGCTCATACTGTTGAGAAGTCTTTTGCAGAAAATGGCCTGAATGCTAATGCAATAGAGGGATATCCAAATGCATTAGAAATAGCTTCTCGTTCTGGGGATATTCGTTTATGGCCTGGTTATTTTCAGGGACATTGGTCTGTACAAGATAGAGTTGCTCAATGGGTTGTACCTCTGCTGGATCCAAAGCCCTTTGAGAAAATCTTAGATGCCTGTGCTGCTCCAGGAGGTAAAACCACTCAAATTGCTGAAGCCATTGACGATAAAGGAGAGGTTTGGGCTATTGATCGATCGGCAAGTCGGTTAAAGCGAGTAACGGCTAATGCTCAACGCCTTGGTATAGCTTGCATCCAGACTTTGAATGAGGACGCCTCAATACTTGCTGAGAAAAGACCTGCTTGGATTAGATCTTTTCAAAAAATTCTTGTAGATGCCCCCTGTTCAGGTTTGGGTACTTTGTCTAGAAATCCAGATGCCCGATGGAGAATAACCCCTGAAAAAATTGAGGAACTTGTTTTGCTTCAGGCTCATCTTTTAGATGGCTTGTTGCCACTTTTAAGCGAAGGTGGAAGATTGGTATATGCAACTTGCACAATTAATCCGGATGAGAATTATGCTCAGATCGAGAGATTACTTCAATCAAACTCTGATATAACTCTCGTGGAACAAGAGCAAAGATATCCTGGAATAAATAATAATGGAGATGGTTTCTATGCAGCTATTCTTCAGAGAGAGTTCTGAGCTATTGGTGAATTATTAGAAAGATTCTATTCTCTCTTTGATTTAACAAACTTTCTATTTAACTTTGATTTGAAGTTATATTGCTTGGTTTTGGCCCCTTACTTGGTGGAATCAGCTTTATTCTTTTTTGGTTAGGATTTCTTGCTGATGAAGGTCTTTTTGGAAAGTTAATTATTTGCAACTCTGATTCGATTTCTTTCATATACTTTTTCCAGGCCCAGGCAGCCTCCCCACTACCACTTTTTGTTTCTCGGTTGTCATCATGGCCAAACCAGACTCCCGTTGTTAGTTGAGGGGTTGAACCAATAAACCACAAGTCTCTTCCTCCTTCTGATGTCCCAGTTTTTCCAGCAACAGGCCGTTCTTTTAGTGTTGCTGCAATGCCTGTTCCATTGCTAACTACTTTTTGCAGCATCCAGTTCATCGTATCTGCGATTTCTTTAGATACAGCACGTGTTCCTTTACCTCTATTCTTTTTAACACTCCAAAGGATATTATTATTAGGTCCTCGGATCTCTTCAAATGGGAGTGGTTTAACAAACACTCCTCTATTAGTTATAGCAGCATATGCTGATGTCATTTCCATTAAAGTTTGCTCAAATGCTCCAATAGCGAGAGGATAGTATTTCCCTAGTTTACGCTGATTACCTACTCCTAATCTATTGGCTATTTCGATAACATTTTCAAAACCAACTTTTGCAAGTAGCTGTACTGCAACTGTGTTTAGTGAATACTTTAAGGAATCTGATAGTGAAACTTTACCCATATATTTATTGCTAAAATTTTTCGGGCAGTAACCATACCAGCAAATTGGCTCGTCTATGACCATATCTTCTGGAATTATTCCATATTTTAAAGCTGCTAAATATGGAAAAAGCTTGAAGGTTGAGCCTGGTGATCGAAGGGCTTGAGTTGCTCGATTAAATTGAGTATCTTTAAAATCTTTTCCTCCCACCATTGCTCTAATTAGACCAGTGCTCGGTTCGATGGATATAAGAGCGCCTTCAGTCTCACCGGGGCTATAGCTTTGAATTACTTTTTGAGCCTTAAGCTGCCAATTTAAGTTTAGACTTGTTGTTATCTTTAATCCACCTATTTCAAGTTGTTCTTTGGTCAATACTTTTGGCAGCTCTTTTGCTACCCAACTAGTAAAAAAAGGTGCGCTACTATTAAAATATTTAGGTGGTGCTGGCTTTAATTGAAGAGGTTGTTGATTGGCTGATTGTGCTTCTTCTTTGGAAATGTGGCCCGCTAGTTCCATTCTACTTAAAACAATTGAACGTCGTTTCAGCGCCTTTTGGGGATTGACTAGAGGTGAAAATAAGGATGGAGCTGGTGGGAGACCAGCAATTAATGCTGATTCTGACAAGGAGAGATCTTTAGGCTTTTTCGAGAAATAGATCCATGCTGCATCTGCGATTCCATAAGCCCCAGACCCTAGATAAACATTATTTAGGTACTGTTCTAGTATTTCTTCCTTGCTAAGTTGACGTTCTAGTTTATAAGCAAGAGTAGCTTCTTTGATTTTTCTTATAAGAGTTCTATCTTGACTAAGAAAGACTATTCTTGCTAGTTGTTGAGTTATTGTGCTTCCACCTTCTTGGACTGCTCCTTTGGTTAAATTTATAATTAGTGCTCGAGAAATCCCCCAAAGATCTACCCCTTTATGCTTATAGAATCTTCTGTCTTCAGCTGCTATAAATGCTTTCTTTAAGATAATTGGGATCTCGTCCTTTGCTACTTTCTCACGGGTCGCAGGGCCTGTCTTTTGAATAATTTCCCCATTTGATGTGAGCATAGTGATTGTTCCTGGCCTCCTAAAATCTGCAACTCTTTTGGCATCAGGCAAGAACGAATCAACAGCCTTACTTCCTACTTGCTCTAGGGTCGAAAAAATTATTCCTAAAGATAATGATGTTCCTACTAAAACAAGCATATTCCGCCTGTTTCTATTCGTCACAATACCTTTATAAGTGAGCTATGGCCAATTGCAATTGCAGTAACCAGCATTCCTAGTATTAGAAAAGGTTGAGCACTAGCTTGATATTTAACATCAAATTTAAGTGGATCCCTAAGTAGCCATATGTCTTGAAAAGTCATTTGGGGAATAATTAATAGTATGAGCAAAACAGAGGCAAGATGCTGTCCAATACTTATTAGCACTACAACCATTGCAAGTTGAAAAATATCTATCATCCCAGCACTAATCCAACTTGCTTTTTTTATTCCAAATACAACTGGGAGGGATTGTAGGCCTAGCTCTTTATCACCTTCAACACTTTTGAAGTCATTAATTACTGCTATTCCTAAACCAGCAAGACTATATGCAAGAGTTAAGAGAGCTGTCGTCCAAGTCAGTTGCCCAAATAATGCTTGACCAGCCCACCAAGGAAGAGCAATGTAGCTTGCGCCAAGTGCGTAGTTCCCTACCCAACCATTTTGCTTGAGCTTCAAAGGGGGAGCTGAGTAAATGAAGCTAACTAATGATCCCCCTAAGGCAAGAAGTAAGACTGATGGAGTGGAATGTCCAGCCCACATATCAAGACCGTAAGCAACAGCAAGGCCAGCAAGTAATAGTACCCAGATTTGAATTTTGACTTGAATTAGGGATATTGCTCCAGAAGGGATTGGACGATATGGCTCGTTGATTGCATCGATCTCTCTGTCGTAGTAGTCGTTAATGGTCTGAGTGTATCCTGCGAGCAGAGGGCCACTCATAAACATACAGGCAAGTGAGGCAATTACATTTGAAATTTCCCAGTGGTAATTGCCGCTAGCAGCGGCTCCACAGATAACCCCCCAAAGAAGTGGTATCCAAGTAACTGGCTTCATCAATTGCAGGCGCAACTTCCAGATGTTGCTTGTACCTGAGGCGCCCTTGATGCCAAGTAATTGTCTGGCGTCACTCACTTGTTAACACCTCACTAGCTTGCAATTTCATTACCAAAAAACCAGCTAATAGTGCCATCGCTGAATTCGAGAACAACACCAATCCCTTGGCCATCTGTCATTTTAAATTCGATAAGAGTTCCTCTGGGATCTTTTTTTAAGAGCTCTACCAATGTTGATGGTATGCGTTCTTTAACGCTGTCAACGTTGATCCGGACCTTAGATCCGATTCTTAAATTAGTGTCAGCCTGTGACATGGTCTGCAAGGCTTATATACAGCTGGCGCAACCTTAACAGTTGCCACGAACAAATTCCTATGGTTGCTCTTCGTTTGATTCCTTGTTTAGACGTTGCAAATGGCCGTGTTGTGAAGGGGGTCAATTTTGTGGACCTTCGTGATGCTGGTGACCCAGTTGAATTGGCTTGTAGATATAGTGCTGCCGGAGCGGATGAATTGGTTTTTCTTGATATTGCAGCAAGCCATGAAGGCAGGTCAACACTGGTAGAACTTGTTCGTCGCACTGCCGAGTCTGTAACCATTCCTTTTACAGTTGGTGGTGGGATTGGCTCTTTAGAAGGGATAACTGAGTTACTAAGGGCGGGAGCAGATAAAATCAGCCTTAATTCTTCTGCGGTTCGTAATCCAGAACTAATTAGTGATGGTGCTGAACGTTTTGGTTCCCAATGCATAGTTGTTGCAATTGATGCAAGACGAAGGAAATCAGATTCCTCTAGGTGGGATGTATATGTGAAAGGAGGTCGAGAAAATACCGGATTAGATGTTGTGAATTGGTCTAAAAAGGTTGCGGATTTAGGTGCTGGTGAAATCCTTTTAACCTCAATGGACGGAGATGGTACTCAAGAGGGATATGATCTTGATCTGACTCGAATGGTTTCTGAGAAAGTACCTATCCCGGTAATTGCGTCTGGGGGAGCAGGTTGCATAGAAGATATTGTTGATGTTTTAACTATGGGATCTGCATCAGCTGCTTTGCTGGCTTCTTTGCTTCATGATGGAGTACTATCAATACAGCAAATTAAATCTGAATTACTTTTGAGATCCTTAGATGTAAGACCTTTGGAAAGTTAGTTATCTTCACTCCCTTTTTTGAATTAAGGGAAGGCTTTGCCTATGAATTGAATTGTTAAATTGTTTTTTAATGTAACTATTTATTAGCATATAGTAAATCTCAATCTCTCAGAGCCTGTTCTATGAGGAAGCAGGATTTTTGTTAAGTAAATGAACTCATTAGTTGGGACTTTTTAGGTGAAATCAGTTGACCCAAAAGCTGTAGAGCAAATGTTTAATGATGTTGCTCAAAGCTATGATCTATTAAATGATCTCCTGAGCTTCGGTCTTCATAGGATTTGGAAAAAGCAGTTGTTGGATTGGCTGCAGCCTTCTAAAGGAGAAAGATGGATTGATCTATGTTGTGGAACTGGTGATATGTCACTTTTTTTGGCGAGAAGAGTTTGTCAAGAAGGTGAGGTCGTTGGAGTAGATTCTGCTTTAAATACTCTTGAAATCGCACGTTACCGAGCAAATAAGGAGTCCAATCTTTCCATTACTTGGCATCATCAGGATGCTCTTAATACAGGATTAGCCTCAAGTTCTTTCGATGGAGGAGTTATGGCTTATGGATTACGAAATCTTTCTGATCCTGTAGCTGGTTTGTGTGAGTTGAGACGTCTTTTGAGGCCAGGGGCAAGAGCAGGAATTCTTGATTTCAATCCACTCAGGCGTGGGTCTTTAGGGGGGGTATTCCAAACCTTTTATTTAAGGAAACTTGTCGTTCCAATTAGTGGAATTTTTGGCTTACACGATCAATATACTTATCTTGAATCAAGTATAAAGAATTTCCCAATGGGCACTGCTCAAGAGAGGTTGGCCTTTGAGGCTGGTTTTACTAGTGCATCCCATGTACCTATAGCGGCGGGTCAAATGGCCTTACTGAAATTGATTGTGTAAGAAGTACTTCGCCGAAATGATAGAGGGACGCATAAGGACTAAAATATGAACAAAAGCTTAAGGGGGTCTTTATGGCTTTCCCGGTACCCGCTATTTTGCCTTCAATAGAGGACTTGCTGTTTGAAGTGCAGTGGTTAGAAGGCTTGATTTTGGTGACAGATTCGCAGCACCCAACATTTGTGTCGAAGTCACAAATACAGCGACTTTATCGACGACTTCTGAAGTATCCAAAGGGAGATATCGTTTCAGGGTATTTGCGGGATTCGCTTCAAAACCAACAAAAGAACAAAGGATCTTATAAACCGGTTTTATTACTTCACTCTGATGGACGCTATTGGCTTGGAATTATGGGGATAAGTAATAGACCCTGTTCATTAATGAAAGAAGTCATACATCTCAACAGATGCTATAAACTCAATTAATTCCTGGTCTTATTAGAAACAATCTAATAAATAGAGTTCTTTATGAAGATAATTTTGAATGAGCCTTGTCGGACTTCCGTATTAACTTCTGAGCTTCTTCTCTTGAGAGACAGTTTTGAGCTTTTGCCTGCAGCTTCAATAGCTTTGCGTGCTGTTTTTGATCATTCATAACTCCAATCTTAACACACTATGCCTTTTTTTGCAATCTACATGGCACGTATGGAATACTGGTCCAGTCTCGACACTGTCATATAAAATTTTGCAATTGAATCTCTCTGATTTGCATTGTACTTCGCTAAGATGAACAAATTCCTTTATAGTTGATCTATATTTTGCTTGGAATAAATGTAAATTCTAATTCTCATTGGACTGAGGTGAGATCTTTTACAAGAAATGATGTTAATCTTAAATTCATTTAAAGGGCCTTCAATGTCTTCTGAAGAATTGAAACGCTTTATTTTTAAGGTTAATCAGTTAAATAAGCTTCTTGAGTCACTTGAATCGGTGCCGGGCAGAAAAGAATCATTGGAAGCATGCCATACACATGAAGAAGTCGTGGATCTTGCCGGTTCCTGGGGATTTGATATTGGAAGAAGATGGGGAGATAATTGATTGATTTTATCTAATAAAGCATTTTATTGTTAAGCATAAACTATATATATCCATTATGATTTGCATAGTAAATTACAATGGAGAATAATTAAACAAAATAAAAGTTTATAATTAAAGATTTTCACTGATACTGCTCAAGTATAATATAATAAGATTTTGATTAATACTTTCTTTAAATTTTATATTACTAGAATTAACCGTACAGTAAAGCTGAATAAGGCATTGAAATAAATCAATCTCTACCATGAACTGTTCTTAGGCTTGTGACAAATGAGAACTGAATACCATCATTGCCAGAACCTAAATTTTGGATAAGTTTGCTGGTTGTAAAACGAGCCTGAGTTGAAGCGTAAAGAGATTGCCCATTGGCAGACGAGGCCATTGTTCTTTTTGAAGTTGTCGAAGGCTTCACTGCTGGAGTTACAGGCATTGGGAATTAGTAATCTATCTCTAGAATAATCGCTTAAAAGGCTTATGCCTATTTGGTTACATTAGAACAAGGAATATTAAGGTCTGTATTAACTTTCTTGCTATTAGGATAAATAGAAGAAGAGCTAAGGCGTTTCAGGCAAGAGAAGGAGGTTTAATCGAAGAGAAGCTTTGAGGCAGGATGAGATTGATTGATTTCTTAAGCTTGCTGAAGATAGTATTTTTTATTATATATAATTAGACTATATAGATATTGGAATTTTTCAATATCACGGAATTCAAATCTCTTTTAGAATGATTAAGAGCCTTAATGGACACTTTACTAACAAAAAACTAAATAAAAATTGACAATTTCTTAATATCCTGATAAGATAAAGGAAGTTTTTTGGTATGCCAAAGTGAAATACTGGTGATTTAAAATAAAAAACTAATAAATTATTTTTTCTTCATTCGATAGTTTTTAATGAGTAGCTCCTTGATCAATAAAGAGTCGCTAGTCAGTATAATTATGAACTGTCATAATAGTGATTTGTACCTTACTCAGGCTATTCAGTCAGTACTTTCTCAAACCTATCAAAATTGGGAACTTATATTTTGGGATAATTTGTCAACTGATGATAGCGCTAATATATTTAATTCATTTAATGATTCAAGATTAAAATACTTTCTTTCGCCTACATTTGTCAAATTAGGTGAAGCTCGAAATCAAGCTATTAGAAAAGCAACAGGTGAATTTATTGCTTTCCTTGACTGCGATGATCTATGGATGCCAACTAAACTTGAGAAGCAAATACCTTTATTTGACAACCTTGAAGTTGGCATTGTTATTTGTGATTCTCAATTTTTCAATAAGAATGGGGACATTAAACGTGGCTGTTCATTTCAAAGAACCCCTCCATCAAGAGGTAATGTCTTCGCTGATTTGATAAAAGCTTATTTTATCTCTCTTGAAACTGCCGTTATTCGTGCTTCATGCTTGAAGACTTTAGATGGTTGGTTTGACGAAAGATTTGAAGTTATTGAAGAGTATGATTTGTTTATTAGGCTTTCTTATCATTTCTCACTGGACTATGTTGATGAAGTTCTAGCTAAATGGCGTATTCATTCCAATAGCTTGACTTGGTCCTTGCCAGAATTATTTCCTAGAGAGAAGAGGCTTTTTATGGAGAAGATTAGAGATCTATTCCCAAATGCTTTAGATCAATATAATAAAGAGTTTGAAATTCTAAATTCTCAAATTGTTTTACAAGAAGCATTTACTCTTTGGAGGGCAAAAAGAGGGTCTTCTGCAAGAAAATTACTTTTCCCAATTATTTTCCAGTCACCTAAGGCCTTATTTGCATATATGCTTTCCGTTTTTTTACCTTATAATCTAATTGACCGATTAAACCGAATCAGGCATGGAGTTTGATTAGTGTAGAATCTAATAGACAGGATATTTACATGGCTAGTATTCTTTCAGCAATGGAACTCTTACAAATAGTCAAAAAATTATCTATTAGGGCTCTTTCTCATAAAATACAACCCTTACTTATTTTTTATTTCCTACAGTACTTTTAAATTATTAATTAAATTTTCTAAATTATTCCTATTTAATTTTTAAAATTTCCCTCCACTTCCCTAATTTTTTAACTCAGAATCACTTTAATACATTTGGATCCATGACTGCACCTAGAGAACTCATCTTTTTATACCATAACCTATCAGCACCTGGGTTTGAAGATCCTCTCGGTCTTTTTTCCAGAGATTGGAAAGATTTCAAGAATGATGCCAAAGTACTTTTTGAAATTTACAATCATTCTTTAAGCAACAAAAATCAAACTTCTATTTTGTTTTCATTTGATGATGGTTATATATCTTCCATGCAAGCCTCACTTTATCTTTATGAAAACTATGGCTTCAAGTCCGACATTTTTATTATTACTAGTATCATTGGCTCCCCTGGATTTTTATCTAAAGACCAAATTTATAATTTGTCTTTACAAAAACATATTCGTTTAGGATTACATGGAAAAACACATATTCCATATACTCAAATAGATCCACATGTATTAGAGATTGATTTAAAAACTGCTTTACATGATCTTTCGAGTATTATAGGAAAGTCAGTTCGGAATATATCTTACCCTCACGGATTACGAAATAAATCCACCGATATGATTCTGCAGAGATTAGGAATAACTAAAGCATTTACATCCATTTATGGTTCAAATCGAAACTACCATGCTATTGAGGATGATAAATCTCTTAAACTTATTAAGAGAAACGCCATTCTTAGCTCAGATTCATCAAGCGATATCAAATCAATTCACAATGGACCTTTACGTTATTTTCGTAGATTTAAACAATCCATCCCCCGATTTTATTTTAGGTGATTATTATGTTTATTTTTAAAATTGACTTTACTTTCTATTTTGGCTCTAATGTAAACACCTGATCAATTCATAACCGTACAAATGAGTTACCACCTTTCAAGGTCAAGAAAAAACCTACATCATTTTTTGATAGAATTAAATCCTAAGCAGGGAACTATATATGTACCAAAGATTATTTGTTCAGAATATGAGAGAGTTTTAATCGACTTACAATTAAAATATACTAAATATCCTGTCACTAAGGATCTTTTGCCAGACACTAAATTTATTAATAAGCTTCCTATCAATCAAGAGCAGGACCTTTTGATTATTTGTGATTTTTTTGGTTTTACTCACTATGAAAAAATATTATCTCTTTTCCAAAATAAATTTACTCATGTTTATTTAGATCTTGCACAATCTGGTCCTCTTCGTATTCCTAATTCTATTAATATGCCCTACTCTGTCTCTATCTACAAAGCTTTTGGAACAAGATTTGGATCCTATTGTTATCCACCATATGAAAAGCCTAATATTGTTCAATTGCTTTACGAAAGCTTTCAAACCATAATATTATATACTCCAAAACTTTTGTTATTTAGAAGATCTAGAAGACTTCTTAAAAATAATTTATTCTCATTTCTAAACCATATGATTTCTCAACCATGGTTCAAGAAATATAATAAATCTCTATTATTTCCTCATAGATTATTTCTACCAATTGAAGTTTCTATTAGAAAAACTCTTTTGCATTATCTAACTGATAAACTCCATGAAGCATCAATTAGATACCCTGATTCTATTTTAATACCTTATTCAGCCGAAACAAATTATATGTGTTACGGAATTCCTTTTTGGCTCTCTAGTCATAATAGGGATTCTATTACAGACTATTTCTCTCAAAATGGTATTTTTGTTACCCCATGGCCTGATAATACTCGAAATTATGATATTAATCTTGGCTTTCTTTACTATATTAATTTAGCACCATAAATCCGTTCCGCTATCTATATATCTATTTGCCGTTGCGATATAAAATATTTACTTTTACATAACAAAATTTCCTTATCTTTTTTATTTGGAATTATATAAGGGACGAACTTTCTTATAACAATACCATTAGAACCCCTCCTTGACTAGCAGTAAAAATGCCAGCGCATTTATTTATAATCCGTATGTTCACTTTCCCATTACATGGAAGAGATGCACTTAAATTGCATCGAGAGATAACTATTGACTTGATAATACTAGTTTACATGTAAAATGAATCTTGATAGGCAGGACTTGCAGTGACAAAAGAAGTTGATGTGAAAAATAGTAAGATTACAATTGGCATTCCATTATATACCTATGATAGAAGAACATTATTCTCTGTTGTCAGTGCATTATCTCAAGAGGATGAAATATGCAAAATAATCCTCTCCGATGATGGAGACAATCAATCATTAGCTGAATTAGCTTCCGGTATTGACAAAAGAATTCTTTATGTCAAGAACAAATCTCGCTTGGGCATGTGGGCTAATTTTGTTGAGACATATAAGTTGGCAACCAGCAGATATTTTACCTGGTTAGCAGCAGACGACTTTATTTCCCCCTCGTTCGGCAAGGATTGTATGAATTCTATAAGGACTAATCCTGGCTTTGTTGCCTGGATGGGCCTACCTAATACTCACAATAGTGATAGAGGTACGAGGATATCTGGGCTAATGATGTCGAGAAAATCCTACAACCCTTATTTACGAGTCTTAGATATATTTACTCAAGGAAAGTATGGTGCATTTTATTATTCTGTTGTTGATAAGTCTAAGGTTAGTATTTATCCACTCGAACGACTCCTTTCTTGGCCCTACCATCAAGTAAGTTACGATTATGTTTGGATGATGAATTTAGCAATACATGGAAATATCTTTCAGACCCCTTCTTTGCTTTATTTCTACGACCAATCTAATTGGACCCCTGAAGCCAGGTCTAAAAATCAATATAAACTTCAATCTATACGTTTAAGTACACCATTGATTTACCTCTCGGGTATTCTTTTTTCCTTTAAATCCTACCTTGATACAATTTCTATTTCCGACCCTTTGAACACTAACCAAATCGACTATCCTTTTTTAAAGTCCTGGGAGAATATCCTTACTATGTTAGTTAGCAAATATCTCTTTAGAAATTTTAATGACTCTGAGATTCGTGAAGCTAATTCGGTTTTCAGCTTTAGATCACTTCTTATGTACACGGCTAGCTTGGCGGATGTTGATAATAAGACTAGTACCTCAGCTCAGGCCTATATAGAATCAGTTATAAAGGATGTTGAACAGAACTTTATTATTTCATCAATTCTAGACAAACCACATTGTTTATTCTTCTCTCCTATTTGGTACCATTTGCCCTCAACTTATCTTACTAAGTACAAGCTAGAAAATCTTTTGACTTCTCTAATGTTTTCTTCAATAAACTTTTCATTATGGACCGTTTAACAAATCATTTGATTTTCTTTTCAGCAAACTAATAATAAATACAATTTGATTATAGATTGTATTTGCAACCAATACCTACGAGCCTGATATGATTATTCATAGCCTTATCTATATTTTTAGTTGTACAAATCAACCCGATTTAGAAATGAATTGCTTTCCTTATGAAGATAGTTTTAACCGGTTCTAATGGACAGCTAGGAAAAGCTTTACTCTCCTCTGTCTCGAATCTTTCCTTGGACGTGCCAGTTCACCTAATTCCTCTAACAAGGAAAGAACTCGACTTGACTGATTCTCTTGCCTGTAAGAATACAATTCTTAGGCTTGCTCCTGACTGGATAATTAATGCTGGAGCCTATACGGCTGTGAAAAAAGCAGAATGTGAACGTGATCTCGCTATTCAGATTAATGGAGAAGCCCCTCGAGCATTTGCAGAAGCATTAATAGAAACTGGAGGAGATATTTTGCAGATAAGTACAGATGCTGTATTTAGCGGTCAACAAGCTTTTCCCTATGAGACCTTTCAAACAAGAGATCCCATTGGTTCCTATGGAAAAAGTAAAGCCATTGGGGAACAAGCTCTGGAAGAGCTTTTAGACAACACGCAACAATATAATATATTAAGAACAAGTTGGCTTATTGGAGCTGAAGGGAATAATTTTGCAACCAGTATCATTAATCGTCTGAATCAAAATAGTGAAGTTCCAATTAATGTAGTATCAGATCAGGTTGGGTGCCCAACTAGTGCAATTAGTCTAAGTAATATTATATGGAAATCTATTGAATATAAGTATAAATATAAATCATTACCACGCATTTTACATTGGTGTGACGCTGGAGCGGCAAGTTGGTATGACGTTGCTTTAGCCGTTCAAG
>QCGG01000017.1 GCA_003280055.1 Prochlorococcus sp. AG-363-P19
AAGACTTTACAAGATCTTCTGTAAATAAAGATTTAACATCCATGCCTTGTTGGGCAAAGTTACGAGCTGTTTGTTCGATAAGACTTCTAATTTCTTGTTGGATCAGTGTCTCTGGAAGTGCGACTTCTAATTGTTCTACAAGAGCATTGATTAATGCTTCGTGACGATTATTTTTGTGTCTTTGTTCTGCTTCTTTTTTCAGTCTTTCCTCTAAATCCTTTTTTAATTCTGCAAATGTCTTTTTATCACTTGCTTGTTGAGCGAATGTATCGTCTAAAGGAGGTAATTCTCTTTGCTTCAAGTCTTTTAATGTTATATCGAAGAGTGCTTTCCTTCCTTGGGCATCTTTTTCTGCATAATCTTTTGGGAACTCGCATTCAATGATCTTTTGCTCAGCCAATGACATTCCTATTATTCCTTCTATAAAGCCTGGGATCATCTTGCCTTTTTCTAGATCTATATCTAAAGAGTCTGAATGTCCACCTTTGATTTCACTCCCATCATCTTGATAAGTTCCTTTAAAGCTAACAACTGCCACATCACCTTTTTTTGCTGGTCTTTTTTCTACTGGAACTAAGGTCGCAAGTTGTTTTCTTGATTGTTCTATGAGTTCCTCAACTTTTTTTTCATCAAAGTGTACAGTTTCTGCTTCAGTTTTCAGACCTTTAGACGCTTTTAGAATTGGAGTTGGGTAGATATCAGTTTCAAAAGTAATGGTTAGTTTTTCTCCAGGCTTGAATGTTTCTAAAAGTTTTTCAAATCCATTTTTAATTTCCGGTTCACAAAGTGCATTGATTGATTCTTGCTCAAGTGTTTCTCTCCAGACTTGCTCTATGAGTTTTTCTATAGCAGTAGCTTGTATACGAATTATCCCGACTTGTTGAAGAAGGACTGCTTTTGGTACTTTTCCTTTTCTAAAACCTGGAAGTTTTACTGATCTACTTAAATTCGTGACAGCATCGTCATAACTAGCTTGGCATCTAGTACCCGGTATTTCTACCTCAACAGATAGGCGGCTTTTAGGAAGCTCTTGGGTTTTCACCTTCAATTTCACGACATTCATCCTTGGACTGAAACCATATGCTCAATACATTAGAAAGCAAGGGGCACTCTTTGCCAAGTTATTGTGGTTTGAACGTCTTGCTTGATCTGTTGATGGATTGGTCTCCTTTTCGGAGATAGGTCATTGCGGAGATCACGCACTTCAACGTTTATACATCAGGCTAAAGCTTGTCCCTTACTAACTTTCCCGCTAATCGTCGTCTGACAGTTGCAGTGCTTGGTTCCACTGGAGCAGTTGGTCAAGAGATAATTCAGCTTTTGTCTGATAGATCTTTTCCAGTAAAGGAATTGCGTTTGCTGGCCTCTGCGCGGACTGCAGGAACTACTCAAGTTTGGAAAGGCTCCAGCATCAAGGTTCAAGAGGTATGTGATGCTTCTTTTGAAGGGGTAGATATTGTTTTGGCATCGGCTGGAGGATCTATTTCGAAGAGGTGGCTTCAAGCGATTAAAGATGCCGGAGCCATAATGATTGATAATTCCAGTGCTTTTAGGCTTGATAAGGACGTACCTTTAGTTGTACCAGAAGTTAATCCAGACGCAGTCAATACTCACCAAGGAATCATTGCCAATCCAAATTGCACAACAATTTTGCTTACATTGGCTTTGGCTCCATTGGCAGTACATAGAAAAATCAAGCGTGTCATTGTTAGTACTTATCAGTCAGCAAGTGGGGCTGGGGCTAGGGCGATGGAAGAGTTGAGACAGCTAACCAAAGATGTCTTAGACGGTAAGAACCCTAAAAGTGAGGTTTTGCCATATTCACTAGCTTTTAATTTGTTCTTGCATAATTCGCCTCTTCAAAAAAATAATTATTGTGAGGAAGAGATGAAGATGTTGAATGAAACTAGAAAAATCATGAATTTGCCTAATCTCAATTTGACTGCAACTTGTGTTCGTGTACCGGTTTTACGGGCACATTCTGAAGCTATAAATGTAGAGTTTGAAATGCCATTTTCTTTATCTGAAGCCCGTAAACTTCTCTCAGAATCACCTGGCATAGAAGTGATCGAAGATATCCAAGCTAATCGTTTTCCTATGCCTTTAGACGTTGCAGGAAAGGATATAGTTGCTGTTGGTAGAATTCGACAAGATATCAGCCATCCCAATTCATTAGAGTTTTGGTTATGTGGTGATCAAATTCGCAAAGGTGCTGCGTTAAATGCAATACAAATTGCTGAGCTTTTAGTGAGGTCTAAATGAGTGCATTGTCTGAGTTGTCTCCAACTCCTTTTGGTCGTTTACTTACAGCAATGGTCACTCCATTTGATGAGGCTGGTCAAGTTGATTTGGCGCTGGCTGGAAGGCTTGCTAGGTACTTGGTCGATGAAGGGTCTGACGGGCTTGTGGTTTGTGGTACGACAGGTGAATCTCCCACTTTGAGTTGGGATGAGCAATATCAGCTATTGGAAGCAGTAAGAAAAGCAGTTGGATCCGGTGTGAAAGTACTTGCAGGAACAGGAAGTAACAGTACTTCTGAGGCAGTAGCGGCAACTGCTGCTGCGGCCACAGCAGGCGCAGATGGCGCATTGGTTGTAGTTCCTTATTACAACAAACCACCTCAAGAAGGCCTTGAGTGTCATTTTCGTTCAGTAGCAGCAGCAGCTCCTGATTTGCCGCTAATGCTGTATAACATTCCTGGAAGAACTGGTTGTGCACTAGAACCAAGTACAGTTGCCAAGTTAATGGATTGTTCAAATGTTGTTAGCTTTAAAGCAGCTAGTGGCACAACAGACGAAGTGACGCAGTTAAGGGCGAGGTGTGGTCCAAAGCTTGCTGTCTATAGCGGGGATGATGGTTTGCTTTTGCCAATGTTGTCAGTGGGTGCTGTTGGTGTTGTCAGTGTTGCTAGCCATATCGTCGGAAGACGCATTAAGGCCATGATTGAGGCTTATTTGAGTGGGCAAGTTGCTCTGGCTCTTGGCTATCACGAGCAGCTACAACCTCTTTTTAAAGCTTTATTTGCAACTACGAATCCAATACCTGTTAAAGCTGCCTTAGAGCTTGTTGGTTGGTCCGTTGGTCCTCCCCGCAGTCCATTGATTCCTCTTAATACTTCAATGAAACAATCACTTTCTCAAATCCTTTCTTCGCTACGTCAAACCTGACGCATGCACGAATCAATTTGATGGTTTTTCGCTTTTTGCGATTTATCGGTAACAACCATTAGTTCCTTATACGTTTTTCACAATGTCTAGTTCACTCAATCAAACAAGTTCTCGACCAAACATCTCTTCTTCTAAGTCCAAAGAGCCCTGTCTTCGCGTAATCCCTTTGGGAGGTTTACATGAAATTGGAAAAAATACATGTGTTTTTGAATATGGTGACGATTTGATGTTGGTTGATGCAGGACTTGCATTCCCTTCTGATGGTATGCATGGAGTGAATGTTGTGATGCCTGATACAAGTTATCTAAGAGAAAATCAAAAACGTATTCGTGGCATGATCGTTACTCATGGACATGAAGATCATATTGGTGGTATTCCACATCATTTAAAACATTTCAACATTCCAGTTATACATGGCCCACGTTTAGCGATGTCGATGCTTCAAGGAAAGATGGAGGAAGCAGGCGTTACTGACCGCACAACAATCCAAACTGTTAATCCTAGAGATGTAGTAAAAGTTGGCCAACATTTTTCTGTTGAGTTTATAAGAAACACTCATTCGATGGCTGATAGTTTTTCTTTAGCGATTACTACGCCTGTAGGTACAATTATATTTACTGGGGATTTTAAGTTTGACCATACCCCTGTAGATGGGGAGCATTTTGATCTTTCTCGACTTGCACACCATGGTGAGAAGGGTGTTTTATGTTTATTTAGTGACTCTACTAATGCAGAGGTTCCAGGTTTTTGCCCTCCTGAAAGATCAGTATTTGCATCCTTAGATAAACATATATCTCAAGCTGAAGGGCGTGTAATTGTTACTACTTTTGCAAGTTCGATTCATCGAGTCTCGATGATTTTAGAGTTAGCTATTAAGAATGGTCGAAAAGTTGGCTTGTTAGGCCGGTCAATGATCAATGTAATTGCTAAAGCCAGAGAACTTGGCTATATGCGTGCTCCTGATGATCTGTTTGTACCAATCAAACAAATTCGTGATCTTCCTGATAGAGAAACATTATTACTAATGACAGGAAGTCAGGGAGAGCCTTTGGCTGCTTTAAGTAGAATCTCTCGTGGTGATCATCAGCATGTACAGGTTAAAACTACAGATACGATTATTTTTTCAGCAAGTCCTATTCCAGGAAATACGATTTCTGTTGTTAATACAATAGATAGATTGATGATGTTGGGGGCGAAAGTTGTTTATGGCAAAGGAGAAGGAATTCATGTTTCAGGGCATGGATTTCAAGAGGATCAGAAGTTGATGTTGGCTTTAACAAAACCAAAGTTTTTTGTTCCTGTTCATGGTGAACATAGGATGCTTGTTTGTCACAGTAAAAGTGCTCAATCTATGGGTGTTCCTGCTGAGAATGTTCTAATTTTGGATAATGGGGATGTTGTTGAGCTCAGATCAGAGTCAATCGCAAAGGGAGATTCTGTGAAGGCTGGAATTGAATTACTAGATGCTTCAAGAAATGGAATCGTAGATGCTCGGGTATTAAAAGAACGTCAGCAGTTAGCAGAAGATGGTGTTATTACTGTCCTTGCTGCAATAAGTACTGATGGCGTGATGGTTGCTCCACCACGTGTAAATCTACGAGGGGTGGTAACAACTGTTGATGCAAGGAAGATGTCTTTTTGGACAGAAAAGGAAATTAGTTGGGTTTTAGAAAATCGTTGGAAACAATTGGCGCGCCATACAGGAGGTGCTGGACCTGAAGTTGATTGGATGGGTGTTCAGCGTGAAGTGGAAGTTGGTTTGATTCGTAGGATTCGAAGAGAATTGCAGATCGAACCTTTAATTCTTTGTTTGGTTCAGCCAGCACCGGGAGGTACCGCGGCATATAAATCTCGTTCTGAGGAGAAACCTCAGGATTCTCGTTCAATTTCTAAATCTCAAACTTCATCTTCTCGCTCTGCTCAAAGTAAATCCTTAGGCCAATCTACTTCTAGAGATTCTATTGCTCCTGAAAAGGCCATTGTGGCGAATTCGGAAGCTATGAAGGATGAATCAAATAGTGAATTAAATCCAGGTCGAACCCGAAGAAGACGTTCCGCTGTTGCATAAGCTCTTTATTTATTTTTATTTAATTTAATAATATTTTGATCCCATTTTATTATCCAGCCTTGAGCAAGAGATATGGACCCTGGGGATTTTTTCTGACCAATTCGTCTTGCAATATTCAGAAGTTGTTCTGAACTTGGACACGGGACTTGATTCTTTTTAAGCCATAAAGAAAAGATTGTTGCTCGTGAGCTATTAGAAATATTAAAGAAGATTTTCCTGCTTAGCCCTTCTGGATGAAAGGCTGCTTTCAATGCCAAAGAAGCTAAATCTGTTTGGTCTTCTTTGTATTTTTCTAATCGATTTGCTAAAGATGCGATTCTCAAACTGCATCCTGGATTCATTTCTTCAAGAAGAGGAATTATGTCATGTCGGATTTTATTTCTTTGAAGATATTTCGAGTTATTTGAGGGATCAAGCCAAATAGGTAGATTTAATATGCTGCATATTTCTAAAGTTTCTTTTCTGCTGAAATCAAACATTGGCCTAATCAGTTTAATTCTTTTTTTAAATATTTCTTCGTTGAGAGGCCTTGTTTGCTTAAGAGAGCACATGCCGCCAATATCTGTTCCTCTTGCTAGGTTTAATAATAACGTCTCTGTTCGATCACTACTTGTATGACCGGTAAGTACATTTGAACAGTTGACCTTTGATTCGGATAGTTTTTGGATGCACATACATAGCATTTTGTATCGCCAATCCCGTGCAGAAGATTCATTATTAACTTGATCTGAATTAGCATGGTCAGAAAAAAATTCATAATCATTTTTTTCTGACCATTTTTGTAATTGATCTGCAATTTCAGAAGATTTTTCATGCCAGCAATGATTTCCATGCCATATAAAAATGCTCCAGTTATGTAATCTTTTTAAATCACCTAATAGACCCAGCATTGCCATTGAGTCTTGTCCTCCAGAGATTGCTAATAAGAGGTTTGACCCGTCTGGAAGCAAATCAGGCTCTGCAAGTAATTTTTTATGGAGTCGATCATGAAAGTGACTCCACGAATTTGAATTGGTTGATGATGGGGCCATGGGATGAGAGATTTACCCACCTGATGACAGTCTTAAGCGATCTGCCTTGATCAATGGGAGAATTTATATATTCGGTGGTTTTTTGATGTCACGTATTGATCGATGCCCTGTTGCTTTAAAGAAATCTCTTGAGCAGCGTAGTCTTTTGAAAGTCATTGCAGGACTGAATAATTTTGATGCGGCTTCTATTGAAATGATTTCATGGGCAGCCTCTCAAGGCAGTGCAGATTTGCTTGATATTGCTTGTCATCCAGATTTGGTTCGGCTTGCGATAAAGACCTCCCAACTTCCTGTTTGTGTTAGTTCAGTTGAGCCTTCTCTTTTCCCAGAAGCTGTAGCAGCTGGAGCAGCAATGGTTGAAATAGGCAATTTCGATACCTTTTATCCTCAGGGTCGTATTTTTTCTTCAGAAGAAGTTCTTTCGTTGACAATGAAGACCCGTGATCTTCTCCCAGAGGTCTTTCTATCGGTAACTGTTCCTCATGTATTGCCTTTAGATCAGCAAGGTCAATTCGCGATTGACTTGGTTAAGGCAGGGGCGGATGTCATACAGACGGAAGGAGGAACATCTGCGAGGCCATTGACTCCTGGCTTGCAAGGTCTAGTTGAAAAAGCAGTACCTACTTTGGCAGCAACTAATGCAATTGTTCAGGCGCTCCGAGCAGCGGATTGCTTAACTCCTGTGATGAGTTCATCTGGCCTGTCATCAGTAACTATTCCTATGGCTATTGCCTCTGGAGCTAGTGGTGTTGGTGTAGGTTCTTTGATTAATCGATTGGATGACCAATTGTCGATGCTTGCTGCTGTTCGTAGTATTAGAGAATGTTTATATGATCAAGCCATTCTTAAAATCTGATATCAGACTTTAAAGTGCTATGGAAAATGAATTATTGTTTACTTTATTGTGAACCTGTTGAACGTTTACTTCTTACATTAAAGGTTATTTTATCTGCCAAATTAGAGCAGGAGAATTTATTGTTTTTTAAATTCCTTTTTACGAATTATTAATTTAGTTGGATGCCTGATTATTCTATTCATTCCCCATATGCTCCGAAAGGCGATCAACCTCAGGCTATTAAGCAATTAGTGGATGGTGTCAATTCAGGTAAACCATTTCAAACTTTATTAGGTGCAACAGGTACTGGTAAGACTTTTACCATTGCAAATGTAATTGAGCAAACAGGTAGACCTACCCTTGTCTTGGCTCATAATAAGACACTAGCAGCTCAATTATGTAATGAGTTAAGAGAATTTTTTCCTAAGAATGCAGTTGAATACTTTATTTCTTATTATGATTATTATCAGCCAGAAGCATATGTCCCAGTTAGTGATACATACATTGCAAAAACAGCGTCGATTAATGAAGAAATTGATATGCTCAGGCATTCAGCAACACGCTCGTTATTTGAACGAAGGGATGTAATAGTTGTTGCTTCTATAAGTTGTATATATGGATTGGGAATGCCTTCAGAGTACTTAAAAGCTGCTGTCAAGTTTCAGGTTGGTTCTGGGCTGGACCTTAGGAGTTCTTTGCGGGATTTAGTTAATAATCAATATATGCGTAATGATTATGATTTGTCTCGTGGAAGATTTCGACTAAAAGGAGATATTTTAGAGGTATGCCCTGCTTATGAAGATAGGCTAGTAAGAATAGAATTATTTGGAGATGATATTGAAGCAATTAGATATGTTGATCCTATCAGTGGAGAAATTTTGAAAAGCTTAGATCAAATTAGTATTTATCCTGCAAAACATTTTGTGACTCCAAAGGATCGGCTTTCCGAAGCCATAAAAGCAATTCGTAAAGAGCTTAACGATAGGCTAGATAGTTTGCATTTAGAAGGTAAACTTTTAGAGGCTCAACGTTTAGAACAAAGAACTACTTATGATTTAGAAATGTTAAGTGAAGTTGGATATTGTAATGGTGTAGAAAATTATGCACGTCATCTTTCAGGAAGAAAGGAAGGAATTCCTCCCGAGTGCTTAATAGATTACTTTCCTGAGGATTGGTTGTTAGTTGTGGATGAGAGTCATGTAACTTGTTCACAACTTCATGCTATGTATAATGGAGATCAAGCAAGAAAAAAAGTTTTAATTGACCATGGTTTTAGATTGCCAAGTGCTGCTGATAATCGACCTTTGAAAAATGATGAGTTTTGGGAAAAAGCTTATCAAACTATATTCATTAGTGCTACACCTGGAAATTGGGAATTAAACATTAGCTCTAATGAGATAGCTGAGCAAATTATAAGACCAACAGGTGTTTTAGATCCTCTAGTAGAGGTTCGGCCTACAAAAGGTCAAGTTGACGATCTTTTGGGAGAAATAAATCAAAGAGCTAAGAAAAAAGAGAGAGTTTTGATTACGACATTGACTAAAAGAATGGCAGAGGATTTAACAGATTATCTTGGTGAGAATAAAGTTCGTGTTAGATATCTACATTCTGAAATTCATTCCATAGAGCGTATTGAAATAATTCAAGATTTGCGTTTAGGAGAGTATGATGTTCTTGTCGGTGTAAATTTACTTAGAGAAGGTTTGGATTTACCCGAAGTTTCTCTTGTAGTTATTCTTGATGCTGATAAAGAAGGTTTTCTTAGAGCTGAAAGGTCGTTAATACAAACAATTGGTCGTGCTGCAAGGCATGTAAATGGTAAGGCCATTATGTATGCAGATAATCTGACTGGATCAATGTCTAAAGCTATTTTTGAGACTGAAAGGAGACGCGCGATTCAGGAAAAATATAATAAAAATCATGGCATTACACCTACCCCTGCAGGAAAGAAAGCGAATAATTCCATTCTATCTTTCTTAGAATTATCGCGACGTGTTCAAAAGGATTGCTCTGGCGATGATCTATTGGAAATCGTTGATGTTGCAGCAGCAGCAATGCTGGAAAAAGAAGATGCTGCTATTGCTCTAGAAGCTCTTCCAGAGTTGATAGATAAACTTGAGACTAAAATGAAGTTTTCCGCTAAGCAATTAGATTTTGAGGAGGCTGCCAAATTGCGTAACAGAATTAAAAAGTTACGAACGAAGATGTCAGGTAATTAGGTTGATAGTTCGACAATTTTTAGATTAATTTTGATTCCCAAGGTTGAAAGCAGTGTGAATTGCTCTAAGTGCTTTTACTCCATCATCTGCAGAGACAACACAGCTTGTTCTGATTTCACTGGTTGCAATCATGGCAATGTTGATATTCTCGTTTGCAATTGCCCTGAACATTCGTCCTGCAGTGCCCGGAATTGATGGCATCCCTGCGCCAACGGCACTTATTCGAGCAATATTTGGACCTTCTTGCAGCTTTGAGCCTGGCCATTGTGCCAGAAGGGGCCCAAGCGCTTTATCTGCTTGTTCCAGATTCTCTCGTTTAAGTATGAAACTTATGTCTCTGCTGCCATCAGGATGCTGTCGTTCTGATTGGACAATTGCATCGAGGCTGATTCCAGCATCAGCCATTGCTGCACAAAGAGCGGCGGCGGTGCCAGGTTTGTCTGGTACATGGAGGACACTTAATTGCGCTTGATCTGTATCTAAAGCCACTCCCCTGACCTCGGGGCCTTCAATAGTTTTGTTTATAGGATTGAAGTGAATTTGATTTTCTTCTAGATCAAAAGCTGATGCAACTGCTCTTAAAGCTTTAGTTCCTAAATTCTCATTTATTACACAACTGACTTTCACTTCACTTGTGGCAATGAGTCTGAGGTTAATACCCTCTCGAGAAATTTTGTCAAAAAGACTTGCTGCAATACCAGGTCTCCCCATGATTCCCGCGCCACTAATACTTAGTTTTGACATTCCATCTTCAGCGGAAAGGTTTCCCCCTAATTGTGAAAGCATTGACTCACATAATGACTTGGTGTGATCGAGATTGTATGAATCAACTGTGAATGTTATGTCATTGCTATTTCCTTCATGCGTTGATTGGATTATTAGATCTACGTTGATTCCACCTGAAGAAAGTTTTTCAAAAAGTTTGGCTGCTATTCCAGGCTCATCAGGAAGATGAGATAAAGCTATTACAGCTTGTTTTTCAACAAGCTCTATTCCGTCAACAGGTTTTCCTAATTCAAGGCCTGTTTGAACAGGCTTTCGAGATAATTTACTTGTGAGTTTTGTTCCAGGTTCATTACTCCAGCTTGAGCGAACAAATAGAGTGATTCCATAATTTCTTGCAATTTCTACGGCTCTTGGATGCAGCACTGCCGCACCAAGACTTGCCAGTTCAAGCATTTCATCACAACTAACTTCTTTCATTAATTGTGCTTCTGGAACTTGTCGGGGATCAGTGGTAAGAACACCAGGTACATCTGTGTAAATTTCACAAGCGTCAGCACCCAAGGCTGCAGCTAGTGCTACTCCCGATGTGTCGGATCCCCCTCTACCCAGAGTCGTAATTTCAGCGGTCCCTCTACTGCTGAGAGTTGTTCCTTGAAAGCCAGCTACTACAACAACTTTGCCTTCGCTTAAAAGGTTTTTTAGTCTTTCGGTTTTAACTTCTAGAATTCTTGCTCTCCCATGAGCTGATTCAGTGAAAATTCCTACTTGGGTTCCCGTCATGGAAACAGCTGATATTCCTAATTGGTGGAGTGCTATTGAAAGTAATGCGATTGAGACTTGTTCACCTGTTGAGAGGAGCATGTCCAGCTCTCTTTGAGGAGGGTTAGGGCTGATTTGTTGTGCTAGTGCGGTTAGCTCATCAGTTGTATCACCCATTGCCGATACAACGATAACCAGATCATTTCCTTCTTCTTTGTTATTGGCTATGCGTTGTGCGACAGCTTGAATGCGCTCTACATTGCCAACTGAAGTACCGCCAAATTTTTGAATTAGTAACGCCATTCAGGCTTTTGGTTTGGGTTGATTATTTCGGTTTGCAGGGAAGACGCTTCAGATTGTGCTTAGCAGACCATCTCTGAAAGCATCCTTGGGGGCAGTGCCCATTTTGATAGCAGCCTCAATTGATAGCAAGCGACTTAGCAAATGTAAAAATACCTCAGCTGACTGATCAGTTAGTTGTTTTCTAATCACATAAACACGTTTTGGATTATTAATGCCTGCAGCCTTTGCTATTACGTTGACATCTCTTTCTCCTTCTTTTTCTAAGAGACTAACCCAAAGCCAGCCTCTAATTTGACCTATCAGTGTGGCTAAAATCCTTAAAGCTGGTTCTCCTTGTTCTAATAATGCATCTAGTTGGGAGATTGCTTCGATGGGTTTATTTGTAAGGAGTGAATTGCTAATTTGTAGTGAATTTGTAGAAACACCCGCAACAAGAGCTTTTACTGTTTTTGTGGTTATTAGAGAATTGCTTTTTGTTTCTATACTTAGATCAAGTTTTTGAAGTTCACTGTAAAGTCGAATACTGTCATTTCCTACAGCATCAATTAGTTCTGTTATTGCCTCAGAGTCAATTCTAAGATTTAATTCTTTTGATATCCTTTTAACTAATTCATATTGTCCTTTTGTATCCCATATAGCAGGAAGCATAAAACTTTTTTCAATACATTGTTTTGATTTGATATTTTTTTGAATTTCTTTTGTTGTCTTCAGCCTTCCATCAGGTTTTTTGCTACTATTAAGGATGAAATGAGTATTTTTTGGAATTAGTTCAATTGCTTCTTCAAAAAGGCTTGAGAGCTGGTTACTACATCCATTACAAAAGGGACTGTTGTTGAGCAAAATCACTTTGCTTGTACTGCCAAAAGGGGGAGTTCTTGCTTCTTCTAATGCTTGAAGTGCTTGATTAGGATCAGACCCTTCAAGCCGAGATAGGTTTATGCTTATCCAGCATGGATCAACACATGTCTTGATTAGATTGTTTATGTAATTTTCTTTGCCTGCGGAGTCGTCTCCCCAGATTAGATGGATAGGCATTATTTCAGTGACGTGAACAAAGTGATTTCATCACCTTTAATCTCAAATGGTAAAACCAGATGTCAGTGAAAAGACCTGACCATCCAATTTTTAAAAAAAGTGTTGAGTTCATTCGGGAACGTTTGGGGCCAACTGGCTTTAATTCTTTAGAACAGGATGTGGTCGAGCGTTTGATTCACAGTAGTGGAGATTTTTCTCTAGTAGATTTTCTTCGCTTTAGTTCGTCTTCTTGTTCTATTGGTGTTCAGGCCCTTTTGGCTGGTGCATCGATTCTTACTGATACAAACATGGCCCATGCCGGTGTCAAGGCTATGGCAAGTCGTACTCTCCAAACTTCTGTGCATTGTGCGTTGGATTGGGCAAAAGATTTAGATAATCAAGCTTCGACAAGGTCTGCTCAAGGAATGAAAGGAGCTTGGCATGAGCTCACAACAAATTCTTGTTCTCAATCGCCGCCAATAGTATTAATAGGAAGCGCACCTACTGCATTAAATGTGTTACTTGATTTAGTGGAACAAGGTTCCCAAAAACCTAGTTTAATAGTTGCAATGCCAGTTGGCTTTATTGGTGTTTTAGAGAGCAAAGCCAGATTGGCTGCTAGTGATTTAGATAATATACGTTTGGAAGGGAGTCGAGGTGGTGCTGGATTGGCCGCGGCTACTATTAATGCCTTACTTAGAGTTGCATATTTGGAAAAATCTTGTTAAGCAGCGTCTGCCATTGAATTGTTTATCAGAATATTATTAGTATTAATAACTGTTGCTTCGTTAATATCTTCTAGTTGCTTCAAGACATGTTTTGCTTTGATTATAACTTCTTTAGATACACCTGCTAACTTAGCGGCTTCAATGCCATAGCTTTTACTAGCACCTCCAGGAACAACACGGTGCATGAAGATGAGGTCATCGCCTGTTTCTTGAACAAGTACTTGGAAATTTTCTATACTTTTAATTCGTTTAGATAAATTCTTTAATTCATGATAATGGGTAGCAAATATTGTTTTTGACCTTATATTTTCTGCTAGAAATTCACTAACTGCCCAAGCTATTGATAGGCCATCATAGGTTGCAGTTCCTCTGCCTATTTCATCTAATAATACTAGTGAAGAATCTGTTGCATGATGAAGAATATATGCCGTTTCAGCCATTTCAACCATAAAGGTGGATTGCCCTGCTGCAAGATCATCCACAGCTCCAACACGAGTGAAAATTTGATCCGCAATGCTTATACGTGCTTTTTTTGCAGGGACCCAGCTGCCAATTTGTGATAGTAGTTGTATTAACCCTATTTGCCGAAGATAACAACTTTTCCCGCTTGCATTTGGCCCTGTAAGTATTATTAGATCAGTACCTTCACCAAGAAGAAGATCATTCGGTACAAAATATTCTTCTACTAATAATTGCTCAACTACAGGATGTCGACTTCCCTCGATTTGTAGGATACGTTCCTTTTTATTTACGGAAGGCTTCGCAATTTCAGGACAACAGTAATTATTGGTAGAGGCTACCTCTGCCAAGCTAACAATTGAATCTAATCCCGCTATTGCCCTAGCAGCTTTTCGTATTTCGCTTGAATAAATCCCAACCTCTTCACGAACTTTACAAAAGATCTCATACTCTCGCTGTGAAGAGCGTGCTCTAAGCTGGAAAATTTTTCCTTCTCTTGCTTTCAATTCTGGCGTCACAAACCTTTCTTCATTGGCAAGGGTTTGCCTTCTGATCCAGTGTTCAGGAACTTTATTTGCTTTAGCTCTAGTTACTGATAGAAAATAGCCAAATGTACGATGGTATTGAAGTTTAAGATTAGGGTTTTCGCTTTTTCTTCTTTCTAAATCTTCTTGGCTTTTTAGCCATGCATCCTGATCGTCTAACTGATTTCTTAATCCATCGAGTATTTTATCAATTCCATTATGAATAATACCTCCCTCAGTGATACTTAATGGAGGATTGTCAATTATTTTATCGCGTATTAGACACGCTATTTCTATAAGCTTTGGATTAATATTAACCAATTCTTTAATGAAATCAGGTGCTGCTTCTACTTTGAATGGAAGACTTTTTGCTAGATGTGGCAATCTTTCAATTCCATCAGCAATAGCAATTAGCTCTCGTGGACCACAATGACCTGCACCAGATCTGCCGGCCAACCTTTCAAGATCTCCCATTGGCTTTAATAGTTTACGTAGGGATTTACGAGATGGCCTTTCTTTAACTAATGAACCAATAGTTAATTGTCTTGCTTCGATCTCATTTATATCTATTAGTGGATTTTCTAACCAGCGCCTTAGGCACCTTGCTCCCATTGCTGTAAGAGTTTGATCAATGGACCAAAGCAGAGATCCATAAAATTTTCCATTTCTTTGTGTGGAAGTTATCTCAAGATTTCTTCGTGTTTGAGCATCTATTCTCAATGAATTTTTTCTTAGTATTTTCTTCGGTAGATCAATAGGTGGAGTGTTGTTCTTATTTATTTTTAGTTCTTGATCACCTGGTTGGGTGCTCTGCAGATAAGCAATTAAACCTCCACCTGCTCTAAGTGCAAGAGGCATATTCTTCAAGCCTAGGAAATCTAAATTGGTTAATTGATAGGTTGTCTTTAGAGTCTTTTCAGCTTCGTGAAAGCTAAATGGTGTTTTTGCGATGTTCGTCAGATGAACATCTCTTGGACACCAAGGAAGTTTCTTGTCTTCAAGTTGATCTATACAAAGTATTTCAGAGGCTTCTATTTTATCTAGTTCTTGACATAGCTCCGCTTCACTTGCACCTTGAGTGACTAGGAACTCACCGGTGCTGACATCAGCATTCGCTAGTCCCCAAATGAATTCCTTTGTTTGGGGGTTTTCTTCAAGGATTACAGCTGCGAGCCAATTGTTGCGCTTCGCGGCCAACATGCCCTCTTCAATGATGGTTCCTGGTGTTAAAACCCTAGTAATTCCTCTTTTTAATAAATTCCCCTTAGAAGGTGTGGTTTCTAACTGGTCACATATGGCAATACTTTTGCCTCGTCTAATTAGTTCGGCGCAATATTTTTCAGCTGCATGGTGAGGAATTCCTGCCATAGGAACTCTTCCAATTGATTTGCCGCCCTCTTTTCCTGTCAAGGTAAGTTCAAGGACTTTTGACAGAAGGATCGCATCTTCAAAAAAGCATTCAAAGAAGTCTCCTAATCTGTAAAGGAGGATTCTTTCTGGTTGTGTTTTTTTTAGTTTTACGTAGTGCTGAAGCATAGGTGTCAGTAATTCGACTTTCACCAAGCTGTGATGCGCCCATAGAGGCTCATCGGATTTTGTCTCTGGATTGTTGAAATGGTTGATTGTCTGGAAGGAATTAGCTTCCTTTCTTTCTCTTGGTCTTGTTTCAGCATCTAGAACAAGAGCTTTTTCTGACAGATCTGAAATATTGCTTACAAATGAAGTACTTGAGGTATCAGGCTTTATTGATTTTGCTGAAGAATCCTCAAATAAGCTGCCCTGCAAGGCTTCACCATTATTAGCCATCTATAACTGCCCCTATAAAAGGATGGAAATGGTACGGGATCTTTGGAGAATGCCATGTGAAGCCTCGCGACACCATTGCAACCTTTTCCCCTGGATACTCATTCATCATGGGAGAATATCGTGGTTAGAGCGTTGGCTCAGCTGCATCATCACCAATGAACACTATTAGTTTTATTGCTGCAAACGCGCTTTTATTCGCGTCACTTATTCTGGTTGTGGGAGTACCACTGCTTTTTGCCTCGGACACAGAAAGTTATGGCAGCCGATCAAGGAATATCCGATTGATTGAGAATGGGTGTGGAATTTGGTTCCATATTTTGCTCGTCAATGGGTTGATTTCTGAATTTGTGGCTCATCAGGTTGTAGGAGTTTCTTTCTAACCAACACTCTTGAAAGGCTTTTAAAAGCCAAGAGCCTCTCTATTCTTTGCACGCCTTTTTTAGGGGCTTGAAACAAGCCCCTTATCTTTTAGTCTGTTTAGATAACTTTGGAAGTTACTTAGTACTCAAAATGGCCACCTTCGAAGGACGTTTTACTGGAGCTTCAGGGCTTCACATTGCAGTTATAGTCGCTCGATTTAATGATTTAGTGACTAATAAGTTATTGAGTGGCTGTTTGGATTGTTTGGAACGACATGGTATTGACACCTCAGAAAAGAGTACTCAGCTGGATGTTGCTTGGGTACCAGGCTCTATGGAGTTGCCAATTGTTTCTCAAAAACTTGCTCGAACTGGTCAGTATCAAGTGATCATTACTCTGGGCGCTGTCATTAGGGGTGATACACCACATTTTGATGTTGTTGTAGCGGAATCAAGTAAAGGGATTACTGCTGTTTCTAGAGAAACCGGGGTGCCTATTATTTTTGGTGTGCTTACAACCGACACCATGCAACAAGCTCTTGAGAGGGCTGGCATTAAGAATAATTTGGGTTGGAATTTTGCTCTTCAGGCCTTAGAGATGGGTTCGTTGATGGGGGTAATAGAGTCTCAATTCTTGTAGGATGATTTTCGATAATTGACCACTTCCCCATTAGTGGTGCATGCTGTTTACGTTTATAGTAAGTTCCTAATCTCACATGCGGATGTAGCTCAGTGGTAGAGCATCTCCTTGCCAAGGAGAGGGTCGAGAGTTCGAATCTCTTCATCCGCTTTTAGAAAGCAGAAGCCAAAGACAGATTATTTGTTCCTGATTTGAAATGCATTTATAAGATTTTATTCTCAAAATAACTGCTTGCCTTTAATGGAAGTTCTAGAGATGAATTATTGATGATACGCAATTCTTGAAAATCTATTGTTTGTAATTAGTTTATTATTTTGAGCACTCGCTTCTTTTAAAATAGGATTCAATTTTTTTTTCGAAGATCACCTGAGCATTGGTTTGAGCTCTCCTTTAATAGAAGACTTTGATGCGTTACACTTTTGAATCCGAATTGATTATAGAATTTCGCGCTATTGCTTGTCATTAAATATACTCTTTCTGCTTTTTTGATTTTTCGTGAATTTAAAAGTGCTTCCACAATCTTTTTACCTAGTCCTTGGCCTTGAAGGTCTTTTGGAACAATCACATCCCAAAGTACGGCTCTGTAGATGCTGTCACTTGTTGCACGGCCAAAGCCAATTATTCTTGAATCTTCCCAGACACTTATTACTACTGTGCTTTCTGCCAGTAGTTTTTTGATGTTCTTTTCATTCCGGTCCTTTGCCCAGAAGGCATGGTTATTAAAAAGTATTTTCAATTGTTTTAATCCTTTGCTAGGTCGAAACCCTGGACCTAGCCCTAATAAACGAAGTCCTGGTGCTCCCGGAGCATGTTTAACCAGTTTTGTAGCAGCCATTAGCGAATAGTTCTATGTCAACATGATGCCAGTAAAAGACGCACATGAAGCGTAAAGGGATCATTCTTGCTGGAGGCTATGGCACCAGGCTATACCCCATTACTAAGGCTGTTTGTAAGCAGCTTTTGCCGGTTTATGACAAGCCAATGGTGTTTTATCCATTGACTACCTTGATGTTGGGAGGAATTCGAGAGGTTCTGGTGATTACAACTCCTAAGGATCTGCCCGTCTTTCAGAATTTGCTTGGAGACGGACAGAGCTTAGGAATGGAAATTTCTTATGCATTGCAGATGAGCCCCGATGGCTTAGCCCAAGCCTTTTTGATAGGCCAGGACTTTTTAAATAATGCCCCAGTGGCATTAATTCTTGGAGATAATATTTTTTATGGTGGTGATCTTGTTCCTAAGTTAGTTTCTAGTAGTAAAAGTAATGATGGTGCAACATTATTTGCTTATCCAGTTAGTGATCCAGAAAGATATGGTGTCGTTGAGTTTTCTGAGGATGGTAAAGTTATCAATATTGTCGAGAAGCCTCAACATCCTAGGAGTTCTTATGCTGTGACAGGATTATATTTTTATGATCATACTGTTGTAGAGCGCGCAAAAATGGTTCAGCCTTCTTCTCGAGGAGAATTAGAAATTACAGATTTGAATCTACAGTATTTACAAGAAGATTTATTGAGCGTTGAATTAATGGGTAGAGGAATGGCATGGCTTGATGCAGGAACCTGTGATTCGTTACAGGAGTCGGCCAATTTTATTCGCACATTGGAACATAGACAGGGCTTAAAAGTTGGATGTCCTGAGGAGGTTGCCTGGAGGTTGGGATGGATAACAGATGAGGAATTAGCTTTATTAGCAGATCCGCTTCGAAAAAGTGGTTATGGTAGTTATCTGCTAAGTCTTCTTGAGAAACCACAACAAAATTTTGCTTCTACATAGTTAATTGAATTCTGAATGCATCAAATCACATATGATGTGATTTGATGCAATAATAACTATTAGTTTCTAATATATTTTTTATTTATATTATTTTTGCAATCTCTGAATTTCATGACAATTGACTTATTGAATGATTTGGATCTAAATGCACTTTTTATGGAAAGGAAAAGAGTTCTTGTAACTGGTGGAGCTGGGTTTATTGGTGGTTGTTTGGTCAGGAGATTATTGAATAGAACAAATCTAAAAGTTTTTAACCTTGATAAGTGTGGTTATGCAAGTGATCTAACCAGCATTCAAGCAATAAGTCATGTATCAGATCGTCATGAGTTAATTGTGGCAGATTTGTCGGATTCTCTTGCCATTGAAGATGCCATTAAACATGCTGACCCCGATATAGTTTTTCATTTAGCAGCTGAGAGCCATGTTGATCGATCTATAGATGGACCAAAGATTTTTTTAGAAAGTAATGTTATTGGAACTTTTAATCTTTTACAGGCTGTTTGTAAACATTGGGATACCTTGGAAAAAGAAAGAAAGGATTCTTTTCGTCTTTTGCATATAAGCACGGATGAGGTGTTTGGTTCTTTAGGCGAAGTTGGTTTTTTCTTAGAGGACACTCCGTATAATCCAAGTTCTCCTTATTCCGCGACGAAGGCAGCTAGTGATCATTTAGTTAATGCTTGGCATCATACTTATGGCTTGCCAGTTGTATTAACTAATTGCTCAAACAATTATGGCCCTTGGCAATTTCCAGAAAAGTTAATTCCATTGACTATTCTCAAGGCTTTAGCTGGAGAACCAATACCGATTTATGGCAATGGAATGAACACCAGAGATTGGCTGTTTGTTGAGGATCATGTTGATGCATTATTGTTAGCAGCAATTAAAGGGGACCTTGGAAATAGCTATTGTGTTGGTGGAAATGGTGAATGTAACAATAAGAATATTGTAAGCTCTATTTGCAATATTCTTGACCAAAAGAAACCAGAAAATTCACCACATAGTAGATTTATTACCTTTGTTTCAGATAGGCCTGGCCATGATTTTCGATATTCAATTGATTCAACAAAAATCCAAAAATCCTTAAATTGGAAACCAAAGCATAAACTCGATGAAGGTCTTAAGTTTACTGTAGAATGGTATTGTAATAATATTAAATGGTGCAGGAATGTTGCAGAAAAATCTGGTTATCTTGGTCAAAGAATAGGACAAAGAAAATGAATAATATAGATTTTAAAAGCTCTAAAAATTTAGTTAATTAATTTTCTTTCTAAGAATATATAAAATATTCAATTTTTATCTAAGATCGAGATTAAATCTATTTTCTAGTTTCTAAATAACTTTGATGCTTGAAGCTTTCTGATCTCTTGCTAAGACTCTCAAAAGTGCCGAAGTCTTTTATTATGCCTTGGTCAAATTCATAGATGCAATCGGACCTCATGACTGTCGAAAGTCGATGCGCAATAATTACTAATGTACATCTTCTTCCTATCACTTCAATAGCATCCATTACTTCAGCTTCGGTTCTATTATCTAATGCACTTGTTGCTTCATCCAAAACCAGTAGCTTTGCCTTACGGTAAAAAGCTCTTGCTAATGCAAGTCGTTGCCTTTGTCCTCCTGAGAGTCTTATGCCGTTTTCTCCAAGATGTGTAAATAAGCCTAAGGGCAGTTCTGATACTAAGTCTGCTAATTGTGCAGCTTGAAGAGCATCCCAGATTTGATCTTTATCTATTTTACTAGGATCTTTTCCATAAGCAATATTTTCGAGAACATTACTATTAAGAAGGGTGATTGATTGTGGTACATATGCACAATTAGCTTGCCAAGCAGGTATGTCTGCTTCTGAAACATCAATTCCATCTAATTGTAATGACCCTTTAGTTGGTCTCAGCAAGCAAAGAAGTTGATTTGCGGCAGTTGTTTTCCCGCTTCCAGTTGCACCAACAAATGCTATTCTTCCGCCAACAGGAATAGTTAAATTTATATCTTTTAGAACTAATTGATTACCTGCTGGGTATTGATAATCAATATGATTCATTTTTATAGTGTATTTTGGTGCTATCCCTTGAGGTGTAGGTACTCCCTTTGAACGTAAAGTTAATCTTTGTATTGGTAATTCTAGTAGCTTTAGTGTCTCTTCAAGATCAGGGATTGCTGATCGAATTAATGTGAATGCTCTAAATGAATCTTGAAGTGGTGGGGTTAGCTTTAAAGATGAGACTGCTATTGTTGCTAGAAATGGAATTATTTGCAATAAATTTGAATTATCTCCACCATTAACAATTGGCAGTATTCCAATGCTAAAGATCATTGTTATACCTAATGGCTCAATTAATGCCCTAGGCATTTCTGGTAAAGCTTCACCTTTCCAAATAAAAGGAATAGAAGAACGCCATGCAGAAGCATATCTTTGTTGAAAGAAAATTTCTGATCCTGTTAGTTGAACATCTAAAATAGTTCTTAGAGAATCATTCAATACGTTGTTAGTTTGTTTTAGAAGGGTTACTCTTTGTCTAGAGGAAAATCGTATAAAAGGAGCAATTATTAGTGTGATCAGCACATAGCTAATAACTAGACATCCAATTAGAAAAAAAGCTAGTAATTTTTCTACAAGAATTATTGCTATAAACAAAAAGGCTATTACAAAAATACCACTCATAAATTGCAGTAAAGGCAGTATTAGCCTTTCAGAAACACGATCAATATTGACTAATATTGTTGCGGATAGTTCGCTATTGTCTTTCCCAAGAAAAAACTCATATTTTTGTCCAAGTATTTTTCTTTGTGCCATTTCTGATAGATCACGCCAAATGCTTGACTTCAAACGATATTGCCAAGATCTAAGAAAAAGCTTTGTAAAAGAGGAAAACCAACTAAGGCCAACGAATGCAATAACCAGTCCAAGTGCTCTTATTTTTGGATCAGCTGGAATAAGGTCTGTAAAAGGTAAGGAAGGTCTATTTGGTGCTCCGACAACAACTGTAAAAAGTCTAGATACGGCCGCTACAACAAGTACATCTGCCAGACCGGCGACAAAAGCAACAGGTATTAAGCCTATGAGGGCACGTTTGCGTTGAGCTGGTAGTGCCTTTAATAGACGCACCAGGCTGTTGACTGTCCGGCTCGCCTTGATCATTCTAAGAAAATACCCATTTATTCGATCAACATTCCTTGAGGCCTGGCCACTTATTTGGCTGTTTGTTAGATGTCTTGAAGTCAAATGATGCTAGTTCAGTCTTGTCTAGGCTTTTCCCCTAGAGGATCGTAGAGAATTAAGGAGTTTTTGTTGATAAGGTAACAGGATCATTCTTCTGATTTGGTGATTCCGGAATCTTTCAAACCGCTATAAGTTATTAGTGTTTTGAAGTGTTAGATTTCATTTTTATTTGTCTTTCTTCAACTATTGCGAAACAAAGGTGTTTTGCTCTTGACCTCCTCTCAGTAGGCTGCAAACAAAGCTTTTGAAGTCCTAACAATATGCTCAAAAATCTTTTTGGTGATCCAAATAACCGCAAGCTCAGGCGATATCAGCCGATCGTGAGTGATATCAACCTTTTGGAAGAGGAAGTTTCTTCTTTCTCTGATGATCAGTTGCGCTCAAAAACGGCGGAATTTCGTCAGAGCTTAGAAGTTGCTGGAAGTCTTGAGAAGCAGCGACCTCTTTTGGATCAGCTTTTGCCAGATGCTTTTGCAGTGGTTAGAGAGGCTAGTAGACGTGTTTTGGGCATGAGACATTTTGATGTTCAGTTAATTGGGGGCATGGTGCTTCATGAAGGTCAGATTGGCGAGATGAAGACTGGAGAGGGTAAAACCCTTGTTGCTACGCTTCCTTGTTTTTTAAATGCACTAACTGGTAGAGGGGTGCATGTGGTTACGGTTAATGATTATTTGGCAAGGCGTGATGCTGAGTGGATGGGACAAATTCATCGGTTCCTAGGTTTAAGTGTTGGTCTGATTCAGCAAGATATGAGTCCTACAGAAAGACGAAAAAATTATTCTTGTGATATCACTTATGCAACTAATTCCGAACTTGGTTTCGATTATTTGCGCGATAATATGGCCACAGATATTAGTGAAGTAGTACAAAGAGAGTTTCAGTACTGTGTTATTGATGAGGTTGATTCAATTCTGATTGATGAGGCACGCACACCTCTTATCATCTCTGGCCAGGTTGAACGACCTCAGGAAAAATATCAAAAGGCTGCTGAGGTTGTTTCTAAATTAGAGCGGTCTCCTGAAATCGGCAAAGATGGTATTGATCCAGAGGGGGATTATGAAGTTGATGAGAAGCAAAGAAGCTGCACACTTACTGACCAAGGATTTTCAAAGGCAGAGCAATTATTAAATGTAAGTGATTTATATAATCCAGCTGATCCTTGGGCTCACTATATAACTAATGCGTTAAAAGCAAAAGAACTTTTTGTTAGAGATGTGAATTATATTGTGCGTGATGGTGATGCAGTAATAGTTGATGAATTTACAGGGCGTGTAATGCCTGGACGGCGCTGGAGCGATGGACAGCATCAAGCTATTGAAGCAAAAGAGAATCTTGCTGTTCAGCCAGAGACTCAAACTCTTGCATCAATAACATATCAAAATTTCTTTCTTTTGTATCCAAGATTGGCTGGGATGACTGGTACGGCAAAGACAGAAGAAGTTGAATTTGAAAAGACTTATAAACTTGAAACTACTGTTATTCCAACCAATAGGTCGACTTCTAGGGAGGATTGGGTTGATCAGGTTTATAAGACAGAAGCGGCTAAATGGAGGGCAGTTGCGCACGAGACTGTGCAGATTCATAAAAAACTAAGGCCAGTTCTTGTTGGCACTACAAGTGTTGAAAAAAGTGAGTTATTAAGCAGTCTTTTGTCGGAACAAAATATACCTCATAATTTGCTGAATGCTAAACCAGAGAATGTTGAACGTGAGGCTGAAATAGTGGCACAGGCAGGACGTTCTGGAGCAGTAACGATTGCAACTAATATGGCTGGACGAGGTACAGATATTATTTTAGGTGGGAATAGTGATTATATGGCTAGATTAAAATTAAGAGAGGTTTTGTTGTCCCGGTTAGTGAAGCCAGAAGAAGGGCATAAGCCACCTATTCCTATTCAAAATAGGGGTTCAAAAGTGTCTGGTTTTGGAGATAATGACACTGAAAAAATTGAATCCCAATCAAATATTGCTAATCAAAAAAAATCAAATGATAGTCTTTACCCTTGTCTGTTAACTGAGGAAACAGATAAATTGCTTAGAGACCTTGCCAGTCAATTGGTTAAAGTTTGGGGTGATCGGGCATTGAGTTTGATTGAGCTAGAAGATTATATTTCTACTGCGGCTGAAAAAGCCCCTACCGATGATGAACAAATTGCAGCATTACGAATTGCTATTGCAACTGTTAAGTCTGAATATGATGTTGTAGTGCAGCAAGAAGAGGTTGCAGTAAGGAATGCAGGGGGATTGCATGTAATTGGTACTGAAAGGCATGAATCTCGTCGAGTTGATAATCAATTAAGAGGTCGTTCAGGTAGACAAGGAGACCCAGGTAGTACGAGATTCTTTTTATCCTTAGGAGATAATTTGTTGCGTATTTTTGGTGGGGATCGAGTAGCTGGCTTGATGAATGCTTTTCGTGTAGAGGAGGATATGCCAATTGAGTCAGGAATGTTAACTCGCTCGTTAGAGGGTGCTCAAAAGAAGGTAGAAACCTATTACTACGACATAAGAAAACAAGTTTTTGAATATGACGAGGTAATGAATAATCAACGGAGAGCAGTTTATTCTGAGCGACGTAGAGTGCTTGCAGGCATTGGACTTAAAGCTCAAGTTATAGGTTATGGTGAAAGGACCGTTGACGACATAGTAGATGCTTATGTGAATCCAGATCTCCCTCCCGAAGAGTGGGATCTTGCTCGATTAGTATCAAAAATGCAGGAATTTGTTTACTTATTAAATGATTTAAATTCTGATCAACTTCAGGGGTTAGCAATGGAAGAATTGAAGTCTTTTTTAAGAGAACAATTACGTAATGCATATGATATTAAAGAGTCTCAAATTGATCATGAGAGACCAGGCTTCATGAGGGAGGCTGAGAGATTCTTTATTCTTCAGCAAATAGATACTTTGTGGCGAGAACATTTACAGGCAATGGATGCTTTAAGAGAGTCTGTTGGACTTCGTGGCTATGGGCAAAAAGATCCTTTAATTGAGTACAAGAATGAAGGATATGATATGTTTTTAGAAATGATGACAAATATGCGTAGGAATGTGATTTATTCAATGTTTATGTTCCAGCCAGCACCTTCTAAGGAATCTGAATCAACATAATTTTTATTTTTCATTATTTTCTCCAAGGAATTCAAGAATTTCTCTGTCTTTAAGACTTTGTGCTTTGTTGGGCATTACTTCGTGCGGAATGTTTTCAGAGTCAATTACTTGTAAGTAATTTTGTAAGGCAGTGATTTGATTTTCTAGTTCATCAATTCTTTCCATAAGATTTCGGATAACGTTTGCTTCTGCATCAGGTAAAGCTGAGTGAGCTAGTGGGTTTATTTTTACTCCACTTTGGTGAACCACTCTCCCAGGAATTCCAACAACAGTACTGTCTGCTTCAACATCTCTAACGACTACAGAACCAGCACCTATTCTTGTATTTGCACCAACCCGAATGGCGCCTAATACTTTTGCTCCTGCTCCAATGACCACATTTTCTTCAAGAGTGGGGTGCCGCTTGCCATGTTCCTTACCAGTTCCACCCAAGGTAACCCCTTGATAAAGCAAACAACGATTGCCAATTTCTGCGGTTTCGCCTATTACAACTCCCATTCCATGGTCAATGAATACACCATTACCGATTTTTGCTCCAGGATGAATCTCAACCCCGGTTAAGTTTCTTGTTAGTTGACTAAGAATCCTGGCTATTAGCTTCATTGGTATTAAAGGTAGCCTTGAGCACCAGATTCGGTTACTGAGTCTATGGATAGCGAGGGCATGTACTCCGGGATAACAAAGTAGGATTTCAAGAAGACCCCTTGCGGCAGGATCACGCTCTTTGACAATTGCTAGATCTGTTTTTATGTCTTTAAGCATCTATTTTTGGTTATGTTCAAGCTGATTGAAGACCGATCTCTTTTAGTAATAAGTCAATAGTGTCTTTACTTAAATAACTTTCTGCACAGTGAATTTGAGGCATTCGCATTAGTTCAGATCGATTTTGCCTGAGACTTTGTTCCACTAATGAAAGACTTGGTTTATCGCAAAGAACATGGCTAGATGCTCTTAGTAATGCTAAGAGTCTGCTTCCTATATCAGGGGAGGCGGTCATCAGAAGAATTTCATTCCCTCTCATGCTGTGCAGGATCACTTCAGCTGCTCGCAAAATACCTGGACTAATGCTTACAAGCCCAACGCAGCTTCCAGGCCTAAGTTCCTTGAGCATTGCTAGCTCTTGACGGAAGTCGTTTAGGTCTACAGCCACTGCTCGGATATTGTGGGCTTTTGCAAGGCTTTCAATGGGCTGGAGAAAGTATCTGCTAGTTACTACAGTTCCATTAGTTGAGCTCTCCAGAACGCTTTCTAATTCTTCCATTGGAACTACTTCTACAGGAACGTTTAGATGAGGTTCTAGTTCCTCGGCTATAAGCAATGATGCACCTATATCTTCTCTAGGTGTACTAATTAGAACCCTTGCACCACAACGTAATCTCCAATCAATTTCTCTGGTTAATAATTCTCTTGTTTGTTGGAGAGTGCAACCTGCATTGAGTAGGCCATCTACACATTTACGAACTTCCTGATCTATATCAGTTATTGCTTTGTTTCTGATATGTGGTGGTGTTTTAATTTCTCTAGGTTTTTGTTGATCGCGCACATATATCCCTGAACCAGCCATTGCTTCAACTACGCCATCAGTTTCTAATTGCCGGTAGACCTTGCTTATGGTGTTCCGATGGAGCCCAGTTTGCATTGCCAGTTGACGTGTGCTTGGCAGCCTGTGCCCAGGGGGATAGTGCCTCGCTGCAATTGCGAAACAAATTTGGTTGTATAACTGAGTGGACGCAGGTATATCACTTTCTTGTTGGATGTGGAATCTCACGCCAGTGGGACAGGTTGTAATGCGGCCACCCTACGGAGGTAAGCGCAATGTGACAATTGGCGTTTGTTTTTATTATTTGATGCCTTGGGACTTTGATCAAGAAAACTAGTCGACATTTCGGACAGAGAGCGAGAGAGAAGAATAATTAGAATCACCTTGGCGTAACGGATTTGGAACGTAAGAGGGTTGTATTAGTACCTTTTGCTGTACGGGTTGGTTTTTTGTTCTTTTGAAAGGATAGGAATTGTTTTAGTTTGCAATTGTTCATCTTCACGGGAAAGTTGACTTCTTGTTAAGAGGTTGTAAGAGATTACTTATGAATTTAAGTGATTTTACTCATAGGCAATAGCAACCTTTTTATGGCTTTGGAGAGATGTTATGGGTGTTTTTTGCTTGCTCTACGTGAAATTGCTTATGACAGTTGTTTTGAGTGACTCAATGTTTCTCAACTCCTTGAAGAAGGGGGCGGTGTTGAGATGCTGCGTATTGCGCGGATTTGTTGGCTAGCAGCTTGCTCTTTTTTGACAAGAGGGGTTTTTCTAGGAGTGAGAAACATAATCATGTTTCTCCCTTCTCTTTTTGGGGCTTGTTGTATTTCGGCTGGTTCTTCTAGGTCTTTAGCCATTCTCCTCAACAAGGTTTCTGCGAGTGCGGTGTGCTGAATCTCTCTACCTCGAAATATCACTGTGCATTTAACTTTGTCTCCAGCTTTTAAAAATCGCACGGCCTGGCCTATACGAACTTGATAGTCATGTTCGTCGATTTTGTAGCGCATCTTGACTTCTTTGACTTCAGTTTGGTGAGACTTCTTTTTTGCTTCTTTTGCTTTCTTTTCTTGTTCGAATTTGAATTTCCCATAATTCATGATCCTGCACACCGGCGGATCTGCTTTTTCGCTCACCAGGACGAGATCTAATTCTCTGTCTTTAGCTACGTCAAGGGCTTCTTCCCTAGTGATAATTCCAAGTTGGGTTCCATCAGCATCGACCACACGAAGTTTCGGATACTTGATTCGGTCATTAATGTTTGGGAGCTCCCTGACAGGGGCGCGACGATCAAAACGAGGACGAGGAGGCATTCAGTGGGTTGAGGGGACAGAGCCGATTACAGATTTAACGGTAGTTGATTTATGCAGCATTAACCTAAATCTTTTGAATCAGTGAAAGAGCTTGATTGAGAGCATTTTCATTTTTTAGCCAATGTGCATCATGTTGCTTTCTAAACCAAGTG
>QCGG01000018.1 GCA_003280055.1 Prochlorococcus sp. AG-363-P19
GGGCTCTGTTACTGCAGGACTCGCGATTTATGACACGATGCAGCAAGTAACCCCGGATGTAGTAACAATTTGCTATGGGCTAGCCGCAAGTATGGGAGCTTTCCTGCTATCAGGTGGCTCAAAAGGAAAACGACTGGCTCTTCCAAATGCTCGAATAATGATCCATCAACCCCTTGGAGGAGCTCAAGGTCAAGCGGTTGATATTGAGATACAAGCTAAAGAAATTCTCTTCCTAAAAGACACTCTGAATGGTTTGCTTTCAGACCACACTGGTCAGCCCATTAACAAAATTGCTGAAGACACTGAGCGTGACCACTTCCTTTCGCCCCAAGAAGCGGTTGAATATGGCCTGATCGATCAAGTAGTCCAATCCTAAAGAGCAGTTAAATCATTACGGAAAGCTGACTAATCGCAGTTTCCCGACGATCCTGTAATTCCAGGTTGGCCAAATGCTTGTGTCAGATCCTGTGACAGTAAACCTGAAGCAACTCTCGCTCGATGGCTAAGTTTGACGCCCATCTCAAGTGCTCCTTTTGTGGCAAATCCCAGGAACAAGTGCGAAAGCTAATTGCTGGTCCTGGTGTCTACATATGTGATGAATGCATTGACCTGTGTAATGAGATTTTGGATGAAGAACTCATGGACAGTCACAGCAATCAACGCCAAAGTACTGATCAACATAAAAGCAATGGAAATCCTGTAAGAAAAAGCGGGAAGCCGGCGCCAACACTGTCCTCTATACCCAAGCCATTAGAAATAAAAAGTTTCCTAGATCAACAAGTAGTTGGCCAAGAAGATGCAAAAAAAGTTTTATCTGTAGCTGTATACAACCACTACAAAAGACTGGCCTGGCAAGGCGATGGCAAAGCAGAAGCAGATCAGACAGCCACCAAGCTACATAAATCAAATATTTTGCTAATTGGTCCAACAGGGTGTGGAAAAACCTTACTGGCCCAAACACTTGCAGAATTATTAGATGTCCCATTTGCAGTTGCAGATGCCACAACACTTACTGAAGCTGGCTATGTAGGAGAAGATGTCGAAAATATTCTTCTAAGGCTTTTACAAAAAGCAGATATGGATGTTGATCAAGCTCAAAGAGGGATTATTTATATCGACGAAATTGACAAAATCGCCCGGAAAAGTGAAAACCCATCAATCACACGTGATGTTTCAGGTGAAGGTGTGCAACAAGCTCTTTTGAAAATGTTGGAAGGTACTGTTGCGAATGTTCCTCCTCAAGGAGGTCGCAAACATCCCTATCACGACTCAATTCAAATTGATACCAGTCAAATTCTCTTTATTTGCGGAGGTGCATTTGTAGGTCTAGAAGAAGTTGTTCAACGCAGGCTAGGAAAGAACTCCATAGGCTTTATGCCTAGTGATGGAAGAGGAAAAATAAATCGTGATCTTCAAGCCGCACAAGTATTGCGAGAACTAGAACCAGATGACCTAGTTAAATACGGATTAATCCCAGAATTCATTGGTCGAATGCCTGTCAGTGCGGTGCTTGAACCTCTTAACCAAGAATCACTTCAGTCAATTCTTACAGAACCTCGAGATGCAGTAGTTAAACAATTCCGGACCTTACTTAGCATGGACAATGTGCAATTGGACTTTGAACCAAATGCAGTAAAAGCCATTGCAGAAGAAGCCTATCGGAGGAAAACAGGCGCAAGAGCCCTGAGAGGAATTGTTGAAGAAATCATGCTTGATCTGATGTATGACTTGCCCTCTCAAAAAGACATAAAAGACTTTGTTGTTACCAAATCAATGGTTGAAGAACATACTGGCGGGAAAGTCCTACCGCTACCAGAAAAGAAAAGTAGAGCACAAAAAGAATCTGCCTAAATTCAATGGCTGCTGCAGACCATTTGGAGGTACCAAGGCAACATGGTCTGTTTCTGCATCATGGGATTGACCTTGGAGATGGAACTATTGCTCATTATCTAGAAGGTAGAGAAATACTTCGAAGCTCAATAGAAGATTTTAGTAATGGACAATCGCTTAAAGTTATCAATCATGACCAAGCTTCTCCAAAAGCAATAACAATTAGCAGAGCCATAAGTCGAATTGGGGAAAAACGCTACAACTTGCTGTTCAACAACTGTGAACACTTCGCAAATTGGTGCAAAACTGGACGACACCGCAGCTCCCAAATGGAAGATTTTTTACAAAAAGGTAGTTTAGGAGCAATGGCCATTGGGCAGGTTGTTCCTGCGGCCCTATTAAGCGGATTAAGAATTTTCTTAATCGAAGGTCTTGCAGATCAAAACAATCGGGCAAAAATTCTGATTACAGTGAAAAAACTAAAACAACTTCGTATAGAAATAAATAAAACACTTGAATTAACGCTTGAAAAAATCGAAGACTGGATTCAAAACAACCCTGAATACAATAAAAAAGACGGGAAGAGTCGAAAAACGCGTAGTCTGTTATTCAAAGGCCAAGTTCTTGAAGATCAAATCATGTCTTTAGAAGATCTAGAAACCAGAATCTATGATCTTCTTAAAACAGCCAACAGGTCTTCTAAGTCCTCCTAAATAAAATCAACGCATGAGCCAAATATACCAGCCATTACATCACAAGTATCGACCTAAGACCTTCGACGCTTTAGTTGGTCAAGAAGCAATTACCGCAACATTAAAACAAGCCTTAAAAACCGAACGAATAGCACCTGCATATTTATTTAGTGGCCCGCGTGGTACAGGTAAAACATCTAGTGCACGAATATTGGCACGATCCTTAAATTGTCTAAAAAGTCAACAACCAACTTCGGAGCCATGTGGACAATGTGAAATATGCACAAGCATTGCCACGGGTACAGCACTTGATGTAATCGAGATCGATGCAGCATCTAATACCGGTGTTGAAAATATTCGTGAACTAATAGAAAAATCAAGCTTTGCACCAATGCAAGCACGATGGAAGGTTTATGTCATTGATGAATGCCACATGCTTTCAACAGCTGCATTCAATGCTTTACTAAAAACACTCGAAGAGCCACCATCTAAAGTAGTTTTTATTCTTGCCACTACAGACCCACAAAGAGTATTAGCAACAATTCTCAGTAGATGTCAACGTTTTGATTTTCGTCGAATTCCTTTAGATGCACTTAAAAAACATTTAAAAATGATTGCTTCTAAAGAGGCAATCCCAGTTGAAGATTCTGCTATACATTTAATCGCTCAAAAAGCACAAGGAGGTTTAAGAGATGCAGAAAGTATGTTGGAGCAAGTAAGTCTACTAAAAGGTCCTATCAAAATAGAGACTATTTGGGATTTACTAGGAGCTGTTCCTGAAAATAAGCTACTATCCTTAGCCTCAGGACTGAAAGAAGCAAATCCAACAATCATTTTAGAAAGAACACGTCAACTTCTAGACCTAGGAAAAGATCCATTAGCAATTCTTCAAGGATTAGCAAGTATTCTTAGAGATTTAGTGCTAGTAAATAATGCACCTGATCGAGCAGACTTAGCTAATATTTCCCCTCAGTTTTATCCTGAAATTCAAGATTTAGCAGCCCAAATAGAACTTGAAACTTTACTTGATTGGCAATCACAATTAAAAGGAACAGAATATCAACTTCGCAATAGCCTGCAACCACGTTTATGGTTAGAAATTCTTCTTCTTGGACTAATTAAACGCAAGCCTCAAGTCAAATTAAAATCAACAAAACGGGATGATCAGATAAATAACTTTCAAGAAAATGCCACGACGAACAAAATAAAACTTTTCGAAACAGCAAAAGCAGGCGATATCCCACACAAAGATACAAGTGATAACCCAGCTATTTCAAAAGAATCAAATCTCAATGAACTATGGCAACAAATCCTTGGAGGCTTAGAACTACCTTCTACGCGAATGCTTCTTTCACAGCAAGCAAAGCTTACAAAGATTGATTCTAAGGCTGCAACCATACAAGTTACTGAGAATTGGATCAGCATGGTCCAAAGTCGAGCGAGCATTTTGGAAGAATCAATTACTAAAACTCTTGGCAGTCATCGAGATGTAATAATCAAAAGTCAAAACAATTCAATTTCTGAAACCTACACAGAACCAGACAATAAAAATATTTTTGAATCAAAAAAAACTAGCAAAAAAATTGATGCAAAAAAAGAAGAGATAACAACTAAAGCAAATCTAGCTGAAAGAAGCGGAAACAATAGTGAGAAGACGCAAACAAAAGGAGAAGTCAAGAAGAGTCAAATAGATTCAAAAGCGCAGCAATTAGCAGACTTCTTTAACGGTGAAGTTTTAGATGTGGATCTCTAGAACAAACTAATCTTACAAAGCTTGCTGACCTCGATGATTAGTTTTTACCCAAAATAATCTCTTTGGCAAAACAGCCATACGTAAAGTCACCCATGGAATCACCATAAACCAATGCGCTAAATAAAAAATTGCTATTACAAGGGTGACGGGAGTAGGCGCAGGCAAGTCTGGACCTTCACTATACCTATTGCATCCACGCCAAAATGCAAATCCAGAAACACTAAGAGCAATAATAGATAGTGGAAAATATGCAGGCATTGTCTGAGTAAGAAGTGAAGTAATCAAATCAAACATTGTCACAACAGGTAAGGCATATTGCAGTAAGAAAAAGCAAGCTAGATCCTGTCGTTGAGAAAGACTTAGCTTATTAGAAATTAAAATTGGCCAATAATCAAAAAATCTCTGTAAGCCTCCTTCCGCCCAACGTTGTCGTTGCCTCCAAAGAGCAGGCAGGGTTTCAACAGCCTCTTCTTTAATAGGCGGATTCCAAAGCATACCTACCAAAGATCCATTCACTAAAAATCTAAAACTTAAATCCAAATCATCAGTCAAAGTATCTTCATTAAATCCACCACATTTTTCTAAAGCTTCTCTCAAAAGCAATTGACCATTACCTCTTAATTCAACAACACCACCACCTTTTAAACGGCCTTGTTGTATGACTGCATCCATGGCCATTTCCATAGCTTGCATTTGTGTCAATGAATTTTGATCAGCATTAATGACTGACTTTCTAAGTTGAACTGCAGACCATTCCCCTTCCTCAGCAAACGACACAACACGTTGAATCAAATCATCTTGCAACTGAGCATCAGCATCAAGAACTAAAAGCCACTTACCATCTACTTTCTTCAAAGCCTGATTTAAGGCCCCAGATTTTCCTCCTCCAGCTCCAAAATTGCGATGTATAACATTCAGCCTAGGAAAGCGATTAATTAATTCATCTAAAATAATTGGAGTCTTATCTTTACTTCCATCGTCAACAATACATATTGATAATTTCTTCTCTGGATAGCTAATTAAATTTAAACGTTCAACCAAGCTCGTGATAACTGCTTCTTCATCTCTAGCTGCTACGACAATATCTACTGTCGGCCAATCCTTTGAATCCAACAATTGAAGATCCGGCTGATCAGGACTTTCAGAATTCTTTTTTCGCTCTTTCATTACTATTCTTAAGCCATAACCACCCAAAAAAATGGCCAAGGTAATTGCTGGTAACAAACTTCTACCTGGTTGCAACCAATGAGGAGCTGCACCTGCCCAGCCACAAGCAATCAAGAAAAGGGCTGTCTTGCCACGTCGACAATCATCATTGGCAAGAGCCGCAGCCATGAAAAGTCCTAGAGTTTTACGACTTTAGAGGGGATCATGGGAGACAGGCAAAAAACCATAAGTTGCTCCTGGATAATAATGCAAGAAAATTTTTTCAATGGGCCAATCTCTGCGTGCAAGATCCATAGCTCCTGCCTGAGAAAGCCCAACTCCATGACCAAAGCCACCTCCTGAGAAATTCCAGATTCCCTGGCCAACTTTTTCAATCACAAACAAAGTGCTAGGGAGTTGAGGCAAATAACGTCGAATATTATCTAAGCGCAAAATCAAAGGTTTTCTTTTGGAATCAAAGACAATCTTTAAAGACAAAACACGACCACTTCTCCCTCGTTCAACAACTCGAATCTCAGTAGGAGTTGAATATGTTGATAAGAGCTTAGCCAAGGATTTTCCCAATTCAACTGCTTTTAACTCACGGTTCCACCGAAAACGATGATGATTAGCCCCAAAAGAGCCATCTCCCAACTTCAAAAAGTTTTTTATATCTCGTTCTTTATGTAGAGGTAAAGAAAAATTTCTTGCCCATGACTTTGATCCATCAAACTTCGCTTTGAGATAAGGCATCGGCTGCGTTGCCCATGCTTCTTCTGCAGCAGCGATTACCCCACCATTAGTCGCATGATAAAAAGCATTAATAGGTTTACCTTGCCATATTAAAACCTTTCCCTTTGTACTAGCTATGGCTTCTCGTACTGGAGAAGTTGCTTTGGCTGGATCGCTATAAACCTGACACTGGGTATTGCTACATAAATGGAAACCATCAACCAAAAAACGATTGCTATTGGCTAGAGCCCAAGTCCGCGCCAAAACTGCTTGCACTGCAAGTGCCGAAAAAGGTGCACTGGCTCCTATTTCATGAGGAACTACACCTTCGAGATAATCCTCCATCTGAACTGTCTCGACCAACGTCCAAGTTCCATAAGCATCACGCTGAATTCGAAAAGGGCCTTTATATCGAGCACCTTTCCAAAGCATTCCATCTTGTGCCTGGATTTCTAATGGTCCTAAAAGCAGCTTCTCTTTATTAGAGCTAACTAAAACTGGCAAAATTGCTTCTTCAATTATGCCTTTCTCCTTGCGGGCATCTAGACCACTAGGAATCCTCAGACCAGGCTTAAGCCAAACTTGCCACTCTTTTGGACGAGCGACTAACGCCTGCAAACCATTCTTTCGCAACAACAAAGCAACGCGATTTGCAGATTCAAAACTTGCATAAGGTCCTAAAACTTGCCTTTCCCAAGAAATAGGAGTCGCTAATCGTACTTTTTTCCAGCGCAATTGAATTTCAGAATCGGTATGAACAAAACCACTTGCATCTCTAAGAAATAATGAATTACCAGCAGCTTTTAAAGTCAATATTGATTCGAGATTCTTTGAACTTTTTGATTTTCCCAAATAATGTTCTAATGCAATCCAAAGGGTTGAGTTTGCATTAATTGCATAAGGTGGAGCTGCAACTTTCCAGTGAGTAGGTAATCCTTCAAACTCGTTAGCTGCCAAAGGAAGCCTTTGACAACCAACAAGAAAACCCATTGTCAGAAAGGAAAGGCATCTAATACTGATCCAGTTCTTAATCATCAAATCAACGCAAGCGCCTCAAGGGATAAAACTAATCAATCAAACAATGATGCGATGGTTTGGCCAAGAGCAGGTCAAGGTCGTAGTCTTATGTATTGTGATAAGCGCTAGACATGCCAAAGCTAAAGACCCGCAAAGCTGCCGCAAAGCGGTTCAAAGCAACGGGTACCGGCAAATTCATGCGGCGTAGGGCATTTCGCAACCACTTGCTTGATCACAAAAGCACAAAGCTCAAACGTCATCTTGCAACCAAAGCAGTAGTAGATGAAAGAGATGCAGAAAACGTTAGTTTGATGCTCCCTTACGCTTAACAGCCAAACCTCTCTACTATCTTTGAAGATTTTCTTTCCACTAATTCAATAAAGTTCTATGGCTCGAGTTAAGAGAGGCAATGTTGCCAGAAAGCGCCGTAACAAAATCCTAAAACTTGCTCGCGGCTTTCGTGGGAGCAATGGAAGGCTGTTCCGCACAGCTAATCAGCGGGTGATGAAAGCTTTATGTAATGCTTATAGAGATCGCAGGCGACGCAAGCGTGATTTCAGACGTCTTTGGATTTCTAGAATTAATGCTGCAGCAAGACTTAATGGCATGAACTACAGCCGCTTGATAGGAGGCCTAAAAAAAGCCGACATTCAGCTAAATAGAAAAATGCTTGCACAAATTGCAATGATTGATCCAAATAGCTTTCAAGAAGTCGTTAATTCTCTGAAAAAATAAACCAACGCTAGGGAAAAAACAAAATATTTCTAAGTATTTAGATCATGCTTGAATTTATTCTATTTTTATCATCTTCAGATAAAAAAATACTTGAACATCTTTATAAAGCTGGTTTTTCCATAGAGGAAAATTCTCCGCATTGCCTGCTAGGAGATAGATTTTTCGGATTCATTAAAAAATCGGAAAAAACTATTATTATTTGCACTAAAAATGCAATGAAAATAGGTGGTTTTTTTATCCCTAAAACGCATAACAGCTGGGATCCTACAAAAATCTATATAAGAAGAGCCCTAAGACATGAAGCAACACATGCTGCTCAGGTCTGTAACAATGGAAAACTTTTAAATATGGTTAGAAAAGAGAAAATGAATTTGCATCCATACAAGAAAGAAGCTCTTGATGCTTCCACAAGATTTTCTGGAGACAGAGAGGAAGAATATGAAGCCTATTGGATGGAAGACAGACCTAAAATGGTTTTAAAGGCACTAAAACGTTATTGCCTATAGCAAATTTATCATCTTTAGACTGCTCTCTTATTACTAAAAGATTGATCTAACGAAAGTCCAAACCTTGCTAAGCGTGACTCAAGTTCCTGGCGACTTATTTGATGACGAATTAGCTGAACTCTTGGCGTCATCCCAGGATTCAAAGATCCTCTAACAATTCTTGACAACTCAGTCATGACCCCTTCAGTAGTGTCGAAAGCTAGATATATCTTTATAGCACACTAATTATGGACAAAAGGTTTATCGCCACAAACAGCAATTAGCAACCTAGAAAAATTGACTTGCAGCAGTTTCATTCAAACAAATCTTAAGAAGCTAGATGTGTGGGACACTTGATAAACGCTGACTCTTTAAATACGAGCTTTGCTCATTTGAATTAGAAAACCTAATGGGATGAAATATATACTTTGCAAAATGGCTAAGAAACCAAAGAAGCCTGCACCAACTAACAATTGCTAGCCAAATTAAACCATGAAAATCCTCGTCCCTGAAACTTACCTCATAGGCCTCATAGGCCTATTAGTAATTGTTGCTGTCTTGGTAGGGCGTCAGGTCCTCAGAGTTCGAAATGAAGAAATAAAAATGATCAACCTTGAAAAAGAAGGGGCTGGATCTTCAAAAGAAGCCTCCAAACTTTATGAATTAGCTTCTGTACAGCTTGAGAAACGTCTTTACCCACAAGCAACATCAACTCTTCGAAAGGCATTAAAACGACTTTCAGACGAGCCAGCTGAAGCAAAAGCATTAATAGAAAATGCCCTTGGCTTTGCCCTAGCTGCTCAAGATGATTTTTCTGCCGCAGTGAAACATTATCGATCAGCACTTCAAGCAAAACCTGATTACCCAGTCGCATTAAATAATCTTGCCTTTGCGCAAGAACGTCTCAAGCAAACATCTGAAGCCACTCAACTCTATCAACAGGTGCTTAGGATAGACCCTAAAAATAAAACTGCTTTAAAGCAAATTAAGCGTCTTGCAAAAACAGAGACAAAGAATTCATCAGAATCATTAGATACAAAAGGTTTCTGATTTTTAAATGAAAAATTCTACCTATCTATCAATACAAACAATTGTTAATTCAGTAAACCAGCAAGTCACTCCTCAAATCGGTATTTTCTATGGATAAAGATCACTCTAGAAATGATCTTCTAAAGATTGGAGAAAAGCAATTTCAAAGTAGACTTCTTACCGGGTCTGGCAAATATGCAAATATCGACACCATGCAAAAGAGTATCCTCAGCTCAGGTTGTGAAATAGTTACGGTTGCTGTTAGACGCGTACAAGAGTTAGAAAAAAATCACAAAGGTTTGATTGAATCTATTGAATGGTCAAAACTCTGGATGCTTCCTAATACTGCAGGATGTCGCACAGCTAATGAAGCAATACGAGTTGCAAGATTAGGTCGGGAACTGGCTAAAATCGCTGGACAAGAAAATAATAATTTTGTCAAGCTAGAAGTCATCAATGATCCTAAATATTTACTCCCTGATCCTATAGAAACCCTGCACGCTGCTGAAGTATTAATAAAAGAAGATTTTACAGTTTTGCCATACATTAATGCAGATCCAATACTTGCAAAACATCTCGAAGAATTAGGATGTGCAACGGTTATGCCATTAGGTTCACCAATCGGCTCAGGACAAGGTCTCAAAAATTCAGCAAATATTGCTCTAATCATAGAAAACGCAAAAATCCCTGTAATTATTGATGCTGGAATAGGAGTGCCAAGCGAAGCAGCCCAAGCATTAGAAATGGGGGCTGATGCTGTACTTGTTAACAGTGCCATTGCGCTAGCAAAACATCCTGTCCGCATGGCTAAAGCCATGTCTAATGGCGTAGAGGCAGGGCGAGAGGCTTTTCTCGCGGGTAGATTCCCAGAAAAACAACAAGCATCTCCTTCTTCCCCCATTCAGGGAATGCCACTCTCCAGGAAATAATCAGAACTTTTAAATAAAGGAAGATGACGGAAGCGAAAAGCAGGGCATTCAGTTCCATATTCTCCGCCAAGACGCATCAAAAAAATGACGGTAATTAAAGAAGAAGGTGGACGCTATAACACCTTTGCAAAAGAACCAAAAATTGAAGTGCTTAATACAGGCTCTAGTATTAGCAATGGGTTTAGAGTTATTATTGTGATTGGAGCGGCTCTTCTCGTAGGTTTAATCGCTTACACAGTTAAGATTAGCTAAACCCTTGTAGTAACTTGGCTTGAGGGGAGCTTAATGGTCATTTCTCAAGGAGTATTGGGTGAAAGTAATTGTTCTTGGTGGTGATGGCTTCTGTGGGTGGCCTTGTTCGGTCAACCTCGCAGATCAAGGTCACGAGGTTCTAATCGTAGACAACCTCAGTAGACGCAAAATTGATATTGATCTGGAAGTTGAATCCCTAACACCCATCTCAAGCATGGGTGACCGCTTAAAAGCATGGATAGAGGTAGGGGGTAAACCAATCAGATTCATCCCTATGGATATTGCCCATGAATATCAATGTCTCTTAGATCTCATACTGGCAGAAAGGCCAGATGCAATTGTTCATTTTGCTGAACAACGTGCTGCACCATATTCAATGAAAACAAGTGCCACCAAGCGTTATACCGTTGACAACAATGTAAATGGAACTCACAACCTGCTTACAGCAATAGTTGATAGTGGCCTGGATATCCATGTAGTTCATCTAGGCACAATGGGAGTTTATGGATATGGATCACATAGAGGAGCAACTATCCCTGAGGGATATTTAAAAGTAGAAGTCCCTCAACCAGATGGAACTCGGTTCGAAGAAGAGATTCTTCATCCTGCAAGTCCTGGAAGTGTCTATCACATGACAAAAACACTCGATCAACTCCTCTTCCTTTACTACAACAAGAACGATTTAGTACGAATAACTGACCTTCATCAGGGGATCGTATGGGGCACAAATACAGAGGCAACCAATAGAGACTTACGTCTCACGAATAGATTCGATTATGACGGAGACTATGGCACAGTACTTAATCGTTTCCTAATGCAAGCAGCAATAGGTTACCCATTAACTGTTCATGGAACTGGTGGGCAAACAAGAGCATTTATTCACATTCGAGATTCAGTTAAATGCGTTCAACTAGCTTTAGAAAATCCTCCTCAAAAAGGAGAAAGAGTCAAAATTTTCAACCAAATGACAGAAAGTCATCAGGTTGGAGAACTAGCTAAAAAGGTTGCTGCCCTTACAGGGGCTGAGGTTAATTTCTTACCTAACCCTCGAAACGAAGCTGTTGAAAATGATTTAATAGTAGACAATAAATGTTTTATAGAACTAGGTCTAAAACCAACTACTCTTGACGATGGCTTATTAACAGAAGTAGTTGATGTGGCCCGTAAATGGGCTGATCGTTGTGATTCCAAGCGGATCCCATGTGTTTCTGCATGGACGACCAAACAAGCAGAAGCTATTAACAAGGGTTCTTAAGACTCTTAACTCATTCATTTATCCAGTGAAGATCGCTTTTTTCACCGAAACCTTCCTACCCAAAGTGGATGGAATAGTTACTCGACTGACCAAAACAATCGAAAACTTAATTGAATTAAATGATGAGGTCCTTTTGTTTTGTCCTGAGGGAGGACCCAGTCAATATATGGGTGCAAAAGTTATTGGTGTACCTGCAATGCCACTACCACTGTACCCAGAGCTCAAACTTGCCTTGCCAAGACCTGCTGTCTCAGAGGCATTGGAACAATTTGAACCAGATCTTGTTCATGTAGTGAATCCTGCTGTTCTAGGTCTAGGAGGGATCTGGCTAGCAAAAACGAATGGAATACCACTTATAGCTAGTTATCACACGCATTTACCCAAATATCTTGAGCACTATGGCATGGGAATGCTTGAACCTTTGCTCTGGGAAATGTTAAAAGCAGCTCATAACCAGGCCCAACTCAATCTATGCACTTCCACTGCAATGGTGAACGAGTTACAAGAAAAAGGCATTCAACATACTGCCCTATGGCAAAGAGGAGTTGATACTGAAGCGTTTAAACCTGAATTGCGCAATGACTCCATGCGGAAAAAACTTTTAGGAAAGTATGACGATCAAGGGTCGCTTCTCATCTACGTAGGAAGACTCTCTGCGGAAAAGCAAATTGAACGAATTAAACCTGTCTTAGAAGCGCTTCCTGAAACAAGACTTGCACTTGTTGGTGATGGACCATATCGCCTATCACTTGAAAAAATCTTTGAAAACACGGCTACGACTTTTGTTGGATACTTAAGTGGTGAGGAACTAGCAAGTGCATATGCCTGCGGTGATGCATTTTTATTTCCATCTAGTACAGAGACCTTAGGATTAGTGCTCTTAGAGGCAATGGCCGCAGGCTGCCCAGTAGTAGGAGCAAATAAAGGCGGAATACCGGACATTATTTCCGATGGAAAAAATGGCTGTCTATACGATCCAGATGGCATTGATGGTGGTGCGAAAAGCTTAATTAATGCCACACAACGTCTTCTCTCTAATGATCTTGATCGACAAACAATGCGAAATGCTGCTAGACAAGAAGCAGAGCGCTGGGGCTGGAAAGGCGCAACAAAACAATTACAAAGTTATTACAAACAAATACTTGAATCACCCTCGATCAATATTGCTGCCTGACAAAAGGATTAATTCAAATTTGCACTATCTACCTTTCGCAATTCATTCCACGCCGTAAGAACTTGCCTAGCTATTGGCAAAGCATGTACTGAGCCTCCTCCAGGAGTGTTCTGCGCAAAAGCTACAACAACAATTTCGCCTGCAGAGTATGGGGCAAAACATGCAAACCATGCGTGATCTGATCCCCCAGCACTATCCTCAGCCGTGCCAGTCTTTCCAGCAACAACTGGAAACCCCCTCAGATACATTGCTGCACCAGTGCCTGACTCGACAACTTTTCTAAGGCCACGTCTGATTGTATTCAAAGTAGAAGGACGGATATCTACCTTTTTTCGATATTGAGGAGACATCCAATCCTGATCTGCATCAACTAAATGTGGAGTAATCAAATAACCCCCATTGGCGAAAACTGCATATGCTCGCGCCAATTGTATTGGAGTCACTTGAACCACCGCTTGACCTATTGAGGCACTAGCCATGTCTTCCGGTATCCAAGGAGTAGTGCCTGGCTTAGCCCAACCCCTACCTTCTTTAGCCCAATCCTCATGGCCTACTAAACCAGGACTTTCTTCATAATCCAACTCAATACCAGTTAAAGAATTAAAACCCAATTTTTTCGCAGCTTGATAAAGCTGGTTAGAGCCAACACCCACACCGACTTGATAAAAAAACGTATTACTAGAAAAACTCAACGCATCCTCATAACCAATTGTCCCAAACCCAGCACGATTATGATCAGGAAAACAATGACTCCCATAAGTAATACAAGCCGTAGTTTCCAAGCGCACATCTGGAGGGAACTTCTTACTTTCCATACCTGCCATTGCAGTTACAACCTTCCATGTACTACCTGGATCATATGCATTTAATGCCCGGCTAAATAAAGGCTTTTTAGAAGAAAAAAACAATCGATCATATTCTCTTTGAGTAGTAAATGATTTAGAAAAAAAATTTGGATCAAATGAAGGTTTACTAACTATTGCTCTAACAGCACCATCTCTTGGATCAATAGCAACAACAGCCCCGGCACCTATACCCGAGAGAGCCTTTTCGGCGGCTCTTTGTAAATCTAAATCAATAGTAAGGATAAGATCTTTACCAGCTACAGCTAATTTCTCGCCTAAGTTTCTTTGTACTACACCCATTGCATCTACTTCGAGCATCTGACCTCCCCATTGCCCTCTTAAATGATTTTCAAAAGCGGCCTCAATTCCAGTTCTGCCAATTCGATCTCTAATTTTATATCCTTTTGAAGACAAAAACTTATATTCATCTTCAGTAATTAACTGGGTATATCCCAAAGCATGTGCAGCAAGAGATTTGTTTGGATAATATCTAAGAACATCTACATCAACTTGTACACCTTCAAAACTATTTTCATGCTCCCTAAATTGTAAAACTTGCTTGTGTGTAAGATTATATGCCAAGGTTATTCTATATGAGCGATTAAGAGCACTAGAATTAAAACGTTTATCAAGTTTTTGCTTTGACAAGTTGAAAAAACTTGATAAACGATCCCTTACAAGTGGCCATTCCTTATCACCAACTAATCTTGGCTCCAAATAAAGATTGTAGACAAGTTTATTAGTAGCTAAAATACGACCTTTACGATCTAAAAGGCGCCCTCTAATAGGTGAGCGAGCAACTAATCGAATACGATTTTGCATAGACAGTTCTCTATAACGTGAGCCTTCTAATATTTGCAACCAAAACAAACGACCAGCTATTGCTCCAAAAACAATTAATGCAAAAGACAACAATATTGTGGGCTGAAATCCTATGCCTGCAATGCGTCTGCTCTTCTTTTGTAAAAACGTTTTTTTAACCATCAGACGTCTCCGTTATCTAAGAAATATTCGAAGATTCAGCACTATCCTCCCTAAAATAAGCTTCCAAGTCCTCAAGTGTCGATTCAATACGACTAAGCAATGTCATCAACTCTTCCTTGTCTTGCATTTGACTAGAAGTATCAATTGGATTCTCAATATCAATTTCAACTCTCATCACTGGGTTCCCCAAGCCAGGGCTAACATTATCTAACTTCTCACGAAAACTTTTAGCTGCACTGTCTCCCTCTTTTTTGAGTTCTTCTAAAGGAGCATTCGATTGCTTAATAACTTCCCAAACTTTAGTCAAGCCACCTTGGCGCACCCTATCTACCATCGCCAAACCAACCGGAAGCATATCCTGCATAAGTGCAATGTGGATCTTGTCGAATTTTTCCTCAGCCATTACAGGCTCACAACTAACGAACTACATTCTGCTCCGAAGGAGAAAAAATTGCTGGACAGGAAAAATTTGATACCCCTATCGACCAACCAGTAAATCCAGAAAGGACTACCAACGCAATAAATGGTCCCATTGCTTGATGAGTGGCTTCTAATCCAAACCATTCCTTCCAATTACGCCAAAACCTTTCTCGATGAAACCTCTTACGATCTTTGATTTCAGCGTCTAAACGTCTTCTAAAAGCTTTCTCTACCCAACGTTCAAAAGCACGTTTTTTTGTCACAGCCATTTTGCGTTCGACCTCGAGCAGTTGCCCTGCTGTCAATTCCGGATGAAAGGTGCCTATTAATTCGAGACTCTTTAAAAACATCTCTACTGCTGCATCTTTAAGCGCCGATTGCTCCGCATCCAAAAGACTCCAGTCAATCTCTGGATAAAAACGAGCCCTGTTCAAATTAATCTGATCTTCCCTTAACTGACCGGGCTCCCTAAGCCAACGATCAGTATTGCTATCGAATCGACGCCAATACAAAAAAGGATTAATAAAAACAGTCTTACCTGCAATCTGAATGCTGTCTTGCTGCAAACGACGTTGAAGCTGTGAATCAACTTGTGGGGCGGCAGTCAAAATCCTAATAGCCATTAGCCCAGGATATCGAGTTGTTGAACACAGCACCAGTCCCCTGCAAGCATAAATATTCATCTACTAGCAACAAGAATCAAATCAGAATTTCAATATTTCAAACAAATAAAAAAAACCCAAACAGAAAAGCTTTAGCAAGACATTAATTAAAAGGACCAATATTTGCTCAACTAAAAGACAAAAGATCAGTAGATTTTAAAATTTAGACTATTCACATTGCGTTGCAACCCAGCGTTTTGCATCATGTCGGCCTATACCAAAAGCCCTTCTCCAATCAGCACAAGCCCCTTGCAAATCCCCATCTAGTTCCTTAACAATTCCTCGGTTTTTATAAGCACCTGGATACCTAGAGTCAAGAGATAAAACCATATTCAAATCAAAAATTGCTTCTTTATAATTTTTATTTCGCTTATGAATTAAAGCTCTAAAGAAATATGGATGAACATACTTTGGGCGCAAAGTTATAACACGATTGTAATCTTTTAATGCTCCTTCATAATCGCCTAGTTCATCTTTAAGTGTTGCTCGGTTGTAGAATGCGATATAATCATTCTTATCAATAGCTATTACTTTTGTATAATCATCTAGAGCTCCAGTGTAGTCACCTAAATGCCTCTTGACGGTACCTCGATTTATATAAGCATCTATACTGCCGGGCATTAAAACTAAAGCTCTTGTATAATCTTTAAGAGCACCTTTGTAATCTCCATTTCTGGCTCTATCAATACCACTATTATAATAGAAAATATAATGATCTATATTTGACTGGGAAATATAGAAGTTTTCATCACTTGACAACGCAATGTTCTTGGAAAAAGATATGTTGCTAAATGAAAATATGGCAAACCAAGTAAGCAATAATTTAATTGATTTAATAGTCATAAATAATTTACAATCCAAAGAATAATTTCACGATTAATTTATTCCACTCAATAGCACTAGATTAAAATTGTAGTGAGTGAATTGGTTTTGCAATTACATTATATCGCGGTGAAGGGGCGGTGAAGTTGTTCTTCAGATGATTAGCATTGATTTCTTACCCACTTTGCTGCTTCTTCATCGCCAAGGGATGATGCTTTCCTCCAATCAGCACAGGCACCTTTCATATCTCCTATTCTCTCCTTTGCAATACCACGACCACGATATTTATTCCTCGATGGGTCGATTTTTATTGCTTTATTAAGGTCAGATATCGCTCCATATGTATCACCAATCTTATCCTTTACCATTCCACGATTTCCATATGACGTAGCAAGATTTTCTTCACTCATCGTATATTCTTCAATTGCCTTTGTGTAATCCAAGATTGCTCCAGAATAATCACCTGCCTCCTCTTTTGCAAAAGCACGTTTGAAATAGAACTCAGCACTCTCTGCCTTTACTCTTTGAGGAACAGAAAGCATCACCGCAGTACTCGTCAAAGCAGCACCCGTTCCAATCAAAAACGATTGCCCCAAGGGCATCAAAGACAAAGCAGCAGCAATCGCAGTAATTCGTTTCTTCATATAAGTAACCTTTTAGTTTGATTTTACCCCAAGTGTAGGGAAAACCTCTTTCTACGATTTATTTGTGGAGAAGGTGACAACGTGCCACGGTGAAGTTGTGGTGAGGCAACCTCTCTAAAACTATTGCAATAACGTCACCTATTTTTTCGTTGAACTCACGGTGGCGTGACTTATTTAGTGAGTGATTAAGTTATCTATATGTAACTTATTCCCACTCAATAGTTCCTACCATATATGGGGTGTAAAAACGCAGTGAGTGACTGGGTTTCTTAAATGTAATATAGCACGGGGAACATACGGGGAACAGAGCACTTGAAACCCCTTGTCACTACCTTAACTGAATACAGTTTTTATCTTCTTCAATCGTTTTGACAAATACCTCATCAAAATCAATATCCTTTATCGTCTTTTTTCCGTTTGCAATCGTCCCTTCAAGAAGAACTTTTGCCGTATTCTTTTTTATTAGGTTTTTCCCGTACAACTCACAAATTGCAGAGGCACGACCCCAAGCGAATCCAAACGAATAGATATCCTTTTCTTTATTGCTCATGGCAATTGCATGAGAATTAAATGACAAAGAAAAAAAGATAAGTAAGAATGATGATGTTCTTCTCTTAAGAAAGTTCAATTTTTGCATTGGATTGACTTATATCAATACTAAACCACTTATCTAGTCTATGGATTCGTAGAGTGTATCTTCTTTCTTTAACGTTTTCCCTACATCTTCTCTACAAGCAAAGTGTAGAGAAAACAAACTATCTACGATGTCTTCACGGAGAAGGTGACAAGGTGGCACGGGGAACAGAGCACTTGAAACCCCTTGTCACTCTGTCATCTACATCTCACGTGGAACAGAGTTTTTTAACCTATAACTGCGATTTACTGCCCTGAACTATTCCCACTCAATAGTGTCAGGTGAAAATAGAGTGCAAAAACGCAGTCATAGACAGGGTTTATTTCTTTAATAATAGCACGGTGAAGTCACGGTGAAGGTATTTTGAAGGATAAAAAACTATATGTTTATTCACAGAAAGTTCTCACAAAATCATCAGCACCTTTTGTGCCTTTAGCACCCTGACGCCCCAACAAAGATGCTTTACCCCAATCAGAACAAGCACCTTTTATATTTCCTGATCTTTGTCTAGCAACACCTCTAACCAAATAAGCGTAACCATATTCAGAATCAAGATCTATTGCCTTTGTGAGATCAGCAATTGCTCCAGAATAATCTTCTAAAAATAATTTGCTCTCACCTCTAAAAGCAACATGATATTGATCATTTGGTTCTAATTGGATCGCTTTAGTTAAATCAGCAACAGATCCTAAATAATCCTTTAAAAAACTCTTCATTAACCCTCTACGAGATAAGGCATATGCATGATTAGGAAAAATCTCAAGTGCCTTATTAAAAGCAGATAATGCTGCATTGAAATCACGTTTCAAAAATTGCTTATCTCCAAGATCTATATAAAAATCAACACTCTCTGCATTCACTCTTTGAGAACCAGAAAACATCACAACAGCACTCGTAAAAGTAAAACCAGTGACCAAAAACGGTGCTTGAACTAAAGGCAGTATTGAAATCAAAGCAGAAATCACGGTATTTCGTCTCTTCATTTTCCAAGCAATTCTGACTATCAATCTAATCCAAGTGTAGAGAAATCCTTGTTCTACGATTTCTCCGTAGAGACACTCAAACCTTCCCACGGTGAAGTCACGGTGAAGTGCCTACCTGAAATCCCTTGTCACTCTGTCACTTCAAAATTTAAAAGATTCCACGGTGAAGTATATCTTTTAATCTATAACTACCTTTTAGTAGTTATTGTCACTCCCACTCAATAGTTACTCTTTTAGAAGTGCAGTAAGTGAAATGGGTTTGCAAATCCATTATATCTCGGCGCTTGACGGTGAAGTAAAAATCTCGAACTAATTTATGAGCAATAATTTTTTAGGTTTTCAACGGCATATTTAGTGCCAAAGGCTGATGCTTTCCTCCAGTCATTACAAGCATCTTTTTTATTATTTAGTAACATTTCATTATTTCCCCTCAGCAAATAAAACCACCCTTCATCAGGATTTCTAGTAATAGCCATATTTAAATCAGATATTGCTCCACGAAAATCCTTGATTAGACTCTTAGATGTAGAACGAAGTGCATAATATCGTGCTTCTTCTGGATTGATCTCTATAGCGTTATTGTAATCAGATATTGCTCCATAATAATCACCTTCTTCTGCCTTTTTATATGCCCTTTTGAAATAGAACTCTTCATTCTCTGCTTTTGCTTTTTCCGGAACAGAAAATAAAACCGCAGCACTCGTCAAAATTGCACCCGTTCCTATCACCATCGGTTGGCCGAATGGCATCAAAGACAAGACAGCAGTAATCGCAGTAATTCGTTTCTTCATATAGGAAGTATTCCTGATTTCAGTCTACTCCAAATATAGAGAAAACCTCTTTATTCCAATAAGTTCTTATTTTGCGTTTTTCTTTTACTTGTCTCCTGGAACAAGTAGGCATTAAATTCCTACAAGATTTTTAAATGTTATTTAAGCACTCTGACTTATAAAAAATATCAACATTGATTTCTTACCCACTTTGCTGATTCTTCATCACCAAGAGAGGATGCTTTTCTCCAATCAGCACAGGCACCTTGCATGTCTTCTATCAGTTCCTTTGCAATGCCACGGTTTCTAAACGCATTTTTTTTCCTTGGATTGATCTCAATTGCTTTGCTATAATCAGATATTGCGCCATAGTAATCCTTCAATTCATCCTTTACCCATCCACGGTTGTAATACGCACTTTCATCCCTTGGATTGATAGCAATTGCTTTGCTGTAATCAGATATTGCTCCTGAATAATCCATTAAATCACTCTTTACCCATCCACGGTTGTAATACGCATCTCCATACTTTGGATTGATCTCAATTACTTTGCTGTAATCAGAGATAGCGCCGTAATTATCTCCTGACTTCCTCTTTGAAAGTCCACGGTTGTAATAGGCATTTTCA
>QCGG01000019.1 GCA_003280055.1 Prochlorococcus sp. AG-363-P19
TGAACCAGACTGGAGCAAAGAGAGACTTCGACGCCTTCTATTTGGCTTGTCTCTTCCAGCTATAAAAGGAGAAGCTTGGTTCAAAGGAGAAGCTTGTGGGCCATTAGTTGTAGCAAATCTAACTGTGGCTTCTCATTTGCTAGGCAGCAATTTTATACCTGACCTGAAAGGATCAATACTTATTTTTGAAGATATTGGTGAAGAGCCCTATCGCATAGATCGAATGCTCACACAATGGCGTCTCGCTGGAATTCTTCAACAAATAGCAGGGTTGGGGTTTGGAAATTTTAAAAATTGCGAAAGACATGAATCTTTCAAAGGAAACAAGGAATGTTTACTTGAAAGTGTTCTGAGAGAAAGGACTTTTGACCTGAAGATCCCTGTCTTAGGAAGATTGCCAGTAGGTCATGAGCGCGGCAATGCTGCTTTACCTCTTGGAACGCTGGCCAAAATTGATTGCGAAAAAGGAATTCTTAGCCTTTTGCCCTAGAGACAAGAACAGCCTCAGCAACAGTCAGATCAAACGGAGTAGTGACCTTGATATTTGACGAAGCACCCTCCAAAACTCTTACAGGCCAGCCAAGGTTCTCATATAGAGAAGCATCATCAGTGACAGTCATGTCCTTAGCATCTGCCATTGCATGAGCCTTCTTCAATTGAGTCACCAAAAAACCTTGCGGAGTCTGAGCTGCCCACAATTCTTCGCGAGAAGGGGTTTCAACAATCAAGCTGTTGCCATCCACACGCTTAATAGTGTCCGTAACAGGAACAGCAGCTATAACAGCATTTCCAGCTACAACTAAGTCGGCACAACTGTTAAAAAGTTCCTTTTCTACAAGGCACCTTGCTCCATCATGTATCAGGACATACTCCGCATCTGATGGCAAGCCTTCAAGCCCCCTTTTGATTGATTCCTGCCGAGTTCTCCCTCCTTCAATCCAATGAATTGGCTTGGGACAGCCATCCATCAAATGGGTTATTTCGGGCTGATCTACTTTTTGCCCAACTATGCCGATCCAAGTAATTCTCTCAGCAGAGATAGCCGCATCTAAGGTCCAAGCAAGGATTGGCCTTTCAGATACATGGAGCAACAATTTGTTTCTGTCTGCCCCCATTCGACTCCCTGACCCCGCAGCGGCAATAAGAAGATGCACAAGAAGCTCCGTCTGATTAGCAAGATGAAATCTTATCCATACAATCAACTCAAAACATACAGATAACTACATCGATACGATTTCACGCTTTATGCAAAATAGATGGCTCAATTCAAAAGGAGGAATACTCCAAGGATTAAAACTCCGTGGTCTTGCCAAACCCTGGCTAGGACCACTAATAGCCTTAAGTCTTTTACTGTTCTTCGGAGCTCTGGGATATCGAATCACAGAGGGTTGGGACTGGGGAGATTCTCTATGGATGGTACTAATAACAATAACCACAATTGGATTTGGGGAAGTAGCACCACTTTCCGAGGCTGGAAGGTTAGTAACAGTTTTAGTTATAGGTGGAGGTTTGATTGTTGTTCAACTAACAATCAAGAGAGTGCTCGACCTCACAGCATCTGGCTATTTCCGTCAGATGCGGGAATTGCGGTTTCGCAGGATAATGAGACGTATGCATGATCATGTAATCATCTGTGGCTATGGCCGAATTGGCCAAGAGATTGCGGAGCAACTTTTACATGAGAACGTCCCAACTCTCGTACTGGAAATAGACCCTGTCTCCAAATCAATTGCTGAAGAGCGCGGCTTAATCGCTTTAGAAGGGGACGCAACCCTAGACGAAACATTGCTTCAAGCAGGCTTACAGCGCTGCAGAAGTTTAATTGCCGCATTACCAAATGATGCGGCAAACTTGTACGTCATACTCAGCGCCAAAGGCCTAACAAAAGGATGTCGCCTTATTGCTAGAGCAGACACAGCAGAAGCGTCGGCAAAATTAAAGCTTGCTGGTGCCAATGTTGTTGTCAGCCCTTATGTAACTGCTGGAAGAACAATCGCTGCAACTGCACTTCGTCCTCTTGCGGTTGACTTCATGGATTTACTCGCTGGGTCAGACTGCGAGATAGAAGAGTTTCTTTTAACTAGCGACCCCTATGAATTTAAAGAACTTGAGAATCGAAGTCTCTCCGAAGCTCAATTAGGTCGTCAAAGCGGAGCAATGGTCCTTGCAATTAAGGAAGGATCAAACTTAATCACAAACCCTGGCGGGGAGATGAAACTCGCCCCTGGACAAGTACTTGTAGTCCTTGGGAGCAAGCAACAATTAGCCAATCTAAGACGGTTGCTAGGTAAAACACTTTGCAACGTAGAGAGCATGGTTAGTTAAAAAAAAAGTCTTTTTTTTCTTACGATGCAAACAACAAATTTGAACAAATGACATCTCCTTCAAGTTCTCCTTCAGAAATAGCAGTTGTAACTGGTGCGAGCAGAGGGATAGGAAAAGAAATAGCACTATCTCTTGCCAAAGCAGGTCTTGAGGTAGTCGTCAACTACAGCAACTCTTCAGAAGAAGCCGAAAAAGTCGTCACAGAAATCATTTCCACCGGAGGAAAAGCCTACAAAGTACAAGCAAACATCTCTAAAGAGAAAGAAGCTGAGGATCTAATCAAGACTGTTCTCGAAAGAAGCAAAAGGATTGATGTCCTTGTCAACAATGCAGGAATTACTCGGGATGGGTTGATAATGCGAATGAAAACTACGGATTGGCAAAGCGTTATAGATCTGAACTTAAGTGGAGTTTTTCATTGCACTAGAGCAGTATCCAGAACAATGATTAAACAAAAAAAAGGCAGAATCATAAACATCACTTCTGTGGTTGGACTGATGGGAAATGCAGGACAAGCAAACTACTCAGCATCCAAGGCCGGTGTCGTAGGACTAACCAAAAGTTGTGCTAAAGAATTTGCCAGCCGGGGGATCACAGTGAATGCTGTGGCTCCTGGTTTTATAGCTACTGACATGACAAAAGATCTTGCCGCAGAAGAGATACTCAATGCAATTCCTCTTCGTAAATTTGGGACTCCTAATCAGGTAGCAAGTTTGGTTAGGTTTTTGGCCATGGATTCAGGTGCCGAGTACATCACTGGGCAAGTAATACAAATTGATGGTGGAATGGTAATGAGCTGACCAACCTCATATCCATTTCAGGAATCCAAAGGCTGTCCAAGCTCATCACGCAATCTTCGAATCCTTTGAAGTAATTTCAATCTTCGACTCCTGGCGGTAGCAGTCAAAAATAAGCGTAGTGGTACATAAACCACTGTCATAGTGGCTGCTAAACCTGCCATTAAGACAAAAAAAAGCACACCAGGGTCATTCATATTTTGACCATAACCACCAAACAAGGACAAAGCACGGAAAATTAAAAAGTAAATAATTCGGCTTTCCCCACTTAATCTCATTCCCCTGAAACAGCTTGCTGTGGGAAATTGACGAGGGATATAAATGGACCATGGCAAAACTTTTAAATTTCTCTGAAGAATCTCGCAGCGCCCTAGAGAAGGGTGTGAACTCTCTAGCGGATGCAGTTCGCGTAACAATTGGTCCTAAAGGAAGGAATGTAGTTCTAGAAAAACAATTCGGTTCTCCTGACATTGTTAATGACGGAGTGACTATTGCGAAAGAGATAGAACTAGAAGACCCCTTTGAAAATATCGGCGCAAAGCTTATTGAACAAGTTGCCTCAAAAACCAAGGAGAAAGCTGGGGATGGAACTACAACCGCGACTATTCTCACTCAAGCAATGGTTCATGAAGGGTTAAGGAATACAGCCGCTGGAGCAAGCCCTATTGAACTCAGAAGAGGAATGGAAAAGGCAGCTACTCATGCTGTAGAGCAATTAAAAAAATTAAGCAAAACTGTTGGTAGTGGTGAAGCCATTGGTCAAGTGGCAACGGTCAGCGCTGGAGGGGACCACGAGATCGGTCAAATAGTTGCAGAAGCCATGGCCAAAGTAAGTGTGGACGGAGTGATCACAGTTGAAGAATCAAAATCCCTTGCCACAGAATTGGAAATCACAGAAGGCATGGCCTTTGACCGCGGTTATAGCTCTCCTTATTTCGTGACTGATGGGGACCGTCAGATCTGCGAATTCGAGAATTGCCTCCTACTAATAACAGACAAAAAAGTCAGCTCTATTGCTGACTTAGTACCAGTTTTGGAAACTGTTCAAAAGGAATCAACTCCTTTAGTAATCCTCGCAGAGGAAGTAGATGGCGAAGCATTAGCAACTCTTGTGGTCAATAAGAATCGTGGGGTCCTAAAGGTAGCCGCTGTACGAGCACCTTCTTTTGGCGAAAGGCGTAAAGCAGCTTTATCAGATATAGCTGTTCTAACTGGCGGTACATTAATCAGCGAAGACCAGGCCATGAGTCTCGAAAAAGTATCACTTTCCGATCTAGGAAAAGCCAGAAAAATAACTATCAGCAAAGATAAAACAACAATCGTCACAAACAACGAAAACATAAAGCTGGTAAAACAAAGAGTCGAGTCAATCAAGCGTGAACTGAACTCAACTGACTCAGAATATGACAAAGAGAAGTTAAGTGAAAGAATAGCCAAACTTGCTGGTGGAGTAGCGGTTATTAAAGTTGGAGCACCAACAGAAACAGAACTAAAAAATCGTAAGCTTAGAATTGAAGATGCCCTAAATGCTACACGTGCCGCAGTTGAAGAAGGAATTATCCCTGGAGGAGGAACAACACTTCTCAAACTTGGGGATAAACTTGACGAACTTGCTAATAAGTTAACTGGTGATGAAAAAACTGGGGTTGAAATTGTTCAAAGAGCCCTTTCTGCTCCAGTGAGACAAATAGCTATTAATTCTGGAGAAAACGGAGATATTGTAATCTCTGAAATAAAAAGACTAGGCAAAGGATTTAATGCACTAAATGGAAACTACGAGGACTTACTAAAAGCTGGCATCATTGATGCCTCAAAAGTAATCCGATTGGCTTTGCAGGATGCAATATCTATCGCATCTTTATTGATTACTACTGAAGTAGTAATTGCTGATAAACCCGAACCGCCTGCACCAGTTGGCCCAGAAGGCGGGGTCGATCCAATGGGTGGAATGGGTGGAATGGGTGGAATGGGTGGGATGGGCATGCCTGGAATGGGTGGAATGGGCATGCCTGGAATGGGTGGAATGGGTGGAATGGGCATGCCTGGAATGATGTAAGAAGTTATCAGCCATAAAGTCGCCAGGCGTAATCAATATCAACTAAAAAATATATACATAATTGAAAAAAGGTTTTTAGAATTAAAAGATATCTCTTGGATTTATTTCGAGTAAATTATCTAGATAAACAATCTAAGGTTGCATTCAATTTCTATTTTCTTAGTTTTACCCTTAAGAAGCTTCGGGGAAACTTTCTTCGACCTCTGGCAACCACCTACTTAACCTATTTAGTTGCCTAGGAGGAGGAGAAGGAGCGCACGCATTAAAGTTATCCTTTGTAGAGGTCTCAATACTTACAATAGCTTCATTTTTCTTCTCTTTAAAAACATTATTTACTTCGTCAATGCATCCATTCAAAGCTGTCTTTAAGCGACTAAAAGTACTAACAGCAAAATCCTCCGAAGATGACTGTTCATCTGTTGACAAATCCAATAGATTTAATTCTTCCGTTTGTGGATGACTAGAAATATCCTCATCTGAATCATCTTTCTTAAGCTGCGGAGTTTTAAGCTCAGCATTCTCAAGAGACTCCTCTGCAATAGTTAAGCTATAGATACTTTCAGCATTTGGAAGAGTTCCTATGCCGTATCTATGTGCCCATTTGATTTGCAAAAGCTGCAAGTCTCTCTGTTGATGTTTCTCAGTTGCTTCCAAGATTTGACACAAAAGTGCTGCTTGACGAGGGTCAGAACAGTTGGAAAAAATTTCAGTCACGAGATCAAGCAAGTTTACGGTTCAGCATTGGACTAATCAAAAAGAACAGCCCAAAAGAAAGAGCCATCAATACACTCAAGCATCCATAACCATTCACAGCCCCATAAGGAGCATTAATTAGAACAGCATTTAGATCAAGAGGGCCACTATAAGCAGCACGGATGGGTTCAATTGCAAAGGTAAGGGGATTTAGCGATGCTAGCCAGCCCAACCATATAGGCATAAATGACAAAGGTGCTAAAGCCGTACTAGCAAACAAAAGTGGAAGGTTGGCTACAAAAATAACCGCTATAAGCTCAATATGGCCTGGCAAAGTAAAAGCCAGTCCCAAACTCAGAGCAGTAACAGAAAAGACCAATAGCAATAAAGTAACAATAACAATAGATAGACCGCTTAAACCTGGCCATCCATATCCAATTAATGCAGCAGTTACCATAATCGCAAAACTCTGAATAAGACTAATAGAAGTCATGTAGATAACAGATGAAAAAATAATCGAGCTTCTGCTTCTCAATGGCGCCACTAAAAGACGGTTTAAAAAGCCAAATTCGCGATCAAACATTACTGGCAATCCAGCATTGAGAGCTCCACTAAATGCCGTAAATACAATCACACCTGCTCCAAGGAAGCTCCCATAACTTGTACCCCCAGGGATAAGGCCCTCAGGAGCCTTTGAGAAAAGAGCCCCGAATAAAAGCAGCCAAATCAAGGGTTGCAGAATGCCTGCTATCAATGTGGATGGTCTTCGTACGAGCTGAATAAAAAGTCTGCGAGTTAAAGCTAATGTTTCCTGCGATATTTCTATCCATTGACTCCTAGCTGTAACAGAATCGAATTGCCCGGTAATTTGACTAGTCATAAATCGCTCATAAATTCAGGGTAAAGGGACATAAAGTAATCATCCCAAAATATTAATCCAATTAAAAAAAAGTACAAATCTCATCGCATTCCTTTTTTAGCTTCAAGTTTCGAATCTCTCTGTCCAGCAATAGCTAATTCAGCATCCATAAGAGTCATCCCTGTTGCTTGAAGATAAACATCGTCCAAACTAGGACGACTCTGAGAAAGAGCAAAAATAGGAAAATCCGCTTTGGTTAACTCCTCTCGCAGTTTTGGCAAGACCGTCTCTCCCTCAACAACAAGATTCAAAGAAAATCCTTGAGACCTATTTACTACGATCTGCTTAACTCCATCAATATTGTCTAATACATCCCTGACTTGCATTGATTCTTTTTCATCACTAAATTCTCTTACCCTTAACGTCACATGATCACCGCCAAGTTCATCTTTGAGCTGATCAGGTGTTCCTTCAGCAATTACTCTACCCCTATCGAGAATGGCCATTCGATCAGCCATTATTTCTATCTCCTCAAGATAATGGCTGCTTAAAAGAATAGTTATTCCTTTCGATTTCAATTCACGGAGCAATTCCCAAACAATTTTCCGACTTTCAAGGTCTAAACCCACAGTTGGCTCATCTAGCACTAATAACTCAGGCTCATGCAATAAGCCAGCTGCCAAGTCGAGTCTTCGCCTCATTCCTCCGGAATAAGTTCCGCACCGCCTATCAATCCAGGAATCCATATCTAATCTCTGAATCATAAAAGTAATTCTTTCTATTTTTTTTGACTGACTCAAGTGATAAAGATCTGCCTGAAGCTCCAAAAGCTCCCTACCAGTAAGAATCTTGTCGATTGCAACTTCCTGAGCCACATAACCTAACTGATTCCTCACAATGCATGGTTCTTTTAAAGCGTCTACACCATTAACCACGACACTCCCAGAATCTGGAGCCAACAGAGTAGTAATAATACGAATAGTAGATGTTTTGCCTGCTCCATTAGGACCAAGCAATCCATAAAGACAACCTCTAGGAATACTCAAATCAAGTCCAAAAAGTGCCTGAATTGAACCAAAACTTTTTTCCAAGCCACGAAGTTCAATCATTTGAATCAAAGACTCGACCCCAAATACATCCACACAAGAATATAAACAAAGAAATACTGAAGGTGCGCAGTTAAATCTGAACAGAACTTTGTTTAAACAATCTCAAGCCCTAAAGCCAACTGTCTAAGTAATGAGATTGATTGAATATCGAATTCAACAGCCAAAGGGAATCTGCTCAAAAGCAAGAGCAAGCAAATGCCAAACATATAAAGAATCGACCATCGAAATAAAGCCTTTGCTCGATCGATATTATCTGGATCTGCCTCTAATCGATGAACCATTTGAAGAAGACGAGCATCAAATGGAACCACCATTAATCCATAAAAGAGTCCACCTTGAGGTAAAGCCAAAATTCCTAGAGTGCTTAAAACCGCAGTAGCCCATCCATAACGAGTAATAGCCCTTGCAGTAAACATTGTCCCCTTCACGACAGGAAGCATTGGGATTCCTACTGATCGATAATCGTCTCTAAGCAACATTGCTAAAGCCCAAAAATGTGCCGGGGTCCAAACCATCACCAGGGAAAACAACCACCACCCACCCAATCCGATATATCCGGTTGCCGCAGCAGCTCCTACTAAAGGAGGGATAGCCCCAGCGATCCCTCCAATGACTATGTTCTTGGAGGTTCGTGGCTTTAATAAAACGGTATACAAGAGAACGTAACTACAAAGGCCAAGCAAAGACAATGCTGCCGCCAAGCAGTTGACTCCAAAAATCAAGAGCATTGATGAAATAACAGTGCAGCCAATAGCACCAAGAAAAGCTGAAGAAGGAGAAATCCGACCTGAAGGCAAAGCCCTACTGCTGGTTCGCTTCATCCTGCCGTCGAGGTTTTGTTCCCAAAGGCAATTAAGGACTGCTGCCGCTGCCGCCGCCAGCGCACCACCTAAAAGCGTACATATGAGCTTCGTGGAGGACACAGGCCAACCTTCACTTAGCGCCATTCCTCCAAGAGTGGTTGCCAATAAAAGAGGAATCAATCTTGGCTTGGCAACCTCTAACCAAGCTGGAAGCTTCACAAGCCTTCTTGAAGGAACAATCTTGTTCCGAGAGATATCTCTTTGAAGCAACTCAGGGGTAGTACTAACCATTACAAGTTTCCAAAGAAGATGGGACATTACCTAGGAGACCCAATGATGGAGATCGCTCCTGAGGAGTCTTAAAGGCAAGTGAGGACAACAATGCAACCAGCAAGGCTGCTACAAGTTGATGGGCAACCGTTACAACGGGCAAGGATAATTGAAGGTTTACTGACAAAAATCCGATACTGATCTGAAGAATTACCAATCCAAAAGCAGCTGTTAGCCAAGGCCACTGAGTGCGTGACCATCCGCCTACCACAATTGATGTAATGGCAAATGTCAACACACATATTGCAACCCCTATTGAAGAAAAACGATGCAAATTAAGCCATTGGCAGGATTGTCCATGCAAGAAACACTTCTGAGCAGCCCAAGCTGATGCCATGCGACCTCCCAGGAGACACTGACAGACAACCCCGGCAAGGGACGTTCCGCTCATTAATCGCCAAAACAGAGGCGAAGACTTCTCATTAGATGCAAGTAAAGCTTGGGAAATTCCACTTGCACCGACCAAAAGCAAGAGTCCACACGCTAAATGAGCCGTCACCACTCCAGAAGGCAAAAGTCTAAAAACTGTTAATGCACCCAAAGAACCCTGGAAAATCACTAAAACGACCAAAGTCGCAGATAGAAGAGGCATCCAACTTGGCAACTCATCACGCCTTAAATAAGAAACAAACATTTGTATCAACAAAACCAATCCAACAAAAAAAGCATCCAAGCGGTGAAACCACTCTAGAAAAACTTGAACATTCATTTGCCTTCTTGGCAAAAAAGAACCAAAACAAAGGGGCCAATCCGGACAAGCCAAGCCAGCTTCCATAACTCTTGTCGCACCTCCAATGACAATCAAAGTCACAAGAGCAACAACAAGATGTGAAGCCAATTGAGCAAGGCGCCATCTGATTATTGGCTGTGATGAGGTAGTCATAGGGTCTCCTCTCACAAAAACAAAGTAATCCCTCTAAACCGAAAGTAGCGATCAGATCGCATCCGTCACGTTCTATGGCCGACTGCAACAGTTAAATACCCGCCAGATCATCCATTCCTGACAAAAGTCAGAACAAATCAACCTAAACCAAACTATCTATTGAGCGAGGGCCTCAATTCTTAACGATTTTCACAGGGGCTTAACATTCTGGAGGTGCCCATAAAGGAGGTTTTCCATACCCTTAATAAAGAAGCGGAGATAGTCAGTGCCGGTTTCCTCGGCAATTCTTACGATGTTGGCAGTGGCATGCCTTATAGCTGGAGGTCTATGGATAGGTCTCCATGTCAATTTGCTTCCTGATTCAGCCAGCGTTAATGCACCTATATATGACGAACTTTTCAAAGTTCTATTCAGCATTGGTGCAATCCTATTTCTTGGGATGCTTGGCCTAGTAATTTATAGCCTGATTCGCTTTCGGCGAAGAGATGGAGAAACAGGTGAGGGTATAGCCCTTGAGGGCAATCTTCCACTTGAAATCTTATGGACAGCTATACCTGCTGTAGTGGTTTTGTTCGTTGGCTTATATAGCTATGACATCTATGAGCGGATGGGCGGCATGGAAAATATGAATCAATCAAGTCATGACCATTCCTCCATGAAAACTGAACAACGAATATGGGGTGGTATAGGGGCAAGTACAAGTCAACTTGACAGTCAAAGAGGGTTGAATCCATTGCCAGTAGAAGTGACAGCAATGCAATTTGCGTTTCTATTTCACTACCCCCAAGGAGACATCCTGACTGGTGAACTGCATGTTCCTATTGGCAGACCTGTCAGTATGAAAATGGAATCCAATGATGTTATTCATGCCTTTTGGGTCCCTGAATTTCGCCTAAAGCAAGATGTAATTCCTGGTCAACCAACAATTCTGAATTTTACGCCTAATAAAGTGGGCAAGTATCCCATTATTTGCGCTGAGCTTTGTGGGCCATACCATGGAGGGATGAGGTCAACAGTTGTTGTCGAAGAACCTGATGCCTTTGATAGCTGGCTGAGTAAAAATTCCAAACAAACCGCTTCAGAGACATGACATTTGTACCCTCATCTGAGATTAATAACAATTCACCCCAGTCATTGCAACCAAAAGGATGGCTTCGCTACTTCAGCTTCAGCCTGGATCACAAAGTAATTGGTCTCCAATATCTTGTTTGTGGATTTGTCTTCTATTTGATTGGTGGAGCATTAGCTAGCGCAATCCGAATAGAACTCACAAGTCCAATTTCAGATTTCATGGCAAGAGATGTATACAACCAGGTATTAACTCTTCATGGCACAATCATGATTTTTCTATGGATTGTGCCAGTTGTGAATGGAGCTTTTGGAAACTACTTGATTCCCTTTTATGTCGGAGCTAGAGATATGGCCTTCCCACGCCTTAATGCTGTTGCATTTTGGATGATTCCTCCAGCTGGGTTAATGCTAATAAGTAGTTATTTCATTACAGGTGCAGCTCAATCTGGATGGACCGCTTATCCACCCTTGAGCATTACAACCCCTGCGGCAGGGCAAATTATCTGGATCATTAGTGTCCTACTACTAGGGGGCAGCTCCATCTTTGGAGGCATTAACTTTCTTGCCACAATTCTAAAATTACGCAGGCCTGGCCTGAAGTTAATGCAGCTCCCAATGTACTGCTGGGCAATGTTCGGAACAAGTATATTGGTTGTTCTCTCAACACCAGTTCTCGCGGGGACCTTAATTCTTCTTAGCTTTGACATAGTTGCCCATACAGGTTTCTTCAATCCATCATTAGGCGGGAATGTAATTGTCTACCAACATTTGTTCTGGTTTTATTCCCACCCGGCTGTCTACATAATGGTACTTCCAGCATTTGGATTGGTTAGTGAAATCCTGCCGGTCCATTGTAAAAAACCTCTTTTCGGCTACACCACGATGGTTTATTCGATTATGGCCATCGTAGTACTAGGCCTTGTGGTATGGGCTCACCACATGTTTACAAGTGGTACGCCACCTTGGATGCGCCTTTTCTTCACAATTGCCACCTCATTTATTGCAGTTCCAACAGGAATAAAATTTTTTAATTGGGTCGCAACTCTTTGGGGTGGAAAAATATCTTTAAATAGTGCTGTTTTATTTTCCTGCGGCTTCATTATCAACTTTGTATTAGGAGGCATTACTGGGGTAGCCCTTGCTCAGGTCCCTTTCGACATCCACGTGCATGATACCTACTTTGTAGTTGCACATTTTCACTATATAGTCTACGGGGGCTCAGTGTTTGTAATCTTTTCATCGATTTATCATTGGTATCCAAAATTCACAGGAAAAATGCTAAATGAGAACTTAGGCCGATTCCATTTCTTAATAACATTTGTTGGGTTCAACTTATGTTTTGCCCCTCAACATTGGCTTGGCCTTAATGGAATGCCTCGTAGAGTTGCTGAATACGACCCTCAATTTACCTTTGTAAACCAACTCAGTAGCCTAGGGGCATTATTGATGGCAATTAGCACAATTCCATTTTTGTGGAACATCATTCAAAGCATTTTCAAAGGTGAGGTCGCAGGTGACAATCCTTGGGAAGGACTTACTCCTGAATGGTTAACCTCTTCACCTCCTCCAGTTGAGAATTGGAATGGTCCTGCACCTCTGGTCACAGAGCCCTATGGATATGGGGCAGTAAAAAAAGAAGCTCTAGATGAAACAACAACTAACAAGACCGAATCACCAAAACAAACAGAATGACCAGTCTCACAAGTGCTGAAACTACATCAGCAAAACAACTAGAAGAACCAAAAGAACACGAAGACTATCGCTTGTTTGGTCTGGCAACTTTCCTGATAGCCGATGGGATGACGTTCGCTGGCTTTTTTGCTGCTTATCTAACTTTCAGATCAGTAAATCCACTTCCAGAGGGTTCAATCTATGAAGTTGAATTAGCGTTACCAACTCTCAACACAATCCTACTTCTCGTAAGCAGTGCAACCTTTCATCGTGCGGGCTCAGCTCTTAAAAAAAACGAGGCAAGACTCTGCCAACGCTGGTTATTGATTACAGCTTCCCTGGGCATTGCTTTTCTTATTAGTCAAATGTTTGAGTACTTCTCTTTACCATTTGGCCTGACAGACAATCTTTATGCAAGTACCTTTTATGCACTAACTGGTTTTCATGGCCTCCACGTAACACTTGGAGCAATAATGATTTTGATAGTTTGGTGGCAAACCCGTTTTCCGGGAGGACGTATTACAAGTCAAAATAACTTTCCATTAGAAGCAGCTGAGCTCTATTGGCACTTTGTTGATGGCATTTGGGTAGTCCTTTTCATCATCCTTTATCTTCTATAGAAAGCAACATAAATCATCCCTTCAGAACAAAGTTACATCAATCACTTGCCAACTTAGATAATCTAGTCAGAATTAGTGTTATTTAATGCTGGAGAAAATGCTGGTAGGCAAAGAACTCCTAGACAAAGCACGCTCTCTCAGTAATCGTCCTGAGGATGAAATTGCTAGAGGGTGCGGCTATGTCGGGCCAAGTGGCCGTGTCCTTCGCAAGAGCTTCTACCGTGCACTTGTTGAAGCCAAAGGTTACAAGCTCCCTTCCAGCGGGAAAGGGCGTGCATCACGAGGAAGGCAAGCGGAGTTTCGAACTCGTGTACATGGGAATGGGAATCTATTGATTGGTCATGCCTATACAAAAAAGCTTGGCCTTGAACCTGGCCAAGAGTTTCGGATTGAACTCCACAAAGAATCAAAAATCATTGGTCTCCAACCTTTAAAAGGGAATCCCAAGGGAAGCTGATTAAGATTTTTCATACTTGCTCTCCAGAAGCATAGTGATGTATTGATTCTGTCCGTTTTCAGCAAAAAGTTAGCCTGAGCTAGCTATTGCGGAAAGGATTATTTCAATTCCAACCATTTTCAGCCAACCAATCTCTTGAAATTTTTTTTGAAGCTTTATTAGTGCCTCTCACACTTTGATTAGAAGCTGTCCAAAACCGCTCAGAATATTTAGCCAACAAATCAATTTCCAAATTAACCTGACTTTCAACTACCAAGTTTTTAAGTGACGTGTTTTCCCATGTATGTGGGACAACAGCAATCCAAAAGTCACTACCGTCCTCAGTGCATCCTGCAATGGTTAGGCTAATGCCATCTATGGCAATGCTTGCCTTGTCACAGATATATCTCCCAAAAGTTTTATCAACCCACTTCACTTCCAATTTCCAAGAATTTTGAAGTTCTTCAAGAGACTTCACTATTCCTATTCCATCGACATGACCAGTTACTAAATGTCCTCCCAACCGATCAGAAAATCTCAAAGCAGGTTCTAAATTCACATGTCCTCCAAGATCGGCCTTCTGTCCGAGAGTTGTTCGCAAAAAGGTCTCTTCGCTAACAGCAGCAATAAATCCATTTCCTGACAATTCAGCGACAGTCAGGCAAACCCCATCGACAGCAATACTGTCTCCTTCATTGATTGGCAAGAAAGGACCACAACCCTCGACAAATAAGCCTCGGCCTCTACGTTGGACTTGACCAACTGACTGAATTAAACCAGTGAACATTTTTTTAGCTCAATGAGTCTTTAATAGTCATAATCAGAGAAAGGATGCTGGAGGGAGCACCGTGGTCGAGATGAGCGTGGCTGGGCTCGCACTCGACGCGTCCAGTAGAAACCCAATAATTCTTCTTAGAGATCCATCGGGGAGAAGGCAAGTCCCCATATGGATTGATCATGCACAAGCTCATAACATAATGATCGGTTTTCAGGAAAAAAATCCTCAGAGACCTTTAAGTCATGACCTTATGATCGCATTACTCGAAGCAGGAAGATTAAAACTAGAAAGAGTGATTATTCACTCCATCGAAGCTAATGCTTTCCAAGCCGTCCTAAAGATTAGAAACATCCCAGAAGAGAACGCTTCTGGGACTTTGGAAAAGATTATTGAAATAGAAGCACGTCCAAGTGATGCAATTGCTCTTGCTATAAGGGCAAAATGCGGAATCTGGATGCTCGAAAGCGTTGTAGCAGAAGCCGCTATTCCTGTTGATTTAAATGCCGATGAAGAAGACCAGGATCAATTCCGCAAATTCATTGATGAAGTAAGTCCTGCTGCTCTGATTCGTCACCTAGAGAAAAAAAACAAAGGCAAAGACTCTTTAGAGCCACCTGAACACCCTATCTAATAAAAAGGATGAAAACAATCCGCCGCCCTTTTGGTAAAGGAAAAGCCATAAGTGTTTTCACATTAGGAACAATGCGAGCGATTAATTCATCAGAAGCGATGGATTTAGTCGTCAAGAAAGCTCTTGATATAGGAATTAATCATCTAGAGACAGCTCCTGCATATGGCCCAGCCGAAAGGTTTCTCGGATTATCTATTAAACGCCTTGAGAGGGAAGGATTCATACCTAAGGGAGGATGGGTTATCACAAGTAAAATTCTTCCTGGGTTGAAACTCGACGAAGGCAAAAAACAAATTAAAAACATCCTTTCAAGGTTAGAAAAAGCAAAAATTGAAAACCTAGCTGTACACGGACTTAACCTTCCTGAGCATTTAACTTGGGCACTGAATGGAGATGGTGCTGTTCTTCTAAAATGGGCAAAAGAAGAGAATCTTGTTGAACAAATAGGATTCAGTTCACATGGAAAAACATCACTGATTGAGGAAGCACTTGCTAGCAATCATTTCCAATTTTGCAGTCTTCACCTTCACCTCTTCGATCAAGAAAGACTCCCTATAGCCCTAACTGCCCTAAAAGAAGGGATAGGAGTAATGGCAATCTCTCCTGCGGACAAAGGGGGGCATTTATATGCCCCTAGTCAAATCCTTACTGATGCTTGCGAGCCCTTTCACCCTCTAGAGATCGCCTATCGCTTTCTTTTGGCTCAAGGAATAAGCACTCTTACTGTAGGAGCCAAAAACCCTAGCGACCTAATGCTTGTCAAAAAACTGATGAATGCTGGTGGCCCGTTAAATCCACTTGAAAAGAAGGTACTAAAAAAGGTGCAAAAGCAAGGGGAAATTAGGCTTGGAGAAAGCTTGTGTGGACAATGCAGGGAATGCATACCATGTCCTAACAATGTCCCAATCCCGGAGCTTTTGCGTCTGCGCAACCTTGCAGTTGGACATGAGCTAGTCACTTTTGCTAAGGAACGATACAACCTTATCGGCAGAGCCGGACACTGGTGGGAGCAACTTAACTGTACTGCTTGTAAAAAATGTGGGGAATGCCTACCCCGTTGTCCAAACCATCTAGCAATTCCCGACCTTCTAGAAGAAATGCACTACCAATTAGTTGACAATCCCAAAAGACGGCTATGGGACTGACTGACGCCATTTTTTACGTAACACCTCTTTATCTAAAGAATCCAATGGTGGCAATGGCCAACAACGTGACCAAACATTAGAAGGAGGTAAAACAAAAGGTCTAAACCTCAAAGGCACTGCATTAACTTCCTTAAGTCTCGCAGATGCGTTAATTGAAGGAATCCATCCATCTGCCATTAGTTTCCCTAGCAATGGAGGAGACCAAGCCTTTTCAAACCATGCAAGGGGCAATACTTCCTGACTAGTGATAGGACTAACGAGCAAAGTCCAATGTAGTGGAGCCCCTGATTCAGGGAAAGCAATGCTTAAACGTGGATCCATTCGAACTCTTGATAAACATTGAGACAAAGGAACCACTGCTACTCGAGCATCACCATTAAGGACCCAATTCAAGGCATTCTTATCGTCATATGTAAGAGCTTGGGCTCGAAGGCGTTTTAATCCTTCAGTAGAATTGAGTCTATCAGAAATAGACATAACCAGGCGAGGACTTCTTGGTAAAACAACAAGACCCTTTAGAGCTGGATCCAATAGTGCTTCCCAACTTCTATTTGCATCTTGCAACCATTGCTCACCATTTCTAAAAAACATTACCCAAGGAGAAAATCCTGCAGGAAAAACAAAAGGTGCATATTTTCCTTCTAGTCTTTCCAGAAAATCCCTAGCATTGCTATCGAGCTTATCGTCAAATTCTGTAGAACGAATTGGACGCAATTTTTCAGGTGAAATATCTTCTAACCAACCATCGCTAAGGGCCAGTAAATCTAAATTTGAATCAATCGCAGTTCTAAAAGGATCCTTAGTTCTTATTACTTCCAGTGACCTATATCGCCAACTAGAAGGCAATTCGCTTAACCACTTCTTTGGCAAAATTTCCGGAGCACCTCTTAATAGCGGTCTTGATTCAGTATTTGCACACCCAGTCAGACCTCCAATGCCAGCAATCAAACCAAGCTGAAGGAACTGTCTTCTTCTCAATAAATCAGAATCTTTTTTAAAATCCATAAAAGAAAGTCCTTAGTTAACCGACTTGGTTAGCTCAGAAAAAGCCTGGTCGCATGACCGCACTAGTTCTTCAATAGGAGTACCATAAAGTTGAGCCAAGAACGTTAATACACCTACACCAACACCTTCCTTGACGTATCCAATCTCATAATCTCGAAGAGATTGATGCATACTAGAATCAAAACGTAAGCCTGATGCTATCCCAAGCAACTTAACGGAAAAATAATCAGAGACACGGTCAATTAAAACTCTAAGCCCGTTCGACTCACAGGATGTTTCAAGAACCTCCTCAGCTAGCCATGCAGTAGTTCCAATAGAAACTAAATCAATCAAACGAGAATGAAACTTAGACGGCAACGAAGCTAGTGCTAATGCCACGACAGCAATCATCTGACTCCCTCCTCCTAAAAAAACCGGTTGATTAGATTCCAATGCACCCAACAAAATGCCAACAGCAACTGGTTGAAATGGATCTCCAACAGCCGCCATTAAAGATTCAGGGGAAGTAGAAGTAGTTATACCAGCAGCTTCCAAACCAAGGGAAACCACTCTTGTTTTTATTTCTTTAGGTGGATGAATCAAACTACTACTAATCAAATCAGCTACATAAATTCCTAATCCCGTCAAAACAGCCTGAGCAGTCGTTGTCCCACCAGGAACACACTCACAAAGAACAAGAGGTTTTTTTAGTTTTTTACCAATTACCTTTCCTTGTTCTACAAGAATATCCACACGTTTTCTCTCCATGGACTTTCCTGTTGAAATACATTCAGATGGGCCCAACCCTGGTGATTCAATTCGTAGATGTGGGAAAGGTGGCATGTATAACAAACCTACTGCTAAAGCAAATGGTTGAATCTCCAAAGAGCGAACCGCAACATGACTAATCAAGGCTGGAGAAACACCAGCCTCTAACGGCGGCAAAGGCCAAGATCTAGTCATACCTGGTCCCTTTAAAAGCAACTCTGCATCTGCAATGGCTGTATATTTTCGTGATTCCGTAGTAGATCCAGCTGCTGATATTCCTTCAACTTCTGCAGTACGTGTACCTGCCAAAACCACCAAGATTGAAAAACTTTTATGAGTCAACAACCATCGATTCAACCACCTTTCAACATTCCTTGAAGTCGCTCCAGGCCCAAAAGCTATGCATCCTTCTGGTAAAAAGATATTAGATAGTTTTCTCACTAAATCAGAGCGGGTCTAGGGCAACTAAGCCATAAAGCAAAAGAGGTGGCTCAGGAATGGTAGCTTTTAAACGAGGAAAAATCCAAAAAGCTAATGCATGGAGAACAAGCACATAAATAATTTCTTGAACAACTACCAAAGCAATGGCCATCAACTGCACCTGAGTCAAATCTGGGGAAAAAGGTATGTTAAACAAATCCACAAGTCGATCCAAGAGCCCTGATGATGCCCTTGTAATAACTACCCAAAGATTCTCACCTACAAGAGCGGATAGAACAAAAACCCTTACTAAAAATCCTATCGACCCAATCAATACTCCAAAGACCCAACTCAACCACCAACTAAACTTTCGATTCCAACAAAACCCCAACCAGAAAGCCAAAAGACCATATGGGAAAAGCACTAAAGGCCCTCTAACTGGTCCCATTAAAACAACCAAAAGCAAAACAGAAAGAATCAAGCCTTCGAAACCAGCACGCAAACCTCTCCTGACAAGTAGCAAAGCCAAAGGCAATGGCAACGCCAATCTGAAAACTGCTCCTCCAATAGGTAAGTAGTAAAGAGCTATCCAAATTAAAGCGAAGGTAGCTGAAAGGTAAGATGCTTCTATCATCTGCAAGGCCTTTCGGCGACTAAGAGGCCTGCGTATCTCTGACGGTCGCTTCAAAGAGAATAGGTTCCTAGAAAAAATCAACGTTTAGAACCTGTTCTTGTAGTCCTTCTGTCAATCACTGTCTTGTCAAGATTAAGTCTTTCAATCATCTCTACTTCAAAACTAATTCCAGCATTTCGCAAAGCCTTCGTAACAACCTCTGCAGGTGCTGAAGGGTCTGCTTTGGACAATTTAATTGTTATTCGATACGGGTGAGGAATCAAAGGTTTAGCTCCAGGAACCTTTTTTGTTTTTTGCTTCTGTAAAACATTTGGAACTGGAACAAAAGATTTGTTCTTGCTCTCAGGTTTTGAGAGGTTGACTTGAACCTCTGTTTTTTTAGAGGACAAAGTATTTGGTGCTGATTTCAAAGATGTTGTATCAGATGCCGTATCAAAGCTTCTTGCTAACTCCTGGCCAAAGCGACTTTGGGAACAGGCCTGAAGACTTAAGACTACTAATGAATAGGAGAAGAACTTGTCCCATTTGATGCGGCTTGCCTTCAAAATAAAACTCATGCACATTATGAG
>QCGG01000020.1 GCA_003280055.1 Prochlorococcus sp. AG-363-P19
TAGATCACCTATCAAGCCCTCCCGTGAAAAATGACTAGTAAGCAAAATAATTTCGACCTTCAAAACAATTGCCATGACACTGTTTAAAAAGCCACTCAGCTTTTTTTCAAGGTTTTTTTATATCTCAAACCTTCATTAATGCTTATTTCATCAACTCTTAACTTAGGAGCCTAAACAGCCTCTTTATTTGTTTTGGTCATATGAACCGCTAATCTAGATGATTGTGAAATTAGGTCGGTGCTCCGGCCCCATGACTATCGTCAATGCCAACCATCCAACAGCTGATACGAACTGAGAGACAGCGTCTCACAAGAAAGACCAAATCGCCTGCCTTGCGAGCGTGTCCTGAAAGGAGGGGTGTTTGTACTCGTGTGTATACCTCTACTCCTAAAAAGCCAAATTCGGCATTAAGGAAGGTCGCAAGGGTTCGACTTACCTCGGGATTTGAGGTCACTGCTTATATCCCAGGCATAGGACATAACCTCCAAGAACACTCAGTAGTTTTGATTAGAGGTGGCAGAGTTAAAGATCTACCTGGCGTGAGATATCACATTATTCGTGGAACTCTTGATACAGCAGGAGTTAAGGATCGTCGTCAAGCCCGTTCGAAGTACGGTGCAAAATCTCCTAAAAGTTAGTTTTAATTAGCTTATACAGGAGTCCCGCCTTTAATTATTTCCCTTCCAATTCATACCAATCATGTCTCGTCGTAATGCAGCTGAAAAAAGACCCGTTTTGCCTGATCCGCAATTTAATAACAGGCTTGCGACGATGATGGTCGCTCGTTTGATGAAGCATGGGAAGAAATCTACAGCTCAAAGAATTCTTTCAGAAGCTTTTGGCCTTATTAATGAGCGGACTGGAGGAGATCCAATAGAACTATTTGAAACTGCTGTAAAAAATGCAACCCCATTGGTTGAAGTTAGGGCTAGACGGGTTGGAGGTGCCACATATCAGGTCCCTATGGAGGTTCGTCAAGAGCGTGGGACCGCAATGGCGCTACGTTGGCTAGTTAATTTTTCAAGATCCAGAAATGGACGAAGCATGGCTCAGAAACTGGCTAGTGAGTTAATTGACGCAGCCAATGAAGCCGGTAGTGCAGTGCGAAAGAGAGAAGAGACTCACAAAATGGCTGAAGCGAATAAAGCGTTTGCTCATTACAGGTACTAAAGCCTTAATGCCAATAAATTTTCAATTATGTAGCGCTGACATGTAGAGTCTCACCCGCCTTTTCATGCCTCAACCCGGAGAGTTTCTCTTGGATCGCGCTTTTCCCCTGGAACGTGTCAGAAATATCGGTATTGCAGCTCATATTGATGCTGGCAAAACCACCTGCACTGAACGAATTCTTTTTTATTCGGGTGTCGTCCACAAGATGGGCGAGGTACATGATGGTGCAGCAGTTACTGATTGGATGGCCCAAGAGCGGGAGCGTGGGATCACAATCACTGCTGCTGCTATCTCGACCACCTGGAATGATCACCGTATTAACATTATTGATACCCCAGGTCACGTTGATTTCACTATTGAGGTCGAGCGCTCAATGCGAGTGCTTGATGGAGTGATTGCAGTTTTTTGTGCAGTTGGTGGCGTTCAGCCACAATCTGAAACGGTTTGGCGTCAGGCGGATCGTTATTCGGTCCCCAGGATGGTCTTTGTAAACAAGATGGACCGAACAGGGGCAGATTTTCTAAAGGTTCATAAACAGATTAAGGATCGCCTGAAAGCTAACGCAGTTCCAATACAACTTCCTATTGGTGCAGAGAATGATCTAAAAGGCATTGTGGACCTCGTTCAGAACAAGGCATTTATCTACAAAGATGACTTGGGTAAGGATATTGAGGAGACTTCCATCCCGCCTGACATGGAGGATTTAGCAGCTGAGTGGAGAGCATTATTGATGGAGGCCGTTGCAGAAACAGATGAAAACCTGATCGAAGTTTTCTTAGACAAAGGAGAGTTGACCAAGGAACAGCTTGAGGCTGGCATTCGAGAAGGCGTACTCAAACATGGCTTAGTCCCAATGCTTTGTGGTTCGGCTTTTAAAAACAAGGGGGTTCAGCTTCTCTTGGATGCAGTAGTGAGCTATTTACCTGCTCCTGTTGATGTTCCACCTATACAGGGTTTACTTCCTAATGGCGAGGAGGCTTTACGTCCTTCTGATGACAATGCACCTTTTAGCGCTTTGGCTTTCAAGGTTATGTCTGACCCTTATGGGAAGCTCACATTCGTGAGGATGTATTCCGGTGTTCTAGCTAAAGGAAGCTATGTATTGAATTCCACCAAAGATCAGAAGGAAAGAATATCTCGTTTAATCGTCTTAAAAGCTGATGACCGGGAAGAAGTTGATGAACTTCGCGCGGGAGATCTTGGAGCTGTATTGGGCTTAAAAAACACCACTACAGGAGACACACTTTGCACAACAGAGGATCCAATTGTTCTCGAGACACTATTTATACCGGAACCAGTTATCTCTGTGGCTGTTGAGCCTAAGACCAAGGGAGATATGGAGAAACTCTCAAAAGCATTGACTGCTCTTGCAGAGGAGGATCCGACTTTCCGAGTAAGCACTGATCCAGAGACTAATCAGACTGTCATTGCAGGGATGGGAGAACTTCATTTAGAAATTCTTGTAGACCGTATGCTCCGTGAGTTCAAGGTTGAAGCAAATATTGGAGCACCTCAGGTCTCATATAGAGAAACTATTCGAGCAAGTTCATCTGGTGAGGGCAAGTTTGCGCGACAGACAGGTGGTAAGGGGCAATATGGACATGTTGTTATTGAAGTTGAGCCGGGTGAACCTGGCTCAGGTTTTGAATTCATAAATAAAATTGTTGGAGGCGTTGTCCCTAAGGAATACATCAAACCAGCTGAATCTGGGATGAAGGAGACCTCAGAATCTGGTGTAATTGCTGGCTATCCTTTGATTGATGTCAAGGTCACTCTTGTTGATGGCTCGTATCACGATGTCGACTCATCTGAGATGGCATTTAAGATTGCAGGCTCTATGGCTTTTAAAGATGGAGTCAAAAAATGTCAACCAGTTCTTTTGGAACCAATGATGAAGGTAGAAGTGGAGGTACCAGAAGACTTCCTTGGTGCCATCATTGGAGATCTGTCTTCACGCCGAGGACAGGTTGAAGGTCAGTCGATTGACGATGGAACGTCTAAAGTGGGTGCCAAAGTGCCTCTGGCTGAAATGTTTGGCTACGCCACACAACTCCGATCAATGACACAAGGTCGGGGTATCTTTTCAATGGAGTTCAGCAATTACGAGGAAGTTCCTCGCAATGTGGCTGAAGCCATCATCTCCAAGAATCAGGGCAATTCCTGATCTCTAACCCCCAATTCTAACCCCCGGTTCTTTAACAAAATGGCTCGCGAGAAGTTTGAGAGGAACAAGCCTCACGTCAACATTGGCACTATTGGTCATGTTGATCATGGAAAAACCACCCTTACGGCAGCAATTACAAACGTGCTTGCTAAGAAAGGACAGGCAAAAGCACAAGATTATGGAGATATCGACGGAGCGCCTGAAGAGCGTGAACGTGGTATCACTATCAACACAGCACATGTGGAGTATGAGACTGATTCGCGTCACTATGCTCATGTCGACTGCCCTGGCCACGCAGACTATGTAAAGAACATGATTACTGGGGCAGCCCAGATGGATGGAGCAATCATTGTTGTTGCTGCTACTGATGGAGCTATGGCTCAAACCAAAGAGCACATCCTCTTGGCAAAGCAGGTTGGTGTTCCTTCTTTGGTGGTCGCATTGAATAAATGTGACATGGTTGATGACGAGGAAATGATTGAATTGGTTGAGATGGAGATTCGTGAACTCCTTAGCAGTTATGACTTCCCTGGTGATGATATTCCTGTAGTGCAGGTATCTGCTCTTAAAGCTTTGGAAGGTGATTCTGAATGGGAAGGCAAGATTGAAGCTTTAATGACAGCAGTCGATGAATCTATCCCTGAACCGGAAAGAGAGGTTGATAAGCCTTTCTTGATGGCAGTAGAGGATGTTTTTTCGATTACTGGTCGAGGCACAGTTGCGACTGGTCGAATTGAGAGAGGAAAGGTAAAGGTTGGCGAGGAAGTTGAAATCGTAGGGATTAAAGACACACGTTTAACCACTGTTACAGGGGTTGAGATGTTCCGCAAACTTCTTGAGGAAGGTATGGCAGGAGATAACGTGGGCTTACTTCTTCGTGGAGTTCAAAAGGAAGATATTGAACGTGGAATGGTTCTAGTCAAGAAAGGATCTATTACTCCACATACCAAGTTTGAGGGAGAGGTTTATGTTTTGAAGAAAGAAGAGGGTGGTCGCCATACTCCTTTCTTTGCTGGTTATCGACCACAATTTTATATTCGTACAACTGATGTGACCGGCCAGATCACAGCTTTTACTGCCGATGATGGTAGTAATGTTGAAATGGTGATGCCAGGTGACCGGATCAATATGACCGGTGAACTTATTTGTCCTGTTGCAATTGAGAAGAATATGCGCTTCGCGATTAGAGAGGGTGGTCGCACCATTGGTGCAGGCGTCGTCTCTAAGATTCTGGCTTAACTTTTAAAGTTCTTTAGGCGTTAAATTGTTGATAGGTCGTCTATTAGACTGGCCATCTATTACGATTGAGACACATGGATAAGATTTATCTGTGTGTCTCAAGTACCTAGACAACTAATTCATACCCCTTATCAGGGGACTCTTCGGAACCTTTCATGTCAACGGCAATAGCACAGCAAAAGATCAGGATTCGTCTAAAGGCTTTCGATCGCGGACGCCTAGATCTCTCTTGCGAAAAAATTATTGAAACGGCTGACAACACTGCAGCCACTGCAATTGGACCAATCCCTTTACCAACTAAAAGAAAAATATATTGTGTTCTTCGTTCACCTCATGTTGATAAAGACTCCAGAGAGCATTTTGAGACAAGAACGCATAAACGGATTATTGATATTTATAATCCATCCGCAAAGACTATTGACTCCTTGATGAAGTTGGATCTTCCAAGTGGAGTAGATATTGAAGTTAAGCTTTGAAAACCAGTCGATTTTGCGCAGGTTTCTCTAGCATAAGGACCCATTAACTAGATCTCCGTGTCAGACCTCTCAGTGAGGGAATTACCTCTATTTCCTTTGCCTGATGTCGTGCTCTTCCCTGAGGAGGTTCTTCCTCTTCACATTTTTGAATCTCGCTATCGAATTATGCTCCAAAATGTATTGGAGAAAGATAAGAGATTTGGCATTGTTCGTTGGGACCCTAATAATCAAGCTTATGCAAGTGTGGGATGTTGTGCTGAGATTATGCAGCACCAAACTTTTGAGGATGGTCGAAGCAATATAGTTACTCTCGGTCAACAAAGATTTAGGGTACTGGAGGTAATTAGTGAGACCCCTTATCGGAAAGCAATAGTTAGTTGGATAGAGGATGATATTGTTGAGGATCAAGAGTCATTACATCAGCTTTCTAGTGATGTTCAAAAAGCCCTTGAGGATGTGGTGAGTCTTACAGGGAAGCTAACCGGTTCAGAAGTTCTTCTCCCTGAGGATTTGCCGGATCTACCTAGGGAACTTTCTTTCTGGATTGCTTCTCATTTGGGTGGACGTGCCGCTCAAGAACAACAAGTTTTGCTGGAGTTAATTGACACAAGTAAACGCTTGAAAAGAGAGTATGAGATGCTTAATCAAACCAGAAAGCAATTGGCTGCTAGGACAGTCATAAAAGATACTTTTAGTAACGTTGATCGAGGAAACATTTGATGCCAACCAGTTTCTTTCTGCCAATCATTTTTGTTTTATTATTAGTCATATTTTCTTTGCTGATATGGATGAAGTCTGATCGCAGATATCACACTAGTAAAAGTGTTTCCTTGGCATATGATGCATGGACAAATGATCGGCTTCTAGAGACTCTTTGGGGTGAACATGTTCATTTAGGACATTATGGATCTCCTCCTCGAAAATGTAATTTTCAACAGGCAAAAGTTGATTTTGTTCATGAGTTAGTCAGGTGGAGTGGTCTTAATCAACTTCCGCCTGGTTCACGAGTGATAGATGTTGGTTGTGGGATAGGTGGCAGTTCAAGAATTCTTGCTAGAGATTATGGATTTGAAGTTATTGGTATCAGTATAAGTACAGCCCAAATTTCGCGAGCTATGCAGCTTACAGATCAAGGATTTAAATGTGATTTTCAAGTCATGGATGCTCTTGATCTGAAGTTTTCAAATGCATCCTTTGATGCTGTTTGGAGTGTAGAAGTTGGTCCACATATTCTAGATAAACAGAGATATGCAGATGAGCTTTTGCGTGTCTTACGCCCTGGAGGTATTTTAGCTTTGGCTGATTGGAATCTTCGTGATCAGTCGGATGGTCAAATGAATTTCCTAGAAAGAATAGTGATAAGACAGTTGCTTGATCAGTGGGCTCATCCTGAATTTTCAAGTATCGCAGGCTTTAGTGCCAACCTTCAAAATAGTCATTTCAATCAGGCCTCCATCCAAACTGCTGATTGGACAAGTGCCACACTGCCTTCATGGACAGATTCTATTTTGGAAGGATTAAGACGGCCTTTGGCTATTTCAGCGCTAGGGCCAGAGGCCATCTTTAAGGGCCTGAGAGAGATTCCTACGATTCTTTTAATGCGTTGGGCGTTTTCTACAGGGCTTATGCAGTTTGGAGTATTTAGATCTAGAAATTAATTGAGTTGACTTCTTGGATTTCTGAACTTGGATAAAGACCAAAATTTACAAAGTGTTCACAATATGGCAATAAACTATCCATAAGTAGCTCTTGGTTTTTGACCTGATTCCCAGGCACCTCAATATCCACAAAAAAGATGTACTCACCGAGTTCTCTTTTGGAGGGTCTTGATTCGATTCTGCTCATATTTAATCCATAGTTTGCTATGCATGAAAGTGCCTTTAGGAGTGCACCTGGCGAATTTGTTTTCAATGAAAAAGCAAAACTCGCTATATCACCTTTTTGTTTGATATCTTCTTTTTTCAGTAAAAGAAAACGCGTGCGATTCCCTGCAATGTCATTGATAGGAAAGGCAAGCTCTTTAAGGCCAGCAGTATTGCCTGCAGTTTTTGATGAAATAGCCGCCCTGAATCGACTTCCATAAACCATTTTTACCGCTTCTGCTGTTGAACTAGTTGGAAGTTGCAACGCATTGGGGAGGTTTTTTTCAAGCCATTCATTGCATTGAGCCAGCGCCTGTGGATGGGAGAGGACCTCAGAGACCTCATTTAGATTTCCACTGCTAAACAAAGAATGCTTAATAGGTAATACCACGGCTCGTCTAATAGATAATTCTGGATGAGCCCAAAGGGAATCTAAAGTGGCAGTGACTCCTCCTTCAACTGAATTTTCGACCGGAACTACTGCTGCTTCGCAAAGATTTTTTGCGAGATGTTCAATTACTGAACGCAATCCTTTACATGGAATGAAATCAGGTTTGGGTATTTTTTCGAGCTCAGCAAGGGCTACAGCAGCTTTTTCGGCATAGGTACCTTCAGGTCCTAAAAAGGCCACGCGAATTGCCATTAGAGATTTGAGGGGTAAAGCTCGATAGGATCAATATGCCTTAGTCGAAAGACATGTCTCTGGCCTTTCGAGCCAGCCAGCAACTAGATCTGCCTGTAAGACACAATACTGAGCGTCTACAAGGCTATTTGCTCGAGCAGGAACGAGTTGTTGGCGCAATGCTAGATCCTCAAAAGTTAACTCTTCTTGCGCCGGGGAGTTTTCGCTACACAGTGACGAGTCTCAATGTGTTTCAGTTGCAAATCAACCCTGTGGTTTTTATAGAAGTAGTTAACTCGGATGGCAAACTCAAAATGCGTGCCACGGATAGTGAATTAAGTGGCTTAGCAATGGTGGATGATTTTCAGCTAACGCTTGATGCAACTTTAGAGGCAACTGCTAAGGGATTTGAAGGAGAAGCGAATCTTGGAGTAACTGTGAGTCAGCCTCCTATTTTGAAATTAATTCCCGTTGGCGTTCTAGAGAGTACAGGTCAGTCAATCCTAAACGGCATACTGATTGGCATCAAAACCCGTGTAGGGAAACAATTGTTGGAGGATTTTCGTGACTGGTGTGAAGAGTCTAATAATACTTCTATCAATTAGAAGTTTCGTTTTCTGATATTTTTTAAAAAACTAATTCGATGTAAATTTGTTGGACCATGCAGTTTAAGAGCTTCGATATGTCTTTTTGTTCCATAGCCTACATTTTTTTCAAGTCCATATTGAGGGAAAAGAGATGCTAAATGCTTTATAAGGGAATCTCTGCTTTCCTTAGCAAGAACACTTGCCGCTGAGATTTCAGCAAATTTTATATCACCCTTAACGATATTTCTTTGTTCCCCTTTCCATAAACTTAAGGGAAGATTGCCATCTACAAGTATCAGATTAGGCAGGTTAGAAAGCTTTTCTATAGCTCTAATCATTGCGATTTCTGTTGCTCTCCTTATGCCATGTTTATCAATCTCATTTGGAGATGCCTGGCCTAGTCCCCAGCCAGTTGATAAAGACTTGATTAAAGGCACTAAATATGCTCTTTTTTTGTGACTAAGTAACTTGCTGTCATTGAGCCCTTCTTCTTTTAGTTTTTTTGCATTTAGTTTGCTTAAAATTACTGCTCCAGCAAAAACTGGGCCAAATAAGCAACCTCTTCCAACTTCATCAACTCCTGCAATTATGTTTTCTTTATTCATTCTCCGGTGAGGCTGAAGAGCGTCTTCTTCTCCTGCGAGAGTCTTCTGGCTCTTGATCAGTTTGTGCCTCTGAGGAATCAGTTGTGTTGTTAATCCCATCATTATTTACTACAGGTGTAATCTCTACGGCTAATGTTTCCTTCCTGTCTTCGGTTTCTATTGAGCCATTATTAATAAATTCGTTAGCTGTATTACTAATACTTTTCCCAACATTACGACTGCGTTTACGTCTCCGCATTGAGCCTTCTTGCAGTTGATGCTTTGCTTCTTCTAGAATGCTTTCTTTGTCTTCACCCGGAAGAACAATCCTAACTAATAGATTATTGGCTTCTGGTAAAGGATCTAGCAAAAGAACAGGATTCAAGCCAAGCCATCCAAATAGTTCGGCTTGTTCTTTTGTCATTGGAACTGCTATTGGCTCTGGTTCCTGACGAGAGCTATTCCCTTCAGAAATAGCATTGTCTTCCTGCTGTTCATTCTGTTCAAGATTGCAATCTAAAATACTTTCTCCCGTTGAATCTATTGATTGCTGAGATGTTTCTTGAAGGGTCTTCCCACGTCCTTTTTTGCGCCGGGAGTTATTTGAATCAATTAATGAAGGGATGTCACTCTTGTTGGTAATAAAAGACCTAACTAATCCTTGAGCAGCTGCCAAAGGTTGTGGAAGATCATTACCAGGAAGTACTCCTACATGTCCAAGGCCTCCACAATTAGGACACTCTTTGCCAAAAAGCTCATAAATATTTTGTCCTTGTCTTTTTCTAGTTAATTCCACTAACCCTAACTCTGTTAGTTGAGCAATTTGTGGTCTCGCTGAATCGTCTCGAATTGCAGTTGTAAAATGTTCTAGTAAATGAAATTGATCGCGTCTTGATTCCATATCAATAAAGTCGATAATTATCACACCACCAATATTTCTTAGTTTTAATTGTCTGGCAATTTCAATAGCGGCTTCGCAGTTAGTCCATAAAACTGTTTCCCGTGCATTTGCGGATCTAGTAAATGAACCTGAATTAACGTCTATTACAGTAAGAGCTTCTGTAGGTTCAATAATTACATAGCCACCTGATGGTAGGTCTACTCTCGGCTTAAGTGCATCACGAATTGAGGCGTTGATTCGGAAATGATCAAGAATATTGGATGCTTCTTGATGAGCTTCTACTAATACATTTGAGCCATTATGTCCAAGGAAGTTATTTACACGAGTTAAAGCATTTTCATTATCAACAACTATTTTTGCGAGGCTTTCTCCTGTATGGTCCCGCAAAACTCTATGAATAAAGTCATCATCTCTATTTAGCAGTACTGGTGGATCAGCTGATTCAGCAGCTTGTTGTATAGCCTCCCACTGTTTGAGAAGTGTTTCCAGATCGTCAATTAGTAGTTCTTCTGAAATCTCATTTGCTTCTGTTCGTATTAATAGACCTGTTCCAGGTGGCTTAATAAGTACTCCAAGTGCCCTTAGTCGATTTCGCTCACTTTCAGAATTAATTCTTCTAGAGATGTTTACTCCTTGGCCATGGGGTTGAAGAACCAAGTAGCGCCCTGGAAGAGCTAGGTTCCCAGTTAGCCTGGGACCTTTTGTGCCTGTTGGCTCTTTCATTACTTGAACCAGGACATTTTGCCTTGGTTCAAGAAGTTCAGTTATTCCTGCCGCTCCTTTTTTTAGTCTCAGTGGTCCTAGATCACTTACATGGATAAAGCCATTTTTTTCACTTTCTCCAATATTTACAAATGCCGCATCTATACCTGGCAGCACGTTTTCAACAGTACCAAGAAACACATCTCCGATTTGATAGCGTCCTTGGGCGACAATTAATTCATCTACTCTTTCATCAGTGAGCAATGCTGCAATCCTCAGCTGCTCAGCGATGACAATTTGTTGGGGCATAGAGAAAAACAGGGTTAGCCCTGGATAGTTAGGATCCGATCAATGACTGCAGTCGCACTGGATCTAGTTTGGAAAGAATTGATGGCTAGAAGCCTTGCAAGAAATAGACGGAGTTTTTGCTCCTATGAATTAAGCAACCAACATCATTCGGATGATATCTACCGAAATCAGCGAGAAGCTTTGGCTCCTCTTGCCTCAAGACTAGGGGGAAGAAAAGCCTAAACGTGAAGATAGCAGAAGCTGCTCTGTTCCACGACACTAAAACCTTAGCACTCTGACAATATTAGTTCTTCTCTCTTAACGCTATTTATCTCAAGTGGCTCGCCAAGTTGTTCCTCTAGTAAGTGTTTAATTTGTATCGGCTTTAGACTTCTTCCTAGTGAGTCGATATTAGTTTCTAGCTTTATTATCGCTTTATTAGTATTTTTTGATTGAATTCCGTGAGGTGTACAATGAATATCGGAACTTTTTTGAAGAAGTTGTAAATATGGTTTTAAATCTAGATTCCGTGGCCTTCCTTTTTTATCAATATCACTCCAAATGATTTTTGGAGAACTTTTAATACTTTCTATTCCTTTTTCCCAATCTAGTGATGTTGACTCTTTTAAATGCTTTGCAATAAGAGAGAATTTCCATTTTGCACCAGAGAGATTTTGGGAAAGACTTTTGGATCTTATATCAATTGCCTTAGATTTTAATAGAGTGATATTTTTGGGAAGGAAAGATTGTAGAGTTTTCATCACGTTACCGGCACTCATTTCTTCGGTAAATACAATATCCATCCATTCACCTAGCCCTTCTACTCCAAGAGGAAGTGCTAGTCCAATTTGTAGACGAGGAAGGGGATGAAAACCTTCAGAAAAACTTACTGGAAGCTTGCTTCTTCTTAATGCTCTTTCTATGAGCCTTACCAAATCAAGATGACTCAAAAGTGCCATTGGCCCAGTTTTCGAGAATTTCAATCTAATGCGACTGGCTTTTTTGCTACAAGGAGGAATTTTTTTGATTTGTTGGGGTATGGGGGGCGGCTCGATCACGATATTATGTCCAAATTCATCTCCACAAACCCCACAACTGCTGCAATTTCCAAAAGAACAGTCCTCTAAAGTCTCAGCTTTGAGAGCTTTAATTAGCTCACTGAATAACCATTTTTTTTCAATACCGGTATCGATGTGATCCCAGGGAAGTGGCTGAGAGCAAAAATTGAAAAGGTCATTTCTTTTCAAGTCTTCAACAGCACTCCAATCTCCAATTTCTAGTTTTCTATACCGCCCTGAAAGACCTGCCTTAGCTATGGCTTTTGTCCAAGCAGCATAGGCAAGATTTAGAGATTCAAACCAGGCATCCATTCCAGCCCCGTTTTTCCACGCCGTTTCTATAACTGCCGCAATGTCTCTATCTCCTCTGCCTACAAAGTCTTCCATGGCGGATATACGAACATCTGTGAAATTGGCTTTTAATTGTTTATTACCGTGAAAAGCTTCTTTAAGTAATTTTTGCTTTCTGATGAATTCTGAAGTTGAAACACTATGCCATTGAAATGGTGTATGGGGTTTAGGTGTGAAGTTACTGATGGTCACATTTATTTTGAGCTTCCCTAAAATTTTGCATTTTTCTTGAAGCATTTTGCAGGTTTCAGCTATGCCGATTACATCTTCATCGGTTTCACCAGGCAGGCCGATCATGAAGTACAGCTTTACCTTGCGGTAGCCATTCCTCATGGCAGTTTCAATTCCACTTAGGAGGTCCTCGTTACTAAGTCCTTTATTGATAATGTTTCGAAGACGTTGTGTTCCTGCTTCTGGAGCAAAAGTCAGACCTGCTTGACGAGAACCTCCTAAAATATGAGCGATGTTGTCATCAAAACGATCAATCCTTTGGCTGGGTAGTTGAAGGGTTATTTCTTGATCAGCTAATTGGTTGCGCAGTTCGGTTCCTAAAGCGGGCAATGAGAGATAGTCACTGCAACTTAGTGATAGTAATGAGAAGTCACTGTAACCAGTTTGTTCGATCCCTTGATGAACCGTGTCAATTACTTCTTCAGCTTCAACATCTCGTGCGGGACGGGAAAGCATCCCAGGCTGACAAAAGCGACAACCCCTCGTGCAGCCTCTTCTGATTTCTATGGTAAGCCTGTCATGTACGGTTTCTATATGTGGGACTAGTCCCAAGCCGTATTGGGGAATAGGCTTCGACACTCTTCGAATGATTTTTTTTGGAACCTCAGGCCTTAAAGGATGTAAACCAGGTTCCTTTGAGCTTTTTTCATATAGGGAGGGGACGTAAATCCCTGGCACTTGAGCAAGATCAAGCAAAAGTGCTGAACGGGAGAGATTGGCTTGTTTCCCTTCCGAAACAATTAATCCCACTTCCGGCAAAAGTTCTTCACCATCTCCAAGTGCAAAGAAGTCAAAAAAGGCAGCATATGGTTCAGGATTGCTGGTTGCGCTAGGTCCACCAGCAAAAATCAAAGGAGGTGATAAATCATCACTAATTGGGAGATCGCCTCTATTTTCAGCATGTATAGGTAGCCCCGCGAGATCAATCATTTCTAAAATGTTTGTAGCACCTAGTTCGTAGCTCAGGCTGAATCCCAGAATGTCAAAAGCCGCTAGTGGGTAATGGGTTTCAATCCCAAATAGAAGCTGTGAACGCTCTCTAAGCCTTTGGCATAAATCTTGTCCAGGCAAATAGGCTCTGTCACAGACTTGACCCTTGATGCGATTGAGAATTGAGTAAAGAATGATGTGGCCTAAATTGCTTGCTCCAACTTCGTATACCTCTGGGTATGTCAGTGCCCATCTAACGTCTGCTTTATGCCAATCTCGTTCTTTTGTTCCTAGCTCATTCCCTAGGTAACGCCCTGGTTTGCGAATAGTCGAGTTAACTAGTTCATTAAAAACAACTGGCTTGTAGTTTTTCAGGGCTTTTAAATCAGTTTTGGAGGAACTTGACACTTAGAGGAACCTCTAGTCTTATTTCATCGTATGGAGTCAATTACAAAATTACACTCTCCATAGCAAGATGAATTTGCAGATGCCTTCATCATTGTGTTTCAGGTCAACAGTAATTACTTAAAGCTTAAAGCTGGTTATTTATTCCCAGAGATATCAAGGCGCGTTAATGCCTTTACTTCTTCCCATCCGAATATTTCTTTAATTCGTTTAGGGATTGGAGATGTCACGGAACCTTTGCCCAATGCTTGTAGAGAGGCTATGAAGGCTGCTATTGATGAGATGGGGACAAAGGATGGGTTTCATGGTTATGGGCCAGAACAAGGGTACTCGTGGCTAAGGGAGACCATTGCGAAAGAAGATTTTCATTCCAGAGGTTGTGAAGTTAATGCTGATGAGATCTTTGTTTCAGATGGATCTAAATGTGATAGCAGCAATATTCTTGATATTTTGGACCGAAAAAATAAAATAGCAGTTACAGATCCTGTCTATCCAGTTTATGTAGATAGCAATGTTATGTCTGGGAACACAGGAGAATTAGATAAGCTTGGTCAATATGGAGGACTTATCTATTTACCTATTACTGCAGATAATGGATTTGAGGCAAAGATACCAGATGAAAAAGTAGATTTAATTTATCTTTGTTTTCCTAATAATCCTACTGGAGCTGTTGCTACTAAGATCCAGTTGAAAAGATGGGTTGATTTTGCAAAGAGGAGTAATGCCCTAATTCTCTTTGATGCTGCTTATGAGGCATTTATTCAAGATAAAGAGCTGCCTCATTCTATTTATGAAATTGAAGGCGCTAGAGAGTGCGCAATTGAATTCCGCTCTTTTTCAAAGAAAGCAGGATTTACCGGAGTGAGGTGCGCATATACAATTGTTCCCAAGACTTTATATGGTGGGTCTAACGCAGGTAACAAGGTAGATCTTTGGGGTCTTTGGAATCGTAGACAATCTACAAAATTTAACGGGGTTAATTACATTGTTCAAAGAGGAGCAGAGGCTGTTTATTCCAACGAAGGTAAAAGGGAGATAGCAAATCTTGTAGGCTTCTATATGGAAAATGCTTCTATCATTAGAAGAGAACTTTTGTCTGCCGGCCTGACTGTATACGGTGGCGAACATGCTCCATATGTTTGGATAAAGACTCCTAAAGGCACTGACTCTTGGGAATTCTTTGATCAACTTCTTCAAAAGGCTAATGTGGTGGGTACTCCAGGCAGTGGTTTTGGTTCGGCTGGTGAAGGTTATTTCAGGCTTTCGGCCTTTAATAGTCGGGAGAATGTTTTAATGGCTATGAAAAAGATAGCGTCTATTTAATGACTTTAAGAGGTGCCTTTTTCAGAATAGGTTTAATTTATTCAGGAACTCCATCCATGAAGTTAATGACTACTAGGTTTAGCTCATCTGGGACAACTGTAATTGAAAAAGAAGTCAAAAGAATTAGACATCCTTCACCTCTTTACAAAGTCCTTCTTCACAATGACCCTATTAATTCAATGGACTACGTTGTGTCTTCTCTCTTAGAAGTTGTTCCTCAGTTAAGCGAGCAAGGTGCCTTGGCTGTGATGCTTGAGGCACACAATACAGGTATTGGTTTAGTAATTGTTTGTGACTTGGAGCCTGCGGAGTTTTATTGTGAGTCTTTAAAGGCTAAAGGACTAACAAGTACAATTGAAAAGGAAACTTGACTACTCCTTTTTTGATGAATTTATTTTTCGAGAATTATAAACGTTGGATAAGTCTTCTTGCATTTATACCTTTCCTTATTGGCTTGTACTTTATAGGATGGGCTCTGCTTGGTTTCCTTAGGGTTTTGGGCTTTGAAATGTTTGCAGAAAGATCAGATTTAATAGGAACCTTGATTAGTTTTATATTGTTTCTGATTGCTTTGCCAACTTGGATAAGATTGAGATGGGGTTATAAAGATACTTGGGGTATTTTGGGGGTTGATGGTTTGTTTACTAAGAAAGGTATTTATCTATTTTTTTGAGGAATCTTGTTCTCCTTTGCCTTGATATTCATCATAAGCTTTGCTTTGATTATAGGCGGTTGGGTAGGGTGGAAAAACGATTTGAATGTAGCTACTTTTTTTAATTCTATTTTATTACTTATTGGAGTTGGCTTTGCAGAAGAGTTGATTTTTCGAGGTTGGCTTTGGGGTGAGTTTAACCGCTTCATTGGCTTTCGATGGAGTGGTTTCATACAAGCCATCCTTTTTAGCCTTGCTCATATTCGATTCGATATTGGTTTTTTCTCAATGTTGAGTTTGTTAATTGGATTATTTTTATTAGGGATGGTTTTGAATTTTAGAAGAATTCTTGACCATGGATCTATCTGGGGATGTGTTGGTTTACATGGTGGATTAGTAGGTTTCTGGTTTTTGTTCACCCAAAGTTTTTACAAGCTTTCAGAGGATGCTCCTGCTCCTTCTTGGTTAATGGGCTCATTAAGCGAGGGAGGGAATCCACTTGCTGGTTTTTTTTCAATCCTTATACTTTTGTCCCTTCTTATTTATCAATTCAAAGCAGTTGCCATAGCTCCTAAGCCGTTGAGAGGTGCGCGCAGTGAATTTTCTAATGGGGCAATTCCATAATTTCTCTCAAGTAAATTGAAAACCATTCTCCCAAAGTCATTTGGATCTTTTTCAAATGCTTCAAGGCAAATACTTCCGAATATTTTCCCCATTGGCTCAGGGTTCCATAGTAGTTTTCTTGCAGTCCACGGCATCATGCTCATAGGGTTATAGCCGGGTTTTATAACCCCATGCTCGAAGCCATATTGTTCAAGATGTGTATGTGGTTGTAGGCCTATAAAGAAGATAGCAGGCTCTACATTTTGTTCTCCAAATATTTTCTCTAGTTCTCGATGGTATGCAATTGTTTGGCGAATTGTCTCTGGCCTTTCATCAATAACATTAAAAGAGTAGTTTACTGAGACATTATCCTTAAACCCTGCATTTGCAAGCAATTGACAATTCTCTAGGACAGTTCGAAGGTTATAGCCCATTCGCATTTTTCTTACTAGTTCCTGTGAACCAGAAGTAATCCCGATTTCAAAATAACTCATACCTGTCGAAACCATTAATTCTGCTAATTCCTTATCTAGATTGTCAGCACGAATATATGCTGCCCAATGTATATCTTTCAGGCCTTCACTCTTAATAGCTCTAAGGAGCATCTTTGCGTCTTCTATATAACGTTTTGCAGGGATAAACTGAGCATCCGTGAACCAGAAACTCCTAATCCCTAAATCATATAATTGCCGCATTTCAGAGACCACTTCCTCAATAGGATTAACTCTTACTTGTTTGCCTTCTACAACTGTATAGACGCAGTAGCAACAGTTATGCGGACAACCTCTTTTTGTTTGGACGCCGATATAAAAATCTCCCCCTTCTAGATACCAATCCATTTCAGGCCAGATTGATTTTATATAGTCGTAGTTACAAGCTGTTTTTTGCGAAGATGATGGTTGCTCGTGAACCAGTCCACGCCGAGGTTTTTCGCCAACAACAAAACATCTTTCTTCTGTAATTGGCATTTTTTTGATTAGTTTTTCTAAAAGAGGCTCGCCTTCTCCAACGGAGACGATTGTCCCTTTAGGGAGGGCTTTTCCGAGTTGTTCATAAAACACACTTACTGCTCCACCGCCTACTATAGCTCTGGCATTTTTCGAATATTTCCTTGCATAGTTAATTCCTTTACGGATGAGTTTTTGATTTCTCCAAAGTTCCGTATAGTGGCTTTTTATCAGGCTTAGTCCTCCTAAGGCTCCTCGAAGTTTTTTTAAGGGGTTTTTTGCATAAAAAACCTCAAATGAATTTTGTAATGGATTACCTCCTCTCCCATCAACTGGCGCATAAATTTGTATATCTCTCCAAGAGAAAATAAGTAATGAAGGCTGAAATTTTTTAATTGTTTTAATCAGTATTTGTTCTACATCAAAAACAGGAAGAGCTGCTAAGTCCAGTATTCTTTGAGGAAGATTAGGGAAAGATTTGTGTAGATGATCAGCTAGGTAGATTGCCCCAATAGGAAAGATTGGATTACAAGGAAGCCTTATTAATAAAATTTTTTCTTGAACAATGCTTGAAGTTTTGACCATTGCCTTTTGATTTCTTACTAAAGGACTTTTAGAGAAGGCACTCATCTTCCCAAATGAGATTGCTTTGTGAATTCATTGGTTTTTCAAGTATCCATTGAGAGCCATCAACCTATTCCAACTCTGCACCA
>QCGG01000021.1 GCA_003280055.1 Prochlorococcus sp. AG-363-P19
GATGAGAATCGATACTTCTGGCCAGTTATCTGGTGTAGGTATTCAACTTTCTGTAGATACAGAAACTAATAAGCTCGTTATTGTTTCTCCAATAGAAGGAACTCCAGCATTTAAAGCAGGAGTATTACCAAAGGATGTGATAATTCAGATTGACGATCAACCAACTGAAGATATGACAATTGAAACTGCAGTCAGGTTAATTCGTGGTAAACAAGGTACCTCAGTAAAGCTCGGTCTTGATAGAGATGGAAATAAAATAACTGTTGAACTTATTAGGGCAAAAATCGAAATCACTTCAGTCAATAGTCATATCAATAAAACACAGACAGGTTTCATTGTTGGATATATAAGACTTAGACAATTCAGTGCCAATGCTTCAAGAGAAATGCGTAATACTATAAACAAACTTGAGAAAAAAGGGGTTCAAGCCTATGTACTTGATCTACGCAGCAACCCAGGTGGACTTTTAGAATCAAGCATAGATATTGCTCGACAATGGCTAAACGAAGGAACAATAGTTAGTACCCGAACAAAGTCGGGCATACAAGATGTTAGAAAAGCCAACGGTAGTGCTCTTACATTTAGACCTATAGCTGTTCTTGTTAATGAAGGCTCGGCCAGTGCAAGTGAAATCCTTTCAGGAGCAATTCAAGATAATAAAAGAGGGATTTTAGTAGGGAAAAAGACCTTTGGCAAAGGGCTTGTTCAGTCTGTAAGAGCCTTGTCAGATGGCTCAGGTCTTACAGTCACTATTGCTAAATATTTAACTCCACTTGGTACAGATATTCATAAGCATGGTATTAAACCTGATGTTGAAGTTACTTTATCTACAAAGGAATTAGAGACTCTATCAATAGATCAACTAGGCAGAGAAACTGATTCCCAGTACAAAGTAGCAGAGACGCTTCTTGTTGAAACTTTATCTAAAAACAAAACAGGGGTTACTTTTAACCCTAATAGTTCTAATCTGCGTTATGCACTAAATTAGATAGTTATTTATCTACTCATTTCCAACATTAACTTAATGGGTGATAGCGCTTTTATTCTTATTGTCTCATCAATTTCGATTTTGGGTTCCATGTTTAAGAGACAGGTGAGTATTTTTTCTAATGTATTAAGTCGCATATAGGGACAAGAGTTACAGCTACAGCCGTCTATGCCTGGAACTTCTATGAATGTTTTAAATGGCAATTTTTTCTTCATTTGATGTAATATACCAGGTTCAGTTAAGACAATAAAAGTTTGGGAATCGCTAGAACAAGCTCTTGCTATAAGTTTACTTGTTGAACCAATAAAATGAGAGATATCAAGTAAGTTTTGTTGGCATTCTGGATGAGCTAAAACTTCAGCCTCGGGGTGTTTGAGCATTAATTTTATTAGTGCTTCTTCACTAAAATTTTCGTGTACCTGGCAACTACCAGGCCACAAAGTTAGATTTCTCCCACTTTGTTTTTGAACCCAGCGGCCTAGGTTTTGATCAGGTGCAAAAATTATAGGTAGTTTTTGGGGAAGTTTATTTATTAAATCCACAGCATTACTGCTTGTACATATTAAATCGCTTTGAGCTTTCACCTCGGCGGAGCAGTTTATATAAGTTACTACAAAATGATCTGGATACTTGGAACGAAAGTCAGCAAAATCAGATGCTTTGCAGTCATCGGCTAATGTACATCCTGCATTTAAATCTGGGATTAAAACTGTTTTTTGTGGATTCAAAATCTTAGCTGTTTCTGCCATAAAATGAACACCACAAAAAACTATTACATCTGCCTTTGTCTCTGCTGCTTTTCTTGAAAGATCTAGAGAGTCACCAACAAAGTCGGCAATATCTTGTATATCGTTTTCTTGATAATAATGAGCCAGAATAACAGCATTACGCTCATGTCTAAGAGAGTCAATTGACTCAATAATTTCCCGCCTCTCTTTTGGAAGCTCTAATACTCTTTTTGCGGTTGGAGCCCTCATTCCTTTAAATCTAGGGCAGTATGGTGAGAGCCTAACCACTCAAGCTGACTGTTTTTAAAGTTGTAATTGCTGGAGATTTGCATGGAGTTTGGGGTATAGAGGACGATTTGGTTCTCTCTAAGCTTCAGCCTGACCTTGTCCTTTTTGTTGGGGACCTAAGTGAAGGGGATGTCCGCATTGCCAAGGCAATTAGAGACCTCCCATTCCCTACTGCAGTAATACTAGGTAACCATGATAGGGGTAGAGATTCAACAGGTTATCTTCTCGAATGCCAATTAAGAATTCTTGGAGAGAACCATTGTGGGTGGAAATCTCTTGAGTGGGAAGGTTTACCTATTGCTGTGGTTGGGGCCAGACCATGTAGTGCAGGTGGTGGCTTTCATCTGCCAAAAGCAGTAGAGAATGTTTTTGGCCCAATCACAATTGACGAATCGGTTGATCGAATTATTGATGCTGCAAAAAGTGTTAGGAAAGATATCCCCATAATTATTCTGGCTCATTCAGGGCCAATGGGGCTTGGGTCAGATCCTTCCTCCATATGCGGCAGGGATTGGAAAAAGCCATCGGTTGACTGGGGTGATCAAGACTTAACACTTGCCTTAGAAAAAATTAGACAATTCAATAGGCCACCTTTAGTGGTTTTTGGGCACATGCATCACCAACTAAAAAGAAACTCTGGAAAAAGAGAGACTTTTTTAAAAGACAAATATGGAACCATATATTTAAACACAGCTTGTGTTCCAAGACGTACTATTGACAGCAATGGTCAAATAATAACACATTTTTCATGTGTTGAATTTAGCGATGGAATTATAAACTATGTGGCCCATGAATGGCTTTATATTAATGGTCAAGTATCGTATAAAAATATACTTTTAGATTTACGATAAAAATGTTACTTTATATTTGTATTAGTAGTCATGGTTATGGTCATGCGGCAAGACAATGCTCTTTACTTATAGAACTACACCGTTTATGCCCAAGTTGGCGAATTGTTATAAGCACTGCTGTTGAAAAATCTTTTTTTGGATTGTCATTACAAAACATTCCTTTCGAATATAGATATCAGACTTGGGATATTGGCTTAATACAGAATGATGCTCTTACGATCAATATGCAAGGGACATTGTATTCTCTTGAACAACATTACAAGACAATTGATTCAGCTATAGAAGAGGAGGCTGATTGGTTGAGATCGCAGGACTTAAATATACTAATTATAGCAGATATTCCTCCCTCAGCTTCCAAACTATCACAGAAGATAGGGTCTCCTTTGATCTTTATTGCAAATTTTGGATGGGATGATATCTACTCACAGCTGAATAAAAAATTTCATAAATATGCTCATTCAGCAAATTTAGGTTATAGAAAAGGAGACTTGCTTATTAGATGCCCTTTTTCCTTAAAAATGGATTGGGGTCTTTCTGAGAAGCATATAACACTTACAGCAGCAAAACCAAGGAAATTACCAATACAGTTGAAGTCAGAGATAATATCTTATAATAAAAAAATTATATTTTTTGCTTTTGGGGGACATGGTTTTCATATCGACCCTTCTAGGTTTGAACTTTGGGATAACTTCTTATTTCTAATTCCTAAATCATACTATAATGAAGTTGATTTTAATTTTTTACCTCATAATTGTAGAGTAATAACTGAAAATATAAGACAGATTGATTTACTTCCTATCTGTTATCGTCTACTTTGTAAACCTGGATATAGTAGTTTTTGTGAGGCCTTATCTCTCGATATTGGTCTTAATATAGTTGAAAGAGATTATTTTCCTGAATCAAGTTCTCTTATAAGCTCAATACGACTTTGTGCTTCTCATAGAATAATCACCAAGGAAGCTTTTTATAAAGGTTTATGGGAATTAGACAAACCACTAACAAAACCTTCATTTAGCCCTTTAGATAATAATGGGGCGTATCAAGCTGCTAAGATTATAAGGGATTTTGACAAACTAATGAATAAATAATTTTCTCTATTATTTGACAATTAATCTTCATTGTTGTTTCCTTGGAATATAAACTTTGCAAATAGATAAGCAATAATACTAGAGCTAGCAAAGCTAAAACTATTTCTTACAAGAGGCAGTATTTCGCTGGTTCGTGTGACTACTGGAGCTATACCAAATATGCCAAATAACATAACCCATAGAGGTGAAAAGAGAAGAAGCCAACCCCAAGCAATCTGCTTTCCTTCCTTTCGTGGAAAAGCGGCAAATCCAGCTATGAGACCTCCAAGAATTGACGTAGTTAATGTCCAGATTGATTGTTCTTTTGGTAAACCCGGAACAACTTGACATCCACCACGATCTAGACACCCTTCAATAGTTTGTATAGTTGCTAAAACTGAATTGTCTTCGCCATTTTCTCGAACGTAATATTGATTTCCATACCTTGTTTGAAGTTCTACCCAAAACAGACGTGGCATTAATGCAAAAAAAGCATCACCAACATTGAAATTTAAGAGATTGCCTCCTCTAGGATCAGCTATTAAAAGAACGCTTCTTTCATCCAAATCCCAGTAATCTCTGACAGCAAGGCCAGGTGTTCGGTCATATTGAGTTAGAACTCTAAGTTTCCAACCTGTACTCTTTTCATATTCCATTAACGAATTATCCAATTTTGTTCTTTGCTGATTGCTGAGAACCCTCGCGAGATCTATCACATTGGTTTGATCGTCTGGCAAGAGATCAGGGTTGTCATATGCATGAGCGGGATTGCAAACCATTAAAGATAGTATTAAAAAAAGAAATCCTGTTAAACACTTTAGTTTTGATTGAATCTGCATAAGATTTTCTATTTGTCTAACATTCTCTTAGATAAACGCCATTTTCGTGAGTAATTGCCCTGATTGGCTGATTAAAAAGCTTCAGAAGGCTGGTGGCATCTTACCTTTTAAGGAATATATGTCCTTGGTGCTAAATGATCCAGAACATGGAGCGTATGGCTCAGGCCAATTAAGGATAGGTACACAAGGAGATTTTGTGACATCTCCATCTATGGGCTCTGAATTTGCAAATCTTTTAGCTGTGCAAATAGTAGATTGGTTTGATCAGATTTTTCAACGTATTGGTGGTAAAGGTCGAATTTCATTAGTTGAAATTGGTCCAGGTGAAGGAGATCTTATTTATGACACTCTCTCTTACATAATAAAATTTCATGGATATCTTATTCCAAAAATACAAGTCATACTTGTTGAAAATAGTCCATACATGAAATCCATACAGAAAAATAAGTTAAAGACAATTAAACATATACCTATTTCATGGAAAACACTTAATGAATTAGCATTGGATCCTGTTAATGGTGTAATGATCGCTCATGAAATGCTCGATGCCTTACCTGTTGATAGATTGGTTTGGTCTGAAGGTAGTTTATGGCAGCAAGGAGTTGCGATAAGCCATATAAATGACACCTATTCTTTGACCTTTAAAAAACTTCCTATCCCTAACTCTCTTTCTTTAGAATTGTCAGAAGCAAAAGAAGTTTTTGGTTTATCTATACCTCCTAAAAATGCTCCTGAAGGGTGGTCTAGCGAGTGGCATAGTGAACTAAAAAATTGGTTTTCTAGTACTTCGCTTGTTTTAAATTCTGGAATTTTACTAGTAGTTGATTATTGCTTAGAAGCATCACGATATTACACATCAGATAGATCCTCAGGAACCCTTTTAGCATATAAAAACCAATCAGCTACAACTTCTCTTCTAGAACAGCCTGGATGTTGTGATTTAACAGCTCATCTATGTATAGAAACTACCTTAGGCTTTGCATCGTCTAATGGTTGGAGTCTACTCGGTAAAGTTAAACAAGGACAAGCACTATTAGCATTAGGACTAGCTTCTAAATTACATCAATTACAGCAATTCTCATCAGAGGATATAGAGATTGCTTTGTCAAAACGAGAAGAGCTCTTACGACTTGTTAGCCCTTCTGGACTTGGATCATTCTATTGGCTTGCTTTTGAAAAATTAAGTAAGACTAAATACAAAAATGAGAATGTATTTAATTTTCGCTCACGCTTCCTTGAAGAACCTATTTCTCAAATTAACTAAACAACTTACTACTTCACTTTTGCTGATGTCATCTCTAATCTCTACTGAACCTACCGATTTGGGAAGTATAAACCTTACTTTACCATTCTTGACTTTTTTATCACTTTTAAGTACTTCCCAAACATCATCATCATTTATATTAGGCCATTCTGTAGGTAAACCAGCCTTTTGAATTAACTTTATTTGTCGGATTGCATTGACTTGGTCCCAAATGCCTTTTTCTAGGGCTAGTTCGCCAGCGGCCACCATGCCAATAGCAACAGCTTCTCCATGGAGAAATGTACCATAACCACAGAGTTTTTCGATGGCATGTCCAAAAGTATGGCCATAGTTTAGTATTGCTCTTTGGCCTGACTCCAGTTCATCGTTAATAACTATTTTTGCTTTGGTGTCTGCAGATTTATATATAATATCTACTAATTCATTCTCTTCGATATTAGACACATTTTGTATATTATTACTTTTTTCGAGTTTTGAAAAAAGTAATGAATCAGCTATTATTCCATATTTTATTACCTCTGCCATTCCAGCGCAATACTCTCTATTTGCAAGTGTCTTTAATGTTTTCGGATCTATCAAAACTAATTTTGGCTGATGGAAAGATCCTATTAAATTTTTACCACCCGAATGATTTACTCCAGTTTTTCCTCCTATTGAAGCATCAACCATAGCGAGAAGTGTTGTCGGAACTTGAATAACCGATATACCTCTCAACCAAGTTGCTGCAGCAAAACCAGTAAGGTCTCCTATTATTCCTCCACCTAATGCAATCATTAGAGATCCTCTTTCTAGTTGATTTTTATAGGCCTCGTTGTGAATCAACGATATAGTATCTAAATTCTTATATTTTTCACCAGATTCTACAATTAGTTGTTTTGCTATGAATCCTTTTTGTTGTAAACTCTCTAGAGACATTTTCCCATAATGCTTAGCTATTTCTGCATTAGTAACTATTAATATTTTTGTGCCAACATGAAACCCAGCTTTCAGAACTTCTTCTCCAAGGCCCTGCAATCCTTTGCCACCAATAACAATTTGATAGGATCTTCTCGGTAGAGAAACGTTAATCCGGAAATTTGTTTTACTCATGGCATTGAATTGATGTTATAGGTTTTTTTAACTTTTTGAGAACTTAAACTGAATCTAATGCCTGAGACATTTGATCTAATGAGCATTTTTTGGTTGATTTTTTGCCTACTCTACATTTTAGAACTGTTTAGGGGCTTATAGCTGCATAATTAAGTACTGATTAATTACCTTGACGTCTTAGTCTCTAAGCACATTTAATTCTATGTCCAATTCTATTAGGATAGTAAAACTGACTTTTTGGGCGTAACCCTTTCACTAACGACTCGTACTTTCTTCTCCATGAGAGGCATTTTGGATTCCAACACTTTATTTTCTGAAACAACCATTGCGGTTCTTGGAGGTGGCCAGCTTGCTCAAATGCTCGTGGAGGCAGCAATTCTTAGAGATGTAAAAATAGTAGTTCAAACAGGATCGTTGGATGACCCTGCTTCATCAAAGGCTACTAGGATTGTTCTTGCAAATCCTGTGAATGCAAAAGCTACCCAGGATCTTTCAAGAGATTGTCGGGGTGTTACCTTTGAAAATGAGTGGATTAATGTTCCACAGCTAAGAACACTAGAGAAGTCAGGTGTCAACTTTTATCCTTCACTTTCTGCGATAGAACCATTAACAGATAAAATTTCCCAACGTTTGTTGATTCAGAAATTAAATATTCCAGGTCCGAAATGGATTTTGCTTGAGTCTATTTCAGATTATCCAATCCAACTTCCTAAAGGCTGGAAATTTCCTGTAATAGCTAAAGCAAGTCGAGGAGGATACGACGGAAAAGGAACATTAATTATCCATGACTCCGCAGCATTAGAAAGGCTTTTACGATCAGTGAATCAAACGCAATGGTTTTTAGAATGCTTTATTCAGTTTGAAAAGGAGTTGGCCATTGTGGCCAGCAGAGATCATAAAGGGACAGTTCGTACGCTCCCATTAGTTGAAACACACCAGAATAATCAAGTTTGTGATTGGGTTCTGGCCCCAGCTAACGTACAGCATGATGTTGCGACCATGGCATATAACATTGTCTGTTCACTTTTAACTGAACTTGATTATGTGGGAGTTATAGGAATTGAATTCTTTTATGGGAAGGATGGCTTGATGATTAATGAGATTGCTCCTCGAACCCATAATTCTGGTCACTTTTCAATAGAAGCATGTAATAGCAGCCAGTTTGATCAACAATTGTGCATTTCAGCAGGTTTTGTCCCTCCTGATCCGGTTTTGATTAGTCCGGGTGCCGTGATGGTGAATTTATTGGGTTTATCACTAGAGACAACTAGACCACTAAAACAGCGTCTTCTTGAGTTGGAAGCATTAGAAGATGGCCATCTTCATTGGTATGGGAAGAAGGAGGTCCTTGGGAGAAAGCTTGGTCACGTTACATTTTTGCTTAAATCAACTGACCCAACATCACGTCGTCAGGAGGCAGATAAAGCAATTCAGAGAATCAGAAACATATGGCCTGCAATTAGTATGAGTTTCTCTTAAATTATTAAAAGCTACTGTGTTGGTGACGGCCTTTTCTAGTGCTCTGATCTGACTCTCTTTCGACTTGAGGTTGCTGTCGTGACAGTGAAGTAAACCGATCTTGAATCGGAAACGGAGCTCCACTTTGCGACCTCTTCTGGTAATACCAGGTCGATGCTACTGGGGTCGCACGGCATGGTGGCTCACTAGGTCAAGCCAAGTAGAAAGTAATTAATCTACTTAGCTTGACCTAGTTTTATTTAAACTTCTTTATGGTGACATGTTTTTACTAATAATTTTGAGTTATTTAAACCATTACTAACCCAATGAAATCAGTCCTCTATTCAAATGGTGAACTTACTTTCTTTATTCACAGTGACTGGCATAATTTTTAATGATATTATCGATATATCTCTTAAATATAAATAAATAATCATCTACTTTCAAATTTCAAATTATGTGAATGAATCAATCAAATATTTGTTTCACATTTTACATCCGAATTTATACGGGAGCATAAAGACCTGGGCATAAACACTCCAGCGTTAACACCGATTTACAAACATGCCCTCTTTTGGTTACACCAGATACATAGCCTATTTTCTTTAACCCTTGCTTTATCACCCTATTTGAAAAAGGTACTACTATGAGTGAAATCAAACCAGCTATCAAAAAAGATTCAGGTTCATTCAAAAAAAAAATTTCCTATATAGATCATAAAGCCTATCAAGATCGACGACGCCATGAGATGCGAAGACGTTTTTTACTTCTTCAGTCAAAACGAACTCATTTAGAACGTGAACTTGAAATTATAAAGGCATCACTTATCTCTTTGGATAAACAGATGAAGCATTACGATAACTTTGAGCAACTCTCAATAAACTAATTTTATTTATAAAAGCCAGGTTATTCTTAATTTACTTTATAGTTTTAAATTCTTATTTAAAGTGGTTTTCCAGTTAGATACCTATGAAATTCAGGATTTAACCAATAAAGACTTACTGAGTACATTAATATAAAATTGATACAGAAAATAAGACTTGAGACGATCAATGTTTTTTTGTCTGAATAAAACTTATCAGTTAAATTTATTTTTGATGAATTACTGTCAGTTTGGTACTTCATGATAGCAAGTAACTATTAGATTTAAATAAATCGATGGTCGTTAATTTCTGGAAATTCTATTCATTTTAGCGTAAGAATCTTTCTTGATAAATGATTTTTGGATTAACTTTTTATAGAGAGATGATATTGCACGATAGTGTAATATCATCTCTTATACAACCTAATAAAAAGTTGTTCAATTGGTTTAAAGGGGTTTAGTTCCATGATAAAAATTAAGTCCTAATATATTTTATTAGGACTTATTATGAATTTGTTTTAAAAGAAACCAGGCACTATCTGACCTGTGAAGGCATATGTACCTAGGGCGGCAACAATACCAATCATTGCCCATCTGCCGTTTTGGATTTCAGCTTTTTCGTTCATTTGTTTGAAGGTAGAGTTTGTTTTGTTTGTGAAATTAAAAGTAGAAAGTTTTATCTGCTACTAGCGAATAAGCTGAGAAGATAACCCTATTCCTACTTTTATAGGATTTAAACTGCAGGGTGTTGCCTGCTATTTCAATCAGAAGATTCCAGGAAGTATTTGTCCTGTTGTTACGTAGGCACCTATTGCAGCTACAAATCCGATCATTGCCCATCGTGAATTTGTAATCTCTGCATGCTTTCCATATCCTGAATATTCAGAATCATGATATGGACGCGACTCAATCGCGAACATATTTTGCCTACCACCTTCTTCAGTGGTTATATAAGGTGTTGAATTCATAGTTTCTTCTCTAAACAATTCCAGGGACAATTTGACCAGTTGTTAGATATGCTCCAACAGCTGCCCAAAAGCCCAGCATTGCTGCCCAACCATTTATTCGCTCAGCAACAATCTTCTGTTCTTCTATTTTTGGTTGTGGTTGTGATTTTTGCATTGTGATACCTTTTCGGTTAATAAGAACACGCTTGAAACGAACCAAGCTTGTGAAGAACTG
>QCGG01000022.1 GCA_003280055.1 Prochlorococcus sp. AG-363-P19
ATATGGACAAGACAAGACTTCAAAAAATAATTGCCAATGCAGCTATTTGCTCAAGGCGTAAGGCCGAAGATTTTATACTTCAACAAAGAGTTACAGTCAATGGAGAACTTGCGATTATTGGCCAATTGGCAGATCCACTTAACGATGTTATTCTTGTCGATGGCAAGCCCATTCCCAAAAAAAGAGATTCTAAGGTTTTGCTTTTAAACAAACCATTAGGTTTTATTAGTAGTTGTAAGAATCACAAGGGTAAAAAGTGTGTTTTAACCCTTCTACCGAAACAACTTAGGAACGGTCTTTATCCTGTGGGACGTTTAGATTTTCATAGTAGAGGAGCTTTACTTATAACTAATATGGGAGAGTTAACTTTAAAATTGACTCACCCTAGATTCCAGCATGTTAAAGTATACCGAGTTTTATTAACAGGAAAAATTACTGATAATAATTTATATTTATGGCGCCAGGGTGTAGAGTTAGAGGGTAGATTTACCATGCCAGCGAAAATCAAGCTAATAGAATCTATTAACGATACGAGTTTATTAGAAATCTCTCTTTGCGAAGGACGGAATAGACAAATAAGACGAGTTGCTCATCTATTGGGGCATGAAGTAATAGATTTATTGCGAATTGATGTCTCTGGAATTCAACTAGGTGACTTGCGCGAGGGAAGCTGGCGTGAGTTAAACAAGTCAGAATTGAAGCATTTATCGGATTTGATCTCTTAAGGATCTTAACTTCTTAATTTTTCTAGATTACCTCTACTCACAATGTTCTTTAAAACTCTTTGGAAATCAAATAATGATTCTCTCAGGAGAAAAAACACCTTTGATAAGAATTCGTTAAGAGAGGTAGGAGCTTTAATTAAGAACAGACGTGAGCAATATGGTTTATCGCTACAAGAATTGGCTGTGGAAACGCGAATCACTACCGCAGTTTTAGAAGCCATTGAGGAGGGTTGGATAGAAAGACTTCCTGAGCCAGCCTACCTTTCTGCAATGCTTTCTTTGCTTGAGTCCTATCTGGAAATACCGCGAGGAAGTTGTAATGATGTTCTTAAGGCTGCTTTTCAACAACACCATGACAGAAATGCAAATAAGCTTCTTCCATTTACTCCGGGAAATATTGATATTTTAACGACTTGGCAGGGTGGATTGCTTTATTTCTTTTTAGTAATAATGAGTATTGTTTTCTTAAACCATCAATATAAATCTGTTTCAGAGAAGAATAGTATTTCGTTAAGCCCTTTTGCTCCATCTTTATCAACTCCAGAAAAGTATTTTTCGCAAACGCCTCTAGATGAATATCAAGCTGTTGTTTCTGCAACAAGAGGTTCTACGAGAGAGTGGTTAGAAATGGCATCAAGAGCTCCGGCCATTAAACGAGTGTCAGGTGATCTAGTTATGAAATTAATTAATTCTAAATCAGTTAAATTAAGAAGTTCAGATGGGTCAACTTTAAATTTAAATAGTGCATCAGGAACTATCTCGTTGACTTTACTACCTCCAATCTTGATTGAAATCAACCCCCCGCTTTCCTTTGGAGAGACTTTGCTTTGGAACGGTAAAAGGTATCTTTCTGAGTCAAATCAACCTGGTCTTTACCGATTACCTAATGGTTCCACAAACTCCACTAAAAATTTATTAGAACGTCCCCAAAATGACCCACGCTCATAGAAACCCTTTAGTGCATTGTGTACGTCCTGATCAAGATATGATAGACGCCAAGACCAATTACCTTTAGTAGTTCCTGGTGTATTAAATCTAGCTTCATCATTTAAATGTAATAGATCCTGTATAGGTACTACTACAAGAAAAGCGTCAGTTTCAAGTGCAAGTTCTGTGAGCTGCCAACCAGGGGCCTCAATATGATTTTTGACATAGTTGAACACCCTATCCTTAGAATCTTGATCAAGTTTTTCCCACCAGCCTAAGGTTGTTGGATTATCGTGTGTTCCTGTATAAACCACCCAATTATTCCCAATAATATTTTCTGGTAAATAGGGATTCTGTTTGTTTCCATCAAATGCAAACTGAAGTATTTTCATGCCTGGCAAGTTGAAATCATCCCTTAATTTTTCCACCTCTTTTGTAATTACTCCCAGATCTTCAGCGATTAAAGGTAAATTACCTGAGCAATCTTTTTTCAGGGCATTTAGAAGAGATTTGCCAGGTGATGATTCCCAATGACCTTTGATTGCGTTTCTTTCTTTCCCATCCACTGCCCAATATGAAATTAATGCACGGAAATGATCTAACCGCAACAAATCAAACTGTTGCCATTGTCTATGTAGACGCCTTCGCCACCAATTGAAATTATTTAATCGATGAACCCACCATCTATAAACAGGTGTCCCCCATAGTTGGCCGGTTTCAGAGAAATAATCTGGTGGCACACCACTTTGTAATTCCATTGCTCCATTTGCTTGAATTGAGAATAGATAGCGATTGGCCCATACATCTGCACTGTCACGCGCTACATAGAATGGTAAGTCTCCAAAAATTATCACCCCTAATTCTTTTGCGAGATCCCTTATTGCTAGCCACTGTCTATCAAGGTGCCATTGAATAAGTTGATGTTCAATTATGGAACTTGCATTCTTTGCTTTCCAATTAATAAACCTTAAACCTTGGTGTTTTGCTTGAAAAGCAGGCCACTCCCACCATGGAAGGTTATTGTTTTGTTTGCGTAACTCCATAAATAAACTGTGTTCTTTAACCCATTGGTTTTTTTTACGCCATTTGTTAAATGCATCATGACGAGTTTTATTTTGATCACCCCAGTGCTTGCTCAGTAATTGTCCAATGCATCGACTGCGGTGATTTGCTAGAGAAAAATCTAATTTTGGTTTGATTGAATTGTGAGCTTCTCCAGTGGTGGGTAGCTCCTGTAACGCAGATAACGGGAAAAACCCTTCATTTGCGAGATCATTAGCATCTAGAAACCATGGGTTAATAGCGAAACTTGAGGGCGAGCTATATGGAGAACCTGTGCCATCAGTCGGACTCAGTGGCAAAAGCTGCCAAATACCAATATTATTATTTGAAAGCATTTTTACCCATTCTCTTACCGGCTCTCCAAAGGTCCCACAAGCAGGCGTTCCTGGAAGAGCTGTTGGGTGAAGTAAAATCCCTGTCGTTCGAGTTAGAGGCACATTGAAAGAGTTTGTGAGAGCTAGCTTTTAAGATGTGAAAAGCCGAAAACTAAATTTTTAGTAAATGAAGGTTGTGACTAAGATTTTATTTCTAATTCTAAGATATTAATCTGGTTTGAATTTTCTGTATTACGGTATTCTGACTAAATGGGCTTCAGATAATAATTCTGAGCTTTTTTGTGATTTTTAACTTATAATCGTTTATCTATGTTAAAAGGTTGTAGTGTGTAAATATCTAGAAATATTCAGGTATGAGAAAACCCGACTTTGATACCTTGAGAATTCAGAAATGATTTTTTACACGTTGCTTTAAATTTATTTTGCTAATAGGTAATTTTTTTATTTTTTATCCTTTTAATGAATAAAACTAATCCTCAAAAGAAAAGAAAAAGAGATCTCCTTAGATATATAATGGGTCGTTTTCCAGGAAGAACAATGCAGCGCTTAGGCGCTGCATTTGCTGGAATTTGGGTTGGTAGCATAGCTGTAGATATTATTTGGAGTGAAATGAAGATAAATGATAGATTAAATAGAAGCAATGATGTTGGTATTGAAAATAGTGCATTTAAGTTAAATCGAAAGGTCAATTTACTTCTTTTTTTTAGTGACCGATCTTTGACTAGTAAATCTCAGGGATACTTAAATCAAAGAAATCGTTTTTTTGAGAATGCATTCCTAATAAGCTTCCCCACTTCGGGGAGTGTCAATATTCTCAAAATTCCATTAAAAACAAAGATAATATTACCAGGTATTAAAAATCAAAAGTCATTCTTTGAGATATATGAGATTGGAAAGGTAAGACTCCTTAAAGACATCCTGTTCGATTTGACAGGTGTAAATATCGGTGCTATTGACCGTTACTTAGTTATTACATACAAACAGTTAAAGACTCTTATCGCTGGTTTAGGATATTTAGATGTTGTTGTCAAAGAACCAATGTTACTTAATCCAAATGACCCTAAAATGACCAGATATCTACCTGTAGGAACTCATGAGCTCCAAGGGAAACAATTAGCAGACTATTTGACTCAATTTCAATATACCAATGATATTCAGAAAACTGCAAGAATGAACATACTTTCTGAGTTTGTAATTTCAACTATTAAATCTAAAAAATATAGTAAAACTTTTGATAAATTATTTAGGCATTTATATAATGTTGTTGATACCAATCTTTCTTTTTCCGAAGCCTCGAGTCTTGTTTCTGTTCTGTTCGAATCATCTTATGATCTTCAATTTCAAACATTGCCCGGTACCTCTGAGCTATATAAAATGCTAAGTGATCAGTTAGAATAAGGTTAAATAGGTTTATTAGTCAAAAAAATTACTGACTCTTTATGAATTAAACGATTTTAGTTTGATTTGAAGCAACTGAATTATAAAATCTGGACAGCAGTACATCTCAGGAAAGTCGTCGCTTTCTTCTATTAGAGAGTTTTCTTTCCCAGGTAGCCACCCACACCAAGGGAGTCCATCCACTCTTCTTTCTTTGTCTTCCCAATTGCCATCGACTTGAAGAAGCCCTAGTAGAGGTACCTTGAACTTCTCACATAAAGCTACATATGCAGCTGTTGTTCCTTCGATCTTTCCATTGGGCAATGGTTTAGTAAACAAAATTGTAGCTCTTCGCCAAGCACCAAGTGCCTCAATCCAGCTGCAATGGCTTTTATTCCTTGCACCTGGATCACCAAACATATGAATAAGGCACCGTTGATTTGGTGAATGCTTGAGAGATTCATTTGGGTTTTTGCTGCAATTCTCCTGCAAAACCTTGCAGCCCCATAATTCTGCCAAAAGACAAGATGCATATTGCATTTCTGCTTCTGGAAGACTCCCTGTATTCAGTAGGAAAATCGTTTGATTAGTCATCTATACCAAAATATTAGAAAAAACATTTGGTTAGGGGCTTCAAAAGCATTAACATCTACTTATATAGTGCTTTTAGCTGCGACTACCGTGAAGCCTTTTCTTAGCGCAGTAAGGGATCAGCAGCAGAATGTAGGCATTGATGCTCAGAGACTTCGTTTATTTAGCGGGACTTCTAATCTTGCCTTGGCAAGTGAGATTGCCGAGTATTTAGGCCTTTCTGTTGGCCCTAGGGTTTGTAAGCGTTTTGCTGATGGTGAGCTTTATCTGCAAATACAGCAATCAATCCGTGGGTGCGATGTGTTTTTGATCCAACCCACTTGTGCACCAGTCAACGATAATTTGATGGAGTTAATGATTATGGTTGATGCTTGTAAGCGCGCATCAGCCAGGCAAATAACTGCAGTTATACCTTATTACGGTTACGCCAGGGCAGATAGAAAAACTGCAGGAAGGGAATCAATTACAGCAAAACTTACAGCAAATTTGCTGGTTCAATCAGGGGTAGATAGAGTTCTTGCAATGGATCTTCATTCTGCACAAATACAAGGTTATTTTGATATTCCCTGTGACCATATTTATGGGTCCCCAGTACTAGTTAATTATCTTGCGAAAAAGGATTTAGGAGAGATAGTTGTAGTCTCACCTGATGTTGGAGGAGTTGCAAGAGCAAGAGCTTTTGCAAAACAAATGAAGGGTTCGCCTTTGGCGATCATTGATAAAAGACGTGCCGCCCACAATGTTTCTGAAAGTCTGACTGTTATTGGAGATGTAGAAGATAAAACAGCAATACTGATTGATGACATGATTGATACAGGGGGAACTATCTGTGCTGGGGCACAACTTCTAAGAAAAAAAGGTGCAAAAAGAGTTATAGCCTGTGCTTCACACCCGGTTTTTTCTCCTCCAGCTTCTGAGAGGCTTTCTCAAGAAGGGCTTTTTGAAGAGGTGATAGTTACTAATAGTATCCCAGTTCATGAAACCAATCTATTTCCACAGTTAAGGGTTCTCTCGGTAGCAAATATGCTTGGGGAAGCGATTTGGCGGATTCACGAGGAAAGCTCTGTGAGTTCTATGTTTAGGAAGTAAGTTGCTTAAATTTTAAAATAAGAAATATCGTTATTTAATTCTTAATTCTATATAATCATCATTCTGATTCGGTTGCTGAGTTTAATTTTTCATCAGGTTAATTATTTCTCTTGTATTTGATGATAGATTTTGACGATCAAGTATTTTTAATGCATCATTAATTTTTTCTTGGTGAATTTGAATATAGTTTTTCCAGTTGCTAAATACTTTGACTAGCCTGGAAGCAGTGATAGCATTTTTTTGGTCAATTAGAATTATTTGTTCTGCCATAAAGTTGTAACCACTACCATCTATTGCATGGAAATTAGGCATGTTATTGGCAAACCCCCCTAAGACTGCTCGAATTGCATTTGGAGCAAGAGGGTCAAACCGATGATGTTTAAGTAATGATTCTATTGTGTTAAAACTATTATTGTTTGGATTAGAAGCCTGAAGGTTAAACCAAGAGTCAAGAATGATTGGTTTATCTTTCCACCTCTGATAGAAGATTTCGAGAGCTTCTTCTCTTTGTGCGCATATTATAGGATTCAATGCATTGAGTCCCGCTTTCGATAATGACATTGAATCTGACTTGACTGCGTTAAGTGCTTCTGTGCAAATTGAAACATCACCGATTTTAGTAAGCCATTTCCAGGCAATAGCAGTTAATTCTCTTTCTCCAACTCCATTCGGCCAATTTAGGGATAGTGATGGTTTTATGTTTGCAAGTAACTCGTAAAGTTGAGGTGAAAGTTTTTTAGCAATAGCAGCTTGAAAATTAGAATTAGCATTGTAAATGCTAATAGGATCTATATTCTTTTGCGAGGCTTCAATTTCTGGCAAGCCCGGAAGCTCAAGCAATTTAGCCACAAATCTCAGGTCGTATTTTTCTCTTTTTTCTATGATTAATTTTAAAGAAGATATATATAGGTCTTCTAGTTTTGAGTCGATCAAATTCTTTGATCTGTTAATTATAAATTTTTTAACCAACCTTTGCGAAACTTCCCATTTTGAGAAGAGGTTGTCATCAACCTTTAAAAGTTCTAGTAAATCAAGATCACAAACATCAGTATTCCAAATTACTGGAGCAGAGAAATCTCTAAATAGTGATATATAAGGACCTTTCTTCGTTTTAGGAAGGTTTTTAATACATAATTTTTTTTTCTCTTTGTCAAGAATGAACAGATTTTCACCAGTAATCATTCCATTCTTATCAAATAATTTAAATTTAATAGGAATGATAAGAGGCTCTGACCGTTTATTATTCGTTTGAATGCTTTGAGTGAAACTTAACTCAAGTATACCTTTCTTAGAATTCCATACATGTTTGATTTTTACCTTTGGGGTACCAGCCTTTTCGTACCAAGCTTTAAATTCGTCCAATTTAAAGCTTGTTTTTATCTTTTTATGATTTATAATTTCTAAAAAAGAATCTAAAAAGTCTTCTGTAGTTGCTGCTTTTCCATCGAATTTATATAAGTAAAATTTTAATCCTTCACGAAACAATTCTTTCCCTAATAGTGTCTCTAACATTCTTATAATTTCCGCACCTTTTTCATATATAGTACTTGTATAAAAATTATCAATTGAATTATATTTTAATGGCTTTACAGCATGGGAGGTTGGGCCAGAATCCTCTTTAAATTGAATATTTCTTAATGACAATACATCTTGAATTCTTTTGACTGAGAATGAATGTAAATCTGCTGTAAAAGATTGATCTCTGAACACAGTAAGCCCTTCTTTTAGTGATAGTTGAAACCAGTCTCTGCAAGTCACACGATTTCCTGTCCAATTATGGAAGTACTCATGTGCTATTACACTCTCAATTTTTTCTAATTCTGAATCTGTTGATAAAGTTTCGTCAGCTATTATTAGTTTTGAATTGAAAATATTTAGACTTTTATTTTCCATCGCTCCCATATTAAAATGTCTAACTGCCACTATATTGTATTGTTCTAAGTCATACTCTAAAGCGTATATTTGCTCGTCCCATGCCATCGCTTTTTTTAATGATGATATAGCATGGGATGAATATTTAATATCATTTTCATTTGTATGAACCCTTATTAAGATATTTTTGCCAGACTTTGTTGTATAACTGCTTTTTTGCTCATACAACTTTCCTAGCACTAGTGCGAATAGATAAGATGGTTTTGGATGAGGGTCTTGCCAAATTACAGTTCTCATTCTGGAATCCTTAGGATCTAATCTGTCCAGTATTAGATTTCCATTGCATAAGATTGTTGGGTAACGCTCTTTTGGTGCGGTTATTTTGACTACGTAACGACTTAAGATGTCAGGTCTATCAGGGTGATAACAGATCCTTCTGAATCCTTCTGCTTCGCATTGTGTAGTAAGAAGTCCTGAGCTGGAATACAATCCTTCAAGAGATGTGTTGTTAAATGGATCAATTCTACTTTTTATTTCTAGAGAAAAATTATTTTTAAATGGGCCGTTTATTTTTAGTTGATTATCATCAACAATGTAAGCATTCTTTTTTAGTTGAACATTGTCCAATTTTATTGTAATTAGTTCTATATCTCTTCCTTTTAATACCAAATGTTTTGCTGCATTGTCAATAGAGTGTATTTTCATGATGTTAATAACTTCGACAAATTTACTATTTATTCTGAATTCAAGATTTA
>QCGG01000023.1 GCA_003280055.1 Prochlorococcus sp. AG-363-P19
AGAGCTTTAATGCTTCAAATGGCTCTAGGGAATGCCTCACGATAGAAAGCAATTGATTGATCCAACTCAATCAAACCTAAGAAGGTCCACTACTTAGGATCTTGAATTAAGTCGATTCAATTAGAAGTCCTCAAGCCTTTCAGGCGAAAGAAAAAAGCTCGATTGAAGGTTATGTCTCAAGTTCCCAATCATCCTAATTGGCCCCATTGTGACAGCAATGCTCCATATGTAGTGGCTGGCGAAAAGGATGCCTGCGGGGTGGGTTTTCTAGCTCAACTCAATGGGAAAGCTAGCCATTGGTTGCTAAAGCAAGCACTACGCGGGCTCGAATGCATGGAGCATAGAGGGGGTTGCGGGGGCGATAGTGATTCTGGCGATGGCGCAGGTTTACTCTGTGCAATCCCCTGGGGATACCTAAGCGAGATATGGCCAATAGCAAAAAACAAGGGCAATTGTTTTGGTCTGGGAATGATGTTTATGCCCAAAGATTCATCAAGAAGAGAAGAAGCACATAAATTTTGTGAAGAAGAAGCAAAATCTCTCGGCCTAATTACAAGAGGATGGAGGGCGGTGCCGGTAGATGAATCGAAACTTGGCAAACTTGCTAAAGCGACAGTGCCAGCCATCGAACAATGGCTTTTAGAAGATCAAAACTTTGTTTCTAAAGATTCCTTTGAGGCAATTCTCTTTAGGTTGAGAAGAAGAATTGGTGAACGTGCCAGAAAAACCTGGAATGACAATGCGATTGATCTCTATATCGTCTCTCTTAGCTGTCGCACAGTTGTCTACAAAGGCATGGTGCGTTCCTCAGTACTTGCGTTGTTCTATGAGGACCTTCGTGACCCAAGATTTGAGGTTCCATTTGCTGTATATCACAGAAGATTTAGTACTAATACCTTGCCAAGATGGCCACTCGCCCAACCAATGAGATTGCTAGGGCACAATGGCGAAATAAATACATTGCTAGGGAATTTAAATTGGGCAAAAGCCACTGAAGTACATCTAAAAGATATTTGGGGCAAAGATGCACAAGACCTGAAACCAGTTGTGAACGACTCTTTTAGTGATTCGGCAAATTTAGATGCGACTTTAGAGCTACTAGTTCGCAGCGGAAGGCCTATTACCGAAAGCCTTCTGACTCTTGTTCCAGAAGCATTTCAAGGTCAACCAGAACTGGCAAATAGACCTTCAATTAAGGCCTTTTACGAATATTCGGCATGCACCCAGGAGCCATGGGATGGCCCAGCCTTAATTGTTTTTTCTGATGGTCGTTACGTAGGAGCAAACCTAGACAGGAATGGATTACGTCCTGCCCGCTACTGCATCACGAATGATGGTGTTGTAATTATGGGCTCAGAAACAGGGGTTGTTGATATAGAAGAAAGTAGAATTATAGAAAAAGGTCGGCTAGGACCTGGCCAGATGCTTGCAGTTGATCTAGAGAACTCTCGACTGCTTAGGAATTGGGATGTCAAACAAGAAGTTGCCAATCAAAATCCTTATGGAAAGTGGCTCATCAACAATCGTAAAACACTAAAATTTCTCCCCTGGGAAGAAAAACAATTACTAAATAAAAATGATCTACTAAAGCAACAATCTGCTTTCGGACTAACTGCAGAAGATTTCGATTTAATAATCGACTCAATGGCTGGCGCAGGAAAAGAACCAACTTTTTGCATGGGAGATGACGTTCCATTAGCTGTTTTATCAAGCAAACCTCATCTTCTATATGACTATTTTAAGCAGCGCTTTGCTCAAGTAACAAATCCACCTATTGACCCACTAAGAGAAAAACTAGTAATGAGTCTAGAGATGCACTTGGGCAAAAGACAATCTCCACTTCAACCAAAAGAAAATGCAGCAAAGGTACTACATTTAAAAACGCCAATTTTAAATGAATCTACTCTCAATTCTCTTTTCACCCAAGGGATAAAAATTGAGAATATCTCTACACTCTTTCCGTTAAAAACTGGTATTCAAGGTCTTAAAGATAGCTTAGAGAACCTATGTAAAAAAACCGAAGATTTGGTAAGGCAAGGAGCTCAAATATTAGTCATTTCAGACAAAGGAGTAGACCAAGCAAATGCTTATATTCCGCCTCTACTTGCAGTAGGTGCTATACACCATCACCTACTACGGAAAGGCCTTCGACTAAACACGTCAATAGTTGTAGAGACTGCACAATGCTGGACTACACATCACCTCGCCTGCCTAATTGGCTATGGAGCTAGTGCCGTATGTCCTTGGCTGGCATTAGAAACTACTCGTCAATGGTGGAGTCAAGCACGTACTCAAAAACTAATAGAAAGCGGCAAGCTACAACCTATAAGCATTGACCAAGCTCAATCCAACTTATTAAAAGCCCTGGAAGATGGCTTAAGAAAAATACTCTCCAAGATAGGCATTTCTATGCTCTCTAGTTACCAAGGAGCACAGATTTTCGAAGCAATAGGTATTGGAGCTGATCTAATCGATTTAGCCTTCAAAGGAACAACAAGTCGAATTGCAGGCATCAGCATTAATGAACTTTCAAGAGAAACACTGACATTCCATGCAAAAGGATTTCCAGAAATAGAACATAAGAAACTCGAATTTATGGGCTTTGTGCAACACCGAACTGGTGGTGAATTCCATTTAAACTCCCCCGAAATTTCAAAAGCTCTCCACGCAGCCGTGAAGAGAGGGCCAAAATACGACCACTTTTCAACTTATCAATCTTTATTAGAAAGCCGACCTGTCACTGTTTTACGTGACCTTCTTAACTTGCAGCCTGCACCAACTCCTCTACCCCTAGATCAGATTGAAAGTGTTGAATCAATTTGTGAACGCTTTTGTACCGGAGGAATGAGCCTTGGAGCTCTATCAAGAGAAGCTCATGAGGTACTTGCCGTGGCAATGAACCGCATTGGTGGCAAAAGCAATAGTGGCGAAGGAGGAGAAGACCCCCAAAGATTCAATCAACTAACTGATGTAGATCAAGAAAAACGCTCCGCCACCTTGCCAAATATCAAGGGCCTGAAAAATGGAGATTCTGCTTGTACTGCAATTAAACAAATTGCTTCTGGTCGTTTCGGTGTCACCCCTGAATACCTAAGAAGTGGGCAACAACTCGAAATTAAAATTGCCCAAGGCGCAAAGCCTGGAGAAGGCGGGCAGTTGCCAGGACCAAAAGTTGACCCATATATAGCCAAGCTTCGCAATAGCAAGCCTGGAGTGGCTCTTATCTCACCGCCTCCACATCATGACATTTACTCAATTGAAGATCTGGCTCAACTAATCCACGACCTTCATCAAGTTCACCCAAAAGCAAAAGTAAGTGTGAAACTAGTTGCCGAAATAGGTATTGGAACAATTGCAGCAGGAGTAGCTAAAGCAAACGCCGATGTAATCCAAATTTCAGGGCATGATGGAGGTACAGGAGCATCGCCACTTAGCTCAATCAAGCATGCTGGAAGCCCATGGGAACTGGGACTAACAGAAGTGCACAGGTCTTTACTCGAAAACGGCCTAAGGGATAGAGTTTTGCTAAGAGCTGATGGCGGATTGAAAACAGGATGGGATGTTGTAATTGCTGCCCTTCTTGGAGCAGAAGAATATGGTTTCGGCTCAATCGCAATGATTGCCGAAGGATGCATAATGGCCAGAGTTTGTCATACCAATAACTGTCCTGTTGGGGTTGCAACTCAACAAGAAAAGCTGAGAAAGCGTTTTACAGGAATTCCAGAATATGTTGTCAACTTCTTTATTTTCGTAGCCGAAGAAGTTAGGCAAATAATGAGCGTGTTAGGCATTAAAAAGATGGAAGACTTAATTGGGCGAACAGAATTTCTTCAACAACGAGATGTTTCCTTATCAAAAACAAAGTCTTTAGATCTAAGTTGCCTTTTAAGCCCAATAGATATTGTTGATGGCAAACATAAAAGATCCTGGTTAAATCATAAAGAAAAGGCACATGATAATGGCAAAACTCTTGAAGACGACCTGCTTAAAGACGTCGAAATAATTGATGCCATTGAGAAGCATCAAAAAGTTAATCTTGAGATCCCAATACTAAATACTGACCGCAGTGTTTGCGCAAGAGTAGCTGGTGAAATTGCCTCAAAATATGGAAATAATGGCTTTAAAGGTGAACTAAATCTCAAGTTTACCGGATCTTCCGGACAAAGTTTTGGGGCATTCCTTTTGAAAGGAATGAATGTTATGCTTATAGGAGAGGCGAATGATTATGTCGGCAAAGGAATTAATGGTGGTCGAATTAGTATTATCCCTTCATACCAAAGAGACAATAATGCTAGCCAGGTAATCCTTGGAAATACATGTCTTTATGGTGCAACTGGCGGAGAATTGTTTGCACTTGGTAGAGCTGGCGAGCGTTTTGCAGTAAGGAATAGTGGTGCAAATGCTGTTATCGAAGGCTGTGGAGATCATTGTTGTGAGTATATGACAGGTGGAACAGTTGTTTTACTTGGCTCAACAGGACGCAATATTGCTGCAGGAATGACAGGTGGAGTAGCATTTATATTGGACGAAGAGGATAAATTAAATAATAATGTAAACAAAGAAATTGTTGAGATATGCCAGCTAAATACTTACAAACAAGAAATAATGCTTCAAAGTCTACTGACTAGCCACATAAAATATACGAATAGCCAGAAGGCAATGTTAATACTTAAGGATTGGAATGTATGGAAAAATAAATTCAAAATTATCGTTCCTCCTAGTGAACGAGAGAACCTAGGCTTGTTCTCAGAAAATCAATCTTAACTTCAAAAATGCCCTGGTTTGTAAAGAGAGAAGTCTTCAGAAAGTCTGCCAAAAAACTATCGCATGCAAAACGCAAAGAATATATAAATCTACATTTAGAATGGGTAGAAGAAATGCAATCGAAAGATTTTAAAATCTATAGTGGTTATCTAATAGATTGTGAAAGACGGCCAGGCGGTGGAGGATTGCTGATATTCAATGCAAAATCTTACCAACAAGCGAAAAAGATCTTAGAAAATGATCCGATGGTCTCTTCAGGATTAGTTGAATGGGATTTGTATGAATGGAATTTAATTGCTGGGAACAAGCTAATCTAGTCCTATCTAGGGTTTTCTAACATGAGACGTTTTATCTCACCTGCATGATAACTACTACGGGTCAAAGGGGAACTCACAACCTGAATAAAACCCAATTCTTTTTCCCCATAATATTTATAATCTTCAAAAGTAGATGGTAGGACATATCTTTGAACACTCAGATGCTTAGGGCTTGGAGACAAGTATTGTCCAAGAGTAACGATGTCAACATCTCTTAGTTTCAAATCAACCATAACGTTCTTAACTTCTTCATCACTTTCACCCAAACCTACCATTAAACCAGATTTACTATAAACCTTATTAGATGATTTTCTAACCCTCTCTAATAACTCTAATGAGCGATTATAAAGGCCCTGGGGCCTAACATGTTTATATAGCCTTGGGACTGTTTCAATGTTGTGGTTTAGCACATCAGGCGACCCATCCATAATATGAGTTAATGCATCCCAATTACCACATAAATCAGGAATTAAAAGTTCAATTGTAGCTTTAGAAATGGAACGAATCATTTCTATACACTTAACAAATTGTGCTGCACCACCATCTTCTAGGTCGTCACGATTTACAGAAGTAATTACAACATGACTAAGACGCATTCGAGCAACTGCTTCTGCTAAACGTTTTGGTTCAGAAGGGTCTAAAGCACGTACACTCTTATCAAAATCTATATCGCAATATGGGCAAGCTCGAGTACAACCTGGTCCCATTATCAAAAAGGTTGCTGTACCACCTGCAAAACATTCGCCAATATTCGGACAGCTAGCCTCTTGGCAAACCGTATTTAAATTCAGATCTAATAATAAATCTGCAACTTCTCCAATACGCGCTTTTTGAGGTGCTTTTACTCGAAGCCAAGGTGGTTTGCCCGTTATATTTTCCTTCATGAATGAGGCCTTTTCCAAATATCAGTAACCACTTCAATTTTCCTCACCAAAACTTCTAAGCTTAAAGAAGCGGGATGTAGCGCAGCTTGGTAGCGCACTTCGTTCGGGACGAAGGGGCCGCAGGTTCGAATCCTGTCATCCCGATATTTCATCAACAAACCTTTCATAGGAAAACTCGCTATTAATAACCTCTCGGAGTAACTATTAGTCCATTTCTTCGTTTACTTTCACTATTACCAATAAGTATCAAAGTAAGCATATCAACCTTCTCAATGGGCAAGCTTCCAAGACTATATACCTGAATATCTTCCCCTTCTCTACTCACTTGTCGAGCCAGAGCAACGGGAGTATCTCGATCACGCGATTTCAAGACAAGTTCGATGGATTTCTTTAATTGCCATTGGCGACCTTCTGATCGAGGATTATAAATTGCAATAACAAAATCCCCTATCGCAGCAGCCTTGACACGCTCCTCAATCTTTTCCCAAGAGGTAAGACGGTCACTAAGACTAATTGCACAAAAATCATGCATTAATGGTGCCCCAATTTTTGCCGCGGCGACTTGCAATGCAGATACACCAGGATGAACTTGAACAAAAGGCCTATGCAACTCTTTTTGTTCCAGCCAAAGTTCTAGAGCTAAACCAGCCAGTC
>QCGG01000024.1 GCA_003280055.1 Prochlorococcus sp. AG-363-P19
GAGAAAATACCGAATGCGCAATTCCTATGGATGATGCAATCTCAATAGATGAAGCCTATATTAATCAAAATATAATTTTTATTAAGGGATTGGCATTAGTTAGTCCTTAAATTTATTACTTAAAAAGCAATGGGATTCCTAATTTTATAGCATAGTAGACTATTGCTGGTGTAAAGAGATAACTATCAATTCTATCGAGAATACCTCCATGTCCAGGTAAAGCAGCGCCTGAATCTTTAAGGCCTGCATTTCTTTTCATCATTGACTCGGTCAAGTCACCTACTAATGCAAATAATGCTATTAATGCCCCTAAAAATCCTCCAAGAACAGAGCCAAAGGGCCAACCGATAAATGAAGCAAAAAATGCACCTATTATTATTGCACAAATGAACCCACCTATCGCACCTTCAACAGTCTTTCCAGGTGATATAGGAGATAAAGGTAAACGACCAAATTTTTTACCAAGAAAATAAGAACCTATGTCACTTGCAACAATTATTAGACATGCTAATAGGGTAATTGTCATTCCTGGATTTAGGATGTGAGTCCACTGGCCGTTTATCAAACTAATTCCTTGAGTCAATTCTACATTTGAAATGCTTCTGAGTTTAAGCCAGTGGCTAGGAAGAAAACCTAGATAAAATAATCCAAAAATTGAAACAGCTATATCAGCAATTGAACCTGTAATTGGTTGTAGTAATAACCATCCACAAATTGCCGCCCCTGAAAGTGGTAGTATTGCTGAAGTCAAGTCGGCAGATAACATTCCATTAGCTCCAAGATGTGTACTAAATATTAATAATTGGCACGCTAAGAGTGTGGTTTTAGTGGCAGGTCTGATACCTGCAAATTGAGCCATTCGAAAGAACTCTAAAAGTGCAAGATGTACAATTACGCTTACAGCAATAGTGAACCACCATCCACCTAGGCCAACAACTAGAAGGCCAAATGCTCCTGCTGCAATTCCGCTATTGATTCGATTGTCTTGAGAATCTGGTGACATTTGGTTTTGGAGTTAGTCGAATGAATCTTCATCACATAAAACTGAGATCTCATTAGGGATTTGCTTTGGCCACAGAATATTTTGAACTAATAACCAGTTCACAAGTGGTTCGTTAAGCATGACACCGGGAATTACTAATGGGATACCAGGAGGGTAAGGGCACATTAAGTCTGCTGAAATTCTTCCTATAGCTTCTTTAAGCTTCACCTTTTGTTTCTTAGCATGCCAAGTCTTAGTTGGAGATATTGAAGGAACTGTCAGGATTGGATTTGGAGGTGCATCAAATGGGCTTAACGGTTTCTGCTTTTTAGTAGTCAGAAGCAGCTTCTGCCATTTGCGGTATAAAAATTGCTTTAACCCTTTATGTTTTGCAAACCCAAGGCAGAAAGTTATGCAACCTGGTTCAGGGAGTTCAGCTATTAGGCCATTCTTAATTAGCCAATCATCTGCTGTTAAACCATTGATTCCGCTTGGAGCTGTATGGAGTATTAGCCGTAAGGGATCCTGCGTAGTTAGTAGGGGTACACCTAGTTCTATTAGCTCTGAATAAAGTTGTCTTGCTTCAAAAACTCTCTGTTGTAATTTTTTTAAACGATTTGGAGAGGTTAATTCACAAATAGCTGATTCACAAGAAGCCATTAAGATTGCACTTGGACTTGTCGTCTGTAGACAATTAAGACTTCTCTCAATTGAATCGATGTTGACTTTATTTCCTTGCATCCATAGAACGGCTGTTTGATTCAGCCCAGTTGCAGATTTGTGTAATGAGTGAACTACAAGATCTGCTCCTGACTTAAGTGCAGATTTGGGTAGCTCTTTATCACAATTGCTTGCAAAGTATGCTCCATGAGCTTCATCTACTAAAACGGTTAGCCCTTTGTTTTGTAGAAGGGATACCAATGGCTTTATTTCTGTTGAATAGCCATGGTAGGTAGGGTGAATCAGAACAGCAGCATCTATTTGAATATTTTTTTCGGAAAGATGGCTTAAAACTTTTTCTAGCCAAGACTTATCTGGAGGGGCATAGTGTCCTCTCTCTTGCAAAAAAGGTAGATCGAATAATATTGGAAAAATACCGCCAACAATACATGAGTGAATAAGACTTTTATGTACATTTTTGGGCATTAAAACTTTGCTTCCAGGTTTTGCTATGGCAAGTAGTGCTGCTTGCAAGAGACCCGTTGCTCCATTTACTCCATACCAGGCTTTGGTGGCACCCATGGCAGAAGCTGCCCATGATTGAGATTGAGCTATTACTCCATCCTTTTCTAAAGGACCACCTATTTCTTTGAGTTCAGGAAGGTCCCATAAGCCAGGTTTATGATTGAGTAACGCAATTAGTTCTTTTGGAAGTGCCAGTCCTCTACCATGAGCTGGCAGATGAAGAGCTCTTTTTCTGGTATGAAGTTGCGTCAACAAAGGAAGAAGTCCCATGATTAAGCGTCTTGGTGATTAGAGTTTGATTAATTAGTACTTCCTTCGTTCTACTCAGGGTTTTGAGTACATCTGTGAATCGATTAGCAAGTAATACTGTGACTAGCTACGACCCAAGGAACGATTTCAGATGGCTTTTTTTTAGGCCATGGATATGGATGCCTAGATTAATGCATGTAAGCAGTTCATTATTGTGTTTTTATTTTCAGTTTCTTATAAACGGATCTAGTCAAAAAGACCATATAAAAAGGGGTCTTGCTCAAAGTCTCTTTTCAACCTTTATCGGGCTTGGTCCATGTTTCATTAAATTAGGTCAGGCTCTTTCTACTAGGCCAGATTTAGTAAGACGTGATTGGCTAGAAGAACTTAGTCAGCTTCAGGATAATTTACCTGCATTTTCACATGATATAGCCCTAGATGTTTTTGAAGATGAACTGGGCTTTAGTCCTTATGATGTTTTTAGAGATTTTCGAGATCAACCAGTTGCGGCTGCAAGTCTTGGTCAAGTTTATAAGGCTAGGCTTAATGGTAATAATTGGTTTGCCGTTAAGATACAGCGTCCTAATTTAGAGTTAATAATTCGACGAGATCTTGTTTTAATAAGGTTGTTTGGTAAACTTTTTTCATCTTTCCTGCCACTTAATTTGGGGGTTGGTCTGACTCAGATAATAGATGAGTTTGGCCAGAGTTTGTTGGAAGAAATAGATTATGAGCAGGAAGCAAGGAATGCTGAACGGTTTTACAATCTATTTTTGAATAATCCAACCATTACAATACCTAAAGTAGAGCATTCGCTTTCTTCAAAAAGAGTAATTACTACAAGTTGGATTAATGGAGTTAAATTGCGAGATAAATCAGACCTTCAATCTGAAAACATAGACCCAAAAGCAATTATTCGAACAGCAGTCATTAGCAGTCTTCAGCAGTTACTTGAGTTTGGATATTTTCACGCAGATCCCCATCCTGGGAATATTTTTGCATTGTCAGGTGGAACAGGAAACTTAGGCCATTTGGCTTATGTTGATTTTGGCATGATGGATTCAATAAGTGATTCTGATCGAGTTAAACTTATTTCAGCAGTTGTGCATTTAATTAATAGAGACTTTTATGCATTGGCTAATGATTTAAAACTATTAGGATTCTTATTGTCAGATGTAGATGTAAAACCTTTAGTTCCTGTTCTGCAAGATGTTTTAGCTCCTGAATTAGAGGACTCTGTTTCATCTTTTAATTTCAGGAAGATAACAGATAGATTTTCTGAATTGATGTATGAATACCCTTTTCATGTACCAGCTAGATTTGCATTCATAATTAGGGCCGTGGTTAGTCAAGAGGGTTTAGCATTACGACTGGATCCAGATTTTAAGATCATTGCTGTTGCTTATCCATACATAGCAAAGAGGCTTTTAGCTGGTGATACAAAGGAAATGCTCGAGATTTTGCTAGAAGTGGTTTTTGATAGACTTGGTAATCTAAAAGTAGACAGGGTAGAGAGCTTACTGAGGATATTAAGTAGTCAGAGTCCTAATTCAAGGGGTGAACTTCTTTCGGTGGCAATCTCTATCTTGAAATTATTAATGAGTAAAGATGGTTATAAATTGAGGAAAAGCTTTCTTCTTTCAGTCGTCAAAGATGATAGGGTTGATATTTCAGATTTTAGAAAATTAATACTTGTAATTAAAAAAATATATGCTGGTGATATTAGAAGTTATGGCTTTATTTAGAGATTCAGGTGCTTTTATTTTTCTATGAATGCTTACAAGTTATTTCTTAGGAAGCAATATATTCCTCCAACTCTATTT
>QCGG01000025.1 GCA_003280055.1 Prochlorococcus sp. AG-363-P19
ATTTCAAAAATAAAACTCTCAGTGGTTGAAAGCGAACATTCTATAACTTTTAATCTTTCTAGTGCATATTCTTTATCTATTTCGAATCTACTTGATGTAGCATCAACTATTACATAAACATCATATCCATTTTCTATTAAGTCAAGAGCTGTTTGTAGTACGCAAACATGCGATTCAACACCACAAATTATAATATTATCAGCCTTACTATCATTAAGCTCCTTCTTGATTGTCTCATCAAAAGCGCTGAATGTAGATTTACTGACTGCAGAAGTTTGAATAATTTGTGATATTTCAGAAACAGTTTTACCCAACTTGTTTGGAGCCTGCTCAGTATAGATAACCTTTATATTAAATAAATTTGAGGCTCTGATTAACCTTGATATATTTGACAAGGTTCTGTTACTATCATATACCACATTCATAAGCCCTTCTTGAGCATCAATTACCATTAAATAGGTTGTATCGAATTCCCGTATTCGTTTCACAATGTTCATGATGTATATATCTATATAATTATAGCAATCAAGAAATTTCAATCAACTAAGACCGGTTCTTTGATTTCCCACTTAAAATTTGATTATTCGTTGTAGTACCAACTTATTGTATTTTAATTAGAACAAATTATCGATTTTGTACTTTAATTTGAATATTTCATTTCAATTGACTATACCTTCTTGGTATTTATCTCATTAGCGCTTACTATTGAGAAGCAAGCCGTGATGCTGATGAACCCAATATCTAAATTAGGGCTCGCGAATGGACTTCTTGAGACCGGACTTCATCAAGCAGGGCGCAGGTTAACCCCTCAACGTAGAAGAGTGCTTGATCTTTTTGAACGTATTGGTTCCGGAATACACCTAAGTGCGGAGGAAGTACACCATAAATTACTAGACTCAAACCAAAGGGTATCCCTCGCGACTGTCTATCGCACTTTGCGAATTCTTGTGGAAATGGGATTTCTACATGAATTAGAACTTACAGATGGTGGTCATAGATTCGAACTGGCTAGCAATGATCACCCAGATCATCATCATCTCGTATGTATTAGTTGTGGTAGAACTGAAGAGTTTGAAAGCGAATCTGTTTTAAAGGCTGGTCAGTTGGCAGCTGAAAATATTGGATTTAAATTGATAGAATCAACTTTAAATGTTCGAGCTCTTTGCCCAGCTTGTCAAAATCCCTAAACAACTATCTATCAAGCAACTTGAATTGATTAGCTCGTTAATGCACCACCACAGCTAGAACCAGATCCGGCTGTACAACCAAAACAATGACATCCAACATTTATTTTTAAGCCATCCAATCCATACTGAGCATCAATTAGATTATCAATTGTAAGAACTGAACCAAGCAAAGGAATACCTAATTGTTGATTGAAATCACAATCATATAGTTTACCCTGCCAGTCAACACTTAGCTGATTACGACACATTAGATTGCTAATGTTAGATTCATTATGTGCTCCATGTAGTAAATTTATATAGTTCTCTAATTGACCCTTTTGCCTTAATTGATCGGCAAATCGTTTAATTGGCATGTTAGTTATAGTTAAAAGTTTGTTGAAGAAAACACCATATTTATTAGAAAGGTGATATTTGTAATCTTGTTCTAGTTGCGATTGAGGAGGGGGTAAGGTAGGACCTTGAGGATTGTAAACTAGATCAAGTTCTAAGTCAGACTCGATTTTGCCATATCCGAGACGATTTAATATTCTTAGGCCCTCTATACTTCTTTCAAATACTCCATTGCCACGTTGCTTATCTACATTTTCTTTTTCATAACAAGGTAATGAAGCTATGATATTAACCTTGTATTTTGCTAGGAATTTTGCTAAATCCTGATATCCTTCTTCAGTTAGTATGGTTAAATTACATCTGTCTATTACTTGTACATCCAGTTCGGAACAAGTAGATACTAAAGTCCTGAAATATGGATGAAGTTCCGGTGCTCCACCAGTAAGATCTAATGTATTAATATTATATTTGGTTAATAGTAATGGTATTTTAGAGATATTATCCGGGCTCATCATCTCATATCTGTGGGGTCCGGCATCGACATGACAGTGTTTACAGACTTGGTTACACTTATAACCAAGATTTACCTGCAAGAGATCGATTCTTTTTCTGTAGATTGTTGGAAAATTCGAGTTAGTTGAAATCATTTAATTAATTCTCGATATTAATATTGAGTAGTTAGATTAGTGAGTTTAGATAATTCAATAAACCATTTTACATATTCGGTGGGTCCTAATTTAAAAAGGTAATCAAATTTTAGTGGATCTTCAGGATCAGTTATGCCTTCTAAATTGTCCCTTATAAAATTTGGTCTTTCTACTTCACCATAACTACTATCTACTAGATAGGCGTGGTTTTGTTGATTATTTATCTTGCCTATATCTTTTATGAGGTTTAGGAACCCTCTATCACTACCACCGCGAAAAATCTGTTTTGTATTTTGATTTAGGGTAGAAGTTACTGTGTCACCAACACCAATTATAAACGGCAACTTTTCTTTAGGGAATTCATTTATAATTGATAATAAATCATTATAATTATTTGGTAGTTGACGTACACTTAGTTTTTCTCCAAGGTAATTTATTCCGGTTTTATTTTGTAAATATTTATTTATTAATACAATAACACCTGCTTCCTTGATTGCTCCTTTAATCATAAATTGAATATCTGTTGTACCTAGGTCCGATTCGGTTGCATACTTAATGTATTCCCCTTCATCTCCTTTTCCTAGGTTAGGAGCTATATGTAAATAAAACGAATTTTCTAAACCTATCGAATTGGCTTTTTCTAATAAACTATTCATTATCTCTAAAATTAAATTCTGAATCTTACACATCATTTCAACATTTCTGTTAATTTGGCTAAAGATATAGTTTAAATTTATAGTTGGGGATAAACGAGTGGCAATTATTGACTTAATGCAGAATTCTTCAAGTGTTTTATCATCGAGATGTGGAAACATTACCTGAAACTCATTATATAGATTGATCATTATCATTTTTGGGATTCCTTTCAAAAAATCAAATTCTTGCTTACTAACACCATCTATTGTTACCCTGCCTTGATTGTCCTGATACTCAACACCTCCTGCAGCCAGTCCAGGCATGTAGCAGCCAATGGCAGATCGATATTCAAGAGATAATGCTCGTTCTACTATTCTATTTACCCCTCTATTCCCCTCATGTTCTCCATTTGTTAGTACAAAGAAATTAGT
>QCGG01000026.1 GCA_003280055.1 Prochlorococcus sp. AG-363-P19
CAGTTGAAATCAGAAAATATACCCATAGCAGTCAAATTTAGCACAATAGCAGATTTAGAAGGATTTACTTTACCCACATGGAAAATAGTTGTCATAACAGATAAGGAACTTTTTGGTCAAAATATCGTCAGTTCCACTGGATACATTCGAAGAAGTAGACGTTCTCAAAGTAAATCTGTTAATCCAAATAAAATGAAACCTGGTGATTACGTTGTCCACCGTAATCATGGCATTGGTAGGTTTGAAAAAATGGGCAAAATAGAAATTGGGGGTCAAATCAGAGATTACCTTATTTTACGTTATCTTGATGGAACAATTAGCGTAGCCGCTGACCAATTAGGTACATTAGGTAGATACAGGGCAACAGGGAATAAGGAGCCCAGACTTAATAAAATGGGCGGTAAAGCGTGGGAAAACAACAAAGAAAAGGCAAAAAAATCAATTAAAAAAATAGCTGTAGATTTAATTAAACTTTATGCAGAGCGTGAAAAAGTTCGGGGTTTATCATTTCCAGAAGATGGACCTTGGCAAAAAGAAATGGAAGATTCATTTCCCTATGAGCCGACATCAGATCAACTAAAGGCGGTAAAAGAGGTAAAACTTGATATGGAAAAAGATAAGCCTATGGATCGTCTAATTTGTGGAGATGTAGGTTACGGAAAAACAGAAGTTGCCATAAGGGCTATATTCAAAGCCATTACTTCTGGAAAGCAAATTGCATTATTGACTCCTACAACTGTATTAGCTCAACAACATTGGAGGACACTGGTAGATAGGTTTGCTCCTTATCCAATCAAGGTATCTATACTTAGTAGATTTAGGACAACCAATGAAAGAAAGGAAGTATTATTAGGTTTAAGGAATGGGAAGATAGATGCAGTAGTTGGCACCCACCAAATTCTTAGTAAAAAAGTTGAATTTAAAAGTTTAGGCTTACTTGTAGTAGACGAAGAACAAAGGTTTGGCGTTAAGCAGAAAGAGATCATAAAAAGTATAAGGAAAAATGTAGATGTTCTTACTTTGTCTGCTACACCGATACCAAGAACCTTATATATGAGTATGTCTGGTGTTAGAGCAATGAGTTTAATTACGACACCACCACCGTTGAGAAGAGCTATAAAAACTCATTTAACGCCAATTGATAACGAAGTAATAAGAAGTGCTATCAGGCAGGAAATGGATCGAGGAGGTCAGATTTTCTATGTAGTACCAAGAGTAGAGGGTATAGAAGAAGTTGCTGAAAAATTACGTTTAATGATAGGGGGAATAAAGATACTTATTGCACATGGACAAATGAATCAGGGAGAATTAGAAACAACAATGGTGGCATTTTATTCAGGCGAAGCGGATCTAATGCTTTGTACTACAATAATAGAGAGTGGACTTGATATTCCTAGAGTAAATACAATAATTGTAGAAGATTCCCATATGTTTGGACTTTCACAACTATATCAACTCAGGGGACGCGTTGGACGAAGTGGGGTACAGGCCCATGCATGGTTACTTTACCCAAATCATAAATTACTTACGCAGAATGCAAGACAAAGACTAAAAGCTATTCAGGAATTTTCACAGCTAGGAAGTGGCTATCAACTTGCATTAAGGGATATGGAGATAAGAGGGGTTGGTAACATACTTGGTGTTGAGCAAAGTGGTCAGATGGAAGCAATAGGATTTGATCTTTACATGGAATTACTAGAAGAGACTCTGGCCGATTTAAAGGGTCAGGTGATTCCTAAGGTTGATGACACACAAATTGACCTTAATCTTACGGCATTTATTCCTGCAGACTGGATAAGTAATAACGAACAAAAAATTCAGGCATACAAATCAATCTCAGAATGTTCAACGAAGGAAGACTTAATTGAATTAGCTGTTTGTTGGGCAGATCGATATGGAAGTCTTCCTCAGTCAGTAATCTCACTATTTAATCTAATGGAATTAAAGTTACTTACTAAATCATGCGGTATTACACGGGTTTGTCGGTCCCAGATAAATATTGAAATGGAGACACAAATGGATGAAAACACATTTATAAGTATGAGGAAATTACTCCCCCAACATTTACATGGTAGGTTTATATTTAAAAATCAAACTCAAAGAAATAAAATCATTGTTCGTGGAATTGGAAACCTTGAGGCTACCAAACAAATTGAGCAATTAAAGGAATGGTTGCAAATAATCTATTTAGATATGCCGCAAGAAGATGGAATCTCTATAAATGAAAAAAATGTGAAGCAAAAAATCAAAGACAATGCTGTTATAGCAATATAGTTTATTTGGGTTCCCTGACAAACCACTCCTCTATGAGAGAAAACCGGTAAGATCGTCAGAATTGCTTTTTCATCTTGGGTGAAGTTCTAGATATCAATAGTGGGCTAGCCATCTCTAATCATATTTTTTATATTATATGTTTTGTGGCACTAATGCTATTCGCCATATGGGATAGTGCTCAAAGCAATGACGATGATGATTCTGATTCAGGAGGGTCAGGCGGCTTAATGCAGCCTATTAACTAAGATATTAATTGACTAATTAATTCTCTAAACTGACCTTTAGGGTGACCACCCTTCACCTCACCTATTATTGAAAAATCAGCTTCTAGGTTTTTGACAACTATATAAGTAGGCCAACCCATACCCTCCTTATTAGGATATTGTTTTAGAAGGACATTGCGGTATTTTCTATATGTTTGTGTATCCTGAAGAATAACACTGATGAATTCTAGTCCTAGTTCTTCAACTACCTTAGAATCGTAATGGCTCATACGGTGACAAGTTCCACAATCCTCCGAACTAAATTTTAATACGTGAATATCTGACATAAAAAAAGATAGTTTACTTAATAATAAGGGATTCATTAAATTTGTCAATAGTTAGCACCTTCCAAACATTGATAAATGTATGTTTGTTAATACAAATTGCATGAATTGGATCAAGTGCAATAATGAAAAAGTATTTAACTAAGATATGGCCAGGAGAAAGCGAAGAAAGATCGCACTCAAAAATCCTTTAGACAGTGCTTTAGGAAAGTATATATTAGATACTGATATAAAAGTATTATGTCACTCATATGCAGTAAATATTTTAAAATTAATCACTACAATATCACTAATATC
>QCGG01000027.1 GCA_003280055.1 Prochlorococcus sp. AG-363-P19
ATAAACACGTATAAGCAGGTAAAACCTTGAAAATCCCTATTTTCCGCCAACAATTCCGCCAACACAAAAAATAATTCCTACAACGCTTAAAAATAAAATTTAAGCACTCAAACTACTAAAAAAATCAGCATTGGTTCTTTACCCATTGCGGTGTGCGTTTATTACCAAGGGATGATGCTTTTCTCCAATCAGAACAGGCACTTTCAAGATCTCCTACTAATTCCTTTGCAATTCCACGGTTTAAATACGCATCTTCATCCCTTGGATTGATCTCAATTGCCTTGCTGTAATCAGCAATTGCTCCGTAATAATCCTTTAGTGCTTGCTTTGCATTTCCACGGTTGTAATACGCATTTGCATACTTTGGATTGATCTCAATTGCCTTGGTGTAATCAGCAATTGCTCCCGAATAATCTTTTAATTCATACTTTGCAACTCCACGGTTGGTGTACGCCTCTGTAAACTTTGGATTGATCTCGATTGCTTTGTTGGAATCAGCAATTGCTCCGTAATTATCTCCTGACTTTTGCTTTGCAATTCCACGGTTGAAATACGCCTTTGCATCCCTTGGATTGATCTCTATTGCCTTGTTGTAATCAGCAATTGCTCCATAATTATCTCCTGATTTTCTCTTGGCAATTCCACGGTTGGTATACGCATCTGCATACCTTGGATTGATCTCAATTGCCTTGCTGTAATCAGAAATTGCTCCGTAATTATCTCCTGATTTTTTCTTTGCAATTCCACGGTTGTAATAAGCAGTACTAATATTCTGATTGCTTGGGTATTCTTCAATAAACCTAGTAAATTCTTTGATTGCTCCGTAATAATCTCCTTGCTCTGCCTTTGCAAGTCCACGGTTAAAAATGGACTTAGCACTCTCTGCCTTTGCCTCTTGCGGCACAGAAAGCAATAACGCACTAGTGGACAAAGCAGCACCACCTACAACCAACAGAGGTTGTCCCATTGGCAGCAATGACAAGGCAGCAGCAATAGCAGTAATTCGTTTCTTCATCTCAATCCGCCAACAAGTTCATCCTATTCCGCCAACATATTCGCCAACAGGAGGTCCATACTTTAAAGACATCAAAAAGAACCCTTAGACAGGTAAAAAGTCTAAGAATGCCGCTATAGATTAGTTTTAAGAGCTCAGGAATCAACTATATGCACTTATAGGCAGTTGATATTTGAAGTCGTTACGGAGAGGGTGTCCTCCTATTTCCGCTCAGTTAAGCAACTATAAGCACGTATATGCAGGTCATTTCTTAAAAACGTCTATTTTCCGCCAACACAAAAAATAATTCCTACAACGCTTAAAAAATTAAATTTTAGTGCTCTAACTTTTAATCAATATCAGCATTGATTTCTTACCCACTTGGCAGGATCTTCATCACCAAGAGAGGATGCTTTTCTCCAATCAGAACAAGCACCCTTCATATTTCCTATTTGCTCTTTCCCCATCCCTCGATTGCGATACGCATCTGCATCCCTTGGATTGATCTCGATTGCCTTGTTGTAATCAGAGATTGCTCCGTAATAATCCTCTATTTCATACTTTATCCATCCACGGTTGTAATACGCCTTTGCATCCCTTGGATTAATCTCAATTGCCTTGGTGTAATCAGATATTGCACCGTAATTATCTCCTGACTTTCTCTTTGCATTTCCACGGTTGTAATACGCATCTGCATCCCTTGGATTGATCTCAATTGCTTTGTTGTAATCAGCAATTGCTCCATAATTATCTCCTGATTTTCTCTTGACAATTCCACGGTTGACATACGCATTTGCATACCTTGGATTGATCTCAATTGCCTTGTTGAAGTCAGCAATTGCTCCGGAATAATCACCAGCATTGTATTTATCAATTCCACGGTTGTAATAGAAGGCAGCACTCTCTGCCTTTGCCTTTTCAGGAACAGAAAGTATCACCGCAGCACTAGTCAATACAGCACTAGTTCCTATCACTAGCGGTTGTCCTATCGGCAGCAATGACACCAATGCTCCAATAATTGCAGTTCGTTTCTTCATATAAGGAATACCCCTTACTTTCAGTCTAACCAAGTGTAGAGAGAACCTCTTTCTACGATTTCTCCTAGGAGATACTCACAACACCCTACGTGGAACTCATGTTGAACACGCCCCTGAAACCCCTTGCAAAAACGTCGCCTATTTTTGACTTTGCTCTCACGTGGAACTACTACTTTTAATCTATAACTACCATTAAGTAGTCATTCTTATTCCCACTCAATAGTTCTAGATGAAAATAGGGCGCAAAACTCAGTCATAGAAAGGGTTCAGATCTTTAATAATAGCACGGTGAAGTGAAGGTGAAGTTACTTGTGAAGAAAAATCCTTCTTAATTACATTGATTTCTTACCCACTGAGCAGCAGCATCATTGGGAGATACAGATGCTGTTTCTCTCCAATCAGCACAAGCACCTTTCATATCTCCTATTAACTCCTTTGCAATTCCACGGTTTTTAAAAGCACTTTTATTCCTTGGATTGATCTCGATTGCCTTGGTGTAATCAGAGATCGCTCCGTAGTAATCCTTTAATTCATGCTTTGTTCTGCCACGGTTGTAATACGCTTCGTCCTTATTTGGATTGATCTCGATTGCTTTGCTGTAATCAGAAATTGCACCCAAATAATCCTTTAAATGACTC
>QCGG01000028.1 GCA_003280055.1 Prochlorococcus sp. AG-363-P19
TGCAAAGGGTGATTTAAAGGATTATCAAGGGGCAATATCTGATTACAACAAAGCAATCGAGATCAGACCAAAGCACGCAAATTCGTTCAGAAACCGTGGGATCAAAAAGGAACAGATACAAGACATGAAAGGTGCTTGTGCTGATTGGAGAAAAGCATCTGAATTAGGAGACGAAGATGCTGCAAAGTGGGTAAGAAATCAATGTTGATATTTAGTTAATAGTTAGAGTGCTTAAATTTCACTTTTAAAGGTTGCAAGAAACACACCACGATTTCGAGATAGCGTCAAACACATTTCAGTTTTGGGAGAGGGTCGTTGTCCACTAGGCACGATATGGCACTTGGTGGCAAAAAAATAAGGACATTTCACCGTTTTTCCATGTATTTTTCTATTTAACGCTTTAACGTCTTTCCCTAGCAACATTGGAAACTGCTATATCTAAGAAAGACTTCTAAAACATCATGGACAAAGAAACCCTTATCAGACTTGCTCAACCTGCTGCAACTGCTTTATTAGCAATTTCTATATTAAGTCTTCCTTTTATTGCAAAAGCATCTGGGTCAATGACTGTTTATCAAGGAGGAACATGGAGTGTAAGCACCTATTAATAATTGATTAATTATCAGATAATTTCTCTAGCACAAAAATCGAGTTCGGTGTCACTTAGTGGTACCAATTTTTGCCTAATTAGTTGATATTTCGTTTATATGGCGAGGAATTGTCACCTTAGGGCACTTGATGGCACCTCCTGTCACCTCAAAAAAGCGGAGAGGGTTAACTTCACCTTGGGTTCACATGAGCAGGTCAGAGAATATAGGAGAACAATTTTTGAATTCAGTCCAAAAATAACCACATATCCCCCCGCACAAACAAGGTATGTAATAATAAGTCAAATATTTATTTATTATGGAAAAGAGAATTGGAATCACTCTTTTTGTAGTTAGTATTCTCTCAATGCCAAGTCAAGTATTTGCGGAATTTAAATTAGACAGTAAAAGTTATGATTATGGTTTTTATATTGGAAGTTTATCCGAAACTTGTATCCTTCATCAATTTGGCAAACTAAGTGAAAAGGATTTAAGACAAACTTATAAATCAATTTTTTCTAGTCTTAGAAAAGAAGATAAGAAAGTGAAAGATAGGGTTTTTCAATTTGCCAACAATAAGGAATTCCTTTGTAAAGATTTTGTTCCTTTTAATGATTAGATTTACCTGTTTCGAAAGTCGAACTCGTTCCTTAAGTACTTACTAAATCTATTAGAAAACTGCCGAAAGAAAAAACACGTAGAGGGTGTCTGTCGATATAAGTCCATCAGGGAAGGTCAGGGAACACAGGGGAACAAAAAGTCGAAATTAGGTCGAAAATACAACAAGAAATCCAACAAGATTTCTGGTCGGTCGAATTAGATCAATCCCAACGAAGGAGGCACTAGTCCTATCAATCGTTTTGAGGAAATCCAACAACTTTTTGAGTCTCCGCACCTAAAAATCCCCCCGCACAAATCGCTCTCCAATAACTGCTTTTAGCGAAGAGGATTTCAAAAAATCATGTAGATTGGAGATCGTTTTACCCTATAAATGAAATACAAGAATACTTTATTTGTTTCTATATTCACTTTGAGTTCTCTTTTGATATCTGGATGTGAAATTATATCTGATAAACTCTCTTCTTTTCAAAAAAAATATGTTGTAAATGATTCTTATCAAATAACGTGCTATGAGCAAGATACTGGGTTTACTATTAATTATTTAATTAATAGTAAAAATAGGAGTATTAAATATATTAATAGTTTCAGCACTATAACCAAACAAAGTTTTGCTGGTGAAGAGGAGTATAGAATAATAGATTGGAGAAATGACGGATATGTTCTTGCATTTAGGAATAGTCCAACCGATGGAATGCCTAATGTATTTCTTTTTAATTTGAATATACCTAGTCAAAAGTTTGTAGGGTTTTATGATGGTGATGTCCCTCCATATATATCTTCTAGAATATGCTTCGAAGCAAAAGATAAATGACCATCTATCGATTAAACAAGATGCCTGGTGCAGAAATATGCCTGATTAAATAGCAACAACTCATCTCTCTACCTTCAAAACATCAAAAATCTGAACTCGACGGAAAATGCTGAATTCAGGCGAAATTTCGGACCGCTATGGACGCGCTGAGACGCCTACGGACATGAAGTCGGAACGGAGAGGGTGGTTGTCCACTAGGCACGATATGGCACTTCATGACACAAAAAATAAGGTCATTTCATGCTTTTTCCATGTGTTTTTCCATGTAACGAATTTTCCATGTAACGGTTTAACGGTTTGCTCTGACATCATTTGAGACTGCTATATCTAAGAAAGACTTCTAAAACCTCATGGACAAAGAAACCCTTATTAGATTGGCAACGCCTGCATCTATCTTTGCATTGGCAATTTCTATTGCGAGTATTCCTTTAACTGCAAATGCCGAATACCCATATATGTTAGGTAAGTATTCGAGTGACCCATTGCACGTATATCATGTGAATTCCTGCAATTAAATATCTTCTTATTTGATACTTAAAGGCAATTCTGACTAAGTTTTTCTTAGAATCAAAATCAGATGAGATGGCATCGCATGA
>QCGG01000029.1 GCA_003280055.1 Prochlorococcus sp. AG-363-P19
ATGCGCTGAATATGGATTTAACCCAGGAGAACCTGCTTGGTTTTATTTAATGGAGCGTTCTGGTGAACAACAATTTGGCATCTCTAATAATCTTTCTCAAAGGATTAGAGAACATTCTCGTAATGGTTGGTCTGAGGTGCAATCAACAGGTCCTCACCCTGGAAAAGAAGTTTTAGAAACTGAAAATGAACTTAAGAAGTGGTTGAGAGAAGAATTAGGACTTATTCCAGGGACTACAGAGAATTGGTATACCTCCAAATTGAAAGTTCATTCCCTTGCCGAACTCAAAGAGAAGAGCGGTATAGAGACTTCTATTTTTTAAGCAACTTCTGGACATCAACTAATCTCAAGTGCCCAATTTAAGAGAAAGCGGCAAAATAAAAACACTGAACTGCATCTAAAGGGAAAAGTGGCGACCTTTGATCAGTTCTATGAAGCACTAGATCCTGACTCTGGAGTCAGAGGGAAGCAGTTTGAGAAATTCGTCAAATGGTTTCTAAAGACTGATCCCGAATGGCAAACGCAAGTCGAGGAGGTGTGGTTATGGGACGAATATCCAGAAAGGTGGGGTCCTGACTGCGGAATTGATCTGGTCTTCAAGCACAAGAATGGGCAGACATGGGCAGTTCAAGCGAAGTGCATTTCCCCTGATCGAGAAATCACAAAAGCAGAGATCGATAGTTTTCTCAGTGAGTCCAGCGATTCAAGAATCCATGGTCGCTTACTCATTGCAAGCACTGATGGCATAGGACGCAATGCTCGACAGGTCATCGAACGCCAAGAGAAGCAAGTTGTCTGCTTCCTTCTTGATCAATTCCAACATTCAGAAATTGAGTTTCCTGAGAATCCGAACGACCTATCAAGAGGTAAACGCAAAGATCCAAGGAAACCAAGACCCCATCAAGATGAGGCAATCACTGCTGTTGTTGATGGTCTAAAGACTGCTGATAGAGGGCAACTCTTAATGGCATGCGGGACAGGGAAAACCCTGACCTCGTTATGGATCAAAGAGCGCTTAAAAGCAGAAAGAACTTTGGTGTTATTGCCATCACTAAGTCTGTTATCTCAAACACTGAGGGAATGGACTTCTGCTGCATCCGATCCCTTTGATTGGATCTGTGTCTGCTCAGATAAGTCAGTCGCCAAGAAAGACAAAATTGAAGACGACTGGATCGCAAGCAGTTCAGAAGTAGGAGTTCCTGTTACCAGTGACCCTGACCAGATCAAAGCATTTTTAAAAGGGCGTGGTTTCAATATCTTCAGAGCATTTTTCAAACCAGGTCATCCAAAGGTCATCTTCTCTACCTATCAGTCATCTCAATTAGTCGCTGAGGCACAAAAAGATCTAGATATTGAGTTTGATATTACTTTTGCTGATGAAGCACATAGGTGTGCAGGAAAAGTTTCCGATGCTTTTGGGTTTGTTCTTGATGATCAGAAAATTAAATCTAGAAAGCGTCTTTTCCAGACAGCGACTCCGAAAGTTCTCTCCAAACAAATCAAAAGCAAGGCATCAGAAAATGAAATTGAGGTGGCATCGATGGATGATCACTCAATATTTGGAGAGGTTCTATATCAACTGAAATTTTCCGAGGCAATCAAAAGAGATCTTCTTTCTGATTATCAAGTTGTAGTTATAGGTATAGATGACCCTATGGTTCAACAGAAGATTCTCAATCGGGATTTTCTAGCAACAAGCAATGAGATTGCAACAGATGCAGAGACACTTGCCTCCCATATTGCTCTGGCAAAAGCAATAAAAGACTATGAAATGCGTCGAGTAATTACTTTTCATAGTCGCATCAAAAGTGCAAAAACTTTTGCAGAGCAGCATTTAAATATTCTCGATTGGATGCCTCAATCAGATCGCCCTCAAGGTGAGATCTTTGCGAAGTATGTTTCTGGAAATATGACTACAGCAGAGCGAAATAAGCAAATCAACCAGTTGAAGAATATAGATAAGAATCAAAAAGGAATCTTGTCAAATGCTCGATGCCTTTCCGAAGGGGTTGATGTCCCAACTTTAGATGGAATTGCTTTTATAGATCCTAAAAGAAGTCAAGTAGATATTATTCAGGCAGTTGGCAGAGCAATACGAAAAAGTAATGACAAATCAATAGGAACGATCGTCATACCTGTTTATCTCTCTGAGGACGAAAATGCAGAAGAAGAAATACTTGCAAGTAGGTTTAATAATGTATGGCAAGTAATTCTTGCTCTTAAGTCTCAAGACGATTGTTTAATGGAAAAAATTGATCGTCTACGAATGAATCTAGGCATAAGAAAAAGTCAAGACAAGTCAAATGACGGACTTGAGAAAATAATCTTCGATCTTCCAACAAAGATTAAAAATGATTTTTCCAATTCTATTAAGACCTTGTTGATACGGAGTTGTTCAGATAGTTGGATAGAAAGTTTTGGGCAACTCAAAGCATTTGCTTTAGAAAATGGTCATGCAAATCCTCTTCAAAGCATT